>NZ_NPMN01000035.1 GCF_002266425.1 Tissierella sp. P1
ATTAATCTAAAATGTAGTCCTTTAGGGCACTTAAGTAGCAGGGAGGAGTACCCAAGAGGCTAAAGGGGACGGACTGTAAATCCGTTAGCTAAGCTTTCACTGGTTCGAATCCAGTCTCCTCCACCAATTTTAATTAAAGAAAATACATGCGGAAGTGGCTCAGTGGTAGAGCATCGCCTTGCCAAGGCGAGGGTCGCGAGTTCGAATCTCGTCTTCCGCTCCACAGATTCTTATGAAGAGTATATATTCTTCATTTTTTTAACTAATATAATAGCTTTATAATCAATTGTGCGGGTGTAGCTCAGTGGTAGAGCCCCAGCCTTCCAAGCTGGTTGCGAGGGTTCGATCCCCTTCACCCGCTCCATTTGTACCCTTAGCTCAGCTGGATAGAGTGTCTGGCTACGAACCAGAAGGTCGGGGGTTCGACTCCCTCAGGGTACGCCAAAAAGACATGACTTTCCATCAATGGGAAGTTATGTCTTTTTCTATATATAAATACAGCCTATAGACAAAGTTATAATAGACGGGACATTGTAATGATCTGTGCGCTGTTTTTTATTAACTATCAATATATGTTCCAATTTCAGGAGGGTAGATTATAGATTGATTTCTATGGTCTATCCTTATTATTTTACTCCCCATACTTTACCATAGTTAAAGAAAAAGTATCATGAAATAGAATTAATTATAGTATAATTTGATTATAAAAGGTCGAGACAATGCTTTCGGAGATTAATCTGAGGGCATTTTTAAGTTTTTGGCTACATTTATACTCTCTAGTAATATTGCAAATATAAAATAGAATGGTTTTTATTTATAGTTATTAAGGAACTTAAAGAAGTATAAAAAAGAATCGGGGGCAAGCCCCGATTCCATTATTCTAAATCAGAAGAAATCACAGTTAAAGAAAATAATCACTAGAATTAAAAAGAAGAATAGTAAAGAAGTGTCCATACCACATTCTCCACCAAACCAACTGCCACGCACTTTATTGTCAGTCATAACAAATACCTCCGGATTAAAATAAGAAATGATTAATTATTATATTAGGATCCTTTAGGTCCTAATATATTATATGGTAAATGATGCTAAAGTGTTAATTATTATTTTAAAAAGAGTGATATAGTGAATTAATGCAGATAAAAGCCTATATAGAAAAAAGTATCACTACTAGGAGTATGAGGAAATTAGTTGAAATGAGGTTCTATATAATCATAATAAATATACTCATAAATGATATCAAAAATTTATGAAAAATCAATTAAAGATGAAGAAAAAATTCATATATTTAGAAATGAAATTTAAAATAGAAATATCAAAGGGTTTGGAATAATCAGAAATATATAAGAAAGACATGGACTAATTATAATGTTAATATCTTATAAATTAGACATATATTTTGAGACATGTTTCATAAAATATACAGTAATAATAGGATGTATTGTAAATGAATTATTATCTATAGCTGAGAATACATAGTTAATTAGAGTATATCTCTCTATAATATCTCAAGCTATTGATATATTGAGAAAGGAGAATAAGAATGAAAGTATTTTTAGATGCAGGCCATGGAGGCAAAGATCCAGGAGCATTAGGCAATAGTTTACGAGAAAAAGACATAAATTTATCTGTAGCTTTAAAAGTAGGTGAAATTTTAAAAAGATACAATATAGATGTGCTATATTCAAGGACTACAGATATATTTATAGAACTTTCAGAAAGAGCGACTATGGCTAATAAAGCTAACGCAGATATATTTATATCTATACATTGTAATGCAGATGAAAGTGTAAATGCTAAAGGTGTGGAAACATACAGTTATCCTAGCAGCAGTAAAGGTACTACACTAGCAAAATATATTCAAGACAGCATACTACAAAATAAAGTATATACATTAGACAGAGGAATAAAAATAGCTAACTTTGCAGTATTAAGGCAAAGTATTATGCCAAGTGCATTAATAGAATTAGGATTTATTACTAATATAGAAGATTGTAAAATTCTAAGAGGTAAACAAGATGAATTAGCTTTAGCAATATCTAAAGGAGTTTTAAATAATCTGGGAATCAAAGAAACTATAGATGTAGAAAGCTATAGTGTCTGGGCAAAGGAAGCTATGGGATGGGCAATAAAATTAGGTCTAACTGATGGAACAAGTCCTAAGGAACCTATCACATTAGAAAGATTTATAACAGTTCTCCATAGATATAATAAGACTCTAGAATAATCTAGGATATTTTGTTTTAAATAGAGAAGAGACCTATTTAAAGGTCTCTTTATATATATGGGGGTGTTTTATCTATTTGGGTGAATTAAGATAACGAACTTTTGATAAGGCATGTATAATGCCTAATATTATTATATTAATTTAACTAAATTATGTGAAACAAATATCTAATGTATAGGATAAAAGTTAATTTTGTAAATAAGTTACGATTAGCTTAAAAGGCTGAGAGTTAGATTCTCCTAGATACTCTATAATATTTATTGAAAGAATGTAATATATTTTTTTGCATTTATATGGTAGAATCCTGATATATTGTACATCAATTTTAAGATGTAAATTTATAGATTGTTTATAGAAGGGAGTGAAGAGATGAAAACATTAATATTTAATGGTTCTCCAAGAAAAAATGGCGATACTGTGAGTCTAATAAATATAGTCTTAGAAAATTTAAGAGGTAAGTATAAAATTATCAATGTATATGATAATGATATTAATATTAATCCATGTATTGATTGTAGATATTGCTGGGAAAGTGAAGGCTGTTGCATAAATGATGGAATGCAGGAGATATATAAATATATAGAAGAGTGTGATAATATTTTAATTGCTTCACCAATCTATTTTTCAGAATTAACAGGAGCTTTGTTAAATATAGGTAGTCGCTTACAAACATATTTCTGTGCCAGATTCTTTAGAAAAGAAAAACCGATTAAAAAAGCAAAAAAAGGTGCAGTGATTGTTGTAGGCGGTGGAGATGATAATATTAATAAGGCTTATGATACTGCTTGTTGCTTACTTCGTCATATGAATGTCTATGATATTTTACCAGTAGTATTTAGTCATAACACAAATAATAAACCTGTTAAGGAGGATGAAACAGCGTTATTAGGAGTAAAAAGTATTTTAAGATACTTTAATGAGTAATATTTTATTATAAGCAGCAACCTATTTTAAGGAAGATGATTCGCATAGTGCATTAAAACGTTTTTCAAATAACATTATCAATAAAAAGGACAGGCAGACGGTCATAACTCGGCTGTCCTCATTGCAATGTAATTGGGATTAGCTTTAATGGATATAAAATCACTCATATCAAGTGAATACTCATAATTTTATAAATTAGGATTCAATTGTTTCTCCACATGACAGATAAAACAGATTGGATATTTGTTGTGATAGAAACTGAAATGCTTCTGTTCCTGTGCAATGACATGTATAGAATTGGGTTTGGAGGTACTTTTTCAACTCTTGTGCAATATCATTTAATAAGGCTGTAGATACAGTTTTTTTAGTCAATGGATTAAATAAATGATAGCCGCCAATACATAGTTGTGGATGATATGATTTGGCTTTTTCCATAATATTCACAATACCTGCATGACCACATCCCATTATAAGTGCTGTTTGGCTTTCTTTAATGATTAAGTTGTGTTCGTGCAAAAAATCATCTTTTTGACCTTTTGCAAATAGAGCATCATTCGCTTTAGAATAACATTTATCTGTGTGGCTTACAGTAAACAGGCTTAACTCATCATCAATTTCGTAGTCACCTTCGACTAAGACAACCTGTGGATGGTTTTCAAGTCTATCGTCAATACCAATATTCATTTTCAGAAAAATGAACTTGCTATAATGTGGCTCAAATGCTTTCTTTTGCACATAAATTTTAGCAGTTGCGTTGATTTGCAAAAAGCAACTTAAAGCTCCACCGTGATCCATATGCCCATGTGAGATAATAACTGTGTCAACCTTAGAAAGATCAATACCTCTTGTTTTAGCATTATCAAAAATAGTATTGTCAGGACCTAAGTCAAATAGAATTTTATGATTTTGTGTTTCTATGTATAATGATAAACCATGTTTGGCTTTTAATTCACATTTAGTTTGATTCTCAACCAATACCGTAATTTTCATACTGTTCCTCCATGCAAGATTATATAAGTTCGCTTTATAAGTGTATATCGTTTAAAAAAATTTACTTGGTAATATATATGAAAAGTTTACCATAATAAAATGAATGCTTCAAGATCGAATTTGTGACATTGATAGGGGAGCTAAGAAGCCTTCCAGAGATAGGTTAACTATGTATAGTGGTAGATTTGATTATAATCTTTATATAGTATGAAAAAATAGACAATCTTCCCTGATTTAATAATTCAATTATTTGATTACAACTTTCATCTAGAAACTAGTTTACATAAATAAATTTTAAAAATATTTTTATTTTCTCTTGACTTTAGTTAAATACCACGCTATACTAATTATAATTTAAAAATAACGCTTTGATAGAAAGAGTAGTTTATTGAAGATGTTATAGAGAATCGGTGATGGTGGAAATCCGATATAAATCAATAAGCGAAGAACATTCTTGAGCATCTAACCGAAATTGTAAAAGAGTAGGCCTAGACGGGGATAGCCTGATATCGACTATAGAGTATCGACTGTAAAGTCCGTACTTATTTAAGTGAGCTTATTGCTAACTAAGGTGGTACCACGGAATTTAACCTTTCGTCCTTTATTTGGATGAAAGGTTTTTTTATGACCTAACACAACGAACGTTAGGTCCTAACGGACACCACTGAATTATATCCTAAGTAGCAATTGAATAGGTTTGAATTGTGAAACTGCGTAAAATAATCTGAAGAAGGCAAACAAATGGAACAGTTCTTTTCGTTTGTTATTATGAATTTTAAATTAGGAGGAAAAAAGATGAGACAGTTAAACCCAAGAGAAACTCAAATAGCAATAAAAGAAATAAAAGATTATTTTGAGAGAAAATTATCAGAAAAATTAAATTTAATTAGAGTATCAGCTCCATTATTTGTAACACCAAAGAGTGGATTAAATGATAATCTTACAGGAGTAGAAAAAGCAGTGTCTTTTGAAATGAGAAAATATAATGAGAAGATTGAAATAGTACAGTCTCTAGCAAAATGGAAGAGATTAGCATTAAAGTGGTATGGATTCCATATTGGTGAAGGGCTTTATGCAGATATGAACGCTATACGTCCAGATGAAATTTTAGATAATATACACTCTATTTATGTTGACCAATGGGATTGGGAGAAGGTAATAGGAAAAAGTGATAGAACGACAGACTATTTAATTAAGATAGTAAAAGATATATATGATGTTTTTAAAGAAACTGAAAGATATATAGATAGTTTATATCCGAAAATTTTTACCCACAAATTACCAGAAGATATAAAGTTTATTACTACTCAAGAGTTGGAGGATCTATATCCTAATGAAACTCCAGAGAAAAGAGAACACCTTATAACAGAAAAATATGGAGCAGTATTTCTATCAAAGATTGGACGAAAATTGAATTCAGGTAAACCTCATGGAACAAGATCTCCTGATTACGATGATTGGAACTTAAATGGAGATATTATATTTTGGAATCCTACAACAAATTCTGCTTTAGAATTGTCCAGTATGGGAATAAGAGTTGATGAGGAAGCATTAAAAGAACAATTAAAAATAGCTAATGCTGAAGAAAGAAAATCCTTAGAATACCATAAGCAATTGTTAGATGGGGAATTACCAGCTACAGTTGGAGGTGGAATTGGTCAGTCTAGAATATGTATGTTTTTTTTAGAGAAAAAACATATCGGAGAGGTTCAGGCATCAGTTTGGACAGAAGAAATACTACAGGAATGTAGGGAGAATAATATATTTCTATTATAGAAATATATTATTGAATCATTATAGAAAGTTGTTTTGAAATCCATTGAGAGTCAAGTTCTTTTGAAGAGTTAAAATTATAGGAGTTTATACTTAAAAAGAAGTATTTATAATTAAATAAAGGATGGGGATACTGATGTTTGAGTTCAAAGATTTTGATTTTCTAACAGATGGTGAAATAGATTTAAAGATAGAAGATAAAACACCTTCCAATGATGAAAAAGGTTATGTACCTGCATATAAATATAGAATTACTATACACAATTCAGATGATAGTATAGGTAATATTGATATTCGTATTGGATACAATGAGAACATATACTATGGCGGTAATATAGGCTATAGTATTATAAAAGTTCATAGAGGAAATAGTTATGCATCAAAGGCTTGTAGAATTATTAAACAGGTGGCAATTGCTCATGGAATGGATAGATTGATAATAACCTGTAATCCAGATAATTTTCCATCTCGAGCAACTTGTGAGAAAGTAGGTCTTAAACTTAAAGAAATAATAGATTTGCCACCTTATAATGAAATGTATCAAGATGGAGAGAGGCAAAAATGTGTATATGAATGGATTTTTAAATAATAGTTCTTCATAATCTTTTTACTTCATATATTAATAGGTAGTCTAGATTTAGGTTTAAACTTGACTGCCTGTTTTAGTTCATATGATACTATAACTAAATTAATATTAATTGCATTTGTATAAACGTATACTTTACATTATACTATGTAAGTAGGATAAAATATTATTTTGCTCAGACAAGGGGGGAATAAATTGAAAAGAAATGTAGTAATTCTGCTTTTAATATTAATTTTAGGTGGGACTATTGGTGGATTTATTTATTATGAACAATATATAAGTCCTAGTCAAAAAGTAATTGCATATTCTGACGATTTATATTTAATTGTTGAAGATCAGGAGGTAGATAGTGAAGATGCAGTGCTATTTTATGAGGATATATTGTATCTTTCATTTCCAACTATTGAATATTTTGTAGATAATGATATATTTTATGATGATTCAGAAGAAACATTAATAATTACTGATAAAGAAAAGGTTCTTAGATATAAATTAGATGATACGACTGCAAGTATTAATAACAAAGAATTTTTTATTACAAATGTAATAAAAAATTTAATGAAAAAATATATATTCCTATAGATATAATCTTAAAGAATTACAGTATAGATATTAGTTATTTTGAAGAAACAAATGCTGTTGTACTTGATTACGGTGACATACTTTATTTAAAGGGTGAAGTTATTGGAGAAGATGCTGTAATAAGAAGTAATTTGGATATAAAATCGCCTATTGTAGCAAAAGATATCAATGCAGGAACTATTTTAAATGTATATGCAGAATATGAATCTTGGTATAAAGTAAGGACCATAGACGGAATACCAGGATTCATTGAAAAAAAATATTTAAAAATAAATTATACTAAAGATTTGTTTAAAGTAGAAAAATCTATTGAAGAAGACACTCAAGATATAGGTAGAGAAATTATAAATTTAACTTGGGATTATACCTATAGAAAGATACAAAATGCAGAAGGAATAGATGAAATTCCTGGCATTAACATAATATCACCAACATGGTTCTCTATTATAGATAATAATGGAAATATATTAGATAAAGGAAATATAGAGTATGTGAAAAAGTATAATGAGTTGGGCTATGAAATTTGGCCATTAATTAATAATAATTTTGATCCAGATTTAACTCATGAACTTTTATCTAAAAGCAGCATAAGGGAAAAATTGATAGCAGATATATTAAATCTTTATGGAGAATATGGAGTTCAAGGGATTAATATTGATTTTGAGAATGTGCATCTAAAGACTAAGGACTTTCTTACTCAATTTTTAAGAGAGTTATATCCGGTATTTAAAGAGGCTGGAATGAGCGTATCTATGGATGTGACAGGTATGTCCACATCTGAAAATTGGTCTTTATGTTTTGATAGGAAAAGGCTTTCGGAAGCTGTTGATTATATGATTCTAATGGCATATGATCAACACTGGGCCAGTAGTCCTATTGCTGGATCAGTGGCAGAATATCCATGGGTTGAGAAAAGTATACTAGGTGTATTGGAATATATTCCCAACGATAAGCTAATCTTAGGAGTACCTTTTTATACAAGGTTATGGATAGAAAAGGATGGAAAATTATCTTCTCAAGCATTGTCAATGGAAACGGCTAATAAGTTTATATTAGAAAATAATATTAATTTAATTTGGGATAATAATTCTTTACAATACTATGGGGAAATAGAAAAAGATAATATTATATATAAAATATGGTTAGAAGATGCAAAATCCTTAGATAAGAAAGCTTCATTAATCCATAAGTATGAATTGGCTGGCATAGCCTCTTGGAGAAAAGGTTTTGAAACTGCTAATGTCTGGGATAGCTTGGATAGAGCGCTAAATTAATATGTAAAATAAGAAATAGATTTAATATTTAATTTATAGGAGTGATTTTATGTTTAAATATAAAGAGGCACAAATCAAGACTATGTTAGGAGATATAACAAAAATAGAGGCGGATGCTATAGTAAATGCTGCTAACAACACTTTATTAGGAGGTGGAGGTGTTGATGGTGCTATTCACAGGGTTGGAGGAAAAAGAATCTTAGAGCAATGTAAAAAGATTGGGGGGTGCCCTACTGGAGAAGCTAGAATAACTACAGCTGGAGATCTTCCAAGTAAATATGTAATACATACAGTAGGTCCAATATATAAAGATGGAATATTAGGAGAGGAAAAATTATTATATAATGCTTACTATAGTTCTCTAAATCTTGCTAAGGAATATAATATCAAAACAATTGCCTTTCCATCTATATCGACCGGAGCATATGGTTATCCCATTGAAAATGCTATGAAAATTGCAATAAAATCAGTTATAGATTTCATTGATAAAGAAGAGACTGATTTAGATATTACCTTTGTTCTTTTCAATAATGATGATTTTTTACTGTATAATAATTATCTAAATGAGAAATTATTACAATTTTGATATATATTTTATGTTGACTTTATTTTCTAATTATTATACTATAAGTGGGACGTAAGTTTTTGCAAAGGGGTGTTTAAAATATTCTCAGACTCTCATAAAATTATTGCATCGAAAATATATGATAATGTATTTGATATATATGGTTTAAAATTAGATAAAGAAAAATTATTGTGGGGATCAGTATGTCCTGATATGCTGCCTCAATATAAATTTATTAGACATTATAAAGATGAAAGCTTAAATTATATTGCTAAGGAAATCATGAAGGTCATATTTATTAGTAGATATCTAGAATTCAATAAAATACTAGATCCATTAGCAATAAAAATATTGAGTAAAAAAATAGGAATAATCTCTCATTATTTAAGTGATTATGTGTGTCTTCCCCACGCGAATAGATGGACATTTATGGATAGTATGATAAAACATATAAAATATGAATCGCAATTAAATGATTTTGCGATAAATCATGATTTTAAAAAGAATGTAATTAATATTGATGATTTGGATATATATGATATTCCTACAACAAAGTTAAGAAATACTATAAAAGAATACATTGATAAAGTTGTAGAAGAATATTCATTAAAAATAGGTTTTAAGAATGATTTGAATTTTGCACTCTCTCTAAATCTAAAAATATCCTACTTCATATTAGATACTATTACAGCATATTCAGATGAAATAGATAGTCATTTTGCGTTAGAGTTTTAATTTTTAGATATATTGCTATAAACAAACCTTTTAAATAAAAATTTAAAAGGTTTGTTTTTTATTTTAGGACCATCTTTCTAGTTGGAGTATTATAACTTTTATTATATACTATTAGTGAAGATATTGAGGAGTGAAATTATGAGAAAAAAGTTAATAAAATATTTTAGTAGAGATTATTATAATTATAATTGCTTTTGTATATTTTTTTTCAAGATATAATATGTACGATACTTCTTTACAAGGTAGTTTAAGAGTAAATACAGACGAAAATCCAGTAGAAGTTAATAAACGATCTAAGCTCTATTTAGAGCTTGAAAAAGGATTGCTGGAGGGCAAGGAACGAATAGATATTAAAAGCATGGCTTTATTCAAAGACCCTAAAGAGATATTTAATGTTTTAGAAGAAATATCTAATGAGAATCCTGAGATAATGTATTATAAAGCAGCTGAATATCAGTTTGGGAATTTAAGTCTTTTTTATTCAAAATCCAAGAAAGATATAAATAATCATCAAAAGGAAATACGAAAGATAAGAGAGACGTTTATATCAAATTATATATTACCAGAGATGTCTGATTATGAAAAAATATTAACCATACATGATTATATTATTAATAACAGTAAATATGATGATAAACTATTTACAAGTGGAGTAGTACCCCCTGAGTCCTATTCTAGTTATGGGATATTAGCATTGGGGCGTGGTGTATGTGAAGGATATGCGAAATCTATGAAATACTTATTAGATGGTATAGGAATTGAATCCGTGATAGTAATCGGAGAATCCAAGGGAGAAAATCATGCGTGGAATCTAGTGAAAATAGAAGATGAGTATTACCATATAGATGCTACTTGGGATGACCCGGTGACAAGTGATGGCTCTGATATAATAAGATATAATTTTTTTAATTTAAATGATGATGAAATATCTAAATCACATACTTGGAATAAGGAAGACTATCCATCTGCAAATGGAGAAAAATATAATTATTTTAAATATAATGACCTTATTGTAAATGGAAAAGATGAATTGAAAGATCAAATAAGAAATATTCTTTTAAAAAGAAAGTCACATTTATTAATAAAGATAAATAATTTCAATAATGAAAACATATTATTAAATGAAATTATTGAAAATACTGTGTATGAAAATTATAAATTAATAAGCTTGAAGAGTTATTCATACTCTGTTGACGAAGAATATGGTATAGTAAGTTTTGAGTTTTATTATTAGATAAGATATGTAAGGAGAGTTGATTTATGGACAAAAAAATTAAGATTACATATTTATTTTTAGGAGTAGGTATAGGTATTATTATTGCTAGTACTTTGTATTCATTTTATCCTAAGATTGAATATATAGATTTGACCGACGATATAATAATGGAAAGAGCAAGAGGTCTAGGGATGGTTGGTTTAAAAGAGAGCATAGATGTAATAAATATGGAAGAGTTAGCAGATGAAGAAAATACTATGGAATCAGCAAATGATGAAATGAAGGAAGTACCAAAAGATATAGAAGAAATAAAGGTAGAGGTAGGAGAGAGAGAAATTGTTGTGGAGAGCGGTTCTAGTCTAACTAGGGTTTCAAAGCAGCTTTACAATGCAAACTTGATAGATAATATAGATGAATTTATTTTATTTGTCAAAGATAAAAAATTAGATAAAAAAATTGTTACTGGGAGATATAAAATTGAATTAAATAGTTCCTATGATGAAATAATAGAAATTCTAACTAAAAGGCCCAATTAGCTATATAACATTTATCTAAGATATTAAGTTTTTGTAAAAAAACTATTATATATTTTTAATCAATTATGAAGAATTATGTAGTATAATAGTCTTTACTGTCCTTTAAAAATTTGTAGTTACAATGTTTAATACATCTAAGGATTGTCAACAATTGATAAAAAGGAGGTATTGATGTGGCAATAGCAAATAATGATATATGTAGTATCTATGATGGACTAATATATAAATTTCTTTATAAAAATGATATTAACTGCATACATATCCTCCTTAATCTATACGATTTAGAAGAAAACATTACAAATATCTGCCCCAAATACGTATCTATACATCATCTTAAAAAACATATTAGCAAATTTTTAAAGCAAAGGAAGGGTAATCATTTTATATCTTTAAATCTTGGACAACTAATTCATGAAGATATTAATCGGTTAGAATTATTTATTTATCTTGAAGGGTACAAACATGGTTATTTTAATAATTCTTGGGTAAATATTTTAGAAAAGACAACAGTAAACAATATACCTCTAGATAAATTATATAAAAGTAAATATTTGTATCATTTTGATAATACAACAAAGCAAGTGTTAGATATTAAAGCTATGATTGGTGAAGAGATTCAGGAAAGTGAAAGGCTAAATAAACATCTATATAATATTATTAAGGACTATTGTAATAAGCTGTTAAAAGGAAAAGTTTTTAATTTAAATAGACATTTAGATAAACAGTTAACGATAGAATATAATTCAAGAATGTATAGAATTAAGGAAGATGACGGTATATTAACTTTGGAGGAATTAAATAATATTTATAAAGAAATAGTAAAAGTAGTACTTAAAGATGGTTTAAAACTCTATAAAGAAGCCTACTGGTATGGGCTAAATGATAGAGTATTAAAGAGATATAGATAATAGTTAAAGGGGGAGCTTAGATGTTTATTAGAAATTATATGTTATCAAAAGGAAATTTAACTACAGTTGAATTAGAAGAAAACTTAGGTAGTGCCCTTGAGAAAATCAATGAAGGAAATTTTTTATCATTACCAGTTTTAGATGGCAATGAATTTAAGGGTATTCTTATGAAAGAAGCTGTTTATAGAAATTACTTAGAGTCTGGAAAATGTAATAAGGATGAATATTTAAGTAATACTAAAGTAAAAGAAATATATAATAACAGTTATGAATCGATTTCTGCAGATGAGAGGATTGAAAAAGCTTCTTACCTTTTGAAGGAACTCAGAACACCATTCTTACCAGTTTTTGATTCTAACAATAAATTTGTAGGTATATTAACTCATTTTGCAATATTTAATGCTTTTTCAGAGATATTTGGAATAGATAAAGGAACAAGAATTGTTGTAAATATGTTTGATTTACCAGGTCAATTAGCAAGACTTACAGATTTAATTAGAAAAGAAAATATAAATATAATAAATTTTGCTATTATGGACCCAAAAGTACTAGATTTGATTCAAGTTATACTTAGGGTTGATACCGATGATGTAGATAAATTAGTTGATAAAATTCAATCTGCAGGTTTTAAGATTGGTGAGGTAACAAAATAATAGATGAATGTATAAAAATTCCTAAAATGGATAGAATATCCCTCTAGATAGTAATCTGGAGGGATATTTATGAAAAAAGATAGAATTTTACCTATTTTCTTTTTTTTCTTTAACTTTGTTTTTGATAAGTTTTATATTTGGTTATCAATTAATGAGTAAAAAATTAAATCCAAAAAGCATTAGCAAAGTCAGTGAAAAAGAAACAGATATGTCAAAGCATTCGGGGCGAGAAATATTAAACGAGGAGAGTAGAATTTCTCCAAATACATTTATAGAAGAGAGAATTCACTATACAGCGTGTGATCATGTCGTTACAAAAGTTGAAGTAGTAGAAGATGAATTTGTTAATATGACCAGAGATGAATATACTAAATATTTGGATGAAAATTATCCAAATAAAAGAATAATTTCATATTCATCTAACAAAATAACATTAGGGATTACCAAAAATCATTTATGTGAGAACCATTATGTCGTAGGAGAGGAAGATGGTTTTATAGCTATATTTCGGATAGGAGAAAATGGTGAAAGGATAGTAGAAAAAGTATTTATAGATTATCCTATCTCACTACTAATGGAAATTGATCAAGAAAAAATAGTTGAAGGAATAGTAGTAGATAGTGAGGAAGAATTATCTGAAATTCTAGAGAATTTTATTAGTTAACTAAGTTAGAAATTCTAACTTAGTTTTTCTTTGGAAATATGATACAATAATATACATATTTATAGAAGGGAGATTATGGATGATAATTCTAGGAATTGATCCAGGGATTGCAATAGTTGGATATAGTATTATAGAGTGCAATGGAAATAATTTTAAGGCTATTGATTATGGATGTATAACAACGGACTCAGATATTTTATTTCCCGACAGGATAAAGATAATATATAATAAACTTACTGAAATTATAGAAAAATACAGGCCGGAAGATTTAGCTGTTGAAGAATTATTTTTTAATAAGAATGTAAAAACAGCAATAAAAGTTGGACAGGCCCGCGGTGTAGAAATATTAGCAGCTGTTAACAAAGGTATGAATATATATGAATATACTCCTCTACAAATAAAACAAGCTGTTGTAGGATATGGTAGGGCAGATAAAAGTCAAGTACAAGAGATGGTAAGGATATTATTGAACTTAAAAGAAAAACCTAAACCAGATGATGTTGCAGATGCTTTAGCAGTTGCTATATGCCATGGTAGTTCTATTAAATTTAAAGAATCCTTTAGAATGAAATAATATTACAGAGGGTGAATATATTGTTTGAATTTATTATTGGAGATGTAGTATCCATTAAAGAAGATTATATAGTATTACAGAATAACGGGATAGGTTACAAGATATTTACATCTACTAACTCAATGCTTCAACTTGAATTAGGTATGAGAAATGCAATGATTTTTACATACCTTAATGTAAGAGAAGATGGATTATTTCTTTATGGATTTACATCAGAAGAAGAAATTAATATGTTTAGGCTACTTCAGATGGTTTCTAAAATTGGTCCCAAAAGTGCATTAGGAATCTTATCTACACTTACACCAAATCAGATTAAGGTAGCTGTAATAAAAAAAGAGTTAGATATTTTATGTAAAGCACCAGGTATTGGTAAAAAGACTGCCGAGAGAATGGTTTTAGAACTTAAAGATAGAATAGACAAGAATATTGAGGTCGTAGAAGATAATATTAGTGGAATTAAGCCTAATGATTATCATGAAGCAATAGATGGTTTGATGTCATTAGGATATACTAGATTAGAAATAGAAAAGATTATTAGGACAATGGATATATCTAAGATGAATATTGAAGATATAATTAGAGAAGCATTAAGAAAATTATCAAAACATTAAGAAGGTGTTAATATATGGAAGATACTAATGATAGAATAGTGGCTGGAAGTTTGAGAACTGAAGATTGGAAAGTGAATTAACATTAAGACCTAAATGGATTACTGAATATATAGGTCAGGATAAGGCTAAGGAAAAATTAAATATTTTTATTCAAGCAGCTAAGGGAAGGAATGAATCATTGGATCATGTCTTATTATATGGACCTCCCGGGCTAGGTAAAACAACTTTGGCAAATATTATTGCAAATGAAATGGGAGTTAATATTAGGGTAACATCAGGACCTGCCATTGAGAGGCCGGGAGACTTAGCAAGTATCTTAACTAATCTTTCAGAAGGTGATGTTTTATTTATTGATGAGATACATAGGATTAATAGAACTGTAGAAGAGATACTATATCCTGCAATGGAGGACTTTGCTTTAGATATAATAATAGGTAAAGGCCCCTCTGCTAGATCAGTAAGGCTTGATTTATCTAAATTTACACTTATTGGTGCAACTACTAGAGCTGGACTTTTAACATCTCCCTTAGGGATAGATTTGGTGTAATGCTGAATTTGGAATTATATGATGAGGAGAGTCTTAAACAGATTATAGTTAGGTCTGCTGATATATTGAATATAAGGATTGAAAATGAAGGAGCTCTGGAAATAGCTAGAAGATCTAGAGGAACTCCTAGAATTGCAAATAGATTATTAAAGAGAGTAAGAGATTATGCTCAAGTCGTAGAAAAAGGTGTAATTACCTGGGAAGTGGCAAAGAAGGGTTTAGAAATCCTTGAAATTGATGAGTTAGGGCTAGATAGTGTAGACAGAAGATTAATTCTCACTTTAATAGAAAATTTTAACGGTGGACCAGTTGGTGTAGATACATTATCTGCCGCAACAGGAGAGGAAAGAATTACAATAGAAGATGTATATGAGCCATATCTTTTGCAAATAGGATTTTTAAATAGAACTCCTAGAGGAAGAGTAGTTTCTAAAAAAGCATATGACCACTTTGGAATTCCCTATACTGAGGAACAATAAAAAATGACATAGGAAGGAGTAAGGCAATGAATAGGAAGATACCTAGAATTTTAATTTGTATACTGCTGTTAATTTTATTACCTGTTAAAATATCTTATGCCAATTCAATTAATACTCAATATATAGATATTAGACTGACAAAACCCATAGTACAGAATAATGTAATTAATCTTGGAAGTGATAGTGGTTTTTTACTATTTGATTTAAATAATAAAGATAATTCTATAGGGAGTATAAGTGAAACTAGTATTAAGGCTGTATTAGGAGAAGATGGTATCAATCTAGTTAATTCTCAAAACAATATTGTATTTACTTTACCTAAAGATGGAAGTGTTTTAATTTCTCAAAATACATTAGATAATCAATTAATAAAGGTTGAAAAAGATCGTTATAGAGATTATATTAGATTAGTCAGTAAAAATAATGAGATTTTTGTTATAAATCATGTAAATCTTGAGAATTATCTATATGGGGTAGTTCCAGCAGAAATGCCAGCAACTTTTCATATTGAAGCGCTAAAAGCACAGGCAGTAGCTTCTAGGAGCTTTGCTCTTTCAAATATAAAGAAACATTCAGCAGAAGGATTTAATTTATGTGATACGACTCATTGTCAAGTATATTCAGGCTTTGAGTATGAAAGACCTTCAACTAATCTAGCTGTAGATGAAACAAAGGATATATTTGCATATTACAATGGAAAAGTAATAGAGGCGATATTCCATTCAACTAGTAGTGGTTTTACAGAAGATAGTGTAAATGTATGGGGTGGAGATTTGCCATATCTAAAGTCTGTGGAAGATAGCTTTTCTAGTGAATCTCCTTATAGTATCTGGAATTTTAGTATTAATATTAATGAATTAAACAATAATTTAGTTTCATCTGGAATAAACATTGGAGATTTACAGGGAATTGAAGTTATTGATGCGACCTCTACTGGTAAGGTAAACAAAGTGAAAATAATTGGAACTAAAGGAGAAAAAACTATAGGTGGAACCGAATTTAGAAACTTAGTAGGTGCTACGAAATTTAAGAGTTCTTGGTTTAGCATAAAAGGTGGAAATGCTAATTCATCAAGTAGTCAAGTTTATGTTATAAGCGGAGATACACTCAAACCACAAACTATAGATACTAGTAAAGCCTATATAATAGATGGGAAAGAAAAAAAGACAGTAACAAGAAGTACGGTGAATAGGGCTATTGGAAAAGATAGAGTAGAATCCATAGGAGAATTTTATCCAGTATCGTCTTCCGAAATAGTGATAGAAGGAAAAGGCTTTGGTCATGGAGTAGGTATGAGCCAGTTTGGAGCTAAGAAAATGGCTGAATTAGGATATGATTTCGAGGAGATTCTTAAATATTATTATACTGGGATAGATGTCTTACCAAATAATTAATATGTAAATCGATAGATAGGCTAGAATATTAATGTGCCTGATAAAAAAGTGCTTAGTAATTAAATGTCTAAGATAATAGAATAAATTTATATGATTTATAAATTTAGATGAAAAAGTTGCTAAATAACTAATAGCTAAAAAATTATATTCACATTTTAAATATAATTGGATAAAAGAATTGTATTGTGGTCAATAATTATAATAAAGAAGGATGGTTTAATGAAACGAGAAGATTTTAATTATTTTTTGCCAGAAAATCTAATTGCTCAACACCCTTTAGAGAATAGAGAGGAATCTAGATTGTTGATATTGGATAAAAAAACCGGGGAAATAGAGCACAAAACGTTTAAACATATTATAGAATACTTGGACAAAGGAGATTGTTTAGTATTAAATGATACAAGAGTAATACCTGCTAGACTATTTGGTAATAGAATAGGTAAAGAAGAAAGCATAGAAATATTACTTCTTAAGAGAATAGAAAATAATGTATGGGAGTCTTTAGTGAAGCCTGGGAAAAAGGCTAGGCCTGGACATATAATAGAATTTGGTGGAGGAATTTTGAAGGGTGAAGTTTTATCAATAGAAGAAGATGGAACTAGAATTATAAGATTTGAATATAAAGGAATATTTGAAGAGATTTTAGATAAATTAGGTGAAATGCCTTTACCTCCATATATAACGGAGGTATTAGATGACAGGGAAAGGTATCAAACCGTTTATTCAAAGAATAAGGGCTCTGCCGCTGCTCCTACAGCAGGTCTTCATTTTACTAATAAATTATTAGATGAAATTAAAGATAAGGGGGTCAATATAGCATATATAACTTTGCATGTTGGACTTGGTACTTTTAGACCTGTTAAGGTGGATAATATTTTAGATCATCATATGCATTCAGAGTATTACAATATCTCAGAGGAAGCTGCTGCAATAATCAATAATTCTAAACATAATGGTGGAAAAGTAATATCTGTAGGCACTACTTCTACAAGGACTTTAGAAACTGTGGCTGATGAAAATGGAAAGATTATATCTAAATCAGGATGGACAGATATATTTATTTATCCAGGATATAGGTTTAAAATTATAGATAGATTAATTACAAATTTCCATTTGCCTGAATCAACTTTACTTATGCTAGTAAGTGCATTAGCTACTCAAGAAAATGTACTTAATGCATATAGAATAGCCGTAGAGAAAGAATATAGATTTTTTAGTTTTGGCGATGCCATGTTTATAAAATAGGGGATATCATAGGAGGAAGATTATGGCAATAAGATTTGAACTATTAAAAGAAGCAAAGGATTCTAAAGCAAGGCTTGGTAAATTATATACTCCCCACGGAGTAATAGAAACACCAATATTTATGCCTGTAGGTACTAGAGCTACTGTCAAAGCTATGACACCAGAGGAAGTGAAAGGTTTAGGAGCACAAATAATTTTAAGTAATACTTATCACTTATATTTAAGACCGGGTCATAAATTAATAGAGGAAGCAGGAGGATTACATAGATTTATGAATTGGGATGGCCCAATTTTAACCGATAGTGGAGGATTTCAGGTTTTTAGTTTAGGAGATTTGAGAAAAATAAAAGAAGAAGGTGTAGAATTTAGATCCCATATTGATGGTTCTAAACATTTTATAAGTCCTGAAAAGTCAATTGAAATTCAAAATTCACTAGGATCAGATATTATGATGTGTTTTGATGAATGTACTCCTTATCCTGCCACATATGAATATGCAAAGCATTCCATGGAAAGAACAACTAGATGGGCTAAAAGATGTAAAGATTATCATAAGAATTGGGATAAGCAAGGATTATTTGGAATAGTACAAGGTGGGATATATAAGGACTTAAGGGAACAAAGTGCAAAGGAATTAGTAGAGTTAGACTTTCCGGGATATGCAATAGGTGGTCTTAGTGTTGGTGAACCAAAGGAATTAATGTGTGAGATATTAGATTTTACTACACCTTTATTGCCTAAAGATAAACCTAGATACAATATGGGTGTTGGAACTCCTGATTATCTATTTGAATCTGTAATTAGAGGGATAGATATGGCAGATTGCGTGTTACCTACTAGAATTGCACGGAATGGGACAGTTCTTACATCTCAAGGAAAACTAGTTATAAGAAATGCAAAATATTCAAGAGATTTTACTAAGTTAGATCCAGAGTGTGATTGCTATGCTTGCACTAATTATTCAAGAGCTTATATCAGACATTTATTTAATGTGGATGAAATTCTAGGATCAAGACTTACTACAATTCATAATTTATACTTCTTGATAAAACTTATGGAAAACATAAGAAATGCCATAAAAGAAGATAGATTACTTGAATATAAAGAGGAATTTTATAAAAAATATGGTTATAATGATAAAAATTAGGTGAATTATTTAAAATATATTGTATAATAGATTATAGAAAAGGAGGGATTTGTACATGCCACAACAGCTTCAAGGATTAATAATACCAATTGGTTTTTTAGTCATATTTTATTTTATGGCAATTAGACCGCAAAAGAAAAAAGAACAACAAATAAAAGAAATGAGAAACAGCCTAAGAGTTGGAGATGAAGTAATTACCATAGGTGGAATTTATGGTAAAATTATCAAAGCTAAAGAAGATATAATAACTATAGAAGTAGGATCTTCTAAAACGAAGCTAGATATGACTAGATGGTCTGTTGGTTCAGTAGTTAGCAAAAATGAATCAAAAAATAACAAAACTGAAGAAATAAAAACTGAAGAAGATGATAAATAACAAAAAAAGCTTCCTAATTTAATAAGGAAGCTTTTTTATGTAATAAATATTGGTTTCCTTAAATAAATTAAGGATAAGGAGCCCTAAAGGACTACCAGATTATTTTCTATGAAGTAAATATAAGGAGGGATATAATGTGAAAGCCAAGAATTTGAACAAAAATATCTATTTATTAAAGGGGTTACTTCTGGCCTATATTATCACATGTATTTTAATACTAGTTTTTTCAATACTATTAACCTATTCAAGTCTTAGAGAAAATAAAATGCCTCTAGTGAATACAATAATCATGGTGATAAGTGTAACCTCAGGTAGTGTTTATGTAGCAAAAATGGTTAAAGAAAAAGGATGGATTAATGGAGGAATAATAGGTATGGCATATTATCTAATATTAATTATGCTTAACTTTATATTTCTAAAGCCTTTAGTATTAGATATATTTTCAATTTCAAAGTTAGTATTGGCATGTATTATAGGAATAATAGGAGGAATTATTGGGATAAACATATCATAAAAGAATAAAAAAAACTTTAAATAAAAAAACTAATATGGTATAATAAATAGCAGTAAATAGATGCTAAGGAGGGATTTAAGATGAAATACATAAAGACAATATCTGGTAGTAATCTAAAAGATACTATATCCAAGGGCGGATGTGGGGAATGTCAAACTTCCTGTCAATCAGCTTGTAAAACATCCTGTACTGTAGGAAATCAAAAATGCGAGAATAAATAAGAATATAAAGGGTGGTGGTTTATCCATTACTTTTTATGCCCATAGGAAAGTTCTTACTTATTTTAGATTTGTTAAAGAGAACTTTCCGTATATGGGTTTCATAAAAAGATACCTTATAATGCTTCGATGGAAGCTTTTTTTATTTGTATAAAATTGTCAATTAGGAGGAACTTTAATGAATAAGGCATCAAAGATGCATAAGTTTCATTTAAATAATAAATATATTATTTTAGATGTAAATACTGGTGCGGTACATGTAGTTGATAAAATTGTATATGAAATCATAGATTATTATGGTGAAAAAACTATAGATGAAATAAAGAATACATTTAAAAGTACCTATGGCGAAAAAGCTGTAGAGGATGTATATAATGAAATAGATCAATTGACTAAAGAAGGACTTTTATTCTCTGAAGATGTGAACATTTCTCACTTCAAATATAATGAAGAAAATATTGTTAAAGCGATGTGTTTGCATGTAGCTCATGATTGTAATTTAAAATGTAGTTATTGCTTTGCATCACAAGGTGATTTTAAAGGAGAAAGATCACTGATGTCTTTAGAGGTAGGGAAAAAGGCATTAGAATATCTAGTTAAGAATTCAGGGTCAAGAAGAAATTTAGAGGTGGATTTTTTTGGCGGAGAACCTTTGATGAATTTTAATTTAGTCAAGGATTTAATAAATTATGGAAGAGAGTTAGAAAAGAAATATAATAAAAACTTTAGATTTACTATTACTACAAATGGAATTTTACTTGATGATGAGAAGATTGATTATATCAATGAAAATATGTCAAATGTTGTTCTTAGTTTAGATGGCAGAAAAGAAGTCAATGATAATATGAGAAAGACAATTAGTGGAGAAGGTAGCTATGATATTATTTTACCTAAGTTTAAAAAGATGGTGGAAAAAAGGGGAGATAAGGATTACTACATTAGGGGGACCTTTACTAGTAATAATATTGATTTCTCTAAAGATGCATTAGATTTTTATAATAACGGATTTAAAAAGATTTCAATAGAGCCAGTAGTTACATCTGAGGAAATGGATTATGCTTTAAGAGAAGAACATTTACAATCTGTTCTAGACGAGTATGAGAAATTCTCTAAAGAGTATATAAATATAAAAAAGATGGACAAGGATTTTTATTTTTTCCACTTTATGATAGATTTGACTCAAGGTCCCTGTATTATAAAAAGATCTGTTGGATGTGGAGCAGGATCTGAATACATGGCCGTTACGCCAGAAGGTGATTTATATCCTTGTCATCAGTTTGTAGGGGAAGAGAAATTTAAGTTAGGAAATGTTATAGATGGAGTTCAACGAGGGGATATAAGAGAAAAATTTAAGAAGGCCAATGTATATAATAAAGAAGAATGTAGGGAATGTTGGGCAAGGTTTTATTGCAGCGGTGGTTGTCATGCAAATTCCTATCATGCGCACAATGATCTTAGTAAAGCATATAAGATCGGTTGTGAAATGGAAAAGAAAAGAATTGAATGTGCCATATCTATACTGGCAAATTTAGATGAGTAGGAGGAAGAATATGAAAGCCAAAAGTACTATAATTTTTATATTGATACTAACTATAGTAGGAGGTAGTACGTTTTTAGCATTAAATGGTGCCAAGATTGGGAAATATGAAATTATTAGAGCAAAAGATGCTATAGACTTAGGTCTAGATTTAGCAGGTGGTGTTTATGTAGTTCTAGAGGCTCAAACTGATGCTAAGGGTGCAGAACTTCAAAGAATTATGGAGCAGTCAAAGGCAATTATCAATGAGAGGGTAAATGGCCTTGGAGTGTCAGAACCTAATATATCAATTGAAGGTGGTAATAGAATAAGGGTTGAGCTAGCAGGTATAGATGATCCTCAAAAAGCAATTGAGTTAATAGGTAAGACTGCACAATTACAATTTGTAGATCCAGATAAAAATGTTGTATTGACAGGTAAAAATGTAATTGGTTCAGAGGTACAATATCATAATAATCAATTAGGTCAGCAAGAAATTCTAGTAAGCTTAGAACTAGACAAAGAGGGAACTAAAAAATTTGCTGAAGCTACAGGCCGACTTACTTTAGAACCAAATAGAGAGGACAGAATTATCTATATAATTTTAGATAATCAAATAATATCCTATCCTGCAGTGCAAAGTGCAGAAGAAGGGGGAACAGCTATTACAGACGGTAAGGCTGTTATAACAGGAAGTTTTTCACTAGAAGAAGCTAGTCAATTAGCTACATTGATTAGGGCAGGTGCTTTACCAGTTGAGATGAAGGAATTACAAACCTCCCTTATTGGACCTACATTAGGTTTGGAAGCATATGAAAGAAGTATTAAAGCGGGAGCAATTGCACTTCTTATAATTATGATATTTATGATAATAATATATAAAATTCCTGGTTTTATCGCTTCTATTGGTTTGATTATATATACATTGATAACAATATTTACGATGTCATCTTTAGGGGTTAAATTGACCCTTCCAGGAATAGCTGGTTTAATCTTATCTATAGGAATGGCTGTAGATGCAAATGTTATAATATTTGAAAGAATAAAAGAAGAAATAAAAGCTGGCAAAAGCATTAGAACTGCTGTAGATACAGGATTTAAGCGAGCTCTTACTTCAGTAATGGACTCAAATATAACTACATTTATAGCTGGAGTTGTATTATATTACTTTGGAATTGGTCCAATTAAAGGATTTGGAGTAACTTTAATTATTGGTATAGTGGCTTCTATGATAACAGCAGTTATTATATCTAAATATTTATTAAAGTTAATGGTATCAATTACAGGTAATAAAAATACTAAGCTTTATGGAGCTTAATAGAGAGGTGAAAATATGAATATTATAAAAAATAGGAAGATATTTGCAATATGTTCAATCGCTATAATAATAGCAGGAATCCTTATGTTTTTCATTAAAGGTTTAAACTATGGAATTGATTTTACTGGGGGTACTTTGATTCAGATAAATGCAGGAAAATTTATCCCTGTAGATGAAGTTAGAGAAATAACTGATGAATATGATAAAAATGTAAGTATTTTACACGGAGGAACTGAAAAAGATGAATTAATAATAAAAAGTACCTTAGATCTATCTAATGATGTGATAACAGATATAATAAATAAATTTATAGAAAAATACGATATAAACAAAAATAATTTTCAATCTGAAAAATTTGGTCCTTTTATGGGAGCAGAAATAAAAAATAAGGCTTTATTATCTACTTTAATAGCTACTGTACTTATGTTAGGTTATATTACTTGGAGATTTGAATTCAATTTTGGTGTAGCAGCTATTGTAGCATTAGCTCATGATATACTGATTATGTTAGCTGTTTATTCAATTCTTAGAATTCCAGTAAATAGTTCATTTATTGCTGCAATATTAACTATTCTAGGTTATTCTATAAATGATACAATAGTTATTTTTGATAGAATAAGAGAAAATACAAAGTTATATCCTAGAGAATCAGTTGAAAATATAATAAATAATAGTATTAAACAATCCTTAAAAAGAACAATATATACTACACTGACTACATTGATGGCTGTTACTGTATTATATATTTTAGGAGTTGAAGATGTTAAGGTGTTGACATTACCTCTTATTATAGGTATGATAGCTGGAGTTTATTCTTCATTATTTATCGCAGCTCCATTGTGGTATGAACTTAAGAATAGAAAAATAAAAGCTGCTAAATAAGCAGTTTTTATTTTCAATGATAAAAATTTTGTCAAAAAATGAAGAAATAGATAATAAGAACTAGAATTAAATGTGATTAAATGATAGAATTTAGATACTAATTAGTGTGTCTAAATTCTATTTCTATTGGAGTGAAGTAATTGGAAAAATGGTTTATAAAAAATAAAGTCGCTGATTATAAAAAAATAGCAAAGGATTTCAAAATATCTGAATTTTTATCTAAGTTACTAGTTAATAGAGATATTACTGATTATAACTTGATTGATAGTTTTATATCTTCTAGCTTAGATAGATTGCATGAACCTAGTCTTATGAAAGATTTGCTAAAGGGTGCAGATATTATTAGAGATAAGATAATAAATAAAAGAAAGATAAGAATAGTAGGAGATTATGATGTAGATGGAGTAATCTCAATTTATTTATTATATACAGGCATAAAAAAATGTGGTGGAAATGTAGACTATGTTATACCAAGTAGAATCAATGATGGATATGGTATAAATAATGAAATCGTTAGAGAAGCAGAAAAAGATGGGATAGATACTATAATAACTTGTGATAATGGTATTGCAGCGATAGAACAGATAAAGCTTGCAAAAGAACTTGGACTAACAGTAATAGTAACAGATCATCATGATTTACCTTTTGTAGTAGATGAAGCTGGCGAAAAAAAATATTTATCTACAGAGGCAGATGCTGTGATAAATCCAAAGCAAAAGGATTGTAATTATCCATTTAAAGGACTTTGTGGGGCTGCTGTAGTGTTTAAATTAATACAAGAACTATACCTCATATTTGAATTACCCTTAGAATCTACATATTGTTTGATGGAATATGCTGCTATTGCTACAATTTGCGATGTAGTTGATTTAATTGATGAAAATAGAATTATAGTGAAAAAGGGTCTAGAACTTTTAAATAATACAGAAAATATTGGTCTAAAAGCTTTGATAAAAGAAACAGGAATTGAAGATAAGGAGATAGGAGTTTATCACATAGGATTTATTATTGGGCCAAGCATCAACGCTTCCGGAAGATTAGATTCTGCTTTAAAAGCCTTAGAGTTACTTTTATCAAACGATTTAGATCATGCAAATCTTTTAGCGAAAGAGCTTCGTGAACTAAATGAAGAGAGAAAACAAATGACTATAGATGGAGTGGAGAAAATAATTAACATTATTGAGAATTCTGAGATAAAGAAAGATAAGATACTAGTTATATATGAGCCGGAAATACATGAAAGTATTGCAGGTATCATAGCAGGAAGAATTAAAGAAAAGTATAATAGACCTACAATAATATTAACTCAAGGAAAAGATGGAGTTAAAGGCTCTGGAAGATCTATTGAAGAATATAATATGTTTGAAGAGATATCAGAGTGTAAGGATCTATTATTAAAATTTGGCGGGCATCCTATGGCAGCTGGATTATCATTAGAAGAAACAAATATAAATCAATTCAGAAAAAAGTTAAATGAAAACACAAGTCTAACAGATGATGATTTAATATCTAGAATATATATTGACATGCAACTTCCGCTAGAATATATTAGTTTTAAGTTAATTGATGAATTAAAGCTTTTAGAACCCTTTGGAAAAGGCAATAATAAACCTATATTTGGTGAAAAGAATCTAAAGATTAATCGTGGTTTTGTATTAGGTGCCAATAAAAATGTTTTAAAATTAATATTAGAAAATGAGAATAGAAAAATAATAGAAGGAATATTTTTTGGAGATATTATGGCTTTTGAAAATAGAGTGAATGAAATATATGGGAATGGAGAACTGGATAAAATTTATAAAGGAATAGGGAATAATATAAAATTAGATATATTATTTTATCCTTCCGTTAATGAATATAATGGAAATACTAATTTGCAAGTTACAATTCAAAATTATAGAATTAATAAATAATTAAACTTTAGATTAATAAATATTTTTTTATATGGTATATTAACGTAATCGTTATAAATAGTGAATTATGGGTAATTATAAGTAATCAAACTACTTTATATATACATTCATTATAGGTGAAGAAGGTGAATTCAATGTTAGAAAACTTACTCTTGAAAATTGAACAATATAATCCACAAGCTGATTTAAGTCTTATAGTGAAAGCATATAATTTCGCACAGTCGGCTCATGCTGGGCAAGTAAGAAACTCAGGTGAAAACTTCTTTGTTCATCCATTTAATGTAGCTATGATATTGGCGGATTTAAATATGGACACTGCTACCATAGTAGCAGGACTGCTTCATGATGTAATAGAGGATACGGAAATAAGTCATGAAACTATTGCAGAAGAATTTGGTATTGAGATAGCTGATTTAGTAGAGGGTGTTACAAAGTTAAAGAAACTACAATATAAAACTAAGCAGGAAAACCAAGCTGAAAATTTGAGAAAAATGGTTTTAGCTATGGCAAATGATATAAGGGTTATTATAGTTAAGCTAGCAGATAGACTTCATAATATGAGAACATTAGAATATATGAGAGATGAAAAAAGAAAAGAAAAGGCTTTAGAAACTCTAGAAATATATGCTCCTTTAGCCCATAGACTAGGAATCTCTAAAATAAAATGGGAATTAGAAGATTTATCTTTAAGATATTTAGATCCCGTAAATTATTATGATTTAGTTGAGAGGGTTTCAAAAAGACGACAGGAAAGAGAAGCATATGTAAAAAACATAATAGAGACATTAAGCAATAAACTTGATGAAGTTAACATAAAATATGATATCAGTGGGAGACCAAAGAATTTTTACAGCATATATAAAAAGATGGTTCATCAAGGAAAAGCTTTTGAGCAAATATTTGATTTAACTGCTATAAGAGTCATAGTAGATAATATTAAAGACTGTTATGAAGTATTAGGTATCGTTCATAATCTATGGAAGCCTTTGCCGGGCAGATTTAAAGATTATATTGCTATGCCTAAACCTAATATGTATCAGTCTATTCATACTACTGTAATCGGTATGAAGGGAGAAATATTTGAGGTTCAAATACGCACATGGGAAATGCATAGAACAGCAGAATATGGTATAGCTGCTCACTGGAAATATAAAGAAGGAAGTAATAAATCTGATAATTTTGATGATAAACTTACATGGTTAAGACAACTATTAGAGTGGCAATCGGATTTAAATGACCCTAAGGATTTCATGGAAACATTAAAAATAGATTTCTTTACAGATGAAGTATTTGTTTTTACTCCAAAGGGAGATGTGATAAATCTTCCAGATGGTTCTACACCAATCGATTTTGCATATAGAGTACACACTGAGGTTGGGAATAAGTGTGTAGGAGCTAAAGTAGATGGAAGAATTGTACCTCTGAATTATAGATTGAAAAATGGAAATATTGTTGAAGTTATTACATCAGCTAATAGCAATGGACCTAGTAGAGATTGGATAAAGATAGTAAAAAGCACTCAAGCGAAAACTAAAATTAGACAATGGTTTAAAGCTAAGGAAAAAGATTTTAATATCATAAGAGGAAAAGAGTTATTAGAAAAAGAAGTTAAACGATTAGGTTATAAGTCCTCAGAAATTTTAAAGGATGAATGGATAAAAAATATAGCATCTAAAGTGAGTATAAATTCTATTGATGATTTATATGCAGCTATTGGATATGGTAGTATAACACTGAATCAAGTAATCTCAAAATTAAGAACCCAATATAATGAATATTATAAAATAACAGATGAGAAAGCCTTTGTGGAGAGTAAGATCCAACAGACTACACAAAATAAAATAAGTAAACCTACTCAAGGTATCAAAATAAAAGGAGTAGATAATATTAAAATTAGGTTTTCTAAATGCTGTAATCCTGTACCTGGTGATGAAGTAGTAGGATATATAACTAGAGGCAGAGGTGTTTCTGTTCATAGAACTGACTGTCCAAATATAACTATGTCAGATGATGCAGAGAGATTCATTGAAGTAGAATGGGATTTTCAAAAGAAAGCATCCTATCCTGCAGAAATTCAAATTAAGGCATCTGATAGATCGGGTCTTTTAGCAGAAATTACTCAAAAGATAACAGATTCTGACTTAGGAGTAATATCTTTAAATGCTAGAACATCTAAAGATAAAATAGTATTTATAAATGTAACCCTTGAAATTAAAGATATTGAAGAGTTAAGGGATCTAATGAGAAAAATAAAAAGAATAAGAAATGTAATGGATGTATATAGAGTTACAGCTTAGAGAGAGGGAGATATATGAGAGCAGTTGTGCAAAGAGTTACAGAAGCATCGGTCAAAGTAGATAATGAGATAGTTGGGAAAATTGGCACTGGATTATTAGTACTACTTGGAGTAGGTGAGGGAGATAGTTCTAAGGATTTGGATTATCTAGTAGATAAAGTATTAGGGCTTCGCATATTTCAAGATGAAAATGATAAAATGAATTTATCTTTGTTGGATATCAGTGGAGAATTATTAGTAATTTCTCAATTTACACTTTATGGTGATGTAAGGAAAGGTAAAAGACCTAGCTTTACAGATTCAGCACATCCTGATATTGCAGAGAAAATTTATTTGGAATTTATTGATAAATGTATAGGAAAAGGGATAAAAACAGAAAGAGGTATTTTTGGTGCAGATATGAAGGTAAACCTTATAAATGATGGACCTGTTACTATATTATTAGACAGTAAAAAAACATTTTAGGAGGTATAGAATTGAAGATAATAAGAATACCAGCAGGTATATATGCAGCTAATTGTTATGTTATATATTCAGAAGCCACTAGAGACGGAATAGTAATAGATCCAGGAGGAGACGTAGATGAGATACTCACATCAGTAAGAGAAAACCAACTTAAAATAAAATATATAGTATTAACTCATGGTCATGCAGATCATATAGGGGGAATAATTAATCTTAAGAAAGCATTGTCTGCTTCTGTAATGATACATGAAGAAGATAGAGAGATGCTAATTGATGGAAATAAGAACTTATCTACAATGATGGCTATGGGTACTATAGAAATAGAACCAGATTTGTTACTTAAGGATGGGGACATAATAGAGTTTGGCGATGAAAAGGCTGAGATTATTCATACTCCTGGTCATACCAAAGGAGGAATATGTATAAAAATTAGAGATAATATGATAACAGGAGACACTTTATTTGCAGGATCAATAGGTAGGACAGATTTACTAGGTGGAGATTATGAAACCATTATAAAATCAATAAAAGATAAACTATTGATTTATCCAGATGATGTTCAAATATTTCCAGGACATGGAGCTCCTTCTACCATAGGTAGAGAAAGGCTTTCAAATCCTTTTTTACGTTAATATTAAATAAGGTGATTATGTGATAAAATTATTGTTAATAGGTCATGAGATTAAATATGAATTAGTTGAATTAATCAGAGTCTTTTTCCCAGGGGAAGAGATTCTTTATATTAGTAGATTAGATGAATATACAGGTGAGGGCACTCTTATTATCAATTCTTTATATGAAGAAGATGGAAAGTTATATACTATAACAAAGATATATATAGATAATATTTTAATTAATCAAGCAACGGAAAATATTAGTACTCTAGAAGTATATGGTGATTCTATAGATAAATATATAAGAATCGGAATTAAAAAATCATTATATAATACATTAATTTCTCTAGGAGAGAGTAAAATTCCATGGGGAGTATTGACTGGCATAAGACCAGTCAAAATCGTTCATGATTTATTAGATAAAGATATAAATGAAAATGAGATAATCAGAGTATTAGCAGAAGAATATAAATTATCCTTTGATAAAGCTAAGTTGATATTGGATATTGGAAGAAGGCAAAGGGACTATATCTACCCTTTAAATAAGGATAGGTATAGTCTATATGTTAGTATACCTTTTTGCCCTACTAGATGCTTATATTGTTCCTTTCCAGCATTACCCATAGGCAGATATGAAAATCATATTAAAGAATATACTTTAAAGGTAATATATGAAATTGAGCAAATTAGTGAAATGATGAAAGGTAAAAAGATTAATACAGTATATATAGGGGGAGGTACCCCCACAGCAATTCCATTAATGGAACTGGAAAAGATAATTCAAGCTATTTATTATAGATTTGGAGAAAAAAATATAAAGGAATTTACTGTAGAAGCTGGTAGACCAGACACTATTACAAAAGAATATCTAACAATGTTATATAAAAACGAAGTTGGAAGAATAAGTATTAATCCACAAACTATGAATGATGACACCTTGAAACTAATTGGAAGACAACATAAATCTAAGGATATTATCGAGACTTTTAACTTAGCTAAAGAAATTGGTTTTGATATAATTAATATGGATTTGATTGTAGGACTTCCAGGAGAAGAGATTAAACATATAAAAAAAACTCTGGAAGAAATTCAGAAATTAGATCCAGAAAACCTAACGATACATACACTTTCGGTAAAAAGAGGATCTAAATTCAAAGCTACTATTGACCAATATTCATTACAAAGTCAGAATATTTTAAGTGCTATGTTAAATGAAACCAGAGAGTATACCAAAGATATGGGCTTAGAACCATATTATCTTTATAGACAAAAGCAAATATTAGGTAACTTTGAAAACATAGGCTATTGCAAGGCTAAAATGGAATGTATATATAATATAGCTATGATGGAAGAAAAAGAAACAATAATGGCGGCTGGAATGGGCTCTGTGTCTAAGATATTTTTCCCAGAAGAAAATAGAATAGAAAGAGTCCCAAATTTTAAAGATTTAAAAGAGTATCTGGAAAGAAGCAGTGAATTGATTGAAAGGAAGAAAAAGATACTAGGAAACAATTAATACAAAGGAGGATTTTAGGGCTATGCTATGGTGGACAGATGACCTTAAAACAGGTATAGATTCTATAGATAAACAGCATAAGAGTATATTTGATAAAGCTAGTGAGATTTTTAATTTAGAAACAAATTCTAGCACAAAAGAAATTGAAAGTATATTTGTGTTTTTAATGAGTTATGCAAATAATCATTTTTATGAAGAAGAAATTTTGATGATGGAAAATTCATATGAAAATTTTATTGAACACAGAAGACAACATAACTATTTTATTGAAGAAATCTATAATATATACCAGAATATTGTAAATGGACATGCATCTGAGGAAAACCTAAATAATCTAAAGGTATTAATAATTGACTGGCTCGCAAACCATATTAATGGAGATGATAAAAAATACATTGAAAGGATTAAAGAGAAATCAACAATCGTATATTAAGATTATATAAACAGAATATATACATTAGGAGATTAGATGATTTTACTCCTTGACATGATTTATTTTATAGTCTATAATTAATAAAAATAAATATAATACGATGAAAAGGAAGAGTAGTTGAATTCCTTAGTTATAGAGAGTCGGTGGAGGTGGAAATCCGATACTAATATTCGATGAAGACACTTTGGAGTAAATAATCTTTAATGATTGATTCGCAGAAATGCGTTAAGTTTTTGAGTGAGGAAATACCTAATTAGGGTGGTACCGCGAGATAACCTCTCGTCCCTGTATATCAGAGATGAGGGGTTTATATTTTTTTGAGGAGGTATGTATATGTCAGAAAAGATGGGTAACTTAAGAAGAACTATTATGTGTGGAGAATTGAGATCTGAGCATGATGGTCAAGAGGTAGTATTGATGGGATGGGTACAAAGAGAGAGAAATTTGGGATCAATCATATTTATTGATTTAAGAGATACTACTGGAATTTCTCAAATTGTATTTGATAATACAGTATCTAGCGAAATATTTGATAAGGCAGAGAAAATTAGATCAGAGTTTGTATTAGCAGTAAGAGGTAAAGTAAGAATTAGACAATCTATAAATAAAGAAATACCAACTGGAGAGGTAGAAGTCTTAGTAGAAGAGCTTAGAATATTAGATGAATCTGAGACTGCCGCCGATTTATATTAAAGATGATGATAATGTATCAGAAGGCATGAGATTAAAATATAGATATCTTGATTTAAGAAAACCATCTATGCAAGAAAAGTTGAAATTAAGAGCAAAAACTGCTAAAGTGGTCAGAGATTTCTTAGATGATAATGGGTTTATTGAGACAGAGACTCCTATGCTTACAAAACCAACGCCAGAAGGAGCTAGAGATTATTTAGTGCCAAGTAGAGTAAACCCTGGTGAATTCTATGCCCTCCCACAATCTCCACAGCTTATGAAGCAGCTTCTTATGGTTGCAGGAATGGATAGATATTATCAAATAGTTAAATGCTTTAGGGATGAAGATCTAAGAGCTAATAGACAGCCTGAATTCACTCAAATAGATGTTGAAATGTCATTTGTAGATGTTGAGGACATTATTTCAATTAATGAAAAATTATTATATAAATTATTTAAAGAAATTAAAGGAATAGAAATAAAACTACCAATAGACAGAATGACCTATAGTGAAGCTATGGAAAGATATGGGGTAGATAAACCAGATTTAAGGTTTGGATTTGAGTTGAAAAATATTTCTGATCTGGTTCAAAATTGTGGATTTAAAGTATTTAGCGGAGCTGTGGAAAGTCAAGGCTCTGTACGAGGTATAAATATTAAAGGATACGGAGATAGATTTACTAGAAAAGATATAACTGCTTTAGAGGATTATGCGAAGACTTATGGTGCAAAAGGTTTGGCTTGGATAAAGATTACACAAGAAGGTATCACCTCCCCTATTGCAAAGTTCTTTAGTGAAGAAGAATTTGCTAATATTTTGGAAAGAATGGAAGGAGAAAAAGGTGATTTAATTCTTTTCGTAGCTGATAAAAACTCAGTTGTATACGATAGTTTAGGTAATTTAAGAAATGAAGTAGCTAAAAGATTAAATATAATTGATCCTAATGATATGAAATTAGTTTGGATTACTGAATTCCCATTATTTGAATATGACGAGGAAGAAAATAGATATGTGGCAAAGCATCATCCTTTTACCCATCCAATGGATGAGGACATAGAGCTTTTGGCAGTCTCAGCCTGAAAAGGTAAGGGCTAAGGCTTATGATATAGTTATTAATGGAGATGAAATGGGTGGTGGAAGTATCAGAATCAATAATTCTGATTTACAAAAGAGAATGTTTAGCGCATTAGGATTTACAGAGGAAGAAGCTTGGGATAAGTTTGGATTTCTTTTAGAAGCTTTTAAGTATGGAACTCCTCCACATGGAGGTATTGCATATGGATTTGATAGACTTATTATGCTTTTATCAAATACATCAAATATTAGAGATATCATTGCTTTTCCTAAAACTCAATCTGCTACATGTTTGATGACAAGTGCACCTACTACTGTATCAGAAAAACAGTTAGAAGAAGTTCATGTGAAGCTTAATATTAAATAGTATATAGGCTAATATAGGAGTCATTTAAAATTATAAGTATTAGTAAGAACTGGATTGGATAACACTTTACTGATAGTTTATGATATAATAAATATAACTAACAGATTATATTACAAACTAGTAAAAAATAAATGACACTGTGCTTTAGGAGGTGTACCTATGGATCAAGTTGGATTTGTAAGAAAGGTATCCAATGGAAAGGTTGAAGTAGAAGTAAGGAGAATCTCAGCATGTGGAGATAACTGTAAAAGCTGTGGTGGGAGCTGTCATGCTCCAAATCATGTTGTTATCCTTCCAAATAATATAGATGCTAAAGTAGGAGATCTTGTTGAGATAAAAGGAGAAACTAAAAATATATTGAAATATACTATGGTTGTATATATGATTCCTTTTACTATGTTAATTTTAGGAATATTAATAGGTATGAAGACTTTCAAAAACCTAGAAATATCTAATTATGAGCCTTTGAGTTTCTTAATAGGTTTAATATTTATGGCTTTAGGATATTTTATAGTTAGAACTATCGATAAAAAGATTGGAAAGAAGGAAGAAGACATTATAAGAATGACAAGAATTATTTAGATGAAGGGGTGCGACTGTTGGGAGATAAAACTGCTGTTATCAAAAGGTTAAGAAGAGTTGAAGGACAAATAAAAGGTATACAAAAGATGGTTGACGAAGACAAGTTTTGCGGAGATATATTAATCCAAGTAGCTGCTGCAAGAGCAGCATTAAACAGTGTAGGTGGATTAATACTTGAAAATTACATGAAAAATTGTTTAAAACATTATTTAGAAGGTGAAACTGAAGAAGAGGCATTAGATAAATTGGTAGATATAATGATAAAATATACAAAGTAAATCTAGTCTTTTAGTTTAACTCTTCTTATTGACCTAGAGAAACCTGAAGAAATTATTATTCCTACAGCTATGGCAGCTGCTATAAAGAAAGTTTCTACACCTTTAGTTGCAGCCATAGTAAAATCATTTTCTATTATAGCAAGCATTGTGTAATACATGCCAGCACCAGGAACCAATGGAACTATTCCAGAGGTGATAAATATGGTTGCTGGCTTTTTGCGTAATCTTGCCAAAAATTCACCTAATAATCCTACAGTAACAGCACCAAAAAATGTACCTGTTATATTACTATGAAATACTTTTGTAGTTATATAGTATAAAGTCCAGCCTATAGAACCATTAAGACCAGCGTATCCTAAGGTTTCCTTTGGAGAACTAAATAATACAGAAAATCCAATTGTAGATAAAAATGATAATACTAATTGTTTGATTATATCCAAGTTAAAATACCCCCTTAGCATAAAAGTTGAGAATGATTCCAACACCAAGTGCTATTGCGATTGCAGAAAATACAGCTTCTGCACCTCTAGATAGTCCAGATACAAAATCGCCTGACATAGTATCTCTAATAGAGTTTGTAATTGCAACTCCAGGAACTAAACACATTATAGAACCTATTATTACCTTATCAATATTTTCACCTACTCCAATATGGACTAAAATATGGGAAAGTAAAGCTGCAAGAGCTGAACCAATTAAATTATCTATAAAGAAAGTAAGTTCAAGTTTTGATATTAGATTTACAATAGTCAAGGCAATAAAACTTACAATAGCAGATCCAATAAAGTCTAGAACTGAGCCGCCAAATAGAAACACAAAAAAATGCTGCAGCTAAAGACCCAAAGATAGTTTTAGTTAATTTTGTATATCTATTTACTTTATTTATTCTTTTTAATTCCTCAAGCCAAATATCCAGAGGTTGCTGAGAATTAACAAAGGCACGAGAAAATTCATTTACCATAGCAATTTTATTTAAATCTATAGAAATAGATTTAATTCTTTTAATGTAAGACATCAATTCGCCTTTATACTCCAAGGATATAAAGATTCCTGTTGGAACTATATAAGCATCAACATATTTAATTCCCTTTCTCGATTTGCAAATTCTAATTATAGTATCTTCAACTCGATAGATTTCAGCTCCACTTTTAAGCATTATACTGCCAGCCAAAGTTGCCAAAACTAATAATTTTTTGATTTCTTCTCTATTATAGATTTCAGAATTATCCATATTCTCACCTCTTTGATTAATATTCTTGTAAAAATAGTAAAAAATCTATATAATGTAAATGACTGGTTTTTTTACCTTTGAGATTGATTATATTATATTATAGCATAATATGCTTATAATTAATTACAAAAAATAAAAGATGAGGGGAGTATAAGAAGATGGATTTTACAAATTT
>NZ_NPMN01000036.1 GCF_002266425.1 Tissierella sp. P1
TTTTTTGTTGGAATATAGACCATTTATGTCTAAATGATAATAATTATCAATTTAATGTTTATTTTATATAAAATTGGATATAAATAAAATAATTGATAAATAAATCAAAAACTAAAAGATAAAATATGGAGGTATATAATGGATAGAATAGTAGGAAAACAAGCACCGGATTTTAGAATGAACACTTGTGATGGAGATGGATGTAACTTTGGAGAAGTTCGTCTATCAGACTATAAAGGAAAATGGTTAGTCATGTTCTTTTACCCATTAGATTTTACTTTTGTATGCCCTACAGAAATTACAGGATATAGTAAGAGAATCGATGACTTCAAAAAAGAAGATGCAGAAGTATTAGCTGTATCTGTAGATAGTGAGCATTCACATAAGGCATGGATTAATTCAAGCTTAGGTAAAGTAAACTTCCCTATGGCTTCTGATATGACAAAGAAAGTTGCTAGTGATTATGGAATATTGATAGAAGAAGAGGGTGTTGCTTTAAGAGGGCTGTTTATTATAGATCCAGAGGGAATCATTAGATATTCAGTAGTTCATGATTTAAATGTAGGAAGATCGGTTGATGAAACGCTAAGAGTACTTAAAGCTCTAAAAACTGGTGGACTTTGCCCAGTAGACTGGGAAGAAGGGGAAAATTTACTTTAAAGATAAGGAGTCTAATAAGACTCCTTTTTAAATAAGTAACAAAGTTGGTGTCAGGCACCAATTTTGTTACTTATTTTACTAGCTAGAGAGGTGTAAAGGATGGATATAGAAAAAATAAGAGAAATAATTACAGATAGAACTCCTAGACCCATAGATATAAAACGAAATTATTCAGTACTTATACCAATAGTCGAAAACAATAATAGATTAGAAATAATCTATGAGCTAAGATCTAAAAATCTAAATAATCAGCCTGGTGAAATATCTTTCCCGGGAGGAGAAGTAGAAGATAATGAAACTTTTAAAGAGGCAGCTATAAGGGAAACTATTGAAGAATTGAACATAAAAGAAGAAAATATAAACATAATTGGAGAATTAGATTATTTAGTTTCCTATGCCAATATTACTATTCATTGCTTTTTAGGCACCATTTCTGGATTAATTGTGGATAATATAGTTCCCAATCCTTATGAAGTGGATCATATATTCACAGTTCCCTTAGAATTCTTCTTAGAAAATGAGCCGGATATTTATTATTTAGATTTAAAAACAGTATTAAATGATGAATTCCCTTATAATTTAATACCCAAAGGAAGAGACTATAACTGGAGAAGTGGAAAACACTCTGTTATGTTTTATCACTATAAGGATTATATTATTTGGGGATTTACAGCAAGAATGACTAAAAATCTTATAGATATAATTAAAGGACCTAAATTTATTAGGTCCTAATTTTCTTCTATTATATTGTTAAATTTTGGATTCTTTTCATTACCAAGGTTTTTCACACTTTTAATTACAAAATATGCAGTGATTATAGATGCTATAAGATCTGAAATAGGTCCAGCTAACCAAACTCCTGTCAAGCCATAGATTTTTGGTAAGATTATCAATGCAGGAATAAGAACTAACACCTGTCTTGATAAGCTAAGTAACATAGCATGTTTCGGTCTGCCTGTGGCTTGAAAATAATTGGAGCTTACAACTTGAAGGCCTACTATAGGAAACATAGCTAGATATATTCTCATTCCTGGAATACCGATTTTTAATATTTCTGTAATATTTCCCTCTTTACTGATGAAAAGTTGATATAATTGAGCAGGAAATAATTGAGTTAATAAGAATCCTATTGTAGTTATTACAGTTGCAGCTATGGTAGCATATTTTAGAGTTTCTTTTACCCTATCATATTTTTGAGCTCCATAGTTAAATCCAATAATAGGCTGAGAACCTTGGTTGATACCAAATACAGGCATCATTACCATCATAGCTACGCTATTTATAACAGCCATACTTGAATTAGCCAAATCACCGCCATAATTCTTTAGGCTATTGTTTAATAGAACAGTTACCATACTGCCAGCTATTTGCATACTAAAAGGTCCGAGGCCTATTAATACTATATCTTTTGCAATTTCTAGTTTTAATTTTAGATATTCCTTTTTAATGTTCAACATACTCTTTCCGCCAAAGAAATATCTCATAACCCATATAGCTGATAAACCTTGAGAAATAATAGTTGCAAGAGCGGCACCTTCTACACCCATATTGAACCAAAAGATAAATATGGGATCTAATATGGTATTTGAAATGGCACCTATTAACATGGTTTTCATAGCAATAGTTGGACTGCCTTCACCACGAATAAAGTTATTCATTCCAAAACCAATAGCTTGAAGTGGTGCTCCGATTAATATTATCTTCATATAATCATAAGCATATTGATAGTTTGAAGGAGAAGCACCAAAGACATTTAATAAAGGTTTTAAAAAAATAAGACCGAAAACAGATATACATAAGGATATTAGTATCAAAAGAACAAATGAATTTCCAGTAACTTTCTCGGCTTCTTCCTTACGATCCTGACCTAATTTGATAGATACTAATGTATTGCCACCTATACCTATTAACATGCCAAAAGCCATGATAATCAAAGAAATAGGAGAGCTAATAAATAAGCCTCCAATAGCAAGTTCACCTACACCTTTACCTATAAAGATTCTATCTACTATGTTGTATAATGCATTTACTATCATTCCTGTGATGGCAGGTAGGGAAAATTTAACTAGCAATTTTCCAATGGGTTCTTCACCTAATAATTTTCTTCTTTCGTTTTCTTTATTCATTTTCTCACCTACATAATAAAATAGTTAGCCTTCTCTTTTGAGAAGGCTAACTATTATTATACCACAAAATCCTATATATTAAAAATTATATTTTGACTGTCTAATTAATTAGTGAACATTTGAGTCCAGTAGTTTGTTCCATTAGAGGATTTATAATGTCCAACACCTATTTTATTAAAGCTAGGATTCATTATGTTTGCTCTATGTCCTGATGAATTCATCCATGCAGTAACTACAGATTGAGCAGTAAGTTGACCCTTTGCAATATTTTCTCCTGCAGTATTATATTTAATACCGAATTGTTTCATCATATCGAAAGGTGAACCGTAAGTAGGAGAAGTGTGGCTAAAATAATTTTTTGATGCCATGTCTTCAGATTTTTTCCTAGCTACATTTGATAGTTCACTACTTGCTACAAGAGGTTGCAAACCTTCTTTTTGTCTTTCAATATTTACTAATCTAACTACTTCAGCTTCTATTGCCGATAACCCTGATACTGATGGTGTTTCAGTTGTAGGTGGTGTAGTTGGTTTAGGATTAGTAGGTGTTGTTGGTTCGGTAGGTGTAGTCGGTGTAGTTGGATCTGGATTACTAGGTTTTGTTGGGTAAGTTGGTTTTGTAGGTTTATTTGTATTAGGAATTGTTATAACATTTCCTGGTTTAGATCCTGGTCTATTAGTAATTATTGTCCAATTATAATTAGGATAGCCCTTAACTGTTGTATTTTGTTGTGTATTTGAATTCTTATTGCAATCATAGTTAGAGTTTATAGAATATTCTTTGCTATAATTATTTAATATTGAGTTACAATCAAAATTTGTAAGATCGAAACTTGCAGCACTTGCTGCAGATGAGCTTAGTATTGTTGCGGCTATTAATGAATACACTACCTTTCTTTTTCTTGTAAACATGTTTTGTCCTCCTTGAAATTATGAAAAAGTTTAACTTTTTTTATTTGTTTAATATTATAAATTTGATCTTTTAAAAATATCTCTTTATTTTGTAGGAATTGTTAAACAGTTTCCTAACTTATTAACAATAGCTGTCCAATCGAATTTAGAACAACTGCTGTCTGTTGTATCTTGTTGTGTATTTGAATTTTCATTTGAGTCATAATTGAAATTGATGCCGTACTCTTTGATGTAATTATTTAATATTGAATTACAATCAAAATTTGCAAGATCAAAGCTTGCAGCATTAGCTGCAGATGAGCTAAGCATTAGGGCGGCTATTAATGAGTAAATTACTTTTCTTTTCTTTGTAAACATATTTTTGTCCTCCTTGAAATTTTGAGTAAATTTAACTATCTTAACTTGCCTCCTTTCATAAATTGTAATCAATTTGTAATAAATTGAATTTTTTAAAAGTATATCACTAGTGCAAGGGGTAAATAAACCCTCAATAGATGGCAGGTTTACATAATATTACCAAAGGGGTATCTATTTAGATGAAAAATCTTCTCTATATTAGTTTGAGGAAAATGTTTAAATGATGGTATAATGTAATAAAGAGTATAAGAGAGGTGTGTCCATGGATAAAAAATATATTATGGCCTTTGATCAGGGGACTACTAGTTCTCGTGTTATTATCTTTGATAGACATGGAAAAACTGTAGGGAAGGCTCAGAAGGAGTTTAATCAGATTTATCCTCAAGCTGGCTGGGTAGAGCATGATCCTATGGAGATATGGGGTACCCAATCAGGGGTGGCTAGAGAAGCCTTAGAAAGAGCAGGTATTAGACCAGATGAAATAGCTTCCATTGGTATTACAAATCAAAGAGAAACTACAATAGTTTGGAATAAGAATACAGGTAAGCCAATCTATAATGCAATAGTTTGGCAATGTAGACGTACGGCAGACATCTGTAACGATTTAAGAGAGATGGAAATGGAGGAATATATTAGGAATAATACAGGTCTTGTTTTGGATGCTTATTTTTCAGGTACAAAGATTAGATGGATATTAGATAATGTAGAAGGAGCAAGAAAATTAGCTAATGAAGGTAAACTATTATTTGGTACCGTAGATACTTGGCTTATATGGAATTTAACCAGAGGGAAGGTACATATAACGGATTATTCTAACGCATCCAGAACTATGCTTTATAATATTAAGGAGTTTAAATGGGATGAAAAACTATTGAGAGCATTAGACATACCTGTTAGTATGTTGCCAGAAGTAAGGTCCTCTTCTGAAATATATGGATATACAGATGATCTAACCTTTGGTGGTGCTAGGATACCTATATCGGGTATAGCAGGTGATCAGCAGGCCGCATTATTTGGACAGAATTGTTTTGAACCGGGAATGGCAAAAAATACCTATGGAACTGGATGCTTTATGCTTATGAATACAGGTGAGAACTTTGTACCATCAAAAAACGGTTTGTTAACAACGATTGCTTGGGGTGTAGATGGTAAGATAGAATATGCATTGGAGGGAAGCATATTTGTTGCAGGAGCTTCTATACAATGGTTAAGAGATGAACTAAGACTTATCAGAACAGCCGAGGAATCCGAATATTATGCAACAAAGGTTGAAGATTCCAACGGTGTATATGTAGTGCCTGCCTTCGTAGGTCTAGGGGCACCTTATTGGGATATGTATGCAAGGGGAGCTATAGTGGGGCTTACTAGAGGAACTAAATCGGAACATATAATACGAGCTACTCTTGAGTCAATTGCATATCAAACAAGGGATGTACTTGAGGCCATGCAAGAGGATTCAAATATTAAACTTCAATCTCTTAAAGTAGATGGTGGTGCAGTAGTGAATAATTTTCTTATGCAGTTTCAATCTGATATACTATCTACAACAGTAGAGAGACCAGAGATAACAGAGACTACTGCCCTTGGAGCAGCTTATTTAGCAGGACTTGCGGTAGGTTTTTGGAAAGATAAAAAGGAAATAAATGATAAATGGAATATAGAAAGAAAATTTTACCCTGTTATGGATAATGAAAAAAGAGATAAACTCTATTATGGCTGGAAAAAAGCTGTAGAAAGGTCACTTGCTTGGGAAGAATAATAACTTCACTTTTTGTATTTATTGAATATTCATTAAGATTTACTATGTTTGATATTGAAATTACTGAACTATTATATCCATATAAAAGCTTGTCAAAAATTTAATAATGAAATATCATTAGGGTATAGACTAGTTATTATATTGAAGTTTTATAATAGACGTTAACGAGAGTTTTCATTATATAGGAGGGCAAAAATGGAAGTAGCAGTAATTGGAATAAATCACAATAATTCACCAATTGAAGTACGGGAAAAGTTTTTCTTTTCTGAATCTATGAAGATAGAAAGTTCAGATCAGATATTAGATAAATCTACGAAGGAAATAATCATTGTTTCAACTTGCAACAGAAGTGAGATATATGTTGCAAGTGATAATATTGATCTATCAATAGATGAGGTCAAAGAGTTTTATAAAGAATTCTTTAAGTTTTCACAAGCAGAAGACTATATTTTTGTTAAAAAAAGAAGGGATGCTGTAGTTCATCTTTATATGGTAGCTGCAGGACTTGACTCAATGGTATTAGGAGAAGATCAAATATTAGGACAGATAAGAGAATCCATGACATTTTCTATGAACTTAGGATTTAGCAAAAAGGTATTAAATCGATTGTTTATGGATGCAATATTTGAGGGGAAAAAAATAAGAAGCAAATTAAAGATATCTGAAATACCCTTATCTACTAGCTATATTGGAATAAATCTTCTCAAGAAAGAAATAGGCTCTTTAAATGGTAAAAAAGCTCTTATAATTGGAGCGGGAGAAATAGGTACCTTAGCTATTAAATATTTATATGAAGAAGAACTAGAACAAATATATGTAACTAATAGAACCTATGAAAAAGTGAAAGAGATATGTAAGGATTTTGATAAATTAACTCCCATAGAATATGATGTAAGATATGATATCTTGGAAAATATAGATATTTTAATCACTGCTACAGGAGCGCCTCATACAATTATAACCCATAGGGATATAAAAAAGTTACCAAATAGATTATACATATTGGATTTAGCCCTTCCTAGAGATGTAGACCCCAAAATTGGAGAAAAAGAAAATGTAATTTTATATCATAACGATGATTTGCAAAAAATGTCAGAAGAAAATCTATTAAGAAGAAAAGAACTTTCAGAAGAAGCTATAGAAATAATAAATGGAGATGTAGGGAAATACATAAACTGGATAACCACCTTAGACGTTGATCCTGTCATAGAATCTTTAAATAAAAGATGCTTTTCTATAAAGGAAGACACTATGAATTATATTAATAGAAAAGTAGAATTAGATAAAAGAGAGAAAAAGATAATAGATAAGATGATCATGTCTGCCTTGAAGAAGTTTATAAGAGAACCTATTAAGATTCTAAAAAAAGCGGATGAGGAAAATTCAGAAGAATATATAGAAATAATGAAAAGATTATTTCAAATATAGAGGTGGACTATGTTTTATCCTATAATGATAAATATCAGTAATAAATTAATTATAGTCGTTGGTGGAGGAGAAGTAGCCTATAGAAAGGCTGCAAAGTTTCTAGAATTTGGCGGGAAAGTAATGATTTTAAGTCCAAATAATATTGAGAAATTTAGAGACTTAAAAGAAAAGCATAAAGAAAAGTTAAATTTTATATATGATAAATATAATAAAAAATATATTCACGATGCTTTCTTGGTAATAGCAGCAACATCCTCTAAAGAAATAAACCAGCAAATTTCAAATGATTGTAAGGATTTAAGTATATTAGCTAATATTGTTGACAATAGAGATAGTTCTGATTTTATAACCCCCTCTATTATAAACAATGATAATTTAACAATTTCTATTTCTACAATGGGAAGTTTTCCATACTTAAGTAAGAAAATAAGAACGGATATGGAAGAAAAGTATAAAAAATTTAACAAAGAATATTTAAATCTTTTAGAGGAAGTGAGATATTTGGTATTAGAGAAACATAGAGATAAAACAAAAGAAACGATGGAATATGCTTTAAGCTTAGATATAGATGAATTAAAGGATTTGTTAATAAAGTTAAAAGATTAAATTTACATAAGGAGAACTGGTAATATGAAAATAATAGTTGGCACTAGGGGAAGTAATTTGGCATTAACGCAAACAAATATGGTCATAGATATTATAAAAAAAGCTCATCCAAATGTTGAATGTGAGGTCAAGATAATAAAAACAAAGGGGGATATTATCAAAGATCTTCCTATTGACAAGATAGGTGGTAAAGAAATATTTACGAAAGAAATAGAAAGAGAATTATTAGATGGTACTATTGACATGGCTGTACATAGTATGAAGGATATGCCTGGAGAACTTCCAAAAGGATTAAAATTATCTTTTACACCAGAAAGAGAAGATTATAGAGATGTATTAGTTTTAAGGAAAGGCATAAATAGTATTGATGATATACCTCTTGGTGGAAAAATAGGGACAGGTAGTAAAAGAAGAAAATATCAAATATTAAAATGTAGACCAGACTTGGAAATCGTTGGAATAAGAGGAAATATAGAAACTAGAATAAAGAAAATAGAAGAAGAAAATTTAGATGGAGTAATACTAGCAGCAGCAGGAATCAATAGATTAGGTTTGAATTTAGGAGAACGAGTAGTTCACTTAGATAAAGATATAGTATTACCATCTCCTACACAAGGAATATTAGCTATTGAGATTAGAGAGAATGATAATAGACTTGATAATATTCTAAAAAGTATATCCCATACAAAAACAGAAATCCAAGGGAAAGTAGAAAGAGCATTTCTGAAAGGTGTAGGGGGAAGTTGCCATATTCCAGTAGGAGCATACTGTGAAGTCGTAGGCGACAAAATATACTTAGAAGGACTTTTAGGTACAATGGATGGAGAAGTTTTAATAAGAAGATCTATAGAGGGAAATCTAGATTCATTAGAAGATATAGGATATGTTTTAGCCAAAGACATGGTTAAGGAGATGAATAAAGCATGAAAGGGAAAGTATATCTAATAGGAGCAGGTCCAGGAGATCCAGGTTTAATAACATTAAAAGGCTCTTCATACTTAAAAGAGGCAGATGTAGTAGTATATGATAGATTGGCTAGTCCTAGATTATTAGAAGATATTAAAGAAGGATGTAGACTAATCTATGTAGGAAAGGCATCCAAAGATCATACAAAAACACAGGATGAAATAAATGAAATAATATTTCAAGAGGCTAATAAGGGAAACATAGTTGCAAGACTCAAAGGAGGAGACCCTTATGTATTTGGACGAGGTGGGGAAGAGGCCGAATACCTTTATGATAGAGGGATAGATTTTGAGGTAGTGCCAGGTGTTACTTCTGCAATTGGTGGACTTGCCTATGCAGGAATACCCATTACACATAGGGGAATAGCTACATCCTTTCATGTAATTACTGGGCATCTAAAAGATGAAAATGAAGAATTAGACTGGAAAGCGTTGACCGCATTAAAGGGTACTTTAGTTTTTCTGATGGGTGTTTCAAACTTACAAAAAATAACAGAAAGTTTATTAAAACATGGAAAAAGTAAAGAGACTCCTGTAGCCATTATAAATTGGGGGACCACTCCTAGGCAACGAGTATTAGAAGGAAATCTTTCTAATATATATGAAAAGGCCTTAAAAGAAAAAATAAAGCCACCAAGTTTAATAGCTATTGGAGATGTAGTAAGTTTAAGAGAAAAATTAAATTTCTATGAAAAGAAGCCCTTATTAGGAGAAAATATAGTAGTCACTAGGGAAAAGGCCCATGCAATAGATACAATAAAAAAAATAGAAAAATTGGGGGGAAATGTTATATCTTTTCCTACTATAAAATTAGAGGAGATAACTCCAAACAAAGAGTTAGAAGAAGCTATTAAAAATATAAGTAAATATTCATATATAGTATTTACCAGTGTGACAGGAGTAGATATTTTCTTTAAAAAGCTTTTAGAATTAGAAGATATAAGAACTTTAGCAGGAATTAAAATAGCTGCTGTAGGAATTAAAACGCAAATGCCATTAGAAAATATGGAATAATAGTAGATATAATACCAGAGGAGTTTGTAGCAGAAGATTTAATAGATAAATTAAAGGAAGTACTAACTAGAGAAGATAAAGTACTGATTCCAAGAGCAAAATTAGGCAGACAAGAATTAGTAGAAGAATTAGGTAAGTTTTCCTTAGTAGATGAATTAGTAATCTACGATACTGTAAAAAGCAAAGAAAGTAAAGATGAGATAATTAATGCAATAGAAGATTTAGATTCTTACTATTTATTATTTACATCTTCATCAACATTTACAAATTTTGTTGAAATACTTGGAAATGATAGCAAAATAATTTTAGATAAAGGAAAGATAATATCCATTGGGCCAATTACTACAAAGACTATTGAAGATGAAGGTTATGTAGTATATAGACAAGCTGAAACCTATACAGTAGATGGAGTGTTAGAATTACTTATGAAGGAGAAAAGATAAAATGAATAGAACTAGAAGATTAAGAAAAAATCCTTCAATTAGGAGTATGGTAAGGGAAACTAAGTTATCAGTATATGATTTTATATATCCTTTATTTATTGTAGAAGGAGAAAATATAAAAAGAGAAATTTCCTCTATGAAGGGAGTTTATCATTTTTCAGTAGATAAGGTTTTAGAAGAAATAAAGGAAATTATGGATTTAGGTATAAAATCTATAATATTATTTGGAATACCAGATAAAAAAGACCATATGGGTTCTGAAGGATATGCAACTCAAGGGATTATTCAAAAAGCAATACGAGCCATTAAATTAAATTTTCCTGAAATGTATATAGTTACAGATGTATGTATGTGTGAATATACATCTCATGGACATTGTGGCATTATAACTGAGCAGGGTGATGTAGATAATGATGAGACTTTATCTTATTTAGGAAAAATCGCTCTTAGTCATGCAGAAGCAGGAGCAGATATGGTAGCACCTTCTGACATGATGGATGGAAGAGTTGGATATATAAGGAAGGTATTAGATGAAAATGGATTTGAAATGATTCCAATAATGGCATATAGTGCTAAGTATTCATCGTCATTTTATGGTCCGTTTAGAGAGGCAGCAGATTCTGCACCTGCTTGGGGAGATAGAAAATCTTATCAAATGGACCCGGCAAATTCTAATGAAGCCATAAGAGAAGTAATGTATGATATAGAAGAAGGTGCGGATATAGTAATGGTAAAGCCTGCTCTCTCCTATTTAGATATAATAAGAAGGGTTAAGGATAATTTTAATATGCCTATTGCAGCTTATAATGTAAGTGGAGAATACTCCATGATAAAAATGGCAATAGAAAATGGAATCATGGGGGAAGAAATAATAATGGAGGTCTTGACTTCAATAAAAAGAGCAGGAGCCGATATTATTATTTCATACTTTGCTAAGGATGTGGCAAAATCTCTTAAATAAAATGTAAAGGGGAGATTAATTTGAATTTGGAAAAATCAAAACAAATATATGAAGAAGGTGTAAAATATATTCCTGGTGGGGTAAATAGTCCTGTTAGAGCCTTTAAATCTGTTAATTCATCACCTGTTTTTATCTCTAAGGGTTATAAAAGTAAAATACAAGATGAGGACGGGAATACTTATATAGACTATATAGGTTCTTGGGGACCAGCCATCTTAGGACATTCAAATGAAGAACTTATGGAAGGAATAGAAGATATAATAAGAGATGGGCTAAGTTTTGGTTTACCTACAAAAATTGAAGTAGATATGGCAAAACTAATGGTAGAATCTTATCCGGCTATAAATATGGTAAGAATGGTTAACTCAGGTACTGAAGCAACTATGAGTGCCATAAGAGTTGCCAGAGGATATACTAATAAAAATAAAATAATAAAGTTTGAAGGATGCTACCATGGACATAGCGATTCCCTTCTTGTAAAATCTGGCTCAGGAACTATAACTTATGGAGTTCCTACGAGTTTAGGAGTACTAGAAGAAATTGTAAACAACACTTTAGTATGTAAATATAATGATTTAGATGATATAAAGAAAACTTTTAAAGAATATGGTTCAGACATAGCTGCTGTAATTGTGGAACCAGTAGCTGGTAATATGGGATTAGTTCCAGCTACACCAGAGTTCTTAAAGGGATTAAGAGAAATAACAAAAGAATATAATTCTGTTTTAATCTTTGATGAAGTAATCACTGGTTTTAGAATTGCTTATGGTGGAGCTAGTGAAGTATATGGAATAGAGCCAGATATGGCTTGTTTTGGCAAAATAATAGGAGGAGGATTTCCAGTAGGAGCCTATGGAGGAAAAAAAGAGATAATGGAAATGGTATCTCCTCTAGGTGGAGTATATCAAGCGGGAACTCTTTCAGGTAATCCCCTTGCTATGCACATAGGATATAAGAATATAAAGCTTCTACAAAGAGATAAAAGCATATATGATCATATGGAGAAAATGGCAATAAAATTAGAAAAAGGTATTTCCGAAAATATTGAAAAATTAGGTATAAATGCTACCATAGTTAGATTTAAAAATATGCTTACTCTATTCTTTGGAAAAGGGCCATTTAACAATTATGATGATGTTCAAAAATGTGATACTGAACTTTATGCAAAGTATTTTAAAGAAATGCTAAATAGGGGAATAATGCTTCCGCCAGCTCAATTTGAATGTATGTTTTTATCTATAGAACATACAGAGGAAGATTTAGAATATACCATAAAATCAAATTATGAGTCTTTAAAATCAATTAAAGAATAGTAATCGATAATAAGACCTAAGAGATAAATATCTCTTAGGTCTTATTAAAATTATCCTACATAGTTAGCAAAGATTGTAATAAACAATAATGAGGATAAAGCAACTGCAGCCCAAGTACATCCACCAAGGATAATAGGTTTAGTTCCTTTTGTGAAAAGGTCTTTAAAATGAATTTTAAATCCAACACCAGCTAAAGCTGCTGTTATTAAGAATTTATAGCCAGTTTTAAAGAATTTTGAAGCTCCCGGAATAATATTAAATACTCCTAAAGTATTTAATATAGCCATTCCTAAGAAAACAACTATAAACCATGGGAAAACCTTCATAACAGTTTGGCCGATAGATATATGTCCTCCGCTATCTTTATTTGCTTTAGATTCATTTTTTACAGTTATAATTGTAGCAACAATGGAAACAAGGATTAGTAAACTAGTTCTTGCAAGCTTTATAGTAATTGCTAAACTTGAGTCAAGATTATTTAAAACATTGTATGTTGCTTCAGCTGCAGCAACACTTGAAGTATCATTTATAGCTGCACCCGCTAAAAATCCAAATTGGTTAGGAGTCAATCCCATAAATCCAGCTAAATAAGGATAAAGTAAAGCAGCTAAGATATCAAATAAAAATATAGCAGTCATAGCATATGCAATTTCAGTTTCTTTAGCCTTAATAATTGAAGCCAAAGTTGCAATTGCAGTACCCCCGCAAATACAACTACCACCACCAACTAATGTACAAGTATTAGTTGATAATTCCAATTTTTTACCCACAAAATAGGCTACAGCAAAGGATAAACAAATATTAAAGAGAAGTAAAGGTAATGCCTTAGCCCCATAGCCTAAGACTTGATTAAAATTAAGAGTTGCACCAGCTAAGATAATCCCCCATTTTAGAAATTTCTTTCCAGCGTAAGACGTACCAGATTTGAGGTCTTTATCTATGGATGGCATGATATTTAGTATAAGCATGCCTATGAATAAGCCAATCATTGGAGCACCGACTATATTTTGTAATCCACCTATAAATGTGGCTAAGATAGCAATTCCAATACAAAGGATAATACCAAAGAGTTTTTTACTATTCATTTTTCTCCCCCTTATAAAACAATGTAAAAATTATGTCAAACAATGTGAAAAAAAAGACGAGTGAATTTAAAAAATAATTATTATCCGAAAGAAAGTTTTCAATAAAACTTTCTTTTGGATAATTTCTTTATTTAACTAACAAGTAGCGCCCCCAGCTAAATGAAGTTCAGAGCTTAAAATTTCTTCTTTTCTGTCTAAAAGTTCATTAGATAATAATTGAGCTTCAACATTTTCAAAACCGATTCTTTCTATTGTTTGAGATAAACGCTCTCCAGTTTCACCTTGTTCTCTAAATAAGAGTATAGTTTTTTCAATTATATCCATAACCTCTTCTTCGGATGTAAATATCTTATTTAAAGGAATTCCGTGATTTACTAATTTACCCCATCTACCGCCTATATATATCTTATATCCTACTTGGCCATTTGGTATAGCATCAAAATGACAAGTACCAATACAACGTCCACAGTTATTACATATTTCTTTATCAATTTCTAAAACATCATTAATAACTTTAGTAGCGTGAACTGGACAAGTATTTTCTACACTACATACTCTACAACCATTACATGATTCACTATCATAATTAGGTACCATTTGTCCAACGATTCCTAGGTCATTTAAACTAGGTTTCATACAGTTATTAGGACATCCCCCTACACCAATTTTAAATTTATGTGGCAATTTTACATCAGCATAACCATTGAAGAATTTTTCATGAATTTTTTCTGATAAATCAAAAGTATCAATTAAACCATATTGACAAGTTGTACCTTTACAAGAAACTACTGGACGTACCTTAGAACCAGTGCCACCTGTTCTTAAGCCTTCTTTAGCTATATAAGCTCTAAAGTCTTCAATTTTGTCATAAGGAATTCCAGGACATTCTATTGTTAGTCTTGATGTAAATGTTACAGTACCATTGCCGAAAAGCTCTGCTGCTTCTGATAAACATTTGTTTTGAGCTGCAGTGATTTTTCCATTAACAGTAATAATTCTACCAGAGAAATTATCAGTACCTTTGTTAGCAAGAAAACCTAATGCTTTTACTTTTTTTTGATTTTCTGGACTAATTGTTAAACTTGCCATAATTTATTTACCCCCTACTTTTTTATATTTATATTTGATTTAAAATCGAACCACCTTCAAGAACTAATGTATTAGTATAGCCAAAGTGTTTTAAGCGATTTTGTAGCATATAGGCCCTCTTACCTTTGGAACATACTAATAATAACCTTTCATCTTTACCATACTCAGGTAATTCTCCATCTACCTTAGAAAGATCAACATAAGGAATGCCCTTTAGGGATGGAACGATAGATGCATCAATTATTTTATATCCTTCTGCTTTACCGGCTGCAAAATCATAAGGTGTAATAGTATTAAAATTGCCACTTATTTTATTCAATAAGACATTTACAGTATGTGCAAAAGGATGAATAGCAGTTGAAAACGGAGGAGCATATGCTAAATCCATATTTTCAAGATCTTCTAAAGTCGCCTCCATGGTAATTGCGGTTACAGCAATATCTATCATTTTATCTACAGCACCTTTTCCTAAAACCTGTAAACCCAACAGCTTTTTAGTATTTCTATCTGCTAACATCTTAACTATAAAGAAAGATGCATCTGGATAGTAATGTGCTTTATCATCTACAACTGTTACCACACTTATTACATCATAACCTGCGTCTTTAGCGGCAGCTTCTGTTAATCCTGTTCTACCAATATTAAGTTCAGGCAATTTGGCAACCCCTGTTCCAAGAACTCCACCATAATTAATCCCTTCATCATTAATGTTTTTAGCTAAAATACGACCTGTGATATTTGCAGTAGATCCCATTGGAGACCAAGCAGGTTCTCCCGTTATTTTATTTGCTACACTAGCACAGTCACCAATAGCATAAATATTTTCATAATTAGTTTGGAAAGAATTATTTACTTTTATAGTTCTATTTGGCATTAGTTCAATATCGGTATCAGCTAAAAATCCTGTATTAGCACGTATACCTATTGAAAGAATAACTGCATCTGCTTTCATAACACGTTTATCTGTTTTAATTTTTTCCACTTTGTTTTCACCGATAATAGCTTCTAATTTAGTTCCTGTAAAAACCATAATTCCATGTTCTGCTAAATGATTTGCAATATATTCGGTAAATTCAGGTTCAAATCCCGGTGGAACCATTTCAGCCATATCGATTACAGTAACATTAATTCCTTGGAGTGCTAAGTTCTCAGCAACTTCCAGTCCGATAAATCCACCACCAACTACAACAGCACGTTTGATTTTATCTGCTTCAATAGCACCCCGTAATGAAATTGCATCTTCTGGAGTTCTCATAAAGAAGACACCATCTAAATCTACACCTTCTAGAGGAGGTTTTATGGGTTGTGCACCTGAAGCAATGACTAACTTATCATATTCGTATGTATAAGTTTCATTTGTTTTCAAATCTAAAGCTTCTATTGTATTTTCTTTAGGATTAACTTTAGTTACTTTCATCTCTGTTAGTACATTAGATCCAGTTAATTCAAAAAAACTTTTTGGAGTGTTAACAATCAATTTATCTTTATTAGGAATTACATTACCTACATAGTAAGGTAGACCACAACCTGCATAAGAAATATCTTTGCTTTCTGTTAATATTGTAACTTCAAGGTCCTGATTTTCACGTTTTAATTTTGCAGCCACCTTAGTTCCGGCAGCTACACCACCGATGATAAGGACTTTCACAATCCTCACTCCTTTGTAGTATTTTTAACGATCGTTATGGTATTATAATATCACTTGTTTAACTATTAATAAAGTGATATTATCTAATCATAATCATAGGTAAAACCTATAAACATTTTAGATTTATAATAATAAATCTTTATAAATAAAGGGGAATAAGTATGACAATAAGACATTTAAGGATCTTTATTGAAGTTGCAGATAGTGGAAAAATGAGTGTTGCAGCATCAAAACTTTTCATCTCTCAACCTACTGTAAGTCAAACTATTAGAGAGTTAGAAGAGTATTATGAGGTGCTTTTATTTGAACGTCTTTGTAAAAGATTACATATAACTCCAGAAGGTAAAAAATTACTTTCTTATGCTAGAAAAGTAGTAAAACAATATGATGATTTAGAAGAAAAAATGTTTTCAATAAGTGGGGTTAATAAGATATACATAGGGGCAACAATAACTATAGGAAATTGTCTTCTTTCCAATATAATTCAGAGAATCAAAGAAAATAATCCTAAAATTGAACCATATGCTTATGTAAATAATACAAGTACCATAGAGGAAAGGCTTCTAAAATCAGAATTAGATATTGCCTTAGTAGAAGGAAAGATTACAAATCCTAATTTAATTTGTATTCCAGCAGTAGATGATTATTTAGTTCTTGTTTGTAGTAAAGATCATATTTTTAGCAAAAGAAAAGAAGTTAATCTATATGATTTACAAGATATGGATTTTGTTATGAGAGAAAAAGGTAGTGGTACAAGAAAATTATTTGAAGATTATTTGCTGGATAATGGTGTTACTATAAAAACTCGATGGGAAACTAATTGTCCTGGTGCTATGAGGAGTGCAATAATAGAACATCAATGTTTAGGAGTGCTTTCCGTTCGTCTGGTAGAAGAAGAAATCAAAAATGGAGAAATGAAGTTAATTAGCAATCCAGAATTTAAATGGGAGAGAAATTTTAGTATTGTATATCATAAAGATAAAATTATAGATAAGACAATGGAAGAAGTTATAGAAGTAATCCGTCGTTATAAAGAGATAGACATTTTGGAAAAGTTATATTAGGAAAGTGTAGAATAACTTATTGAATTTGTATAATATCTACATAGGATTGTTATCTAGATAATATTATAATATAAATGAGAAGTTATGTTGGTTAATATCCGTTGAAAGTCTAGATAATAATATAAGGGGTGTTGAATTATGAGTAAAATAGTACTAAAGGGTAATATAGCTTTTACTCCAACAAAAGAAAAATTCCAAATTCATAAGAATTCGTACATAATAATAGAAGACGGAAAAGTAGTAGATATTTGTAGCGAGTTAGATAAATCTTACAAAGACTATACAATTCAAGATTTTTCTGATAAATTAATTATACCGGGATTTGTTGATTTACATCTTCATGCTCCTCAATATCCTAACAGAGGTTTAGGATTAGATAAGGAACTTATTCCTTGGCTTGAAACCTACACATTTCCTGAGGAAGGAAAATATAGTGATTTAGATTATTCTAGAAAAGTGTTTTCTAGACTTATAAATGAGCTATGGAGAGTTGGAACTACTAGGTCAGGTGTTTTTGCAAGTATTCATAAAGAAAGTACTAAACTCTTATTGGATATGTTTATAGAATCTGGTTTAGGAGCATATGTAGGAAAAGTAAATATGGATAGAAATACTGCTCCTTATCTTACAGAAAATACAAGAGCATCTATAGTTGATACTGAAGAAATAATAAAAGAATATATAAATAAATCATCATTGGTTAAACCTATTGTTACACCTAGGTTTATCCCTACTTGTTCCGAAGAATTACTTGAGAGTTTAGCAGGCTTGGCTATTGATTATAAAATACCTGTTCAATCTCACTTAAATGAGAATAAATCTGAAATAATTTGGGTTAAAGAACTTTTTCCTAATTCTGAAAATTACGCTTCTGTTTATGATGACTTTAATCTATTTGGTCAAACTAGTACCATAATGGCACATTGCATATATAACACTGATGAAGAGATTGATTTAATGGCTAAAAATGGGGTCTATGCAGCACATTGCCCTTATTCAAACTATAATTTGTCAAGTGGTATAATGCCAGTTAGGAAATTTTTGAACAAGGGAGTACCGGTGGGATTAGGCTCAGATATTTCTGGTGGAAATAGTTTAAGCATACCAAATATCATAGCAGGAACTATTCAGGCTTCTAAAATGGCTTGGCTAAATTCAAATAAGGAATTGGCACCACTTACATTTAGTGAAGGATTTTTCCTTGGAACTAAGGGCGGTGGAAGTTTCTTTGGCAAGGTAGGAAGTTTCGAAAAGGGCTATGAATTTGATGCTCTAGTAATTGATGATAGTTCTTTATCAGATGTAAATGAGTTGTCAATAGAAGAAAGGCTCCAGAAGTTTATCTATATAGGTGATGATAGGTATATAGTAGAAAGATATGTAAAAGGAAGGAGGATTGAAAAACCATTTGATTAATATCCAGAGAGTATTTATGTAATTAATGATTATCAATTTATAGCTCAATATACAAAGGAGCTTTCATCCAAGGACTATAGGTAACTTTTAAAATCCATTTAGGTCAAGTTCTTTTTGCAAAAAAATTAAGAAAGGACTTTCCTATGGATTATAGAAATCAAGCAAAAATAATCGCCTGTGTCCATGATTTTATGGCACCATACTGCTTTACTTTGAAAAAAGGAGTTGTTATCTATGGCTAGACAAAATGGTATCAGTATAGAGGACATGTTAAAGCTTGATGTAATGAAATCCTCTAGTTTGATTGCAGGATTTAGGGGGGCTAGAAATACCATATCTAGAGTAAACATAATGGCAGATCCAGATATATTAGAATGGACAGCGGAAGGTGAATTTTTACTAACAACTGCTTATTCTTTTAAACAGGATAATATAGATGCTCAAATAGAACTTATAAAAGAGTGTGCATCAAAGAAGTTGGCAGGTATTGGTATAAAGATATCTCCTTACATAGAGACACTTTCTTCAGAGGTTCTTGATTTAGCTAATGATTTAAGTTTTCCTATAATAGATATACACTCCTCTATTCCTTTATCAGATATAATGATGTCTACTTTTAAAGAGATATTTAATAAACAGGCATTATTACTAGAAAGAATTGAAAAGGTTCATGAACGATTAATGGGTGCTATGCTAGAGGGCAATGGGTTAGAAGACTTAGCCCAAATAGTTCAAGAAAATATTAAAAATCCTGTAATCCTTCATTTAAGCTTTTCGAACGAAATAATTGAATGTGTTAATGGAACAAATGAATCCTATAGTTTAGAATTAACTAAAGAAGTAAAAGAATTTTATGAATCCAATAATACAAAAAATAGATTAAAAAAATTAATTGAGGATAAGGTCCTTATTAATGGGAAGTATATCAAAAGAATGATTATGCCTATAGTGCTAAGAGATCATATATATGGACATCTATTTACTTGGGGTACGGATATGCCTTTGGGAGGCTTTGACCTAGCTATAATTGAGTCAGCTTCAACTACTATAGCACTTTCAATATTACAGGAACTATCAGTTAAGGAAGTGGAAATTAGATATAGGTCAGAATTTTTTGAAGACTTAATTTCTATAGATTCAAAGAGAAAGAAAAAGGCATTAGATAGAGCTAGATTTTTTAATTTACAGATTGAAGATTATTATGTGATAGAAGTAATGAGTTTTAAGCATAAAAATGAATCAAATGAAACTGATACATTAATTGACTACATACAGGATTTTATAAACCCAGTAGTCCATACCATAGAAGAATTGATGCAATACTTAAACTTAAGGGGCATAGTATCTACTAAAGCTAATGGAGTTCAAATTCTATTAAGTTTTGAAGATAAAAAACAAATTTCAGATCGGCTCAAGGATTTTAATAAGAAAATTGTTGAATGTATATCTAATAAATGTGACAATTTAGATGTAAAGATAGGAGTAGGAAGAACATATAAGGGCTTAGATAATGTAGATAAGAGTTTTCAAGATGCAGTCAGAACTGTAAGGATAGGAAAGATTATTACATATAAAGAGATAGTAACATTTGATGAATTAGGTATATTTAAAATCTTATCTCAAGATAGTTTAGTAGACGAGTTAGAAGATTTCTACAACTCTACACTAAAACCATTAGTTGATTATGATAAGAAAAAATCTACAGAATTAGTTAAGACTTTAGATGTATATTTCAAAAATAATGGAAATTTAACTAGAATATCAGAACAGTTATTTACACATTATAATACGGTTTTATATAGGATTACTCGTATCAGTGAAATAACAGGAATGGACTTGGAAGATCCAAATCATAGGTTAAATCTAGAGATAGCCATTAAAATTAAAGAGTTATTAGGAAAATGATGGAATGATAAGCCAAGAGGATATACCTTTACTTAGGTATATCCTTTAATTTTGTGATTTTAATTGTAGGAAATAAGTGATAAGATAGAGAGTGATTAATTTCAAGGAGTGAATACTATTGGAAATAAAAATAAACAATGCTATACTTCATATACTCGACTCTACTTCTGCACTACCTGTTTATTCTAAAGAGAAATTAGAGTTAGACGATGAAAAAATACAAGGATTTATTGGAAAACACATTGAAAGGATATTTAATGATCAAGCTGTTAAGTCAGGAAAATTTATTGAAAACTCACAGATAAAAGATTTGATTAAAAATATCAATGAAGATTTCATTGATGCTAGTATATCTATTGCAGAGAAATTATATGGACTTATGTTAAGATATATTGAAATACCTAGCGGCGACTTGTTAATGGCCTCCTTAAATATTGAAGGTCATAATTATCTCATTATCATAAAGTTTAACTATAAGGAAGGATATACTCATTATGTTGATTATGGTGATTCTGGAACATTAAATAAAATAGTTGTAAATAAAGTAATGTTTCCATCTGAAACACAGAAAAATATCGAAGCAGCATTAATCAACTTAGAAGATTTATCTCTAAAGATATTCGAAAGAGAATATGATATTGAGGGAGAAAAGATATTATATTTTTCTAAGATGTTTTTAGGTTGTGATACAGATCTTTCTATTAAGGAAAGTATCAAGGTCATGAGAGAAGTAGCTAAAGATATAACTAAGAGATATTATGATGACGACTTTGATAAGGTATCTGAAATAAAAGAAGCAATTTATGATAATCTTGATAGCGGTAGTATTGAAGTAGAAAATGTTGCGAATGCAATGTTTAGAAATAATCCTGATATAAAAAAGGAATATATAGAAAGAGTTGAAGAGGCAGGAGTCAATAAAGTTGTAGATTTAGAAGGGAAAAAACCAGAAAAGAAATTAACTGTACACAAAATCAAGATGGATAATGGTATCCAACTGGATATACCAGTTGATATTTATAGAGATAGAAATATAATTGAGTTTGTAAATAATCCAGATGGAACTATATCTATAATAATAAAAAACATTAGTAAGATTAAACAGGGGAATTAGAAAAAGTTTCTATGAAATCATTAGAACTTTTTGAAACCCAATTATGTCAGAGATTTTAAAAATCAAAATTAAATGAGAGATTTTATATACGTTATAAAAGTAAATTGCTTAGAATATTTTAAGCAATTTATTTTTTAATGTTTTTTCCCTACTTAAAGGTAGTTCGTATTTATGTTAAAATATAGTATAATTAATGCAGAAAGGGGTGATTGCTTTGTTTGTTGAAGAAGGTCTACATTTAAGGATAAGTGATATATTGGATTCATCATATGATGGAATTTACATAACTGATGGAAGAGCTAATACAATAATGGTAAATAAGGCTTATGAGAGGATTGCTGGTATAAAAATCGAGGAGCTAATTGGGCGTAATATGAATGATCTTGTAAATGAAGGATATATATCTCAATCTGCAACTCTACTTGTATTAAAAGATAGGAAGGTAAATACAATTGAACAAAATTTTAAGACTGGAAAAAAAGCCTTAGTCACATCTACTCCGGTATTTAACAGTGCAGGAGATATTACTATGGTAGTTACAAATGTAAGGGATATTACTGAACTCTATGAATTAAAAGAAAAACTAGATGAAAAAGAAAACTTGACAAAGAAATATTCTGTAGAATTAGAAGCTATGAAAATAGAATTGTTAAAGAATAACGACTTAATTGCTATGGATAAGAAGATGTTAGATATCATTCAAATGGCAATCAGAGTGGCACCTATTGATACAACAGTGTTGATTACAGGAGAAACTGGCGTAGGTAAGGAAGAAATAGCAAAGTTAATATATAAAAATAGTAATAGGGAAACTAAGCAATTTATAAAGGTTAATTGTGGCTCCATACCTAAAACATTAATAGAAGCAGAATTATTTGGGTATGAAAGAGGAGCATTTACAGGAGCAAATAAGGAAGGGAAAATAGGGTTGTTTGAAGTAGCTGATGGAGGGACAATATTCTTAGATGAAATAGGAGAGTTGCCCCTTGATATGCAGGTAAAACTTCTAAGAGTGCTCCAAGATGGACAATTTACTAGAGTTGGTGGAGTAGAAGAAATAACTGTAGATGTGAGAATTCTGGCAGCAACTAATAGAAATCTTGAGGAAATGGTAAGAGAAAAGTTATTTAGAGAGGATTTATACTATAGATTAAATATAGTGCCAATTACAATACCTCCTTTGAGAGATAGGCGAGATGATATCATACCTCTTATACATTATTTCTTAAACAAATTAAATAAGAAATATAGGTTTAAAAAAACCATATCCAGTGAAGCACTCAAGATATTATATGCTTATGAATGGAAAGGGAATGTAAGAGAACTTAGAAATATTATTGAAAGAATAATGGTAATGTCAGAGAAAGATATAATTAGTAAACCTGATCTTCCTAAGTCCATATTGGCTTGGGATAAAGTACAGAATGTGATCAATGAAAATGAGATAGTGCCATTAAAACAAGCACTAAATAAAGTTGAAAAACATCTGCTAGAAATTGCTTTCAATACATATGGTAACGTGCGTGATGCTGCAAAGGTACTAGAAATTGACCCTGCTACTTTTGTACGAAAGAGACAGAAATACAGATGAGTGTTGCGAAAATGCAATTAGTTGTGAAAATGCATCAGTTGCATAAAGAAAAGGAAAGTTCTTATTTTAGCCAATATAGTTAAAAAAATATCAAATATCCCCAATAAAGATGATGCAATAATGCAACAGTTCTAACTGGGGATATTTTTTGCATAGAATAGTTAATTATTTAACGAGGGAGATAGCGGTGAAGGAAAAACATTATATTTTTTTTAGTAATGGCACATTTCTTGCAATATTAAATAACTAAGAATAAATAAGAAAAGAGGGATGGTTCAGTGGATAAAACAGTTGTGGATGTAATGGTAGAAAAGGCTAGAGAAGCTCAGAAAGTATTTGAAAAATTTACTCAAGAACAAGTAGATAATATTGTAAAAGCAATGGGTAAGGTAATTTATGATAACGCTGAGATTTTAGCAAAGGAAGCAGTAGAAGAAACAAGAATGGGAGTATATGAAGATAAGGTTGCGAAAAATAGGGGGAAATCTAAGACTATTTGGAATAGCTTGAAGGGTAAAAAATCCATAGGAATAATAGATGAAGACTATGAAAATGGATTGATTTCTATAGCTAAACCTATAGGAGTGGTTTGTGCTGTTACCCCTACTACAAACCCAATTGTTACACCTATGTGTAATGCAATGTTTGCGTTAAAAGGTGGAAATGCAATAATTGTAGCTCCTCATCCAAGATCAAAAAAATCAAGTGCCCATGCAGTAGAGTTGATGAATGAGGCAATTAAAAAACTAGGTGCACCTGATAGTTTAATTCAAATAATTGAAGAACCATCAATTGAATTAACCAATGAATTAATGCAAAAATCTGATGTTGTATTAGCTACAGGTGGAATGGCCATGGTTAAATCAGCATATTCAAGTGGAAAACCATCCTTTGGAGTAGGTGCTGGTAATGTTCAAGTAATCATAGATAGAGATATAGATTTCATAGAAGCTACTCAAAAAGTAATAGCAGGAAGAATATTTGATAATGGAATTATTTGTTCAGGAGAACAATCTATAATAGTGCCTCAAGATAAATATGAAGAGATCGTAAAAGCAATGGAAGTAAATGGAGCATTCTATGCCGGAGATGAAGCAACAGTAAGTAAATTTAGAGATATTTTATTTAAAAATGGAATGATAAATGGGGATATAGTAGGGCAATCAGTACAATTTATTGCAAATTTAGCAGGCGTTGAAGTGCCAAAAGAAACTAAAGTAATATTGTTAAAACCAACTGGTATTGGAAAAGAAGATTTGCTTTGCAAAGAAAAGATGTGCCCTGTAATGATAGTATTGCCATATAATACATTTGAAGAGGCAGTAGCAATCGCTCAAACTAACCTTGAATTAGAAGGGAAAGGACATACAACTGCAATTCACTCAAATAGCCAAGAGCATATAAGATATGCTGGATTAAATCTTACTGTTTCAAGATTAGTAGTAAATGCACCATCATCTACTACAGCAGGTGGTTCCTTGTTTAATAGTTTATCACCTACTACTACTTTAGGTTGTGGAACTTGGGGAAACAATAGTATATCAGAGAACTTAAACTATAAACATCTAATAAATGTATCTAGAGTAGCCTTTGTAAAAACAGGAATAGCTGCACCTACAGATGAGGAAATTTGGGGTTAAATATCAAAAAAAGGAGTGGATTAAATGAGACAATTAGTTATAAAACCTAAGATATATAAGTTTAATAGCTGTACTGAATTTATAAAGGCGTTTCCAATAACCGAAAAAGACCTAGTACTGACTAATGAGTATATTTATCAGCCTTATTTTGGACATTTAAACTTACCATGTCATATTGTATACCAAGAAAAATACGGTTTAGGAGAACCGTCAGATGAAATGATAGATAGAATATTTAATGATATAAAAGATATTAAATTTAATAGAATAATTGCAATCGGCGGAGGCTCTGTAATTGATATTGCAAAATTATTTGTAATTAAAGATGCAGCAAATACATTGGAACTATTTGAAAAAACCATCCCAATGATAAAAGACAAGGAGCTAATAATAATTCCTACTACATGCGGTACTGGTAGTGAAGCTACTAATATTTCTATAGCTGAATTAAAATCCAAAGGAACAAAAATGGGATTAGCAATAGATGAGTTATATGCGGACTATGCAATAATGATACCTGAAATGGTAAAAACATTACCGTATAAATTCTTTGTAACCAGTTCTATAGACGCCTTGATACATGCAATAGAATCTTTAGTATCACCAAAGTCTAACTGTTATACTGAGCTATTTAGTATAAAAGCAATTGAGATCATATTAAAGGGCTACCTAGAAATTATTGAAAAGGGCGAAGAATATAGAACAGAAATAATAGAGGACTTCCTAATTGCAAGTAATTATGCAGGTATTGCTTTTGCAAACACTGGAGTAGGAGCAGTTCATGCTCTATCCTATCCAGTAGGGGGAACTTATCATGTACCTCATGGAGAAGTGAATTATCAATTCTTTGTAGAAGTATTTAAGACATACAATAGACTGAATCCAAATGGAAAAATCAAAGATGTAAATAAGATGTTAGCAGGTTTAATCGGAACTACAGTTGAAAATGTATATGATGAGCTTGAGAAAATATTGAATAATTTATTACCGAAAAAATCACTTAAAGAATATGGTATGAAGGAAGAGGAGATTGAGGAATTTACAGTATCGGTACTTGAGAAGCAACAACGATTATTAGCAAATAACTATACAGAGTTATCAAGAGACGAAATAAAAGGTATTTTTGCTAGATTGTATTAGGAGTGATTAGATGGATTGGAGATTAGAATATAATAAAAGACTAGTATCTAAAGAAGAAGCAGTAAGACATATAAAATCTGGCAATAGAGTAGTTATAGGTCATGCTGTAGGAGAACCTTCTTTACTTATTGAAGCCATGGTGGCAAATAAAGATGAATATGAGAATGTGGAAATAGTTCATATGGTTCCAATGGGAAAAAGCGAATATATAAAAGAAGGTATGGAAAAACATTTTCGACATAATGCTTTATTCGCAGGCGGATCTACTAGAGAGGCAATAAATTCAGGTAGAGCAGATTATACTCCTTGTTTTTTCTATGAGGTACCAAAACTATTTAGAGAAGGAAAGTTGCCTGTAGACGTTGCATTAGTTACTGTTAGTGCCCCAGATGGAAATGGAAATTGTAGCCTAGGTACATCTGTGGATTACACAAAGGCAGCGGTAGAATGTGCTAAGATAACAATTGCTCAGATAAATGAAGAAATGCCAAGAACTTTAGGAGATTCTTTTATCAATATAAAGGATTTAGATTATATTGTAGAGGCTAATAGTCTATTACCAATCTTAAATCCGCCAAAGATATCAGATGTTGAACGTTTAATAGGAAAACATTGTGCATCCTTAATTGAAGATGGTTCAACTTTACAATTGGGTATTGGAGCAATACCAGATGCTGTACTGCTTTTCCTAAAGGATAAAAAGGATCTTGGTATCCATTCAGAAATGATATCTGATGGTGTATTGGAACTATATGAAGCAGGGGTAATTACAAATAAAATGAAAACCTTGCATAAGGATAAAATGGTAGTTACATTTTTGATGGGGACAGAAAGACTATATGATTTTGTAAACAACAATCCAAATATAGAAATGCATCCTGTAGATTATGTAAATGATCCTTGTGTAATTATGAAAAACTATAAAATGGTGTCCATTAACTCATGTATTCAAGTGGATTTAATGGGGCAAGTGGTTTCGGATTCAGTAGGAAAGAAACAATTTAGTGGGGTAGGAGGGCAAGTAGATTTTGTTCGTGGTGCATCTATGGCAAAGGATGGAAAATCTATTATAGCAATGCCTTCTACAGCTGCAAAGGGAACAGTTTCAAGAATAGTATCTATAATAGATGAGGGTGCAGCAGTGACTACTTCAAGAAATGATGTGCATTATATAGTTACTGAATATGGAGTAGCAAATCTTAAGGGAAAGACCCTAAAAGATAGAGGAAGGGCCTTGATCAATATAGCTCATCCAGATTTTAGAGATGAACTTATAAAGGAATGGGAAGGTAGATTTGCTGATAAGTTCTAATATGAGAAGATAGCGATGAACTCTCATATTAGAAAAGGTGTATAAATATATTTAAAAGGAGATGTATTAAATGGCATTAATGACTAGGGAGGAATATATAGAAAGTTTAAGGAAGTTGAATTTAAAGGTATATATGTTTGGAGAACTTATTGAAAACCCTGTGGACCATCCAATAATTAGACCATCTATGAATTCAGTAGCAATGACCTATGAATTAGCTCAGCAAGAAGAATATAAAGATTTAATGACTACAAAGTCACATTTAACAGGAGAAGTAATTAATAGATTCTGTCATATACATCAAAGTACTGAAGATTTAATCAAAAAAATAAAGATGCAAAGACTATTGGGGCAAAAAACTGCTTCTTGTTTTCAAAGATGTGTAGGTATGGATGCTTTTAATGCAATCTATTCAACTACTTATGAAATGGATAAGGAATATGGAACAAACTATCATGAGAGATTTGTAAACTACTTAAAATTCATTCAGGAAAATGATTATACAGTAGATGGAGCAATGACAGATCCAAAGGGAGACAGAGGACTTTCTCCATCTCAACAGGAAGACCCTGACTTATATCTTCGCATTACTGAAGTGAGAGAAGACGGGATAGTAGTAAGAGGAGCAAAGGCTCATCAAACAGGAGCTGTAAATTCCCATGAACATTTAATAATGCCTACTATTGCATTAAAAGAAGAGGACAAAGATTATGCAGTATCCTTTGCAGTTCCATCTGATGCAGAAGGAGTAATAATGATTTATGGTCGCCAATCCTGTGATACAAGAAAGTTAGAAGAAGGTGCAGATGTTGACCTTGGAAATGCTAATTTTGGCGGACATGAGGCATTGGTCATATTCAATGATGTATTTGTTCCGAATGATAGGATATTTATGTGTAAAGAGGCAAAATATGCTGGTATGCTAGTGGAAAGGTTTGCTGGATATCATAGACAATCCTATGCATGTAAAACAGGTGTAGGTGATGTATTAATAGGTGCAGCAGCTTTGGCGGCAGATTATAATGGTGCAAATAAGGCTAGTCATATAAAAGATAAACTAATAGAGATGATGCATTTAAATGAAACCCTATGGGCATGTGCTGTTGCCTGTTCAGCAGAGGGAAGTAAAACAGCTTCAGGAAATTATTTAATTGATTTATTATTAGCGAATGTATGTAAGCAAAATGTAACCCGTTTCCCATACGAAATAGCAAGGTTAGCAGAGGATATAGCAGGTGGATTGATGGTTACGATGCCATCAGAAAAGGATTTCAAAGACCCAGAAATAGGAAAATATGTTGAGAAATATTTAGTCGGAAAAACTGGAACTTCAACAGAAAATCGTATGAGGGTATTAAGGTTGATAGAAAATATTACACTAGGTACTGCAGCAGTTGGATATAGAACTGAATCCATGCATGGTGCTGGTTCGCCGCAAGCTCAGAGAATAATGATTGCACGACAAGGAAATCTTGAGGCTAAGAAGGAAATGGCGAGAAAAATTGCACAAGTAGATACTAGCAAGGATAAATAATAGTATTTAATAAATAAAAAGGAATAATCTAAGTGGAGGGTTTAGCTTTGAAGGATATCTTATTAAAAGAGGTAGAAGATGTGGTAGATAAATTTATTAGACCGCAGCTTAAATTGCACGGGGGAGATATAAAGGTCAATTCTGTTATTGGGAAAATAGTGAGGATAACATTAACTGGTAATTGCCATGGGTGTCCCTCTGCTCAGATTACTACTGAGGAGATCGTAGAAAGTATATTAAAAGAAAAACTAGGAGATTCAATAGATAAGGTGATTCTAGTTAATCAAGTCGATGAGGAATTATTATCCTTTGCTAGAAAGATTTTAAATGGTGGTGAATAGGTGAAGGTAGGTATAAAATACTGTGGTGGCTGTAACTCAAGATTTGACCGTACTAGTATTGTAGACAAAATAAAATCTGATTATAAAGAATTTGAATTTAGTTATGCTATAGAGAGTGAGGAATATGACTTTATTATAGTGATAAATGGATGCCATATAGCATGTGCAGGACTACAGGATTTAAAGTCTAAAAGAGGTTTTTTAATTATTAGGGATGATGATTATAAGAATATAAGAGAAAAAATAGATCGGATGAAAGAATAAGCTAAAGCCAGAGAAGTGGTTCTCTGGCTTTAGCTATATTTCAATTTATATTTAACCCTTTATTTTATTCAGCTTTTTATCTCTTATTTTATAAATAATATCTGCTACATTATCTATTAATCTTATATCATGAGAGACAAATACGATGGTCCCCTGATATGCTATCATCATGGATTCTAATGCTTGAACACTCTGTGTATCAAGAAATGTGGAAGGCTCATCCATTAAAAGTATATTGTATTGTCCGGATAACATCTTAACAAGCATTACCTTAGTAAGTTCACCACCACTAAGCTGGCTTAATGACTTTCTAATATCCTGAATTTCAAATCCAATTTGTACCAGCATCGCAATTAACTCATGAGACTTATAATCTGAGTCCTGAGATAGAAATTGGAGTAAAGATTCATTGCTGGTTGACTTATAATTTTGTTGTTTAAAATATCCGATTTTGGCCTTTTTAGAAATTGTTAAACCTTCATCATTAGATAAAATCATTTTGAGAAAAGTTGTTTTGCCTGCACCATTATCACCAGTAATGGCTATTTTTTTGCCTAATGGAATGACAAATGATGCTTCATCAAAGAGATGCGTATTTCCTAGACTTTTACAAACATTTTCCCCCATGATTGGAAATTCATTATGCAATTTAACAGCTTCGCTTTGTCTAAAGAAAATTTTATTTTGCACCTTTGGAGCATTTACTTCTCCCAAGGTTTCTAATCTTTTTTCTATACTTTTTGCTATCCTATTCATACTTTTTTCTTTACTTCCAATGGGTCTTTGACCGCTTAATCTACCGTCTTGTTGAGTATTGTTTTTTATTGGTTTTCCAACTTGCTTAGTTTGTAGCTTGTTTGCTTTATTCTTTATAGTTTCTATCGAGCGTATTAACTTTTCGCTTTCATTTACATATATATTATATTGTTTTTCTTGTTGTTTACGTTCAAACTCAATTTGATTCAAATAATCAGAATAATTACCGTAATATTCTAAAATCCCATTATCTTTAATTTCCCAAATCTTATGGACAGTGGAATCTAAGAAGTAACGATCATGGCTTACAATAACAAGTGCACCTGTATAGTAATTGAGTTGTTGAATTAAAAGTTCGACTCCTTCTTGATCTAAGTGGGAAGTAGGTTCATCTGCTAAGATACACACTGCCTGCTCTGAAAACGCTTTTGAAATTCTATAGCGTGTTTCTTCTCCACCACTCATAACAGTTGTACTTTTAGCATTAATTTGCCATAATGAAGTCCAGTAATTAGAGATACTAATGTTTTGATTTTGGTCTGAGAGAATTTGAGGGATCATTACAACATTTCCATTATGAATAACTTCACAGCCAGTTGGCTTTAGATCACCTGCAAGGATTCTAAGAAGAGATGTCTTACCTGAACCATTTCTTCCAATAAGTCCTATTCTTTCTCCTTCGTAAATAGTTAGCTCGGTTATATCAAGAATGTTTTTACCATTATATTCAAGATCAATATTTTTAACACGAATTGATTCGTACATAGTGCTGCCCCCTTAATATATGATTTGGAATAGCCAATTCAAATAATATTTATTGGGAGCTAAAAATGTATTATATATTAAGTTATAATTTTGTTGATGCTCACTATATTCATTCTTAGCCTCCTGTTTAAATGCCTAGCAACAGAAAGAGGCCATTCGATTTTCTTTCTATCGCTAGTGGATAGATAATCTCAATCTATTCATGTTAATCCTCCTTTATCAAGTATATTTATTTAAATATACTATACCTTAAACCATTGAAATATTCAAGTTAAGAAGCTATTTTGAAGGCTATAAATATAATATTATGTTCATTATAATAAAGTGATTATGGTATGTCATGGAATGGTTATAAGAACATTGACATATGTAGAAAAGATTTCGCCTGGTGAAATAATTGAGTGTGATTATGAAATGGGAAAAGTTTATGTACCTTATCCTTTCTTATAAAAAGTTCTAAGAAAAACAAAAATACAGGGAAAATGAATATAATAAAAAGTTTAGTTGTTGAAAATAAACAAGCATCGATTAAAGAAAGCTAAATAATAAGCCAAGGGGCGCTACCCCTTGGCGCTTTTCTATTCTTCTAATAATGCAACTGCTCTGATTGGCGAACCTGTGCCGTCTCTAATTTTTAAAGGTAATCCAATATATAAAAACCTTTTATTTATCAATTTGTCTAAATTGCACAAATTCTCAGTATTGGTTATATGGTATTCTCCACAAACTAGATGGGCTGAAAAGTCTGTATCATCTGGAGTTAAATCTATTGCAGGAGCATCTACACCTATATTTACTACACCCTTTTCTGCTAGCCATTTTGCAGCTTCATAGCTTAATCCTGAATAATCAGTTTGGAACATATCTGTACCAAAGGTTCTATCATGATGACCAGTATATAGTAAAACAATATCGCCTGGTCGGATCTCCTGTCCAGAACGAGATAAGGCAGATTCCAAATCCTTTGGTTCGAAATAGTTCGGATATCTTATATGAGATAAATCAAGACATATGGCTGAGCCCCAGAAGTATTCTAAAGGCATATTGTCTATAGTTGGGCCTTCTGGATTAAACTCCCATACACCATCACTATGAGTGCCACCGTGTTCACTAATAAGTAGATTTCTTGCAGAAAATCCTAAGGTTTTACTTCCAGTAGCTTTCATATTTTCTTCATGTGTCATATTAGTCATTATAAATGTTTTCTGATGCATTGGGAAAACACTCATGCCTTGATAAATCTCTTGAGATAGGTCAATTAGTTTTAATGTCATTTAATTCCCTCCCCAATATTATTTAAATAATTTACTACATCATATAAATATATGTATATTATTTAGTCACTATTATAACTAGTTATTCAAAAAAAGATATATGGAAAATATACAAAAATATTATATAAAATATACAAAAGATTTGTCATAATAATTAATCTTAAGATGTATTTTTATAGTAAACTAACAAGGCATATTTTTAAACAATATGTTATTATTAGTACAAATTTAATTAAAAAGGGGAGAGCTAAGTATGTATGATATTATTGTGAAAAATGCAAGGATTCCTCAAGGCGACGATACTATAATAACTAATATTTTAGTTAAAGATGAAAAGATAGCTGGATTTTTAGATAATATTGAGGGCATAGCGGCAAAGGAAATAATTGATGCAGAAGGACATTTAACATTACCAGGTTGTATAGACTCACATACTCACTTTATGTATCAAGGATTTCCTCACAGAGAAAATTTCCTAACAGGTACAGCAGCTGCAGCTTCTGGTGGAGTAACTACAATTATTGATATGCCTTGCTGTTCTGTTCCATCAGTAAGAAGTGCAAAACAATTGCAATTGAAAGTTGATTTAATACAACCACAAGCATTAGTAGATTTTGCTTTATGGGGTGGAGTAACAGGTGAGGATGTAAGAGAAGGATGGCTTGATCATGTGCAAGAACAAGCTGATTATGGAGTTGTTGCCTTTAAGGCTTATATGACACCATCAGTTCCTACTTTCCCAAGAGTTACAGATCCAGAAATGTATGAAGCATTTAAAGCAGTAGCTAAAACTGGACTTCCAGTAGGAATCCATGCTGAAAATTATTCCATGTGCGATTATTATGTAAAGGAATTCCAAAAACAAGGTAGAATGGACGGACCAGCTTGGGCTGAAGCAAGGATGGAATTAGCAGAGAAAGTTGCAATTGAATTAGGTATATCTTTTGCAGAGGATGCAGGAGCTAGACTTCACATAGTTCATATGAGTACTGGAATAGGAGCAAAACTAGTAGGGGAAGCAAAGAAAAGAGGGTTAAACGTAACATCTGAATCTTGTCCTCATTATTTAACCTTAAACTATCAAGAATCTATGACAAAATATGGTGCTTTTGCTAAAATAGCTCCACCATTAAGAACTAAGAAAGATAATGAAGAGCAATGGGAAGGAATAAATAATGGTAGTATCGACTTTATAGCTACAGACCATGCTCCTTATGAAATAGAAAGTGAAAAAGCTAGAGAAGGAATGAACATATGGACAGCATTTCCAGGAATACCAGGTGTAGAAACAATGGTACCTATCATAGTTAGTGAAGGATACAATAAAGGAAGAATATCTCTAAGCAAATTAGTTGAAATATTATCAACTAATGCAGCAATACATTATGGATTATATCCAAAGAAGGGTGCTATGCACATAGGTTCAGATGCAGACTTTACAATAATCGACTTAGATAAGGAATGGGTTATTGAGCCTAAGAAGCAAGCTTCAATGTGCGGATATTCCCCACTTGAAGGAATGAAACTAAAAGGTAAAGTTGCAAAAACTATAGTACGTGGACATTTAGTATTCGAAGATATAGAAGAAAGTGTCCTAGCAGGATTAACAGACGAAGAATTGAAAACGATAGTTCATAATTTCCCAGAAGGAATAGATGAAAAATATGCTGACGAATTTAGTAAATATCCATACTTACACAGTGCAGAATATGAAAATAGCTATAGAATAAATCATCCAGAAGTAATAGATAAGCATATAAGAGAAATTAAAGGAATAAAGGCAAAACCAGGATTTGGTCAATTTATTAAGAGACAAAGCATACAAATTTTACCTAGAAAGATAACTTTCTAATAAAAAACGAAAAATAATAAAAAAATAGGGGGAGTTTTAACAATGCCAAGACATGCGATTTTAATAATAGATATGTTGAATGATTTTGCTAATCCAAAGGGAGCTTTATTTTGTGAGGGAACAGCAATAATAACTCCAAAGCTACAAGAGATTTTTAAATGGGTAAGAGAAAGAAATGCTGAAGGTAAAGATGACGTACAATTAGTTCATATTCAAGAGGCCCATAGAAAAAATGATGCAGACTTTAAAGTAAGACCAGTTCATGCAGTAGATGGAACTTGGGGATCAGATTTTGTTACTGAGTTAAAGCCTGAGGGAGATGAATATATAGTAAAGAAGAGAAGACATAGTGGATTTGCTTATACTGACTTGGACCTTTATTTAAGAGAAGAAAATATAGATACAGTTGTTGTAACCGGTACTTGGACTAATGTATGTGTAAGATCAACTGCTACAGATGCTTTAGCTAGGGCATATAAAGTTATTTCACTTACTGATGCTATTCACTCAAAGACTCAAGAAATGCATGAGAATGGTTTAAGAGACTTAAGTATATTCACAAAGTTGATGACTTTCGACGAATATAAAGAAGCTTGGGAAAAAGGTCTAGATCCATGGACAGGCGGAGGAGATCCAGAGAACAAAGTAAAATAATATATTTTTAGGCGGTCTTTGACCGCCTATAGGTACA
>NZ_NPMN01000037.1 GCF_002266425.1 Tissierella sp. P1
AACGAGCACCAACCTTAATGTAGAATTTCTCATTAGGAGTGTCCGTTAGGACCAAATTCATATGAGCATGGGTTACCTGCGGGGTAGATAGAGGTAGCGAGTAAGTAGATTTGAGTTGCGAGACTGCGTAAATAACTCAAATGACAGCAAGACCTTCGAATTAGTTAGGTCATATCAAAAGCAATTAGGCTTAAGATGCTTAGTTGCTTTCTTAATTTTATTACTCTCTTTAGCTGATGGATAATTATTCATGATATAATAAGAATTGTAAGAAATTCTTAAGATTTATATTAACTTTATTGTAAGGTTATAGAATTAATATGATTATATAAGCTATTTGGGAGGTGTATTTCATGGAACAGGTAAAAATACTAGTAGTCGATGATAATCGGGAAATAGCAAATGCAATAGATAAGCTGCTTACAATGGAAGGATATGAAGTAGTTAAGGCATATAATGGGTTAGATGCTCTTGATGCACTGGTAAATAACAATATTAAACTTATATTATTGGATATTATGATGCCAAAACTAGATGGACTTTCTACTACATTGAAAATAAGAGAGAAAAAAAATATTCCAATAATATTATTGTCAGCTAAATCAGAGGATAGTGATAAGATTTTAGGTCTTTCAATGGGGGCAGATGATTATATTACAAAGCCTTTTAATCCTCAGGAACTGATAGCAAGAGTAAAAAGTCAACTAAGAAGATATATGTACCTTGGAGATATGGAGAATATTACTCGTTCATCACAAATAACAGTTGCAGGATTATCCTTAGATAAGGATTCCAAGCAATTATTTATAGATAGAGAATCTGTAAGGCTTACCCCCACTGAATACAAGATAATGGATCTTCTTATGACTAATGCTGGAATAGTTTTTTCTGCCGAAAAGATATATGAAATAGTTTGGGAAGAACCAGCTTACTCCGTTGAAAATACAGTAATGGTACATATTAGACGTATTAGAGAAAAGATAGAAATTAATCCTAAAGAGCCTAAATACTTAAAGGTGGTGTGGGGTATTGGATACAAAATTGAAAAATATCAGTAGAAGTCCATTAACAAAATCTATTGCATCTATTTTAATTATAATACTTATATCTATGATGATTTTACAATTAGTTTACATTGATTATACTAATTTAGAGATTGAATCTATTTTTATAACGGAGTATAAAAATAGCAAGATTTTTGCGGATGAAGTAAATAAGGCAATTCATGATACATATAAACTCTTAAAGTCTGAAACTAGTATTAGATTAAAAGACCTGAATTATATATATCTTGTAAGTGATAATAATAAATCTCTTACTAATTCGGTTTATCATGGCAAAGAAGTTTATGAGGAGAATAAAGATGGATTTTTTTCTTATGAAAATGGTATATATACAGTCGGCGAAACTACAAACTCTTCACTAATTAATGGTTTTCCAGAAGATGAACAATATATAATGTATATAGCATTTCCAGATAGATTTATGAAGGAACAGCAGAAATTATGGAATGAAGCAGGACAGATATTAACTAAAATAATTCTTTGGATTATATTATGCTTAGTATTATCCTCGTTATTATTGTTTTATTTAATCTCTGTTACAGGTAGAAAGGTTGGAACAGATAAGTTATGTACATTATGGATAGATAATGTATATACAGAAGTTCTGTTTCTTGGCTTCACTCCTTCTATGGTATGGATTTCATTTTTACCCCAAATAGTCTCTCATGAAGAATACATAGGATACTCTTTAAATCATATACAAATGAAGAGTATGTATTTAATAGGTGTTATAACTGCACTTACTATTATTATATGTGGGATATCACTGCTGTCTTGGATAAGAAAAATAAAAAGTGGAAGATTTATTAAGGATAGTATATGTCATAAGATAATTGAGAAAGTTAATATGAATATAGTAAACCTTAAGAGTTATTCATTAACAAAATCCTTATATCAAAGACAAATAGTATTTATTATTACCAGTGGAATATTAATATTATTTATATTTCTATTTATATCAATGCCCTTATTGATGATAACATTCTTAACTATTCAAATGTTATTTATTTATTGGTATATTAGGTGTAATAATAAAACCTTTGATGAAATTAATAAAGGTTTTAATGAAAGTATTGAAGAACAGATGAGATCAGAAAGAATGAAGCTAGATTTGATCACAAATGTTTCTCATGATTTAAAGACTCCACTTACCTCTATAATTAGCTATATTGATTTATTGTCTAAAGAAGAAAATCTATCTAGGGATGCAAGAGAACATGTAAATATTCTTATCGAAAAGTCTGATAGACTAAAAAATATTGTTATAGATTTATTTGATTTAGCTAAAAGTACAAGCGGCGATATAAATTTAGAACTTGAAATTATTGATTTAAAGAAACTTATTGAGCAAACTTTAGGAGATATGGAAGATGATATTGAAAGGACAGGATTGCAGATAAAAACCATATTGCCAGAAAAACCGGTGAATATAGTTGCAGATGGGAAAAGACTCTATAGAGTGTTTCAAAATATAATAGATAATGCATTAAAATACTCTCTTAAAGGAACAAGAATATTTATAGAATTATTAGTAGAAGATGATGGAAAAGCATTCGTAAATATAAAAAATATTGCAGGGTATGAGATGAATTTTGCGTCTAAAGAAATTTTGCAGAGATTTAGTAGAGGTGATCAATCTAGAACCACTGAGGGAAGCGGACTGGGACTATCAATTGCAGAAAGTTTTACAAATGTATGTGGTGGAAATTTTAAAATAGATATAGACGGTGATATGTTTAAGGTAATCATTAGTTTTGAAACTGTTCAATTAGCGGAGGTGTAGAAAATGAAAAAGTGCATTTTAATAATACTGATTATTTCTTTAGTATTATCATCAATAGGTTGTTCAAAAAATGAAGTAGAAAATAATATTATTTCCACAGATAAACCAGTAAATACAGAACAGGATTTGCCGATTGTAGATATAAAAATTGGAGATGTTTTGGATGGATTGGATTTAAGGGATTATGATTTGAGAAATAGTGTCGAGCTGTTATTTAAAGTCGATTTTGATACAGAGACTTTGTTTCCAGAGAATGATAAATTACCTGATAAATTTAAACCTAATGAGATAATCGAATGGGCTAAAGATCCTGGACTAAATGTTAGAAGAATTCATAATAAAGGAATTACTGGAAAGGGGGTTAGTATTGCATATGTGGATCAGCCCCTTTTAATAGATCATGAAGAATATGTAAATAAAAACATTCACTATGAAAAAGTCAGGGATAAGGGTAATGAGGTAGCTTTTAAAACATCTATGCATGGACCTGCTGTAACTAGTATATTACTTGGCGAAAACTTGGGGGTTGCACCGGATGTAAATTTATACTATATTGCCCATCCACCGTGGTTAAGAAATCAAACTACTCATGCTGAAGCAATATATAGAATAATTGAAATAAATAAAACATTACCAGAAGATGAAAAAATAAAAATCATAGGATTTTCTGATGGTTTAGATAGCAGTGAGAAGAACCTGGAGGCATTCCAGAAAGCCTATGATGATGCAGTTGCAAGTGGAATAATGATGTTTACTGTAGAAGATGGATTTGTGTCAGCGAAGATTGAACCATATAAGGATAGAGATGATTATAAAAATTATGAGCTTCCTGACTGGATAGATAAAAATTGGATGAAATATAATTCTTCTGCAGATAAGTATATTCTAGTACCTTCAACTTTTACCCTTGCAGGATATAGGAATAGCAAAAGCTATGGATATGATTATGAAGGAGGATTTAGCTGGACAGTGCCCTACGTAGTTGGATTATCTGCACTGGGTTTACAAATAGACTCTACATTGGATAAACAAGATATATTAGACTATTTGATTGAGTCAGGCTATGAATATAATGGATTAAAGATAATTAATCCGGAGGGATTCATTGATCTTGTTACCTCAAGGAAGGACAATTCTTCTGATTTGCAGTTTCCGGATACTGTTTTAAAAGAGGTTAAAAATTCAGAGTCAATAAATAATCTAAAAAAGCTCATTGAAGAAGAAAGGCAAAAGAAGGAGAAATTCTTATTGAATATACCTACAGTAAAATCCAATAATAAAGACATGATCAGTTATATTGATGATGGATATATATATGAAGATTTAGAATGTGCTTCAATCTTGAATGATGAAGGAATTGAGATACAAGGTGTAGGGGTGGCCTATGAGGACAATTATGTAAATATAAAAATTAAAGTTATTCTTCCCAAGGGAGATATTCTAAGAATTTTTCTGCAAAATGATTTACCGAGCCTTAAGGTAGAAGATGATGGTCTAAAGACTGGAAATAATATTGTTATCCTAAAATTTGATAGAGATGAATTACTAAGTTTTGAAGCTGGATTAGGTATTAACTTAGGTGATGATAATTTTATATACATTGAAAAGGATTTACTTGATATGATTGCCGCTAAACAATAAATAATTGTATAAAATAACTGTATAAATTTAATAAAAATCTCTAATATGCTGGTTCATATTAGAGATTTTTTAATATATGTAATTGAAAGCTGTCTTGTATTAATAATCTACATAATATATAATTAAAAACATGAAATAAAATTAAATATAAATTGAATGATTATTTTAATTAGAAATGTCATCAAGTTTACACATAGGGGGATATTATGTACAGAAAAATTAAACTTATTGGGATATTAGTAGCATCTACTTTACTATTATCAGGATGTAAAAATGGAAAAAATATAATATCTAATACAAGCACAGCTAAAGAAAATATACCTGTTATTACAGAGTTAGACTATTTAAAACAACCTTCAACTAATTGGTCTGCATATAAGGAAACACTTGATGTAAAAGCAATTTATATGACAGGGCACACTTTGGGACTAAAAAGTAGATTTTATGATTTAGTAGATTTAATAGATAAGTCAGAGCTAAATGCAGTAGTCATAGATGTGAAGGATGATTATGGAGAATTAACATATAAATCTTCTATTCCTATGGTAAAAGAATTAGAGGCAGATAAGATAGTTAAGGATAAAGATTTCATAGGTTCAATGAAGCTTTTAGCAGATAAGGATATATATCCTATAGCTAGGATCGTAACATTTAAAGATAGAACCGCAGCAGGAAGACGACCTGATTTGGCCGTAAAGACTAAGGATGGATCTGTTTGGAGGGATAATAAAGGTGATGCATGGCTCAACCCATATAATAGAGAATCTTGGGAGTATCCTATTCAGATAGCGGAGGAAGCCGCGCTAAATGGATTTAAAGAGATTCAATTTGACTATGTAAGATTTCCGACTGATGGAAAAAGGGATTTGATTGATTACGGTAAGGCTGATGAAGAGCCAATGAGAGATGCTATCGCTGGATTTTTGAGTTATGCCAGAGAAAGATTGGCACCCTATGGAGTATATGTGTCTGCTGATATATTTGGACTAGTCACTACTGTAGAGGATGATATGAAGTTAGGCCAACATTTAGAAACTTTAGCTATTGCTGTAGATATATTATGTCCTATGGTTTATCCATCACACTATGCATTGGGTTCATATGGTGTTCCCTATCCGGATGCAGACCCATATAAAATAGTATATACTAGTATGGCAAAAGCGCAGGAAAGAATAAATAATATAGATACGACAGAAGAAAAAGCCATTCTTAGACCTTGGCTTCAGGATTTTTCAGCTCCATGGCTAAGGAAACAATATGGTTCACATTATACGCCTTATGGTCCTAAGGAATTAATAGCACAGAAAAAAGCTACCTATGATGCAGATTTAACTCAATGGATATTTTGGAATGCAGGCAATAAATATACAGTAGAAGGTTTTGAAAAATAAGAGGTGATAAAATGAGATATGAAGGGTCTTTATATAGACCACCTAGTGAGGCATATAGTCTAATAGTTCAAGCTACTATAGGATGTACTCATAACAAATGTACTTTTTGTTCTATGTATAAAGATAAAAGATTTAGAGTCAGAAGTACTGATGAAATAATAGAAGATTTTCAAATAGGAAGAGAAAGATATAAATATGTAAAGAGAATATTTATTGCAGACGGTGATGCTTTAGCAATAAAGAATGAAGAATTAATGAAAATTCTTTCTTTTATAAAGGAAAAATTTCCAGAATGTGAACGGGTAGGAATTTATGGTTCACCTAAGGCAATATTATCTAAAAGCAACCAAGAGTTAGAAAAATTAAAATCTCTTGGATTAGGAATTATATATCTTGGAGTGGAATCAGGATCAGAGAAAATATTAAAAGCCATTAATAAAGGTGTAACTAGGGAAGAAATGGTTAAAGCAGGAAAAAAGGTGGTTGAAGCTGATATAGAACTTTCAATAACCCTTATTTCTGGTATAGGCGGTAAAATAGATTCCTATGAACATGCGATAGAATCTGCTAAAATAATTAATGAGATAAATCCTAATTACGTAGGGCTACTTACATTAATAGTTGAAGAGGGGACTCCTCTTTATGAAGATGTGAAGAATGGAAAGTTCGATCTTTTAAGCCCTAAAGAAGTACTATTAGAAACTAAGAAGATGGTTGAAAACCTTAATGTAGAGAATTGTGTTTTTAGGTCTAATCATGCTTCAAATTATGTGGCATTAAAAGGTACTTTATCTCAAGATAAAGATTTAATTTTATCTCAAATAGAAGAAGGATTACAGATAGCTAATTTAGAAGAAAAAGATTTATTTAGAAGACTTTAGAAAGTCTTCTTTTTTTTGTAAAAAATATTCTATAAAAAAACATTGTACAAATAGTTAAATGATGGTATAATAACTGAAGGAAAAATTGCCTAGCTTACTGAGTTGTATATAGACCTTACGCAGTCTCGAAACACAAATTTGTTCACTCATTACATTCGTGCAAATTTGGTTCTCGTTGCGTTTGACCTACATCAACTCACTAGCACGTTCGTTGTGTTAGGTCATAAAAACTTTTAAATCAGTCCTGTGAGGCTGGAAAGGAGAGAAAATAAATGGTTGATAATGCAATTAAAAAATCAGTTGATTCAACAGGTGAGGAAATGTCCTTGCTAGGTCATTCAAAAAAGGTAATATTAGCACTTCAGCATCTTATAGCTATGTTTGGGGCGACAGTTTTAGTTCCTATATTGACAGGATTAGACCCTTCAATAGCTCTATTCTCAGCAGGTTTAGGTACACTTATATTTCATGCTTGTACAAAGGGAAAGGTTCCTGCATTTCTAGGTTCATCATTCGCATTTATTCCAGTGATTTTAACAGTAAAAGAACTTTATAATGGAGATCTAGCTTATGCTCAAGGTGGAATGGTTGTAGCAGGATTAATTTATGTGCTTACATCTTTTTTAATAAAGAAAATAGGGGTAGAAAGAATACAAAAATATCTTGCACCTCAAGTAGTAGGACCTATGATTATAGTAATAGGTATGAACTTAATACCAGTAGCATTTGGAATGGCAAAGGAAAACCTTATTATAGCTGCTATAACCTTAGGAACAGCATTATTAATAAACTTCAAAGCAAAAGGATTTATAAAACAACTTTCAATACTAATAGCAGTTATTGTTGGATATTCAATATCGTTAAAGATGGGATTAGTAAATACAAACTTAATAAAAGAGGCATCAATCTTTGCACTACCACCTTTTAGATTGCCTAAGTTTGATCTAGGTGCTATAGCAATTATTGCACCAGTAGTTTTAGCAGTATTTATGGAGCATCTAGGTGATATAACTACTAATGGACAGGTAGTAGGTAAAAACTTTGTAGAAGATCCAGGTCTAAATAGAACATTATTAGGAGATGGATTAGCAACTACAGTAGCAGCATTAATTGGTGGGCCAGCAAATACAACTTATGGAGAAAATACAGGAGTATTGGCAATAACTAAGAATTATGATCCATCAATATTGAGACTTGCAGCAGTATTTGCAGTATGTTTGGGATTTATAGCAAAAATTGGAGCATCATTATCATCTATACCAACAGCTGTAATGGGTGGAATCTCCCTAATGTTATTTAGTATGATATCTTTGATTGGTGTAAAGACTATAAAGAATCAAGAAGTTAAATTTAATTGGAAAAATATTGTTGTAATGGCTATTATACTAGTATTAGGTCTAGGCGGAAATTATTTATCTGAAATTTTAGGTTTTACAGTAGGAATTCCGATAAATGAATCAGTTCAAATAACAGGGTTAAGTTTTGCAGCATTAGTTGGTATAATAATCAATGCAGTGCTAAACAGAAAATAAGACAAATCTTTATTATAAAGAATTCCTCTCAAAATTTGGAGAGGAATTTTTATATATAAGTATTGAGGGCTGGAAGAATATAAATATAAAGACTATAATATTAATATAATTGAAATAGAGTATACTATGCTGAAAGGGGTAGATTATGAGAGGAATTTTGAAAAATATACCTAAAATAGAGTTACATTGTCATTTAGATGGAAGTGTAAGACCAGAAACTATGTATGAATTATTGCTTCAGCAGGAAGAAGATTTGAACGTAAGTGATATTAAAGAGTTTGAAGAATTAGTAAGTGTTAAAGAAGAATGTAATTCCTTAATAGAATATTTAAAGAAGTTTAGTTATCCATTAAAAGTAATGCAAAGAAAAGAAAATATAGAGAGAATTACTTATGAGCTTTTAGAAGATCTAAGTATACAAAATGTAAAATATGTTGAAATAAGGTTTGCTCCATTTCTACACATGAATGACGGGTTAAGCTTTGATGATGTTGTAGAAAGTGTTTTAAAAGGTATGGCAAGAGGAAAAGAAGAATTTAATATATTATCTAATGCCATATTAATATGCATGAGGCATGAAAGTCTTCAAAATAGCTTAGAGGTAGTAGAGTATGGTGAAAAATATCTTGGCAAAGGTGTAGTAGCTGTAGATTTAGCAGGAAATGAACAAGATTTTCCACCAGAAATACATAAAGAAGCATTTGAATTAGCCCGTAAAAAAGGATATAAAATAACTATCCATGGAGGGGAAACTGGAATTGTAGAAAACATATCTAAATCAATAGAGCTTCTTTATGCAGAAAGAATAGGTCATGGAATAGCGGCTATAAAAGATCCTAAAGTTATGGAATTACTAAGAGAAAAAAGTATATATTTGGAAATGTGTCCTATAAGTAATCTACAAACAAAAGCAGTGAATTCCATAGAAAATTATCCAATAAGAAAATATATGGAGCTAGGAATAGGAGTTACTGTAAATACAGATAATACTACAGTTTCTAACACTTCCTTGGAGAAGGAATATGAGCTTTTAATGGATGAATTAAATTTTTCTATAGAAGAAATATTAAAGCTTATAGATAACTCCATTGAAGCAGCTTTTATTTTGAAGGAAGAAAAGGAAGCTTTAAGAAAGAAAATTCAAGACGAATTAAAGGAATTAGGACTATAATTAAAAGGTATGATAGAGAATTCTCTATCATACTTTTTAATGGAATCCAATATTTCCAATTGTTTTACAGTGTTTTTCTACTCTCTTTAATATATAATATCCTAAAGCTGTTCCTACTATCATAAAGGCTGTTAATATCAATAATTCTATTTTTATAGAAAAAATAGTGTTAGTACCTAAAAGTAGTCCTCTTATAACATCATAGCCATATGTCAGAGGAATCGCCAATGATACGGCAGTTAAAATTCTGGGTAGGATAGTAATAGGAAAGTCTTGACCACAGATAATATTTAAAGAAAAATTAGTTATATCAATTATATTATTAGCGTTATTAGTTATAAGAACTAGAGAAGCTATTCCAAAACCCAATCCATACAATGCGACCAAGAGAGGAATTAAAGCAATTATAGCAAGGAGTATATTGTTATCTATATTAAAACCGAATAATAACCATACTAAAAATGCTACAGTTATAGAATTTATGGTGGTTATTATTAGTGAAAAGATAGACCTTCCGATTAGCTGTACCCATAATGGAATTGGGGTTAACCAATTAGACTCTATTACTCCTGAATCCATTTCATTCTTTAAGGAAAAACCCATGCCCCAGAGAACAGAACTTACAAAGCTGCTTACAATAGTTCCCAACACTAGAAAAGCCATATAATCAGTGGTTCCAGCATATTGGCTAAAACCTATATTTTCACCATTGATTTGGAAAGCTTTAGAAAGGAAATATACTGGAGCAATCCACATAATAGGCTCTATAATCCTAAAAAGAGCATTTATAGGATATGCTAAGAATATTTTCATATCCTTTTTGGTAATAGCAGAAATAGCAAATAAATATGTTTTTAAATTATTTGAACTCATATTTTTCTCCTTCCTATTAATAATGACCTAAAGATCCAGATTCTTTAACCTTTTTTTGAGTAAGATTAAAAGCTAAAAATCCTAAAATCATAAGAACAATACCTGAAAATATTAAGTAATATATTTGACTCTTAATATCCCCTATGGTAGCTCCAGCAGAGATAACAGACCTTAATGCACTAATACTATGTGTTAAAGGTATTATATTTGATATACTCTTCATCCAATTTGGCAAAACTGCTAAAGGGTAAGTTATACCACAGAATAAAGACATTATTCCTCTAACTAAAAACACCATGGAGTTTGCTTCTTTTTGCCACATGACTAGGCTGGCAAATATAAATCCTATTCCATAAATAGAAGGAAGTGACAATATAATTATTAAAAGAGACAGAAGAGGACTTCCTATAAATCTGAAATTATATATTAGTTTAAACTCTATAATAGAAATAAGAAGGTAAACAAAGCTGGAAAATATTTGCCACAGGGAATATCCTAATAAAAGTGTAATCTTGGGTACTGGACAAAGCCAATTAGACTCTAAGGTTCCTCTTATTTGCTCAGTTCTAAGACTAGTTCCAAAGGACCATAACATAGTATTCATTAACATCCACATAGTGGTTCCGATTAGTATAAAGCCTACATAATCAGCAGTTCCAGAAAAATTTGAGAAAATCTCCAAGGATTGGACATCAGTACCAGATAGGGCTTTAACTGTAAATAGATATCCAAAGGGAAATATAATAGGCCATATTAATGCAGATATAAACCAAGATGGATACCTTAAAAAAATTCTAAATTCTTTTTTAAATATAGATAAAACAGCAGTCATTGTATACCTCCTATTCCCTTAAAGATTTCCCAGTTAGATTTATAAATACATCTTCTAAAGTGGGCTCATCCACTCTAAAATTAATTATTTTAATATTGTAAGAAACTATATTTGATATTAGAGAACTAACAATTTCGTTACCATTAGAAATATGGATTTTTATTTCCCAAGTTTGGGTAGAATCATTAAATTTATTATTTATATTTTCTACATGTTGTATATTTTTTAGCTTGCTGGCAATGATTTCATCCCAATGATTCAGCTCAAGTATAAGACTATTAGTTTTACTTAATCCTCTTTTGAGATTTTCAGGAGTATCTAAGGCTATGATTTTCCCGTGATCTATTATGGCAATTCTATCACTTAATTGATCTGCTTCCTCCATATAATGAGTAGTTAAAAGTACAGTTCTGCCTTCTTCCTTAATTTCTAGTATTATTTCCCTTAGATTTCTTGCAGATTGAGGATCCAATCCTGAAGTGGGTTCATCTAATATTACTATTTGCGGATTTGAAATTAAAGCCTTTGCTAGAGCTATTCGTTGTTTCATACCTGTAGAATATTTCTCTACAGTTTCGTCAGATCTTTTTTCTAAGCTAAATCTTTTTAATAAATAATCTATTCGTTCTTTAGCAATTTGTCCAGTTATGCCATTCATAGCTGCAAAGTACTCTAGATTTTCTCTGCCTGAAAGTTTCCAATAAATACTTCTTTCTCCAGCTAATACTGTACCTAAATTTTTAAGGACCTCTATGGGCTTATCTTGAGAATTTATACCATTAACTATAATTGAGCCAGAAGTAGGCATTAGTAAAGTAGAAATCATTTTTATAGTAGTGGTCTTACCGGCACCATTAGGACCTAAGAATCCAAATATTTCTCCCTTATTAACATTAAAACTGATGTTATCGACAGCAACAAAAAATTCTTTTTCTCTATAATCTTTTTTCCATAAATGACCTCTTTTCTTTTTGATTTCAAATTCTTTCTTTAAGTTTTTTACTTCTATAGCATAATTATCCAAATAAAATCCCCCTTTAATAGGTTAAGACTATGTATGATTAAAGGATAGTATAGAAACTTAAAAATGTCAATATAATTATTAAAATAATTAATTTATAAATTAATTATTTTAATAATTATATTAAAATAATTTAAATAATACTTATATCAAAGGGACTTAAATTCCATTCTGACTAATTAATTATTTTGTTAAAATAGACAAAACTATGAATAAAGTATAAAATAGATAGCAGAGTAAGTTTATAAAGGAGTTTTTCTATGAGCAAGAGAATAATAATTATCGGCGGAGGAGCTGCGGGAATGATGGCGGCTTTATCAGCAAAGAAAAACGGTGGAGAGATTATAATATTAGAGAGAAATGATAGAGTAGGAAAAAAACTTTTAGCTACAGGAAATGGAAGATGTAATTATACAAATAAAAATTTGAGTATAAATAATTATCATGGCAATAATCCTATATTTGCATATAGTGCATTGGCTGAGTTTAATGTAGAAATGACTATGGAATTTTTTGAAAGATTAGGAATAACACCAGCTATAGAGGATAATGGAAAGGTTTTTCCTTTATCTTTTCAATCTTCATCTATGCTGGATGTATTAAGATATGAGATAGAAACACAAAAAATTGAATTAATTACGGAAGCACAAGTATCTGAAATAAAAAAGAGAAAAAAATTTACTGTAATACTTAAAGATAAGCGAACTTTTGAAGGAGATAAGGTAATAATAGCTACAGGGGGTATGGCATTGCCATCCAGTGGCTCTGATGGTAATGGATATACTTTATGCAAGAAACTAGGTCATACAGTTACAGATGTATTTCCAGGTCTAGTGCAATTGAAACTTGAAAGTGGATTTCTCAAGTCATTAGATGGGGTGAAATTTCTTGGAGCAGCCGGAATATATGTAGATAATAAATTAATATTAGAGGATAGTGGGGATATTTTATTTACATCATATGGTATCTCAGGTCCTCCAATTCTTCAATTAAGTAGAACAGCTTTGGAATATATTAATAAAGGTAAATCTGTAGAATTAAGAGTATCTATAATCCATACAAGAAGTCAGGAAGAATTATTTCAGTACCTAGTAAATAGATTTAATTTTAATGATAAAAAGACTGTAGAGATTGGATTAATAGGACTAATAAATAAAAGACTTATTATTCCAATACTTAAAGAATTAAATATAGATAAGAATAAAAATCTAGGATTTTTGTCTAAAGATGAAATAAGAAAATTATCACAAATACTTACTTCTTGGCATTTTAAAGTAATAGGGTCTCAATCTTGGGGTAATGCTCAGGTAACAGCAGGTGGAGTAAATACTGATGAAATTAACAGTAAAACTATGGAATCAAAAATAGTTGAAGGACTCTATATAGTAGGAGAGTTACTAGATATAGATGGAGATTGTGGAGGATTTAACCTTCAATGGGCATGGTCATCAGGTTATATCGCAGGATTAAATGCGGCCAAGAACTAAGTATAATGGAGGAAAATAAATGACAAGTCTAAATAATAAATTAAAAGAATTAGATGAAAGCAACAAGCATATAAAGGTATCTATAATAGGTGCGGGGCTTATGGGAAAGGGACTAGTAAGTCAGATGATGCTAGTAAAAGGTATGGAGCCCTCCTTAGTCGTTAGCAACAAAATATCTGATGCAGTAGAAGCATATACCTTAGCAGGTATATCGAAGGATGATATTGTAATAGCTAGGACGCTTAGTGAAATTAATATCGCTATGGAAAGTAATAAATATGTTGTAACAGATATAACTGAATATGCTACTAAGCCAAATTTAGTTGATGTGGTTGTAGATGCTACAGGTGTACCGGATGCAGGGGCAAGAATAGCATTAGATTCAATAGAAAATAAGAAGCACATTGTGATGTTGAATGTGGAGGCAGATGTTGTAGTAGGACCTATACTTAATAAGATGGCTAAGAAAGCGGGTGTAGTGTATACTGGCACAGCGGGAGATGAACCAGGATCAGTTAAAGAAATTTTTGATTTTGCAGAGGCAGCTGGATTTGAAGTATTAGCAATAGGTAAGGGAAAAAACAATCCGATCGATTATGAGGCAACACCAGATAGTGTAAGAGAAAAAGCCTTAAAGTCAAAGTTAAATCCTATTAAACTAGCTTCTTTTATTGATGGAACAAATACCATGGTAGAAATGGCAGCAATGGCAAATAGTACAGGATTTATTCCAGATATACGAGGCGGTTATGGACCAACAACGGAAGTAAATGATTTACCAAAGGTATATAGTCTCAAGGAAGAGGGAGGAATACTGAATAAATATAGAATAGTGGATTATGCCCATGGTGTAGCTCCAGGAGTATTTGCTATTGTAACTACATCACTTCCCCAAGTACATCATGAAATGCAATTTTTAAAAATGGGATCTGGACCAAACTATGTACTTTATAGACCATACCATTTAACTAGTTTAGAAACACCAATTTCAATAGCAAAAGCTTATTTTTATAAGGAAGCTACTATTGCACCTGCATATGAAAAAACAGTGGCAGAAGTAATTACGATGGCTAAGAAGGACTTGAAAAAAGGTGAAAGATTAGATGGTATAGGAGAATATACTGTTTTAGGAAGTATAGATACTTGCGAAGTCGCAAAGAGTGAAAACTTAGTGCCAATAGGACTTATAAACAATAATGCAGTAATTAAAAGAGACATTAAAAAGGGTGAATGTATTACCTATGATATGGTAGATTTAGATACTAATACTACTATATACAAATTAAGAATGGAGCAGGAAAAAAGAGCGTAAGGCAATTTAATGAAAGAATATAAAATAATAAAAAAGCAAAGGAGAAAATTGCAATTTAAATTCTCCTTTGCATAATCAATTTAAGAGTTATCTAAATTATTGAAATCTGCCTTACTTTCTATATCTAAAGAATAGGTGCTAACATATTGACTAACATATCGAGAAATTTTTATATGAATATTATAATTTTCTGTTAATTCTATTGATATATTCTGCAATAATTTAATTTTTCATCTCGAATTCATTTCCTATTTTTTAAAACATTAAAAATACTAGATATATTTAACACTTCCATAGAAGCGTTTTTTATTTTAATAGTATAGGGAGAAATCAAAAATATTTTATATTGGATATATTATTTTGTATAAATTATATAATAAAGATAATATCAATTTATACATGATTATATCAATATAGTGAGAATATCTCTATGTATAAATTTTATCAATTCGACATTGATATATTATTATCGCAACCCCATATTATTGAAAATTTGTAAAATTTATATAATTTAAAATTGAATGTTATAATATAAACTATCTTCAAACATATCAGATAAGTTGATAAGATAATATGTTCATAAGGGTATCATAAAAAATATTTATGGAAATGGGGATGGGTTTGTGATGAAAGAGAATTCAGTAAAAATATCAGGTACAATTTTTGAAATGGAAGGGATTCCAAAGGTTAAGGAGGTAATACCTCTGGGATTTCAGCACGTTGTAGCTGCAATTGTTGGTGTAGTTACCCCAGCATTATTGGTAGCAAATGTTACTGGTTTAGATTCAGCTGATAGAACAATATTAGTTCAAATTTCACTTATTATAACAGCTCTTGCAACCTTGTTACAGTTATTTCCAATAAAGGGCATAGGCTCTGGACTGCCTGTAATTATTGGTACCAGCTTTGCTTATGTGCCTACTATACTTGCAATTGGAGGGCAGTTTGGCATAGCTGCAATTTTTGGTGCACAGATAGCAGGAGGAATAGCTGCATTCATAGTAGGTATGTACGTAAAGGAACTTAGAAGATTTTTTCCACCTATAGTAACTGGAACTGTAATATTTACAATAGGACTATCACTTTATCCTGTTGCTATTAGATATATGGCTGGTGGTGCAGGAAATCCTAATTTTGGTTCGCCTCAGAACTGGATGATTGCCATGATTACATTTGGAGTAGTTGTTTTTCTTACATATTTTACAAAAGGTTCAATAAAGTTGGCGGCCATATTAATAGGAATGATAGTAGGATATGTTATATCCTTAATGCTCGGAATTATATCTTTTGATACGGTTTCAGAATCAGGATGGTTTAAAATAGTTGCTCCGATGCACTTTGGAATTAAATTTGAAATTAGCTCCATCATTTCTATGGTTATAATATATATAGTAAATGCAGTCCAGGCTATAGGAGATTTATCATCAACAACTATTGGGGGGCTAGATAGAGAGCCGATGGATAGGGAGTTATCTGGAGGAATAAAAGCAAATGGTGTAACTAGCATTATCAGTGCATTCTTTGGTGGACTGCCTACGGCAACTTATAGTCAAAATGTTGGAATCATAACTGTTAATCGTGTTGTAAATAAGATGGTATTTGTTTTTGCCGCAATTATTTTTCTAGTAGCAGGATTAATACCTAAATTTGCATCATTACTTACGACTATACCTCAGGCAGTTATAGGGGGAGCTACGATTTCGGTGTTTTCAATGATAACAATGACTGGAATAAAAATGATATCCTCCTCTAAGTTAACTCCAAGAAATACAGCTATAGTCGGATTAGCAGTAGCTTTAGGGGTAGGGATTACATCAGTTCCAGGTTCATTAGCTGGATTTCCTGCATGGGTAGATACTGTATTTGGAAGTTCGTCAGTTGTGATTTCCACACTAACGGCTATAATATTAAACTTAATACTACCTAAAGATGAATCGGATGATAAGGAGAGGCAAGAAAATTAGATTATATTAATGGAATTTATAATATTATCAATTTCAAAAAAAGTATCTATGAAAGGAAGAATAAATATGAATATTGGAGATATGCATAAAATCAATAAGCAGACCATGGTTCAGCAGACAATAGAATATCTTAGAGAATATATTTTGAATATGGAGAATGGAGATAGTTCAAAATTGCCTTCAGAAGGTACTATAGCAAAGAATATGGGGATTTCCAGACTGACTATTAGAGAGGCATTGAAGGTATTGGAAAATGAAGGGCTGATATCTAAGAGTCAAGGAAGTAACACTATGATTACTACATTTGCAAGAAAGCTCTCTGAAAATATTGATTATACTGGAGAACTGGGGAGTTTTTTAAAAGATTGCGGATATGATTTGGAGGTAGATGTACTTTCTCATAGGTGGGATAAGGCTGATGAGAAGACTGCAGAAATTTTAAATATAAAAAGAGGAGAAGAAATACTTATTGTAGAAAAGATATTTTTCGCAGATGGAAAGCAAGCCGTATATTGCATAAATAGATTACCCAAGAAGATATTAAAAGACTTGGATTTTTCTGAAGAACTTTTTGGGCAGTCTATGTTTGATTTCATTGAAGAAAATACTAATTTTGAATTCAGTCATGACTATATGGAATTAATCCCTGAATTGGTTACTAAGGATTTGTCTGAGATACTAAATTTAGATATAAACTCTCCATTGCTTAGAGCTGATGTAATCAAATACGCTACTGATGGAAAAGTGGTAATGTATAATTCGGAGTATTATGTAGATGAACTCATTAGATTTAATGCATTGAGAAGCAATTATGGTGCAAAGCTTAGCAAACTTGGTTCTAGCATTAATAAGAGGACTGGTGATTAAAATGATAACATTTGGGGATTATTTATTACCTAAAAGTTTAGATGAAGCATATTCTGCATTTGTTTCCAAGAAATCAGCTAGATTAATTGGAGGAGGATGCTTTTTGAGAATGGGAAATAGGAAAATCGGTTTGGCTATAGATTTGTCACAGACTGGGATTGAATATATAAATGAGCTAGAGGAAGAAGTTGAAATCGGGGGGATGACTAGCCTAAGGGATATTGAAACTTCACAGATATTAAAGAATAATTTTGGAAATATAATTGAGGATTCTGTTAAGCATATAATTGGAGTTCAGCTTAGAAATACAGCTACAATAGGTGCAACAGTCTACTCAAGATATGGATTTTCAGATCCAATTACAGCTTTATTGGCATTAGATGCAGATATTTATTTATATAAGGGAGGTAGGATATCCTTAGAAGAGTATCTTAAGGAGAAAGACTACAGAAAGGATATCTTAGAAAAAGTAATTATCAAAAAGAATATAAAGGGAGCAGATTTTCAAACCATAAGAAATTCTGCAGTGGATTATGCCATATTGAGTGCAGGGGTTAGTAGAGTAAATGGAAAGTATAGAATATCAATTGGAGCAAGACCTAGAGCTGCAATATTAGCATATGAAGCCATGGAATACATAAGTAATGTTGAAGTCAATGAAGATACTGCAACTAAAGCTGGAGAACTAGTATCGGAGGAAATTCATTTCGGAACCAATAATAGAGGAACTTGTGAATATAGGAAAGAAATTTCTAAGATACTTGTTAAAAGAGCATTATTGGAGGTGCAGAGATGATTATAAACTTATATATAAATGAATGCAAGAAATCTTTAGATGTCAGACCAGATGAGTATCTTTCTGAAGTTCTAAGACGTTATGGATATCTTAGTGTAAAAAGAGCATGTGATACAGGTTGCTGTGGTGTATGTACTATACTGATAGATGGAAAACCAATTTTATCTTGTTCATATTTTGCAGTTAGAGCAGAGAATAAACATATAACTACAATTGAAGGAATTGCTGATGAGGAGAAAAAGCTTGGAGAACTTTTAGTCTCCGAAGGAGCAGAACAATGTGGATATTGTAGTCCAGGACTTATTTTGACTGTTATTGCAATGAAAAATGAGCTTAAAAATCCTACTAAAAGAGATATATCTCAATATTTAACTGGAAATCTATGCAGATGTACAGGATATGTAGGACAGCTTAGAGGAATAATGAAATATATGGAGGTGAAGGAATGAGTGGATATGCTATAGGGAAAGGAATATCAAAAGTAGATGGAATGGGGTTGGTTACGGGGAAACCTGTATATACCGATGATCTTGCATCTAAGAGTTGTCTTATAATTAAAATACTAAGAAGTCCTTATGCATTTGCCAGAATAAAAAGTATAAATATCGAAAATGCAAAAAAAAATTCCGGGAGTTGAATGTATTTTTACCCATGAGAATGTACCGAAGTATCTATATACAAGAGCAGGCCAATCATATCCTGAGCCATCAACTTATGATAAATATATTTTAGATGAATATGTAAGATATATTGGAGATGAAGTCGCAATAGTTGCTGCAGATACAGAGGAAACGGCACTTAAGGCAATAAAACTTATAAAAGTGGATTATGAGGTATATGAGCCAGTTTTGGATATGATGAAAGCAGAAGAAAGTAAAAGTAAAATACATTTTAGAGATAGATGTTTTACGAACATGGATAAAGGATTTAATCCAGAAAAAAATATTGCTGCAGAATATAGCTTTGAAGTTGGTGGTGTTGAAGAAATATTGAAAAACTGTGATGTGATTGTGAATGAGGAATATTCTACACAGGCTACAGCGCATACTATGATGGAAACATATAGGGCATATTCATATATAGATCAATATGGAACGCTTGTTGTAGTATCATCAACTCAAGTTCCTTTCCATGTTAGAAGACATGTTGCTAAGTCTTTAGGAATTCCAGTAAATAAGGTAAGAGTTATTAAACCTAGAATCGGAGGAGGATTTGGGGGAAAACAAAATGCTCAGGCGGAATTTTACCCTGCACTGGTAACATATAAAACAGGTAAGCCATCAAAAATAATTTATAACAGAAGAGAAACTTTTGAATCTACATCTTCAAGGCATGCAATGAAAATAGGAGTTACTATTGGTTCTGATAAAAATGGAAATATTAAAGCTATAGATATGAAAGCCCTGTCAGATACTGGAGCATATGGAGAACATGCCAGCACTGTATTAGGCTCAGCAGGATATAAAACTTTACCTTTATATAATAAAACAAAGGCATCAAGATTTACTGGTAAAGCAGTATATACCAATCGTACCCCGGGAGGAGCCTTCAGGGTTATGGTGTAACCCAAGGTACCTTTGCATTAGAATCAGCGGTGAATGAATTAGCTTATAAATTGAATATGGATCCTTTAGAACTTAGAGAAAAGAACATGATAAAAAAAGGAGAAACTTCAGAGATATTTAATATAACTACTGTTGGAGCAGGTAAAAATCCCATTATTATGAATAGCTGCGAACTTGAATATTGTGTTAAAAGAGGAAAAGAACTTATGGATTGGGATAATAAGTTTCCAAGGATAGAAATTTCTCCTACAGTAATAAGAGGAGTAGGAATGGCTATTGCCATGCAGGGTTCTGGAATACCGGGAATAGATACTGCTTCTGCTACCATAAAGCTTGATGATGGAGGGAAATTTACTTTGCTGACAGGTGCAGCAGATATAGGCACTGGAAGTGATACTATTTTGAAGCAAATAGCTGCAGAGGCATTAGGAATATCAGTTAATAGTATAACGGTATTTTCTGCAGATACTGAACTCACCCCATTTGATGTTGGAGCGTACGCTTCTGGAACTACATATTTCTCTGGCAATGCAGTGAAAAATGCAGCCTTTAAGATGAGAACTATGATAGAAGAAGAAGCTGCTAGAATTTTGAGAATAGAGTTATCAGAGATTAAATTTGATGGAGTTAATTTTAAGAGCAAAGATGGGAGCAAGTCAATATCATTATCAGATTTAAGCAATAAACTTATATATAAAATGCCTCATGCTCAATTGACTGCTACAGGATCTTTCGGTACTGTAGATATAGCACCTCCTTTTATATCAGGTTTTGCTGAAGTAGAGGTTGATATTGAAACAGGAAAAGTAGATTTGATAAATTTTGTATCTATTATAGACTGTGGGACTGTGATTAATCCTAAGTTAGCTAGAATACAGGCAGAAGGAGGAATAGTACAAGGAATAGGAATGGCATTATTTGAAGAAGTAAAGGAAACAAAATTTGGCAAGCTTATAACTAATAGTATGATGCAGTATAAGATTCCATGCAGAATGGACATTAATAATATAATTGTGGATTTTGCAGATGGATATGATGCTACAGGCCCATTTGGTGCAAAATCCATTGGAGAAGTTGTCACAAATTCAGTTTCTCCTGCAGTTGCTGATGCTGTATTTAATGCGATAGGAATTAGAATAAGGGATCTGCCTATAACTCCTGAAAAAGTAAAAATGCTACTAATGAAAAGGAATAGAAGTATCCTTTGATTTTCATAAGTTATTTTTAATAAAATAGAGCATATATGATATAATTTTACAGTGAATAGAAAAGTTCTACTTTTAGTACGTCGATATACATTTTTCTTATATTTAATTAGCCATTTACTAATATGCTAATTTATAAATTTATTTTGCTTTTTCTTGACAAATACTTGTAAATAAAGTATATTATTATACAAGTGAAAATCTATGCATTGATAAGGACAGTAGCAGAGATAATTTATTAAAGAGAGATAATCATTTGGTGTGAGATTATTATAAATAGCTTTGTGAAGATCACCTTTGAGCATAATACCTGAAAAGAGTAAGGTATTACGTGAAGACGTTATACTTATTAAGTGACAAGAATTATTTATTTTAACTCTTGTAATTTGGGTGGTACCGCGGAAATTTCGTCCCTAAGTCTAAGACTTAGGGACTTTTTTATGACCTAACTTAGCGAACGATAGGTCCTAAGGGACACCACTGAACTATACCCTACAGGGTAAATAGAGGTAGCAAATGAATTTGTACAGCGAAACTGCGATGATTCTATAATGAAAGGATGAAAAAAGTGAAAAGGTTTAATGAATTATCAAATGAACCTGTAAAGGTCAGAGAGCATAATATTAGCAAATACTGGCAAGAAATAGATTTACTTCATAAATCGGTTACTTCAAGAGATGAAAAGAAGCCATATGTGTTTTTTGAAGGACCTCCCACGGCAAATGGGAAACCAGGTATACATCATGTAATGTCTAGGACATTAAAGGATTTAACATGTAGATATAAGACTATGCAAGGCTATCAAGTAAAGAGAAAAGCAGGCTGGGATACTCATGGACTTCCGGTAGAGATCGAAGTAGAGAAAAGATTAAATTTGAAAAATAAACATGATATTGAATCCTATGGATTAGAAGCATTTAACAAGCAATGTAAAGAATCTGTTTTTCAATATGAAAAACTTTGGAGAGATATGACAGAAAGAATGGCATATCTAATAGATTTAGATAACCCATATATAACATTAGAAAACGATTATATTGAATCGGTATGGTGGATATTAGATAAATTTAATAAAGAAGGTTTGATATATGAAGGACATAAAATACTGCCATATTGCTCTAGATGTGGTACAGGTCTTGCTTCTCATGAGGTTGCACAAGGGTATGAAGAAATAAAGACAGATACAGTAATAGCAAAGTTTAAGCTAAAAGATAGAAATGAATATTTCTTGGCTTGGACTACAACTCCTTGGACTCTTCCATCTAATGTTTCCTTAACAGTAAATGCCGTAGAAACTTATTTGAAAGTTAAACAAAATGATGAAATATACTATGTAGGAAAGGTCTTAGCTAATAAGGTATTAGGTGAAGACTATGAAGTATTAGGGGAGCTAAAGGGTAAGGATTTAGAATTTATTGAATATGAACAACTAATTCCATTTATAAATGTAGAAGGAAAAGCATTCTTTGTGACAGTAGCAGATTATGTAACCACAGAGGATGGTACAGGAATAGTTCATACTGCACCTGCATTTGGGGAAGATGACTATAATACTGGAATGAGATACGGTTTACCAGTTATTCAGCCAGTATCAGAGGACGGCAAATTTACTCAAACTCCTTGGGAAGGTAAATTCGTAATGGATGCAGACCTTGATATAATAAAATGGCTTAAAGAAGAAGGAAAGATGTATAAGAAAGAAAAGGTAGCTCATAACTATCCACATTGTTGGAGATGTAAAACACCATTATTATATTATGCAAAACCTTCTTGGTATATAGAAATAACTAAACTGAAAGATAAGTTAATAGAGAACAACAATGGTGTAAATTGGTATCCAGAATTTGTAGGAGAAAAGAGATTTGGAAACTGGCTTGAAAACTTAAATGATTGGGCAATTTCAAGATCTAGATATTGGGGTACGCCATTACCTATATGGAGATGTAATGACTGCGGTCATATAACTTCAGTAGGTTCAAGAGCAGAATTAGTAGAAAAAGCTATAGAAGATATAGATATGAGTATAGAACTTCATAGACCATATGTAGATAATATTCATTTAAAATGTGAAAAATGCAATGGCACAATGACGAGAGAAAAAGATGTAGTAGATGTTTGGTTTGATAGTGGTGCTATGCCATTTGCACAACATCATTATCCATTTGAACATAAAGATGACTTCGATTTATTATTCCCAGCAGATTTTATCTGCGAAGGTATAGATCAAACGAGGGGATGGTTCTATTCACTATTGGCTATTTCAACCTTTGTAACAGGTAAATCACCATATAAAAATGTACTTGTAAATGACTTAGTATTAGATAAAGAAGGAAAGAAAATGTCTAAGTCAAGAGGGAATACAGTAGATCCATTTGATTTATTTGATAGATACGGTGCAGATGTTCTAAGATGGTATATAATCTATGTATCTCCACCATGGACACCAACAAAATTCGACGAAGATGGTCTTAGAGAAGTAGAGAGTAAATTCTTTAGATCCATAAGAAATGTATACAATTTCTTCTCATTATATGCGAATACTGATGGTATAAATCCAAGAGAATTTTTCATTGAATACAAAGATAGACCTGAAATAGATAGATGGATACTTTCAAAATATAATAGTCTTTTAAAGGAAGTAAAAGCAAATATGGATATCTTTGAACTAACAAAGGTTGTAAGAGATATTCAAGAATTTGTAATAGAAGATCTATCTAACTGGTATATCAGAAGAAATAGAAGAAGATTTTGGTCAACGGAGTTAGATGATGATAAAAAAGCAGTATATAATACAACCTATGAAATACTTGTAGGATTATGTAAAATGGTAGCTCCATTTGTACCATTTATTTCCGAGGAAATATATCAAAATCTGACAGAAGATGAATCAGTACATTTATCATATTATCCAGACACAAATGAGGATTTAATAAATAAAGCAATAGAAGAAAAAATGGATTTAGTAAGAGATTTAGTGGGACTTGGTCGTGCATCTCGTGAGTCAGTAAAGATAAAAGTACGCCAGCCCCTTAAAGAAGTAGTGATAGACGGAAAATATGAGGAACAAATAAAAGATTTAGTTCCTCTAATAATGGAAGAATTGAATGTTAAAGAAGTAGTGTTTGAAAGAGATTTATCTCAATTCATGAATTATTCTTTAAAACCAAATTTCAAGGTTGCAGGTTCAATACTTGGTGGGAAGATAAAATCCTTTGGAAAAGCTTTAGGTGAACTTAATGCACATGCTACAGTAGAAAAGTTAGAATCAGGTGAGAAATTAGTATTAAACCTAGATGGTGAAGATACAGAAATAGAAAAGGATTATGTATTAGTTACCATATCATCTAAAGAAGGCTTTGATGTGGCAATGGAAAACAATCTATTTGTAATATTGGATACAACTTTAACTCCTGATTTAATCAATGAAGGATATGCAAGAGAATTCGTATCCAAGGTTCAGCAAATGAGAAAGAATAATGGATATGAGGTTCTAGATAATATAAATATATTCTATGATGGATCTGATGACATTAAGGCAGCTTTAGATGAGTATGATGCATTTATTAAATCTGAGACTCTAGCTAAATCCATAGAAAGAGTAACAGAAGAAAGTTTAGAAAAGCAAGACTTAAATGGACAAATGACAGGAATAAGATTAGAAAAAATAGAATAGAAATTAGAACAAGGTAGATAGCAAGAGCTATCTACCTTGCTTATAACCCATAGGAAAGTACTTACTTATTTTTGGTTTTTCAAAAAAACCAATCTAAATGTGTTTAATAAAAATCTCTAATTGCTTCGATAGAATCTTTTTTTATAAAGGGGGAATTTATATGTTTATACCATTTGATAAATCCTCAAATGTTTTTAACACTAAACCATTTATAACAGAAGAAGTTAGGTTTAATTTGATGCACCGTATTAGGGAGTCAGATGATCCTATTTTGATAAAAAGTGAAAATGGCAAAGTTATTATTGCACAATCTTCACCACAGCATCCTGCATGGATATGGACTGATAAAGATGTAGAAGAACAAGAATATAAAGAGTTAGCGGATGGTTTTTATAATTTGTTTAAAGAACAGGATAGTTTAGAGTTTGTTGCGAAACCAGAAATAGCTGAGTTTTTGGCAAATAATTATGCAAAGCGGAAGAATATAACTTGGAAAATATCCATGTGTATGGAATCATATTATTGTCCCAATATAAATTTTCCAATGCATGTTAGTGGATCAATTAGTAAACCATCTTTGGAAGATGTAGAAATTATATCTGAATTTTTTGGAGGATTTATACAAGATTGCTTTGGTATAAGCACGACAGCAGATAAACAATTTAAAGCCGCAAGGTCTTATATACTCAGTGATAATTTCTATGTCTGGAAAAATGGTAATGAAATTGTGTCAATGGCTAATATCGCTCATCGTTCTCCTAGACATGGGAGAATAAATGAAGTATATACTCCGCCATCACATCGTAAAAAAGGATATGCAGGGGCATTGGTTAGTGAACTAAGTAAAATTATATATAATGAGAATAAGATACCAATGCTTTATACAGATTTGTCAAATCCGGCTTCAAATAAGGCTTATAAGAATGTGGGCTTTGTAGAATGTGGAATGGTAAATCAAATAAGCTTTAAAGCTTAAATAATTAAATAATGAGAAAAGGTTTATCTCTGTTGATGAAATAAGGTAAATGGTGAAAGCTATTTGCCTTGTTTTTATTTAAGAAGTATTTAGTGATAAAAGAAGGAGTTTAGCAAAATTTGTAGAATAGTATATTGTAAGAAATTTTGTGGGAAAATGAAGGGGAGAAAAGGTTTTATAGTGCTAAAGAATGGGGTTTGATTGCAGTAGCACTTAACAAAATGTTGCCATTCACTACGCATACCTGCTCATACTTCGCAGGAGTTGGTAACCAGAACTGCTATAGTATACCTTAATATAGGGGTTAAACTTTAAGCTGAATTGTTAGGAGGGAAAGATGATGGAACGAGTTAGATTTAAAAACTCAAGAAACTTAAACTTAGTTGGGCACCTATACCCATCTACTTCTGAATCAATAATTATAATGTGTCATGGTTTTATGTCGAACAAACATTCAAAGGGACGCTTTGAAAGGCTTGCTACGGCATTTAATGAATCAGGTTACAGTGCTTTACTTTTTGACTTTAGTGGATGTGGAGAAAGTGATGATGATATTCTGACTGTTGAAAAAGAAGTAGATGATTTGAAGTCTGCAATTCAATTTGTAAAGTCAAAGGGATATAAAAAAATTGCACTGTATGGTCATAGTCTTGGAACTGTTATTTGCTTAAAAAATTATACTCCTGAAATAATAACAATGGTTTTATCAGGTGCTGGAACTGATTCGATTAAGTATAACTGGTATGAGTTCTTTACAAAAGAACAAATGCAAGAATTGGAGGAAAAAGGATATTTAACAGAGTACACACCACAAGAAGTACGAAAAAAGATTGTAATTGATAAAAGGATTCTAAAAGATTTTGAGTTAATTAATCAGAAAGAGTTATTAAAAGATGTTAATTGCCCAGTTTTAATAATTCATGGTAATAATGACGAAGAAGAAAAATTACTCTACGAAAGATCTAAAGCAGCAATGGCATTGCTTTCAAATGACTCAAAATTAGAAGTTATTGATGGAGCAAACCATAGTTTCCTTGAGCATTTTGATATAGTAGTTAAATTAACTACTGAATGGTTTACAAATCATCTTTGTTAGTATTGTGGGATATAAGGTTTCGTAGTATAACAATATATTTGTGTAAAAGTGCACCGAGGAGTAATTTTATGATGGTGTGTATCACATTTGCTGTGGAAATAAATTTATTGAAGGAGTTATATAATGGAGAGTTTAGAAGAAGTTAAATATAAAAATGAACGAAGCAAAATTAATGGATATGAGCTGTTTAGTAAGTATTATATAAATGGATCTCCCACAGTATTATTTGAGGCCGGGATGGGTGATAGTAACGAAGTATGGGCTCTAGTTCAAAATAAGATATCATTATTTACGACAACTTTATCTTATGATAGAGCAGGAATAGGTAGAAGTGATACTTCAGTAATTCCTCGTACATGTTTAGATGTTGTAGAGGATTTGTCTGAGCTTTTGCAAAAAGTGTCAGTTAAGCCTCCTTTTATTTTAGTAGGACATTCTTTTGGAGGATTGGTATCAAGGTTATTTGCAAGTATTCATCCAAATTTAGTGGTAGGAATGATATTAGTGGACGCTGCTCCCGAATATAAAGAATTAGCTTTTGAAAAGGTTTTACCTAATCATTTACTAATTTCAAATCGAGAATATTACAGTAATCCAATGCTTAATTCTGAAAAAATTGATAAAATTAAAAGCTATAAGCAAGTAGATGAACATAAGTGTGTATTTGAGTTCCCATTAACAGTGATAACTCGAGGATTACCTGATAATTATAAAAAAGATTGGCCTAACCAAGAAATTCTAGATGTAGAGCAAAAGCTTCAATTTGAATTTAAGAAATTATCTACTGATAGTAAAATTATTGCAGCACAGAAAAGTGGACACTATGTACAAAATGATGAACCAGAGTTAATTTTGGAGTCAATAACAGAAATTGTTAATAAATATAGAGTTTTGGGCAAGTGAAAAACATAATCTAACAGACTATTTGATAAGTGGCACTCATAAAGAAGAAACGACTTGGAGAGTGAACATTACACTTTTTTACTTAGAGTGAAGCTACGTTAAGTGTTAATGCTCTAGGAGCTAGTTTAGAGACATCACAGATATTATTCCATTATCTAGAAGACATGGATTTTTTAGTTTTAATCAAATATAGTGTTGTTAAATAATATTTTAAGGAGTTGAAATAATTATGAAGAAAATAAAAGGAAATAGCATTATACAGGAGGGGGCAGAATGGATTTTGCATTTATCTATAGCCTTTGTAATTGTGTTATTTCTTAATAGCGAGGTATATGCATTAACTGAAGTGAAACAATGGTCTATGGAAAATACTTTATTTGAGGGAGAAAAATTATATGTAGATAAGGTCTCTTATCATTTTTCAGAGCCTAAATCTGGCGATATTGTTGTATTTCTTCAAGGTGAAATAAATGAAGGTTTTAATGATAGAATTATAAATGTATTAGAAGATATGAAAATGAAGTTCAATAGAGAACCTCGTAGAAATAGGTTTATTAAAAGAGTAATAGGGGTTCCAGGAGATAAAATTGATATTCAAGATGAGAAAGTATACGTAAATGATAAACTGCTAGAAGAGACATATATTAAAGGTAATACAATTAAAAGGACAATAGAGTATCCTATTATTGTACCTGAAGGGAAGCTATTTGTAATGGGAGATAATAGAGAAAATAGTAATGATAGTAGATTATTTGGGCTTGTAGATTATAAGAGTATTGAAGGCAAAGCAATATTTAGACTTTGGCCAATTAATAGATTAGGAGATATAAAGTAAATGGAAAATCATTCCGTCAGATAATACCCTATTTAGCATAAAGGTTGCCCAAGAATGCTTTGGGGAATAGCAATTGAATTATGAGAAATATATAGAAAGGGGAGGGAAACAAAATGGGAATAATTGTTGCAATTGGTGGAGGAGAAATAAGCAAACTTGAGACTTGGGTAATTGATGAGTATATTGTTAATTTAGCTGGTAAAGTAAATCCTAAAGCACTCTTTATCCCTACTGCAAGTAATGAACCCCAAGGATATATTGATATATTTAATGATATATATGGAAAGAGATTAGGATGTAAGATAGATGTATTATACTTAATAAATGGAAATCTTTCAGGCATAGAAATAAGAAGCAAGATCCTTTCTGCAGATATTATATACGTAGGTGGTGGAGATACTGTAAAGATGATGGAAGTATGGCGTAGCAAGAAAGTTGACGAATATCTAAAAGAAGCATATGAAGCAGGTATTGTACTTTCTGGCCTAAGCGCAGGCTCCATGTGTTGGTTTAGATATGGGCATGGTGATAGTGACTTATCTCGTAATAAAGATGGTTGGTGGGACTATCAACGTATTGATGGACTTAGTTTCATTGATGCTATTCACTGTCCTCATTATAACGAGAAAGGTGGAGAAGGGTTTGATGAGATAATGAAAACATTTGAAGGAATAGGAATAGCTATTGAAAACAATTGTGCACTAGTAATAAAGGATGATAAATTCAAGATATTAAAAAGCGATGAGAAATCAAATGCTTATAAATTATATAAGTTAAATGGAATCGTATATAAGCAGATACTAGATAATTATGATTTAATTGATATGAATAAACTGTTTGAAAGTTAATTAAAATTTGATTCATCAGGACATTATAATAAGCCTTATTGTTGAGACATATTTTTATATAAAAATTTTAGATTGTTTATAATATGGTAATTTAATTTGGAAAATATTCTATAGTTATAGGGGTGGGTTTATGGAGATAAAAATTCAAAGAACTAGGATTAATGAAGCAGAAATCTTATTAGATATACAAAAGAAAGCTTTCAAAGAAGATCTAGAGAAATATGAAGATTATGATACAAGTCCTGCAACTGAGCCAATAGAAAAACTAATACGAAAAATTAATAATTCTTTTCACTATACTGTTTTTCTAGATGACATAATAATAGGAGGAATTGAAGTTAGAAAGTTATCAGATACTCAATTTTATTTGAATAGATTATATTTAAGTCCTAAATATCAAAATAAGGGGATAGGGGCTAAATTAATGGAATTTATTGAAAGTGAATTTTCAGAAGCTTTAGAATGGACTTTAAGTACACCTTATATGAACTATAGGAATCATTATTTTTATGAAAAGTTTGGATATGAAAAGATTAGTGAACATACAATCACCGAAAAGTTAATACTCTTCGATTATATTAAACATATGAATATAGAATGAATTACTTATGCTTTACCCATAATATTGTGAGGAAAGAGTGAAAATAGAGATGTATACAATTATTTATTTAGTTAGGCATGCAGAGGTTGATATATTCCAGATGAATATAGTAGACCATTGTCAGAAAAGGGAAATAATGATGCTTTAGGGTTAACAGAATTATTTAAAGAATATGATGTATCGAGAGTAATATCAAGTCCCTATTTAAGAGCAATAAATACTATAAGAGGTATAGCGGAAGATAGAGGAATAACTATAGAAATAATAGATGATTTTAGAGAAAGAAAAATTGCGAACTATCCCATTGAAGATTTCATTTCTTTTACAAGACAACAATGGAATAATTTTAACTATTGCTTAGAAACAGGAGAAAGTTTAAATGAAGTACAAGCTAGAGGAATTGATGCTCTGAAGAGTATTTTAGAAAAATATAATGGGGAAGATATTGTAATTGGAACACATGGGACAATCTTAGGTGTGATTTTAAATTTTTTTGATAAAAGATATGACTATGATTTTTGGAAATCAATGAAAATGCCAGATATATTTAAGTTAGAGTTTAAAGATGGAAAAATAGAAAGTATTATAAATATAAAGATTTAATATGGGAGAAATGAAACAAATGAAAATAGAAAAATTGAAATATGATATTTGCAGATTAGATGATACAGATGTAATACCTTTTGAACTATTATTATTAGCTGATCCTTCGAGAAATGCTGTAGAAGATTATTTGCATAGAGGGATTTGCTTTGCATATAAAACAGATGAAATAGTTGGAATTTATGTATTAATAAAGACTAGACCAAATACTATGGAACTTGTGAATGTTGCAGTAAAAGAAAATATGCAAGGTAAAGGAATTGGAAAAAAGTTAGTTTTACATGCAATATCTATGGCTAGGAAAGAAGGTGCGAAGACATTAGAAATTGGAACAGGAAATTCAAGTTTGCAGCAACTTGCATTATATCAGAAATGTGGATTTCGTATAATAGGAGTGGACAAGGATTTTTTCACAAGACATTATGAGGAAGAAATTGTTGAAAATGGTATTATGTGTAGAGACATGATTAGATTGAGTATGGATTTATTATAATTTACTCAAGGAGCATTGGAGTTAGTACATCACTTAATGTTGTATTTAGCGAAGGGGATACTTGGCCGTGATTCTAATACAATGTAAATCAAGACATCACAAACAATAGGATATTAAATGAAATTTCATAAGTAGGTGATATAAGTTGGAAAATCAATTTAGAAACATCAATTATTTAGAAGAAGGAAATACTAGGCGGAAGTCAGCTTATAAATTACTGAAAAAGTTAAAGCTATTTGAGATATTAAATAATTATAATCCAGTTTTAGTCGGGACAATTCCTATAGATATTGATATATCTAATAGTGATTTAGATATTATCTGCCAAGTCTATAATCATGATGCCTTTGAAAAAACAATAATACAATTTTACAAAAATTATGATATCTTTCATATTGAGAGACAGTTTATCGGAGGATTAGAGACAACATTTTCTAGTTTTAAGCATGATGATTTTTACATAGAAGTTTTTGGACAGTCAAAACCTGTTTTCAATCAAAATGGCTATCGTCACATGATAATAGAAAAAAAGATACTTGATTTAGGTGGAGAAAAACTAAAAGAAGAAATAAAAAAATTAAAAAGAGCTGGAATGAAGACAGAACCAGCTTTTGCAAAATATCTTGGATTAAAAGGTGACCCATTTGAAGAAATATTAAAATTATCATTATTATCAGAAGAAGAATTATTTAGATTTGTAAGAGGTTAGCAGAAGGTCATAAGTGTCTAATTCTCAAAAGATATTATAAAAAGGAAAGCGAAAAGCTTGAATGATATAGTTCCAAGAGAATCAAGAAATCGTTGAGAAAAGAATAAAACTTTTTTTATATCGTAGTGTAAGCAGTAGTTATTAGGAGATAGTGAGAGAAGTGAATTTGTTATAAATCATATTATTATGTAACATATTTTATAGAAGAATGGAGGGTATATTAAATGAAAAAATCAATAGGAATACTAGCTGGAATGGGACCGAGATCCACATCACCTTTTCTTGAATTAGTACTAGATCAATGTCAAATTCAATATGGTGCAAAATATGATATAGATTATCCACCTATCATGATTTACTCTCTTCCCACACCATTTTATCTAGATTGTTCAATCGATCATAAGGTAATGAAGGAAATAATAATTGAAGGCATTCGACATCTTGAATCAACAGGTGTTAGTTGTATTGCTATGCCGTGTAATTCTGTCCATATATATTTTGATGAACTAAAGGAAAAGATTAGTATTCCATTATTAAATATTATTGAGGAAACCATAAAAAAAGTAGATTCAAATAGAAAAATAACTATATTTGCCACGGAACCAACTTTTAATTCAGAACTATATCAAAAAGGAATATTACATTCAGATAATCAATTTATATTCAAAAGTGATTGGCAGAAAAAAATAAACATTATAATTCAAATGATAAAAGACAAAAAAGAAATATCGGAAGTCAATTTATATTGGGATGAATTAGTTAAAGATGTTATGAAAGAAGATGTAGAGGATATTATTATAGCATGTACTGATTTAAGTGTTCTAAAAAACAAATTTAATGATAAGGTTAATTTTATAGATTCATCCCATGCTCTAGCGGAATCGTTAATAAAACAGTATCTAAAGTAAAAGATGATCAATATCTAATATTAATAGATATAAAATATAAAGAAACTTAATTGAGGAGGAATAATGGTGATGGTTTGTTTATCAGCTGAAAATATAAAACATGCAGGTAAAATAGTGCCTCTTTAAAGGTTCATAAACTAATCAATATGCGTGGTAAAGGAATTGGAAACAACTTTGATTGTGATGATGCAGCTGTACAAGAATTATAAAATCATTAATGTTTAAATACATATCGTTTTAAGACATTTTAAGTATAAGAAAGGTGTGGGGCATTATGAAAGTTAAATTAACTATTTTAGAAAGTAAGTGTCGAGGAAATTACCATAAGATAGGTGACACTTATATAGTAGGAGATATCTGCCCTCCAATTTGTCATGAATTGTGGCAGAGTATATATCCCAGTGTCTATACATTATTAAATAATGGTGATTTAGATTATGGAAATATAAGAGAAAAGAAATTTCAAATGAGATGTCCAGATAACGGTAGAGTTTTAATATATGGAGAAGTTGTTGAAGCTTAATGATTATCATAAAAGTTATTGAGGAAGATATTCAGTATAAATATAAAATCTGTAATTTAATATATGTATTAGGATAGCTTTAGCAGATGAAATATATTTAAAATTTTGAGATGAATACTTACCATTGATAGGAGAGATAAAAGTGGATAATATAAACTATGAATATAAAATTATTGGCAATGGGAATACAATACTTGTCATAGAGGTAGGAATAGGTAATTCATTTTATGATTGGTATCCGCTCATTGAAGAGATAAAGGACTATTTTACAGTCATTATTTATCATAGACAAGGATATGGTAATAGTAGTCTTCCAAAATCCTCTAGAACAACAAGAAATATAGCATATGAATTAAATACAATGCTTAAAGAAATTGGAATTAAAGAAAAGTATATTTTGATGGGACATTCCTTTGGTGGATTATGTGTACAGCAATATGTAAAAATGTATCCTGATGAAATTAAGGCTGTAGTATTATTGGACTCAACTTCATATAATTTAGAACAATTGGAAAGTCTTGATACACCAACAATAAATTCTCAAACATCAATAGATAAGATGGTTTCTTTAGTTAATGAATTATCTTTGAAGTCCAGAGAAGAACTTATTAGTCAAAATACAGATATAACTTCTAAATATGAGAAGTGTGTAACAAGTGAAGAATTACAAGATGTTGTAGAATTTTTTGGAAATCCAAATCTTTATAAGACAGTAGCAGATGAATTTGCAAATTGGATACATGATGGAGAAGATATTAAAAGCATAGATATATTTCCAGATGTTCCTTTAAGAGTAATTGCTCGAGATAAGATTTTATCTGTCAGAAATTGGATGAAATATGAGATACCAGAGGAAGAAGCTGTTGAGCATGAGAATAAGTGGCGTGAGTTGCAGGAGGAGCTAGTATTACTATCCGATCAAGGAAAATTGATAATTGCTTCGGATAGTGATCATTTAATATATATAGATAGACCGGATGTGGTGA
>NZ_NPMN01000038.1 GCF_002266425.1 Tissierella sp. P1
TGGACATCTAGTTGGCGGGGGAGTAGTTGTGCTTCCAGGTATACAAATTACCTGACCTATTTGTAGATTATTTGGATTAATTCCTGGATTTATGGCCATTATTGCTTCTACTGTTGTGTTATGTGTGATTGCTAATTTATATAGCGTATCCCCCGACTTTATTGTATAAGCAAAGCTTCCCGATGGACATCTAGTTGGTGGGGGAGTAGTTGTGCTTCCAGGTATACAAATTACCTGACCTATTTGTAGATTATTTGGATTAATTCCTGGATTTATGGCCATTATTGCCTCTACTGTTGTCTTATATGTGATTGCTAATTTATATAATGTGTCTCCTGCCTTTATTGTGTAAGCAAAGCTTCCCGATGGACATCTAGTTGGTGGAGGAGTTGTACTTCCAGGTATACAAATTCTTTGACCTATTTGTAAGTTATTTGGATTGATTCCTGGATTTATGGCCATTATTGCTTCTACAGTCGTATTATGTGTTATTGCCAACTTATAAAGCGTGTCGCCCGATTTGATTGTATAGGAAAAACTTCCTGTCGGACATGTTCTATTATTACTCATACTTACCACCCTTCTTTCTTTATTCTATGCATTAATATACTATGCAAAAATATGATTAAGGGTTACTGTGTCTAGTTCTAAAAATTTTATATTTTAAGTCTCTAAGAAATTTCGTATTTTAAGTTCCTTGTCTATCATAGATAATACCTTTAATTTATCTAGGCTCCATTTAGGCTCATGAAGCAATTCTCTTTTCCCATCTCCTGTTATTCTGTGGATTACCATATCTCTAGGGAGCATCTCAATTGCATCTACTACTAAAGATACATATTCTTCTCTGCTCATTATAGGAAAAGGGTTTTTCATATAATAGTCATATAAATCCGTGTCCCTTTGTATATAAAGTGAGTGAAGCTTTATGCCCCAAGTCTTAGTATCAGCCACAAATCTCACTGTATTAAGCATATCATCTTTACTTTCACCGGGTATCCCTAGTATTATATGGGTAACAACTTTAATATTTTCTCTTTTTAGCTTTTCTATAGCTTCTTCATATATCGAAAGAGGATATCCCCGTCTTATTAATTTAGCTGATTTCTCATGGATAGTTTGCAAGCCTAACTCTATCCACAAGTAAGTCTTTTTATTTATTTCAGACAGTAAATTCAAAATTTCTTCTTCTAAACAGTCTGGTCTTGTAGCTACGGCTAATCCAACAACTCCTTGGGTATTTATAGCTTCATAATATAATGTTCTAATTCTATTAATTGGTCCATAGGTATTAGTAAAGTTTTGGAAATATGCTATATATTTATTAGAATCCCATTTTTTAGATAAGAGTTTTTTCTGTTCTTCTATCTGTTCCTCTATAGAAACCAGCTTAGATCCTGCAAATTCCCCAGAACCTTTCTCCCCGCAAAATATGCAACCTTTACTTCCGATGGTTCCATCTCTATTAGGACAAGTAAATCCACCATCTAATGATAGTTTCATTACCTTACCACCGAATTCTCTTCTTAATTCTTCATTTAATGTATAGTATCTTTTTGACATTATAAATTACCTCTCGTAAATTAATCTATTAATTCAAGTTCCACAACTATTTTTGCTTTATGTTATCATTATACTATATTTTTTGTACAACAAAGATCAATTGTATCTCTACTTTTCTCATGATATGAAATAAATTACCTTATCTTAATACTTTATATTGTTTTATGGCATAATATAGAAATAATATACTATTAGGAGGCGGATTTATATGTTTAATGATTATACCAAGGTTAAAAAGTGGGAACTTTGGGGAATTCTTTGGATAATTATAGTAGGTTCTCTTCTCCATTTTACTTACGAATGGTCTGGAAAGTCACCTATAGTAGGAGTCTTCAGTCCAGTTAATGAAAGTGTTTGGGAACATCTTAAATTAGGATATTTTTCTCTCTTAATTTTCTCTATTATAGAGTATTGGTTCATTAAAAATGAAGCTAATAATTATTTCATTGCAAAAGCTATAGGAATTATTTCAATGGAAGTATTTATTGTTATAGCATTTTATTTATATACTTGGATAACAAAGAATCCTATTCTTTTTATGGATATTGGCATTTTTGTACTTGGTGCTATAATCTGCCAATTTATTAGCCTAAAGATAATGAAACTAAGAATAAGTAAAACAACAAATAGCCTTGGATTAATTATTTTTATATTAATAGGTTGTCTTTTTATTTTATTTACCTTTTACACTCCAGAGCTACCTATATTCATGGATTCTAAAACTAAAAAATATGGTATATGAACTTATCACATACCATCAATCACTAATCCATTTAACTCTTTTCTTACATTTCTCCAGTCTGGATAGTATTTATCCATAATGGCCTTAAATTTATCTCCATGTCCTCTTTCTATAAGATGGACCATCTCATGTACTATTATATATTCAAGACAGTGGAGTGGTTTTTTGGCTAGTTCAAGATTTAACCAAATCCTCTTAGCCTTGGGGTTGCAAGTACCCCATCTAGTTTTCATTTGTTTAACTCCCCATTCCTTCACCCTTAAATCCATTATCTTTTCCCATTTATCTATCATAGATGGAATAATGGATTTTAGTTCTTTTCTATACCATTCTTTCATTATATTTTCTCTTTTTTCTTTACTGCTTTCTTCATTCACATATAAATCTATATATTTATTATTTATTATTTCTACTCTAGACTTATTACTACTTTGATGTACCACATTTAGTAAATATCTTTCACCAAAATAACAATGACTTTCACCGGATATATACTCATACTCTGGAATTTTCTCCTGGTTTTTGAATTTTTCTCGTTGCCCTTTTATCCAAGACATTTTTGATAGGAGAAATATTCTAATATCATCATCTTTCATATTTTTCGGTGCAGAAACTCTCACCTCACCATTTGGGGAATGAACTGATAAATTAATATTTTTTACATCCTTTTTAGTTACTTCTATTTCTGTATTATCTATAATTATTATAGCCATCTCAATACTCCTCTTGACTTTCTGTCAATTTTTGAATACCTATTTTTATCTTCTTTAGAATCTTTTAAATGCACATTATCATAATATTACTTTGAATACAATAGTTTTATTTTCTTTCTAAAATAGTATGAACATGGAGAGGATATCCTCTCCATGTTCATACTATTTATTTAAAAATATTGTAAACTCCTTTCCAATTTGTTTACCTTCAGGATAATCCATAGCAAAGGGAGTTAAAGTAATAGATGTAATTTCATCAGACCACTCCCTTAAAAATCCGTAGTTTTTTTGATATTCAAATACAACCCCCTCAGGAGATGATGAATCTATAAAAAATATTATTCTATTATTTAAATTATCATATCCTTGCAACTCAATACGAAGAGGGTATTCATATTCTCCAATGACTTCACGTTTTCCTTTAATAGTTTGTCTTAAAGGATTGTATTCTAACTCTTCAAGGCTATATACCTGATTGTCTATAGTAAAGGTATAATCAATAGGTAAAGATTTAGTTTTTAATACCAATTCTTTTCCATTAGCAGTAAATTCAAATTCCCATTTACCACTTTTAACGCCTTCCGTATCTTTTAACTCTCCTATATAATACCTTAAATCTCTTAATACTAGCTTTATTTCTATATCCTCCATCTGGTCAATTCTATTGATTCCATAGGAGCATAAAGAATAAAATAAAGTCTTTGTATCGTCTACAAAACCTGTTTTTTGAGATATACCTAATTTGTTAGGTATTTTTTTTCCATTTATAAAAAGATCCACATTTTCAAAACTCACACCTTCTACCGGTTCTGTAGTATTTAATATAGTATTAAATACTAGTCTGTCATTGTCTACAATTACTTCACTCAACTTAACTTCTATCCCTTTATCTTTCTTTATTTCATTTATCATATTTATATAGGGCTTAATATCTCTTTCAATATTAAAAATTCTACCTATGGAGTAGGATATTTCCTGAATTTTTGATTCTGCAGCAGCATAAACATATCTTCCAAAAGGTGTTCGAAGTAAGATTCCTACGGTTAATATTAGGATTGCGGCGGCTATTCCAAACTCTTTAAGACTAGTTTTATTTCTTATGTTCTTCTTAAAAGTCTTTTTTAATCTTTTTTTCTCAATATTATTCAATTCTTCACAATTATAATCTTCAATATTAAAATCGACTTGATTCAAAAATTGATAAATATTCTTAGAATCCTTCATTCTTACAGCCTCCTTCAATATGAGCCTCATTACGTATTTTCTTCTTTCCCCTAGAAAGCCTATTGTATAATATTGATTTGCTTAGACCTGTTTCATTAGATATTTCATTCATATCCTTATCTTCAAAATAAAATTTCTTAAAAATCACTCTATCCTCTACAGATAGGGTATAAAGCATCTTTTTAGTTTCTTCTCTGATTTCATTTTCTAGAATCTCTTTTAGAGAATTATCTTCTGCATGAATAACTACATCTTCTATATTCTGACTTTCTATATCCTTTAAATACTTCCTAACATAATCAATAGATTTATATTTTGCAATTCCTCCTATCCAATTTTTAAAACTATTCCTTTTGGAATCATAGTAGATTATATTGTCCCAAATGGCCAAGAGGCAATCATTCATACATTCCTCATAAAAGTTGGGGATGCAATATAGATGCTTTTTTATAACGGTTTTAATAATCCAAGCATAATTGTCAACAACATACTCTAAAGCCTTCTCATTTCTTTTTATCAGCTGTTCAATAAAATTTTCTTCAGTTATTTTCAATATAGTCACCTTCTTTTTAACAACCTTCTACATGTAGATTATTCTAGGTAATTACCCTTTCACTTAATACTTCGTAGCAAAGAAGTAAAACCTATCAAAATTTGTAGTTTTTTCATAAATTATTTATAGAAATCTCCGTGAGCTGTTCAAATACATATTATCTTACCATCTTTATTATACTGTGGACATTGAGAATACCCAAATTATATAACAACAAAACTAAGAGTTTTCCTAATTCTATGGCTGTTTTAGACTTATACCCTTTGATTTGCTACTTTTAAATCACCATCGGTTTTAGTATAATATTATTCTAAAGATATGGTATTGGAGAGAAGGTACATCTATGAGTAAAATTCCAGAGCATTTAATAGAAAAAATAAATTCAATTCCGACTCAATCTGGAATTTATAAAATGCTTGATTCCAATGGCAGGATTATTTACGTTGGCAAAAGCATTTCTCTTAGGAATAGAGTGCGTTCATATTTTGCAGATAATCCTAAATGGGCTAAAGTAGAAAAAATGGTATCTTTTATTGATGATATTGAATATATAGTCACAGATACTCATTTAGAAGCAATACTATTAGAATGCAACTTAATTAAAGAAATAAAACCTATGTTTAATTCACAGCTTAAAAATGATGAAAAATATGTTTATCTAAAGGTAGAAGATTTCAATATCTATAATCCTTTGTCTATAGTAAATAGTAGAGAAGATAATTGCTATGGTCCCTTTAGAAGAAAATTTTCATTAATTGAATTAATTAATTCCTTTAAAAATATTTATCCTATAGCCAAAGCTGATAAAGGTTATGATTTTGAATATAATTTAATGCCCGTTCCCATGGATAGAAGTATCTTTGAAGAAAATAAAGAATCGTTACAAGAGATTTTCTCAGATGATAAAAAAATGATATTATTAATCAATAGATTAGAAGGAAAAATGAAAGAAGCAGCTGCTCAGCTTCAATTTGCAACTGCTTCTGTTTATAGGGATATGATCTATGGTTTAAACTATTTAAAAACTGGAATCTATGGTTACAAAACCATGTTTTTAAAAGATATACTACTAAAGATGCCTATCACCAATGGATATAAATTATTTTTCGTATCTAAGGGGGAAATTTTATTGAAATCTGTTTTTTCTACTTTAACAGAAGATGATATACAAGATTTCATTAATATAGGTAAGGACTTAAAATCATCTATTTCTAGCAATTTAAATGAAAAATCAAGTATGGATTACAGAGATATATTATATTCAGAAATTAAATCATTGCCTGGTGAAATGGTTATATATTTATGAGTTAGGGAAAGCCCCTAACTCATTGCTCTATACTGTATTCATATATTGTTTCATTGTATGTTCTATTATATCTAATCCTTTGAATATCTAGTTTCAAATTTTCTCCTGTTCCCTTAAATTCAATAGTTCTAGTCTGATTTATTTTTTCTGTATCTCCTTCAACTATATCTTCAAAATTTCCTTCAATAGTTTGCTCCGCTTCGACTTTCTCTCCATCTATATCTAAAAACACTGTACTTAATATTAAATCTTCATCTGTTGTGATATTTATATAGGTATTTCCTTCTGATTCATAAACTTCATTGATTCTTATATCTTGCTCTAGGATTTTCATATCCTTATTAATTTTCCCTTTCTGTAGTTCAATAACTTCCTTAACATCATGATAACCACTAAAGGACTTCAGTACTATTTGAATATCTTTTGTGTCATGAGGTAATGCATCATAAGACATATTAAAGCGACTACCTTTGGTGCTTCCACTCATACTTGCACCTTGCTTTTGAATGTCTTTACCATTGGCTATTATACTCAACTCTATATCACTACTCATAGAGTGTTCACCCTTGACTTTATCTATTCCCAGTTCAATTATATTTTTAATTTGTCCCTTTATAACGGTAGATGTAGGAGAAGCTATTAAGGATTTAATTTTTATTTTTCTTTGATCTGCTTCAATCTCCTTATTAATTCCAATTTTCAAGCTATGTCCCATGGCTTGATTTCTATCTAATTTGAATTCAATTATTCCCGTTTCTTCCATATCAATTGAATGAAATTTTAATTTCATCTTTCTCTCATAAAACATTGGTTTATCGCAAGTCATTATCCATTTCATCTCTGTTTTATCTTCATTTACTTGACCATGACCACCTCTATTATAGGTAACTCCAAATAACCCCTGTACATACATAAATCCAAAATCCCGATAAATTTCTTCTACATTCCCTGAAGGGTCATTTATAGTATAGAATACAATTAAGTTGTTATCATCTAACATTATACCGTCTAATGTAACCTTACTTCCATCTTTAAAGGTACAGGATTTATTGATAATCTGTCCCTTCCCTAACTCATTTAGTTCTTGTAAAGTTCCATTCATTACATTATCGTATCCAATTAATTGCTTTGCATAATAAGCTAAAGTATCTACATTATATCCTATAAGGAGAATTGCAATAATCAATGCTGCAACCTTCCATTTAATATGAAATTTTCTTTTTTTATTAGGTATATTGTCTAAGGCATCTCTCAATCTATCTTCCACATTTTCTGGGATTTTTAACTTATTTAATTTATTTTTTCCTTCATTTAATAGACTTTCAATATTATCCACTTATATCATCCTTTCCATGGATTCTCTTAAATTTCTCATAGCTATGCTTATTCTAGACTTTACTGTGCCAAGAGGAACTTTAAGTATTTGTCCTATGGTTTCATAGTCAAGGTCTAGAAAATATCTTAATTTAATGACTTCCTGATGATTAGGACTTAGGTTAGATAAGTATTTTTCTAATACTATCTTATCCTCTGGATTTTCATCGATTTCATAAATACCTTCTTCCTTTATATCTTCTAAGGAAGTAAGCTTCTTTTTCTTTTTCAATATACTTTTACAAGAGTTAACCAATATGGTCTTACTCCAACTATAAAATGCGTCATCTTTCTTGAGTTTATGTATATTTTCATATAGTATGACTATCATGTCTTGCATTGCATCTAAAGCATCGTCTTCATTCTTCATATAAACATAGGCTAATTTATAGTAATCTGTTTTTTGAGCCATAACTAGTTGCAGCAAGGATTCTTTATCCCCATTTTTTGCTTGCTTGATTAGTAGTTTTTCCTCCACTTCCTCACCCCTATCTCTATATAAGAGTATTGTACCATTAAAAAAGTTCATTTATATTAAATATTATTTTAATATAAATGAACCAATGAAGAAAATAATTAGTAACCATAGCACTTCAACTATTTAGATAAAACACCATTTGCAGGATTTACTTAAGTTGAAAGAAGTATTTTCAATCTATTATTGATTTTGCGGCTCATAAGTCCTCATAACTTCTCATAGAAGCTTATAAAAAAGCTGAAGAAGCTGGAAGAGGACAAATTTATTTTAGTAACTTATTGGATTTTTCTTTTTTTCCATGTTTCTCCTCCCGTCATATTTTTATGGTTTATGTAGCATTTATTGTAGATAGATTGACGATTTTACCATTTATTATTATACTATTAACACAAAGGTGTCACAAGCGGCACACCTGTGAGGAAGGAAGTGAATAAAATGAATACGCTATTTGAACCTGATATTGATTTATCTATCTTCAAACCATATACAATAGACTGTAGTAAATGCTGCGGTTTATGCTGTGTTGCTCTTTACTTTTCAAAGATAGACGGCTTCCCAGATAACAAAAACGCTGGCATACCATGTAATCATTTACAGCACGATTATAAATGCAAAATACATTCAGCTCTTTCTAAGCAGAGGTTAAAGGGATGTATGGCCTATGATTGTTTTGGAGCAGGTCAACAGATCACCAGCCATTTAACAGAACCGCCAAACTGGAAAGCCCTTTCACCAAAGGAAGCTAAAACTATTTTTGATTCCTTCTCAACCGTTATGCAGGTACATCAAGTGCTTTGGTACTTAACAATTGCTTCGACATTGGGTTTGGAAAAATCAGAGAAAGAACAAATCAGCCTACTACTTAACCAAGGGAAAGAACTAACCAGTCAATCCTTGGAGATAATTCAAAATATGGATATAAAATCATTTCGGGAAAAATCAAGTTTAGTTTTGAGAAAAATCTGTTTAAATATTGCAGATAAGTTTTCTAATCATGGAAAATCAGATTCTAACCCAAATTACATGGGTAGAAATTTCAAGCAGAAAAATCTTATTGGTAAAGATTTTAGTATGTCCTTATTGATTGCTGCAAACTTAGAAGAGGCTAATTTACTGGGTGCAAATTTCCTAGGGGCAGATATGAGAGATACCAATATCAAAAATACTGATTTAAGCCATAGTTTGTTTTTGACCCAAATTCAAATAAATGCAGCAAAAGGAAATGAAAATACTGTTTTGCCTCCCTATTTATATGTCCCTATATCATGGCAACATTAGTCTGAAGGTGGTGATGCTGGAAAGTAATCATCATAAAGACCGACGCCCCCGACAATACATTGTACCGAAAGATTGTTTCTATACTGTGCAAAGTTGAAATGCAGGACCATCAAAAAAATATAGTGTTTATGCATCTTTTCGGCATTTTGATTGTTCTGATTTGAAGATTTTTCTTTTTGATTATCAACGAATTAAATGTTATTTTTTAATAAAATTTTACAAATTCAGCAGCTGGCTTTCTATAACCTCTAACTTTACTACTATTTTTTGTCCATCTTACCCATAGTGATCATGATAACTGCCACTTCATTTTCTGGAATATTTAAAAATTGGCTAATTTTATCTTTATCTTAAGGAAAATATGCAGAAATAATTGAAACAGCAAGGGTTTCCTTGCTGTTTCAATTATTTTATATAAAAGATTCTAGTTTCTCTTTGAATATCTCCTTTATTATCCCAGACTTCAAAAGTAACTACATGAAATTTTTCTTTTAATGGTTTTTTTATTTTTAGAGACAAATTAGATGTCTTTTCATTATAAATAGGTTTATATGAAATACCGTCAACTATTATTCTAGACTTAGTTTCATCAATTTTCGCCCCACTTAAGATTTCTATCTTTGAAGCTAATAAAGGTGTAGAATTTACTACTATTTCCCCCATTTTGAGTTCTGGTGTAATATATAGATTCCTTTTAGAATTCTTAGAATTGGCTTTAGCTATCCTTTGAACCTCATTTAAAACCCTCAAAGTATTCTTTCCCAAGAGTTTCCCTATATCTTCCTTCGAATATCCTCTTCTTACTAATTCTTCAGTAACTTTATACAATTCTGAAGAGTCTTTGATATCATTAGGTAATCTTCCCCCATCAAAATCAGAGCCTATCCCTACATGATCAATCCCTGCTAGTTTTACTGCATAATCAATATGGTCTACATAATCCTTTATATATGCTGACTTCGAATCTGTCAAAAAATCTGGATAAAATACTATGCCTATTACTCCTCCATTTTTACCCAATGCCTTTAATTGTTCATCTGTTAGATTCCTAGGATGCTTTCTCAAGGAGTAAACTCCTGAATGCGATGCTATTATGGGTGCTTTTGAAATAGCTATAATATCCCAAAAAGTACTTTCAGCCATATGAGATACATCTATTAGCATACCAAGTCTATTCATTTCAATAGCCAATTTCTCTCCTAATTTTGTAAGTCCACCGGAGGATGGAGTTTTTTTAGGATCACCATATATCCTGTTACATCCTTCTCCTAAATAATTTGAATAATTCCAGTTAAATCCTACTACTCTAACTCCTAAATCATAATATTGATTAACGAGTTCTATGGCATTACTCTCATTAAATGAATATCCGCCTTCGATAGTAGGAACTGCCGCAACTTTCCCATCCTTAACTATTTTTTCAATTTCTTCTACAGTTCTTACAATTTTAAATGTATCTCTATTGTTTACTTCAGTCCAATATAAAGCATTAATCAATGCCAATGTTCTGCTTATACTTTTTGAGTCATTACCATAATATCCAGCAGTATATGCTGCAAAAAATGGAACTTTCAATCCCCCTGCTTTTAGTTTTGGTATATCTATATGATTTTTTGTATCTTTACCGATATTTACTTTAGGTAACCAGGTTTCATTATCAATAACCTTCATCATAGTATCATTGTGACTATCCACGATTATGGAATCAAAATGTATTTTCAAATCCTCTTTCTTCCCATAAGCTAATACTAAAGATGGATTTAAAAAAGGCAATACTACTAATATCACGAGTAAACAACAAATGAATCTTTTATTCATTATTTTATCCTCCTAAGTAAAGGTTTTAGCTACCTTTATTATAATATTCCTTCTTAGCTTCTATTAACACTATTATATAAGCTTATATTCAGATTCTCAATATTTATTAGAATTATTATCCCACCATTTGCAATATTCCCTTATGAAACTTTAAAAAGCAATATTGCTAAGCGGATAATCCGCTTAGCAATATTATTTTTTACTCTGTACAATTTTCTAATATTATAAGTTCTTTTTTGTCTGCATCAAGCCTAGCTTTTACACCAAATGGAAGGGTAACCATTGGCTCACAGTGTCCAGCTTGAAGATTATATATAGTAGGCTTACCTATTGGTTTTATATAATCATCGATTACTTGCTCTAAAGTTAAATTTTCATCATGCTTTTCAGACACACAATTGTTAAAATCCCCCAGTATAATACCGCTAGCATCATGTAGCTTTCCTGATAATCTTAATTGATTTAACATCCTATCTATATTGTAAGGCTCTTCTCCTATTTCTTCTATAAATAAGATTTTATCCTTTACATCTATTTCATAAGGTGTACCAATTGTATCTACTATTAAAGATAAATTCCCACCTATTATATTACCTTCAGCTATACCTCCATTTATAGTAACTATTTCTTCTTCTGGAGGATTAGATATTTTCCCCATAGGTTCAGTTTGCATAATTGCCTTAAAAAGGTTGTCCCTAGAAAACTCAGAGAAATCTCCTATCATATCTGAGGCTACCATAGGTCCATGATAAGTAACTAAGTCAGTTATCTGGGTAAAAGCTATATGTAGTGCAGTAATATCACTATATCCTACAAATACCTTCGGATTATTTTTTATAGCTTCATAATCTAATAAATCAAGAATACGAGGTGTTCCATATCCCCCTCTAATACATATAATTCCATTTACTTCTTTGTCTTTAAACATTTCATTTATATCTTCTGCCCTGACAGCATCTGTTCCTGACAAATATCCATACTTTTCATAAGGACTTTTACCAATTTTTACCTCAAACCCCATTTCAATCAGCTTATCATGAGCTTTTTTAACTCTTTCTTCTGTAGTAGGGCTAGCTGGTGCTATAATTCCTATTGTATCTCCTAATTTTAATGCTTTTGGTTTAATCATAACGACTCCCCCTATAGGTTATATTACATTCCAAAGAATAATCTTGTTACAAGAACAGCTGTAACTAATCCTGCAAAGTCAGCCAATAATCCAACTGGAAGTGCATGTCTCTGTTTTTTAACAGCTACGGAACCGAAATATACTGCTAGTATATAGAATGTAGTTTCTGTTGACCCCATCATAACTGCTGCCATACGTCCTATTAATGACTCCGTTCCATGAGTTGTTACTAAATCTGTCATTATACCTTGGGCTCCACCACCAGATAAGGGTCTCATAAATGCCATAGGTAATACTTCTCCCGGCATACCAATTAAATTAGTTATAGGACTTAAAGCCTTGGTTAATAAATCCATAGCACCAGATGCTCTAAAAGCGCCTATGGCAACTAACATTGCTACAAGGAAAGGAATTATTCTTACAGCAGTAGTGAAACCTTCCTTAGCTCCTTCTGTAAAAGATTCATATACTTTAACTTTTTTAGCCATTCCAAAGACTATAAAACCAACAATTATTACAGGAATTGCATAGATTGATATTGCTTGCATTACTTTTACGAACATTGATCTTCCCCCTTATCTTATATTAGTTATTAGCCTTTTTCATCTGATACTTAGGTAGTTTTTGAAATGTCTTAGACGCAATAATTGCAACAACTGTTGATACAGTAGTAGCTACTAATGTTGGTCCTATTATCTCCGTAGGATTTGTGGCTCCTGCCGCTGCTAATATTGCAATAGTAGATGCAGGAACTAATGTTACTGAAGAAGTATTGATGGCTAAGAATGTAACCATTGCATCAGTTGCTGTTTCTTTGTCATCACTTAATTTTTGCAGCTCCTGCATTGCTTTTAATCCCAACGGTGTAGCAGCATTACCTAATCCCAACATATTTGCAGCAATATTCATTATCATTGCACCCATTGCAGGATGTTCTGCTGGAACATCAGGGAATAATCTAATCATTAATGGTCTTAGTAATTTTGCAAGTTTCTCAACTAGTCCTGAATCCTCAGCAATCTTCATAAGTCCTAGCCATAGAGTCATTATTCCAATAAGTCCCAAAGCTAAATCTACACCTGTCTTTGCATTATCAATTGCTGCATTTGTAACTGCCTCAAGATTGCCTGTAGCAGCTCCAACTACAAATCCAATGATAAGCAAACCTGCCCAAATAAAATTAATCATTAAGATGCCTCCTTTAATTGTTTATATTTAATTGCCATGTATATACAATGCAATTAATATGCCATAACTATAACCTTGATTTTTAGATATCTTTGAACCTACATTTCCTATTTCTAGGAAACAAGTTTGTATTTTTACAATAATTCGACATTTTTCTCATGTTATAAGTGTTTTTAATTTATATTTAAATAAAATTTTATCAGTACGATAAACAGAACTATAATCCGAAAATATGGAATTTTAAATCTTTAGATGACTCTTTCTATTATAACAAAATCCTTTAAATTTGTAACAAATAAAAAAGCTTCTTAAATTTAAGAAGCTTTTTTGAAAATTATTAAGAAAGCTATAACTAAAAGGCTAAGATTTCTATGGTTTTTAAAAAATTGTGCCTATATCTGTTATGGTTTTTGCCAAATCCTCTTTATAATCCATATCACTAGAATTTAGGCTATTAATATTAACGCCATTCAAACTTGAGCTTGAATGTATATATCTGTCATTTCCTATATACATTGCTACGTGACCTGGAAAAAATAAAAGATCTCCAGGTTTTATTTCATCTAAAGTTATTTTTCTCATATATTCATCTTTTCTTTCAGCATCCCTATATATTATGATTCCATTTAACATATAAGATATAGAGCATAATCCCGAGCAATCTAACCCCAGAGGACTTTTGCCACCCCATCTATATTGTGTACCTAAGTATAGCATAGCTGTTTTGACTAATTTATCTCTTAACTGATTTTCATCATCTTTATTATAAGAAATTATTCTATCTCCTACGAAACTTGTCCTAACCCATCCAGTCCTATGATCGGCTAATTTAATCTCTGTCCAGCCATCTTTTTCATTTCCAGTAACTATAACTATGGCACCTCTAGTTAAAAATTCTTTTACATAACCCTTATAGCTTGCCTCAGGCATTACATCAACTACTGAATGAGTGATTATACTTTTCGCCTCATTCATCCATTCTTTTGACCGAATATCATCTATAATTATATTTGATTGGTGAACATAGCCACAATAATTATAGTGAGTTTCAATATAATACCAACCCTCTCCCATATCTTCTAAAACTTTTATAACCATTCCATATAAACCTTCATCAGCCATTTCACTATCAAATTTCGGATGTAGATTAATAGGGACTACGGTTTTGTTTAAAATCCCTAACCTTTGCAAATTTATCACCTCATAATATATTTTTTTACTTAACCTTTGATAAGTTATCATATACCAATTTAGAGATTTTTCCTATAGTCCCTTTTCCCACTAAATCATCTTTTCCATCTGTTGTAAAAATCCCTATTAGATAATGTATATTTTCTAAATAAAATATTCCTATATCGTGATTTAATCCACTTAATTCCCCAGTCTTATGAGCTATAACTACCTCATCTAAAATATATCTTGGCAGCATATTTCTATGTTTTTGTCTGCTTAAAATATGTATCATAAGTTCACACATTTCAGGACTAATAATAGATTTATTATATATCTTTTCCATAAGTATTGCTATGTCCATAGGACTAGTCATATTTTCTCTACCCTCTTTTGCTGCTTCAAAGTCCATCATCTTTCTTCTTAGAATTGTATCATTACAACCTATTTTTTTTGCCATTTCATTGATTCTTTCATATCCTAATAATTCTATTAAAATATTAGTAGCTGTATTGTCACTAAGGATTATCATCAAAGTAATTAAATCTATTAATGGATATTCTTCTAATTTTAATTCAGATACGAGGCTATATTCAACTCTATCACATTCTCTAACCTTTATTTTTTGTTCTAGGTCAAATTCTCCTTTCTCAACACGCTCTAGTGCTTCTGCCATTATAAGAATTTTTATTATACTAGCAGATGGAAAAGTTCTATTTTCATCATATTTTAATATCCATTGATCATTAGTTAAGTCTTTTATTATAATTGAAACCTTTTCTTCTGCTAACTTTAGCTCTTCCATAACAATTTCTTTTATCATTTTCGTCACCTCTTGTTTATAATAACGGGGGAAAAGCCTCTAAGTCTATTACTTAAAAGCAATTCAACTTTTGAGGCTTTGATGATTTTTTCAATTTAATTCCGGACTTAAAATATATACTATTTTATTCCATGCCTTCTCAAATCCTGATACTTTGTATTCCCTGCGTACGGTATCTACCTCTGGGGCTGCTGGATCATTTACGATAACGTATTCTTCTCCATCTTTTACCGTAAATCCCCTTACTACTAATAAGTGTCCACTTGGATAAGTTTGAGGAGCCCCAATTAATGTATTTTCTGATTTTGTTTTTATAGAAGCTATAACGGGAATACCTTTTGATATTTTCTCTTTTATATCATTAATTGATGTAAAACGAGCTACATATGAATATTTACACTTTGTTCCTCCATAGGCAGCATTAAAGGACCAATTCCCATAGATATTTTCTTTTTTATCTAAAACATTTTCTGCTACTTCTTCAGTGTCTATATCGTATCCATAGTATTCCAATACCATAGATACAGATGTAGGGCTGCATATTACATTGCCTATTTCTGGAACTACCATTTGAGATCTTTCTGGCACATTTAATTCTATTAAATAATCCTTATCTAAAGCAGAGACTTTTTCTACTTCATCCCTAGGCTTTAAAGCTAAAAATATATTTCTTATTTTTGGACTAGGCACGCTAGAATCCTTACGTGTTAATTCTACGCTATATCTAATAGCATCTGCATCTTTGCCCCAAAGTATCTCTAATGTATCGATTGACATCTTTGCCGTTTTATCAATTTGATCTTCAATACTTCCCCTAGTTCCTTCTTGAGACCATTTCCCATAGGAAAACCACATGGTCCACTGATCTTCTATCTTTGCTTTAACAAATAGTTCTATTTCAGTTTCTTCTGGTGTATCTACATTCCAAGAAGCTACTAATTCATTAAATTTTTCTGTGGCCATTATAGGTGAAATATATTTTCCTTGAAGAGATGAATCTTCTAAAATGATTTCACCTTCGTCATTTATTTTAGTATTTTCGTTTTCTCCTTCTCTAAAATCGTCTACTCTATTGACAATCAAGTTTCCATCATAAGATATTTCTTTTGTTTTAGTCGAATCGCTGCATCCACACATTAGTAATATAACCCCCATCAATACAAAAATTTTTTTCCTAAACATATGGATTCCCCCTGTAATAAAATCATCTGCTTTAATTAAAGCTTTAAGATTCTATTTATTTAATGCTTTCATGTATTCTTCTATCTCTCTTTCATTTCCCAGAACAAAATGTTCAGGTTCTATCTCAACCCACTTTGGAGGCATATTTTCATAATCATGACAACTAGGGTCATAAATTTCTAATACTTTTGATCTTTGTCGTCTTGGATCAGGCAATGGAATTGCTGAAAATAAAGATCTAGTATAAGGGTGAAGAGGATTTTTATAAAGTTTTTCAGTTTCAGCCATTTCTACTATTTGCCCTTTATAAATTACAGCTACTCTATCTGTTATAAATCTTACTACAGACAAATCATGGGCAATGAATAGATATGTTAATCCTTTACTCCTTTGTAATTCTGACATTAAATTTAATACTTGAGCACGAATAGAAACATCCAAGGCAGATATAGGCTCATCTGCAATTATTAGCTCTGGCTCAATTACTACAGCCCTTGCAACCCCTATTCTCTGTCTTTGTCCCCCTGAAAACTCGTGAGGGAACCGGCTTAAAAACTCAGGTAATAATCCAACATCAAGAAGTGCCTTTTCTACTTTTTCTTTTCTTTCTTCCTCATTTTTATAATTTTTTAAATTATATAGACCCTCTGATACTATATAATCTACTTTGGCTCTCTCGTTTAGTGATGCCATTGGATCTTGAAATATCATTTGAATTTTTTTAGTTATTTCTCTATCTAGTTCTTTATCTATTTTTCCATTGATCTTTTTTCCCTTAAATATAATTTCTCCACCTGCTGTTTCATTCAGGCGAATAATAGCTCTCCCTATTGTAGTTTTTCCTGAACCAGACTCTCCAACTAATCCAAAGGTCTCTCCCCTATAGATATTGAAGTTTACATCCTTTACAGCTACAAATTTATTCTTCTTTCTCCTTCCAAATTCTACCCTTAAGTTTTTTACTTCTAGTAAGACTTCCTTTTGGTTATTAGGCATTGTTCATGACCCCCCATTGTTGTCTTAGTATTTTTATGGACTCAGGCGGATTAACTTCTGGTGCACGAGGATCTAGCAGCCATGTCTTTGCCTTATGTGTAGGACTTACATCAAAATACGGTGGCTTTTCAACGAAATCTATCTTCAGTGCTCTAGGATTCCTAGGTGCAAAAGCATCACCTTTTATCTCATAGAATAAGTTTGGCGGAGTTCCTTTTATGGAGAATAAATCCTCTCCTTTTACTCCAAGTTGTGGAAGTGAAGATAATAGCGCCCATGTATATGGATGCTGCCCATTGTAGAACACTTCTTCACATTGACCTATCTCAACTATATCACCAGCATACATAACTGCTACTCTATCTGCAACATCAGCTACAACCCCCAAATCATGGGTAATATATATTGTAGTTAATTGATATTTTTCTTTAAGGTTTTTTAACAGATTTAAAATTTGAGCTTGTATTGTTACATCTAGGGCTGTAGTTGGTTCATCACATATTAAAACCTTTGGATTACAAGCTATAGCTATGGCTATAACTACTCTCTGTCTCATACCTCCTGAAAACTCATGGGGGTATTGTTTATATCTTTTTTCAGGTTCAGTAATGCCAACATCAGATAATAATTCAATTACTTTCTTTCTTGCTTCTTCTTTTTTTAAACCTTGATGTAATTCAACAGCCTCCTGCACTTGTTTGCCAACAGTTTTTAAAGGATTTAAGGAAGTCATAGGATCTTGAAAGACCATAGCAATTTTTTTCCCTCTAATTTTAATCCAATCATTTTCTGTTTTATAATTTGATATTTCCTCTCCTTCAAAGGTTATGCTTCCAGAATCTATCCAACCATTACCATCTAATAATCCCATAAAACTCTTAGTGAAAACTGATTTTCCCGATCCCGATTCCCCTACTATGGCTAAACTTTCTCCTTCATACAAGTCTAAAGAGGCTTCTCTTATAGCTGTTAATACGTCTCCCCTTAGTCTAAATTTAATTACTAAATCTTTTACGGATAATATGACTTTTTTATTTTCCATAGTACACCTCCTATACGTGGTTTTTAGGGTCTGCTGCATCAGAAAAAACATTTCCCATCATGTAAAATGAGATGGTTATTATAGAAATAACTATTGAAGGAAATATTAATTGATACCTTTGTGATGCATTCATTATAAGAAGTCTTCCCTCATTAATAAGATTACCTAGTGATGGAATACTAACAGGTAATCCTAGCCCTATATAAGTCAAAAATACTTCATAGCCTATAGTCTGTGGGATAGACAATGCGACCGTCAGCATAATTACTGAAACTAAGTAAGGAAGTAAATTTCTAGCTATTATTCTTCTTGTAGGAGTCCCTAAACATTTTGATGCTAGATTATACTCCCTGTCTCTAATAATAACTGTCAGATTCCTTACAAATCTTGCCATATCTATCCATGATGTCAGCCCCATGGCAATAATCATAGTATATAGACTAGGTTTCATTATATAAGTCATTAGAACCAGTATTATAGTTTTAGGAATATTGTTGATCACATTATATATCTCAGTCATTGGTCTATCTAGCCATCTTATATAACCCCACATTGCACCTATGGTAATTCCTATAACGGCCTCCCAAAGCCCAACTATTATACCTATAAGCAATGAGGTTCTTGAACCACTCCATATACGTGACCAAAGATCCTGACCAATTGAATTAGTTCCAAACCAAAATTCTGAATCAGGAGGATTGTTTTTAAGCGGAAGCTTTGTTTCAGGATTTATATGAATTTCGGTAGGTGATTTCTGATTAGGCAAATAAGGCTGAATTAATGTAAATGCTAATAATACAGACATCAAAATTAATAGAAAGACCGCTGTTTTATTCTTTATGAAAACCTGCCAAGTAGAGCGCCAATATGAATAGTTTGAATATCCTCCGCGTTTAGCATCTTCTTCATTATATTCCACAAATTGAAATAAATCTTCATTTATAGCATTTGTTAATTTATCTACTGTACCTTTACTCATTATCTAGCGCCCCCTTTTCTCTGTAAATTTATACGAGGATCAAATAAGGCCATGAGTAAATCTCCTAAAAATAGCCCTACTATACCTATTGATGAATATATGATTACAAGAGCCTGAACTAAGGTGTTATCTTGCCTTTTAATGACCTCTACCAAAAGTCCTCCCATTCCTGGAATTGAATATAAAGATTCTATATAGATTGAGCCTGCTATTGTAAACAATATGGAAGCCGGTAAATATTGTGCCATGGGAACAAAGGCGTTGCGAAATATGTGTTTTACCATTATGGGCTTGCTTTTTAATCCTTTAGCTCTAGCTAATTTGACATAATCTTTGTTAAGCTCATCTACCATATATCTTCTCATCCACATTGCATAACTGGCTATTCCTCCTAGGGACATAGATATAGCAGGTAATATCCATGTTTTAGGTTTATCTACATCAAATAACATTGGGATCTTAAAAACTCCCGTTACATATAATTGTAAGAAAAGAAAATATACAGCAGCAGGCACTGCTCTTATAAATACTACATAGCCTGTTCCTAACTTATCCCAAAATTTATTTTTGTTTCTGGCCATAGCTATTCCCAGCGTGACTCCAACAAGCAAAGATATTCCTATAGCTGCCAATCCAAAGTATAAGGAATACGGCACCTTATCCTTTATTATGTCTGCAACGGGTACCTTAGGTCTAAAGGTAATAGATTGCCCTAGATTACCAGTTAATATATTCTTATAAAAATTAATTAATTGTTTATGTATAGGGTCCCTAAGTCCCATACTGGTTAATATAGCTTCTCTTTGTTGTTCATCTAGCTTTTCATAGGAAGTTCCGAAATATCCTTCCTCAGGCAATAACCGCATAAGAAGAAATACTATGGTAACTATGATAAATAGGGTAAGCAAAGATTGTAATAGCCTCTTAATAGAATACTTTAGCATTTTTTTCCCTCTCTTCTCTGTAAGTCAACTATATTAAATCTCAAGAAAAGTCAATTAATCTCTTACTTTTCATTAAGCTATAGTATATTAATTTTCAGACCTAAGGATTATCAGTTAATAACCCTTAGGTCTTTGAATTCTTATTTACTGTTCTTTAATGCCTCGGCACGTTCTTTCTCCCAAGTTTCAAGTGCTGCCTTATATTCTTCTGTATTCATAGGTTTCTCCATGATATGCTGTCCCTTATATCTGTTTGATGATACTCCAAATGGTGAATACTGAGATTCGAACGGATTTAATCTACCAGCTGCATATCCTCCCCCACCAAGTGCATAAGGAATAACAAAGGCTTCTTTGATTAAAAATGCTTCTGCTTCAGCAAATAATTCATAGCGCTTTTTAATGTCCATAACCTCTGCCTTGGCTTTATTTGTTAAGTTAGTATAGGTCTTCTCTCCATTGTCATCATTATAACCTTCAACAAATTCTGGGAAGTTATAATTTGCACCAGGAGTAAATGGATCTGTGTATGTTTCAGGATCTGCATAGTCAGGTCCCCAGTTACACTCTAAAAATGCATATTTTCCTGAACGTCTTACTTCTGATAAGAAGTTTGTAGGTGGTTTTGGATCTATTTGGATATCAATATAATCCTTTCCTAGTAGATTCTCCATTTGCTGTTCTATAACCTGTACTCTATTTGCCAATTCAGTTCCCCCTGAGTTATATGGCATATATACTATTATTGGAAATTTTGCTTTTCCCTTTAATTCTTCCATAGCTTTATCTCTATATTGCTTTGCCAATTCTTCATTGAATGAATCAGTATTTGCAAACTCTTTTAGACCTTCTAGCTCAGTATAATCTACTCCATCTAAGTCAACAAAACTCTTTGGCGTAATAGTATTTGATAACCTTTGCTCTGGATTATAAGGTTCTGATGTTATCATGGCAGATTTCCTATCTAATCCATGGAATAATGATTTACGGAAGTTTACATTGTTTACAGCAATTTTCCAGTTATCTGGTTCATACTCTGCATCGAATTTAGGATCAAAATTTAACGCATAAAAATAAGTATAGAATCCTGTTCTATTTGGTCTAACTGAATCTTTTTTAGCTGGATCTTTCATCCATTCTTCTACCAAAGAAGCAGGTATATCGGCATAATCAACTTCTCCACGTAAAAATAGCTCTGGTGCTAATGTTGCAGATTCTTGGTTATAGGTCTCCTTTATTTTATCTATGAATATGTTGTCCTTATCCCAGTATTGCTGATTTTTTACAAGAATTCTTCTAGTCTGCGGCTCAAAGGTTTCCATTACATAGGCCCCATTATATAGAATATTAGTATTATCTGTTCCAAATCTATCTCCTACCTCTGCTAGGAAATCTCCATTAACAGGCAAGAAACAAATATAGTTAAGCATCGATAAGAAATATGGTGTATTTTGTTTAAGAGTATATTCTAATGTGTAATCATCTACTGCTTTTACTCCTACTTGTTCAAAATCATCTATTTCACCATTGTAATACTCTTCTGCATTTTTAATTACACTATAGAATATATTTGCTGTTAGAGATTCATTATTTGGGTCTAGTAGGTACTTTGCAGCATCTACAAAGTCCTTAGCTTTAACTTCTGCATACTCCTTCCCCTCATGAGTAACCCATTTCACTCCTTGGCGAATCTTTAGAGTCCAAATTATTCCATCTTCTGAACTCTCCCATTCAGTTGCTAGACCAGGTATTGGAACCCCATATCTGTCATAGTCAATTAAGTTATCTACAAAATTAGCCGCTAAAGCGAATTCATTCTGATTTGCGGTCACTAAGTAATTTAATGTAGTGATTTCTCCTGAATAAACCGTTGAGTATTCTTGAGGCTTTGCTGCTTTATCAGGTGTTTTGGACGGATCATCTGACGAAGTATCCTTTGTATTTGGTTTTGAACATCCTGCCAAAATCATCATTATTGCCAACATTAAAGCTATTAACCTTTTCATCTTACTCCCCCTCTAATTTTTAAAAATTTATGTAGCCTTTAGTAAAACTTTCCTCCTTCCTATTAAGCTATGAAATTATCGATTAAGTAATAGTTTTTACATTGAGATAAATCAATTTCTTACTAACTACATATTAAGATAATGCAAATATTATACCACTTAAATTAGCAGATATCTGAAAGCAAGCAAACTGAGATATTAGTATATTCGCAAGATTTAGATAAGATTTTCTTATATGAATTATCAGATTATTTTAGCTACAATTCATTTGCTTTTCCGCATTTACGTAATATCAGTTAAAAGGGCAGAATTATACGTAATAGTAAATTAGTCTCACTAAGGTCAATTAGTTGCAATTACGACTTCGACTGCCACCTTTTCCCGAAATATGAATTTTTTCCGTTTTTAAGGACTTCTTAAAACCAAAATCTAAAAGCTTAAGTTTCCAATATTTTTAAAACCTAATCCCCACTCATCATTTAATGTAATTTTATAATCTTGGAATTGAGGTCCTCCATCAACTGGATCTTCTTTACATAATCCTGGTCCATCTAAATCAATTTTAGTAATTATACTTTTAGATGCTGCTAAATGGACTGCCGCACTAACACTTAGCTTGCTTTCCAACATACATCCTATCATACATTCAACACCATATATCTCTGCAACAGAGCATATCTTTAATGCATTATGAATACCACCAGTTTTCATCAATTTAATATTTATTAAATCCGCTGCTCTATTTTGAATTATCTTTACTGCATCAAATGGAGAAAATACAGATTCATCGGCTAATATAGGTGTGTTCACATTTTGAGTAACATATTTTAATCCTTCTAAATCATTAGCAGAAACAGGTTGTTCAACAAGTTCTATATTAAATCCCTTATCTTCCATTTTTCTAAGAAGCATAACTGCTTCTTTTGGTTTCCATCCTTGATTTGCATCTAATCTCAAATCTACGTTATATCCAACAGCATCTCTTATGGCTTGTATCCTTTTTATATCCATTTGTGAATCAAGTCCGACCTTTATCTTTAATGTCTTATATCCTCTCCTTACAGCTTCAATACTATCTTGTGCCATTTCCTCCGGATCATTTACGCTTATTGTCAAATCCGAAATTATTTCTTTCTTATATCCCCCTAAAAGCTTATATAGAGGTGATTTATGAAGTTGACCAAAAAGATCATATATAGCTATATCGACAGCAGCTTTGGCAGATGTATTCTTAATTAGAGACCTATCTATCCTGTTCATTATCTCTTCTATATTCTCAATTTCTAATCCTATTATTTGTGGTGCTATATAATCTTCTATAGCACATTTTATAGATCCTTTTGTATCACCTGTAATTACTGCTGTAGGTGCAGCCTCTCCGTATCCGATATGACCTGTATCAGTAATTATCTTAACTACAACATCTTCAATTTTATTAACTGTTCTAAGGGCTGTTTTAAAAGGCTTTTTAAGGGGTACTGATATTTGACCTACTTGTATCTCTTTTATTTTCATTTAAAAACCTCCTTTATAGCTTTTATAATGTAAATATCTCTAGAGGGATATCTAAATAAGGAGTGGGTTCTTCTACTCCATCGACGAAATGCCACCATTCATTCTCATATGTTCTAAATCCAACACTTGACATAACTTCATGGAGATAATTTACATTTTTTCGTGCTTCTTCCGTCATATTGTTTGAAGCAACCTTGGCGTTTTCTGTAAAATCATCGAAATCACTAGGCATTTCAAGCTCTTTTCCATTTCCATCTACTAAGGTTATATCTACTGCCATTCCATTATTGTGTCGTGGCCTAAATCCAGATGTAATTGGACTTTCAGGCGGTTTAGCCACATAAGGAGAATCTGGACAGGCTTCATAAAATTCTCTTTGCACATGCATCGGTCTATAAGCATCCCATACCTTAATGGTATATCCCCTTTCTTTGAATATCTTATTGGCTTTTACAAGCTTTTCCCCAGTTTCTCTTCTTATGGCACATACTGGAACTGGATACATCACTTTCTTTAGAAAGTTATCTTTTGTAGCATATTTTAATTCAATAATAAAACTATTGTCTAAATCTTTTAATAAAACTAGCCCTTCAATTTGTTTTATATTATTTTCTGCTATATCTTTCTTTGTCATATTAACTCCTTCCATATGGCAAATTTATTCTATATTATATTTCTTTATTTTTTCATAGAAAGTAGTTTTACTTATTTTTAAGGCTTCCATCGCCCTTTTTTTATCTCCTCTATAAAATGATAATGTTCTCTCAATAATTGATTTCTCATATTCTTCTAGGTACTCTTTCAATGGAACTATATCAACGCTTTTATTCTCTTTTTTATTTAACTTTAAGGTTATATGTTTTGAAAGTATGTTATTTCCTTCAGCTAAATTGACAGCTCTTTCTAAAATATTTTCTAACTCCCTTACATTTCCAGGCCAATCATAGTTTAATATTAGATTAATAGCTTCAGAAGAAATTCTTTTAGATTTACAGCCTATCTCATTGCAGATTTTTGGAAGCACTAGTTCAATCAATGCATTCATGTCTTGCTTTCTTTCCCTCAATGGCGGTATCCAAATAGGGAATACATTTATTCTATAATATAAATCCTCCCTAAAACTTCCCTTTATCATTTCATCTTCTAGATTTTTATTAGTAGCAGCAATGATACGTATATTTACTGTAATTTTTTCTGTACCACCAACTCTGTAGAAAGATTTTTCTTGAATAACTTGCAGTAATTTTACTTGTAAATTTGTAGATATGTCTCCGATTTCGTCTAAAAAAATGGTTCCTCCATTCGCTATTTCAAAAAAACCTTTTTTTCCTTCAGATCGTGCACCTGTGAATGCTCCTTTTTCATATCCAAAAAGCTCAGATTCCAACAATGTTTCAGGTATTGCACCACAATTCACATGAATAAAAGGCTTGTCTTTAAGCTTGCTATTCTGATGAATAGCCTGTGCAAGAATTGTTTTTCCCGTTCCGCTTTCTCCTAATATCAATACATTCGAATTAGTCTTAGAAGCCTTTAGTGCCATTCTCTTTACGTATTCAATTTGCTCACTATCTCCCACAAAATTAGGAAATGCTTTGTTTAGGGCTTTCTCCTCTTTTAGTTGAGATTCAGCCTTTTCTAGCTGATTAATTGCATTATCTCTTTCCATTATAATCTTTTTTATTTCTGAAATATCTTCTACCTTTAATGCTGCTCCTATCCTCTGCTTTTTGTCCTCCACAGGTAAAAGTGTACACATAGTAGGATATCCGTTGATTTCTTCAAATTTATCTATATAACTAATATCTTCTCCTTTAGCTACATTAAAAAATTGTTGGATTATAGAATCTGATTTGTGTATTTCAAAAATATTTTTTCCGATTACATCTAATGTTTCAGTATTCTTTCCTTTTGCCCTGTATTCTCTTCCTTTTAATATGTCATTGATACTTTCTCCCCTGGCAGTATATCCATGGGATTGGTAGAACTTCATCTGTTTCGTGACTCCATCTAAAACCACCATATGTCCTATTGCATTGATGTAGCTCAAGGTGAATTCTTCATCTCTAACCTTAATAAATATTATTTTATTTACAAAATCTATTTCAACTTCTATATCTACTTCTAAATAACTTGTTTTTAATTTTAAAACATCTTCCTTATGACCATTTTTTAAGGTCTTTAATACTGGATCAGTCATTCCATCTTTGCCAAATACGCCAATGACAATAATCGAATCTCCCATATCTATGTTATTATCCTTTACCCCCAAAGACTTTAATGAATCTGAATCCATCTTTCCATCATCCTGTCCTATGGAGTTATCTCCAATAATAACTATATCTCCAATATTAATTTTCCCTTTATCATGGTTAATTTGTCCATCATAACTTATTCCAAATATTTCCTTAGCTTTATTATTATAGATTTGTATTTTTCCTTCATTATCTATTACTATAAAACCTTCAGACATCATATCCGTAAACATTTTAACATAAGATTCTGAATTTAAAGACATTTGATCACCCTTTAGATATATATTGTTACTTAATTATATCATCATAGGCTGATTTCTTGTAGCATTGTTATATTTAAAATTATAATATAAACATTCTAGCTGTCATCAGTTCTTGAATATCCTTTGCTATATATTCCACTGTATGGTCGTCTATAAGTCTAGCTCCTGGATAATATCTTGCTTTATTAGCATCTTGATGCTCTGTAAATCTTATTTCCAACTTCAGCTCTTTTGGAGATTCTATTTTACATTCTTTAACATTTTTAATTCCTTCCTTTACTCCACTTTTTATAGATTCACATGCACAATTTGGATGCATGTTGAAGGTAGCACCACCTTCTCCACTTTTCACAGCCACAGTCTCTATATTTGGAACTAATTTTTTTGAGTTTTCACATAGTCTTTTATCTCCTGATAAAAATACTACTGGAACTCCATAATACGCAGATATCAATGAATTCATCGTAAATTCTGATGCTAATTCTCCATTGATTTTTAAATATGTAGCCTTCTTAGAATTCATTGTATGAGCCAATGGGTTTCCGCTTTCTCCAGCAGCTGAATGATACCCGATAAAAATTGTAGCATCAAAACTTTCATTTATACCTGCCATCATTGATTCAGGCGAAGAAGTCCATCCTCTTATTACTCTTGCCTCTTTAGGAAGCTTAGATATGTCTATATTTCTTCCAGAGTCGTGAGCATCCTTTACCACTATTTCTTTTGCACCCATTTCTATTGCCGCTTCACATGCCGCTATAGTTTCTTTAGTCATCTGACCAACTGCCCATGCATATTCTCCATGGCCTAATTCAGTTTCATTCCAATTAGTCACTCCAGTTATACCTTCAATATCTACGCTAATATAAATCTTCATCCTCCCACTCCTTTATTGTATATTTTCAATGCTAATCATATTTATAACCTTTAGACAGATTTTAATCTATCTATTAAGATACTTCTTTTTTCTGGTAATACATAAAAAATAATCTAAAATAAATTTAACAGATATAATATACATAGGTCATTTAATTATATATGAATATATGCAAACTATATGCCATTAGATAAATATGTTAATTTTCAACATTTTATAAACATCGGATTTACTTTAGGGCGAATTTCCCCCCCATTGCAAAACCCATTACCCCATAAGTTTAGATTCATTGTCTCTAGTAATATATGGTCTTTCTATTTAATATTACTTATTTAAAACATATCCAACAGTTCAAGCAAGGCCTTGGTTTGTAAAAGGACACCTATTCTAATACACTTTTCATCTGCCATAAAACATTCACTATGAATCGGTGCTGTCCAGCCTTTATCCTTATTTCCACATCCCAAATTATAATATGCCCCTTTAGTGTCTTGTAAAAAGAAGGAAAAATCATCTGCACCCATACTTGGAAACTCTTTAAATTTCACTTTATCCTTGCTCAATATACTTTCTGCCGTTTGCCTCAAAACATCAACTACTTCATCATTATTTATAAGAGCTGGATAGCCCTCTTCAAATTCTACTATTGCTGCTGCTCCATATGCTTTTGCTGTATTCTCTGTTATTTCTCTAATCCTATTTTTTGCAAATACTCTTGTATCTGGATCAATTGTCCTAAGAGTACCTGACATAATGACTTCTCCAGGTATTATATTATTTTTTATACCGCCATTAATTTGGCCCAATGTTAAAACAACAGAATTTAAGGGCGATATGTTCCTGCTTACTAAGGATTGTAAGGCTGTAATTATATATCCAGCTGTTACTATAGGATCTACGGATTGATCAGGATAAGCTGCATGGCTTGATTTACCAGTTATTTTTATAGAGAATTCGTTAGTAGCTGCATTCACTTTCCCATATTTAAATTCAACTTCTCCTGCATCTAAATAAGGCATTACATGTAATGATAACATATACTCAACATCTGGATTCTTTAAATACCCTTCCTCAATCATCTTTTTTGCTCCGCCTATGGTCTCTTCTGCTGGTTGAAAAAATATTTTTACATTTCCACAGATTTCATTCTCTATTTCTTTCAATATCTTTGCCACTCCCAGATGTATGGCTGTATGAATATCATGTCCACAGGCATGCATAACTCCCTCATTCACTGATTTAAATGGAATATCAGTTAGTTCTGTTATTGGTAATGCATCAATGTCTGCTCTAGCACCTACAGTCTTACCATCTTTCTTTCCTCTTATTATTGCTACAACACCTGTTTCAGCAACTCCCTTTACATGCTCGATCCCCCACTCATTTAGATACTCGCAAATTCTATCACTGGTTCTATACTCCTGCTCACTTAACTCAGGGTGCATATGAAAGTCTCTTCTTATGTCTATTAATTGGGAAAAAATATCATCAACCCTTTTTTCTATATCCATATTACTCTCCTTATTATATATAATTAATTATATTTACTATTTTTTCATCCTTAATATAGACCCGTGGTACTCGCATACCAATTCTACTCATTATCTCATTTTTATTTGTACTTCCTAGTAAAGAAGCATTGTGAATATCAAGAGTATTATTTATTCCGTCACCATATATAATAGCCTCATCGCCTTCACATACTTCTTCTATATCAGTTAAATCAACCATACATTGATCCATACAGATTATTCCAATTATTGGTGCTTTTTGATTACGAATTGTAATAAAACCTTTGCCTGTTAAATTCCGAGGATATCCATCAGCATATCCAAAGGGAACAGTCCCAATAATACTATCCCTTTCTGCTTTCCATACATAACTGTAGCTTACACCTTCACCTTTAGAAACTTTTCTGACATTATATACTTTTGTTTTTAATGCTAGTGCTTGTTTTAAATCTAAAGTTCCATAGTGAAACCCCTTTATACCATATATAATTGCCCCAGGCTTATCATATTCATCCTGAACTCTGGATAATCAACTGCTGATATACTATCTTCAATATGCTTATATTTAAATTTAATACCTCTTTCTTCAAGGCTCTCTATGACCTTTACGAGCTTTCTATATTGTTTCTCATCTTCTTCTTTGTTTGTTAGAGCCAAATGAGAAAATATTCCTTCTACATTTAGGTTTGGCAATTTAGAAATTTTTTCGATTTCGTCTATGCTTTCTTTCGAATCTCTAAATCCCAATCTATTAAATCCTGTATCATATTTTATATGAACAACAGGTATTTTATTATATCTATTGCCATAATCATTTAAAATTTCAGCTTGCCTATATGAAAATATGGTTTGAATTATATCATTTTTAACTACATGTTCCAAATATTTATCTGGAGTAAATCCCATAATAAATATCTTGTAATCTGAAAAATGTCGTCTAAGGTCTAATGCCTCCGTAAGAGTTGCTACAGCTAAATAATCCGCTCCATTTTCCATCAATTCTTGGGCCACTCCAACTGCACCATGACCATAGCCATTAGCTTTAACTACTGCCGCTATAGCTACTTCTTCTCCAACCATTTCCTTTATATTTTTCATATTATATATTATATTATCTAGATTAACCTCAAGAAAGGTATCGCGTAGTAGAAGTTCCATAGTTTATTCCTCCAAATATATTTAATACATAATAACAATTATATATCATTTCTCAATATGTCATCATAGTTTTCTCTTTTAACTATTAACCTGTCTTTTCCTTCACTTAACATGACTACAGCAGGTCTTGGGATTCTATTATAATTACTCGACATAGAATAATTATATGCTCCTGTTGATAGAACTGCTAGCATATCTCCTGTTTCTACTTTAGGTACTTTCAAATCCCAAATCAAAATATCCCCAGATTCACAACACTTTCCTGCTACAGTCACTACATCTGTTAATTCCTCTCCCGCCTTATTTATGACGATAGCCTCGTATTTAGCTTCATATAAGCTGGGTCTTGGATTATCGGGCATACCACCATCAATTGAAACATAAGTCCGTATTCCCGGAATTTCCTTAATAGCTCCTATCGTATAGATTGTAATCCCTGCTTCTCCTACTACCCATCTGCCAGGTTCTATTATTACTAAAGGTCTTTCTAACTCATATTCTTTACATCTATCTTCAATCTCTTCTATTATAGAATCTGTAAAATAGGCTAAAGGTTTTCTTTCCTCACCTTCAGAATAATGAATACCATATCCTCCCCCAGTATTTAACTCCTTGACGATAAATCCATATTCATCTTTTACTTTTTTCATTAACTGCATCATTATCTGAATAGCTTTAATATGATTTCCATTATCTGAAATCTGTGACCCAATATGAAAATGGAATCCAAGCAATTCAGTGAATTCCAATTTCAAAACCTTTTCCATTGCTGCCTTTATAGTTTTTTCATCTAGAGGTATTCCAAATTTAGAATCCACTTGCCCAGTTTGAATATACTTATGGGTATGGCTGTCGATACCTGGACTTATTCTAAATAGTATATGAACCTTTTTATTATATTTCTTTGCTATCTCTTCAATAATATCCATTTCTTCTAAGTGATCTACAACTATTCTTCCTACATTATTTTCTATTGCCAATTCTAGTTCATCTATAGTTTTATTATTTCCATGGAATATTATTTTTTCCATAGGAAACTCAACTTGAATTGCAGTGTAAAGCTCACCACCAGACACTACATCCATTCCTATAGCCGATTTTTTAATAATCCTGGCCATTTCCTTAGTTAGAAATGCTTTACTAGCATATACCGCCATTGTCTTGGGATGCTTATCCAGAAAATCTTCTCTAATCTCCCTCAGTCTATCTTTAATATAATCCTCAGACATTACATAAAGAGGTGTTTTATATTTTTCAGCTAATTTAACTGTATCACATCCAGCAAATATATAATTATTCATTTAATAACAACTCCTCCGCAAAATAGTTTCCAATATTAATTACAAGCAAAAAATATGCCAAGTAAATAAATAGCCTATTGCTAATATTTAACCTGGCATATTTGAAATTTTAGTAATATTTCTTCCTATTTCTCGTTTTTTTTCCGTCTTTTCGGAACTGTTCTTCGGAAAACTTCTTATTATTCTTTTCTATAGTTTTTCCGCAAAATTCTTTCCAAATTCTATACACCTTGATGTAGCTTCTGCATCTGGATTCCAAAGTTCTTTTATTCCTTCTTGTACTATCTCAAGTTTTGCATCCTTTAGCTTCTGCTCTATTACGGCTACGGACTCACCAGACCAACCATAGGAACCAAAAGCTGCTGACTTTTTATTCTTAAATCCTATTCCTTTTATCATCTCAAGAATCCCTGCTGTTGCATGCATTATACTCTTATTAACTGTAGAAGAACCAAATAATATTGCTTTAGATTTAAATAATTCAGTTATTACATCATTTTTATCTGAATTTGCTGCATTATATAGTTTTACAGTTACATCTTTATTCACTGATTTTATACCCTCTGAAATTGCCTCTGCCATTCTTTTTGTGCCATTCCACATAGTATCATATACTATTGTAATTTGATTTTCTTGATATGCATCTGCCCACTCTAAATATTTTTCAACTATTTGTGCCGGATTATCTCTCCAGATAATTCCATGAGATGTAGCTATCATATTAAGCGGCAGGTTAAACCCTAAAACCTCTTTAATTTTATTAGTGACTAATACACTAAATGGAGTTAATATATTTGCGTAGTATTTAACAGCCTCTTGATATAATTCTCCCTGATCTACTAAATCATTATACATTAAATCCGATGCATAATGTTGTCCAAAGGCATCATTACTAAATAATATATTTTCTCCGCTCATATAAGTCATCATACTATCTGGCCAATGAAGCATTCTTGCTTCTACGAATGTTAGAGTTGATTCTCCTATATCTAATGTATCTCCTGTCTTTACTTCTACAAAGTTCCAATCTTCATGGAAATGGCCTTTTAATATTTTTGCCCCGTTTGATGTACAATAGATTGGAGTATTTGGTATCTCCTTCATTAACAATGGTAAAGCTCCGCTATGGTCTATCTCTGAATGTTGCGCTATTATATAGTCTATTTCATTTAGGTCTATTTCCTTCTTTAATTTCTCAACATACTCTTCAGCAAATGGTTCCCAAACTGTATCAATAAGTACTGTCTTCTTGTCTCTAATTAAGTATGAATTATAGGAAGACCCCCTATGTGTCGAGTATTCATCTCCATGGAAAGTTCTTAATTCCCAATCTATCTTCCCTACCCATGTTACCTTATCAGTCATCTTAAAACTCATTGCACTACCCCCTTATAATTAATTATTTAATCCCATAATATATGTACCCATTTTATTGTAAAATATTATTATTTTGTTATTTATTATGAAATTAAGGGTAAAATCATAAAGAAAATATTTTGTGAGGTGAATATCTTGGAATCCATAAGAATAATGGTTGAAGAACATACCAATATTAGGAAAATGCTTAAAGTAATCAGGAAAATTTCCTATAGAGTTATGACTAACTCTGAATACGATATAGATGATTTACCAAGAATAATTGATTTTGTAAGAACCTATGCAGATAAACATCATCATGGGAAAGAAGAGGATATACTATTTCAGACAATGAATAAGGAAATTGAAAAATTAGCAAAATCAGGTGCTATTACTGGAATGTATATAGAGCATGATATGGGAAGACTTTACATGGCCAATCTTGAAAAGTCATTGGAAGAATTTAAGAATGGCAATGATGAAGCAAGACTTGATATTATAGCAAATGCCATTTCCTATACAGATTTATTGTATAGACATATAGAGAAAGAAAATACCGCCATGTATAAATTTGCTGAAAATATGTTAAATGATAGCAGTAAAGCTTTTATTGAGGATGAATGTAAAAAAGTAGAAAACTCCGCAACTGAGGCACGAATTCAAGAAAAATATATTACTTTAATAGAAGAATTGGAAAGTAAATATAAATAGAATAAACATAAAAAAGTGACCTAGGTAATACAATGCAATTACCTAGGTCATTTTTTTAATCAAACTATCTTTTACTTAACAAATTAGTTGACAAATGGTAAATTATAGTGTACTATTCAATTAATACACTAGTACAAATAAATTATAATACAAAAGGGGGATATCTGTGAAAGGATTTAGTGTAAAACAAAAACCAATTGCTTTAATTTTGCTAGCAGTTTTATTATCAACATTTTTATTCTCTAACATGTCTTATGCTGAAACAAAAAATTTAAGAGTTGGAGAAACTTATTTTGGATTCAAACTAATTGAACAAAAGCATCTAAAAGAATTAGATTCCGTTGGTAGGATTTTTCAACATGAAAAAAGCGGTGCTAGGTTACTTCAAATAGAAAATGATGATGAAAACAAAGCGTTTTCTATTTCTTTCAGAACACCAGTTGAAAACAACAAGGGGATTCCCCATATTTTAGAGCATGTGCTCTTAAATGGAGGCTCAGAAAAATTTCCCGTAAGAAATCTATTTTTCGAGATTGTAAAGGGAACTTTGACCAAGAATCTAAATGGACTTACCTATCCAGACAGGACTACTTATCCATTTTCTAGTATGAACGATAAAGAATTCAATGACTTACTGGATGTTTATCTCAGTGTAGTTTTTAAACCTGCCTTTTATAAGGATGAAAAGTTCTTTAAAGTTGACGGGTGGCATTATAGCATTGAGGATAAAAATGCACCTCTTCAATATAATGGTGTTGTATATAACGAAATGAAAGGAGCTTTGTCATCTCCTGACTCACAGCTACATTATTCAATAATGCAAAACTTATATCCAGACACTAATTATACTTACTTATCTGGAGGAAATCCTCCCGATATACCAAGTTTAACTTTTCAAGAAGTAAAAGA
>NZ_NPMN01000039.1 GCF_002266425.1 Tissierella sp. P1
CCATTTATGGTATCTAATATAGTACCTGGAGAATCAGTAGAATACGTTCCAAATCCACATTGGTTTGGAGAGAAACCAAAGGTAGATAAGATTATTGCAAAACGAACAAGTCAAGATACTATTGTAGAAGCATTGAAGGCTGGAACATTTGACATAGTTGATCAACTAAATGTTAATAGTTATCCAGAGTACAAGGATTTAAGCAATATAACTTTAACATCAGCTGTAAGTAGATCTTTAGGATATCTAGGATTTAAACAAGGAAAGTGGGATGTAGAAGCCAAAAAAATTGTGCCAGATCCAAATAAAAAATTATCTGATGTGAAATTAAGGCAAGCAATAGCTTATGCTATGAATAATGAAGAAGTGGCAGAATTGTTCTATAATAATTTGAGAATACCTGCTAATGCATTAATTACACCATTTCATGCTAGTTTCTGGAATGATAAGCAAGAAGGTTATCCATATAACCCAGAAAAAGCAATGCAAATATTAGATGAAGCTGGATATAAAGATATAGATGGAGATGGACTTAGAGAAGATCCAAAGGGTAACAAGCTACAAATCAACTACCTTTCAATGTCAGGTGGAGATATAGCTGAGCCATTAGCTCAATTCTATATTCAAAACTTTAGAGATGTTGGATTAGATGTAGTATTACAAAATGGCAGATTAATAGAGATGAATGCATTCTACGATATGATACAAGAAGATAATGAAGATATAGATTTATTTGCAGCAGCTTGGTTAGTAGGATCTAACCCACAACCAGCATCATTATGGGGAAGTCTCTCTCCAAATAACTTTCCAAGATTTGCATCAGATGAAAACGATAAATTAATTAATGCTATTAATTCAAATGATGCATTTGGAGAAACTGGAATGGATAATGAGTACATGGTAAAAGCATATCATGATTGGCAACAATATGCTATGGAGCAAGTTATAGTAGCTCCAACTCTATATAGAATTGATTTAGCAGCAATTAATAACAGAGTTACCTACTGGGATGTAGACCCTAAGAATACTGATTGGGGATGGGAGAAGGTTGGTCTATTAGCTGACACTCCTGAAAAAGCAAAATAGTAAGGCTCTAGTTAAATAAATTAAAATAAAGTCTAATGATTCTTATCATTAGACTTTATTTTGATGGTACAGTATAATATGACTTTACTTTACCACATAGGAAAGATCAAATTTCTATATTTTTCTGCTAGTTCTAACAGCGTAATATTAGTTTTTTAGTTGGCTGTAAACCTAAAGAAGATCAACCAGTGGTTTTCTTTCAATTAATTTTCATACATAGAATTAATTATGCAAAAATGGGTATAACTCATATAATAGTAAAAAAAGGTTAGGATGATATTATGAAAAACATAGCAGCATTTTTTGATATTGATGGAACCATATTTAGAAATTCCCTAATGATCGAGCATTTTAAGAAATTAAACAAATATGAGGTAATAGACCCGTCTATCTGGTATACTCGAGTAAAAAAGGTCTATGAAGAATGGGAAAAGAGATTTGGAGATTTTGAACTTTACTTAGAAACTTTGGCACAAGTATATATTGAAGAGCTAAAGGGAGTGAATAAGACATATATAGAATTCATAGCATCACAAGTAATTAATCTCAATGGTGATATGGTTTATAAATATTCTAGAGATCAAATTGAATGGCATAAAAGCAAGGTCATAAGGTATTTTTTATTTCTGGAAGTCCAGATTTTTTAGTAGCGAAGATGGCTGAAAAATATGGTATTACGGAGTATAAAGGAACCATTTATAAAGTAGATGAAGAGAATAAGTTTACAGGGGAAATAGTTAGGATGTGGGATTCTGAAAGCAAACAGAGAGTTCTAAATGAATTGATAGCAAAGTATAATGTTGACTTAGAAAACAGTTATGCCTATGGAGATACTACTGGAGATATCTCCATGCTTAGAATGGTGGGAAACCCTATTGCTATAAATCCAAATAAACCTCTTTTTTTAGCTATAAGAGAAGATGAAGAATTATCAAACAAGATATCTATTATAGTAGAAAGAAAAAATATCATATATAAATTAAACCCAGATGTAGAAATATTATAGAAAATATAAACAAAGAACCTTTACTATACTTAAGGTCACAGCTATTTTTTCACCTTGAGTATAGATAAAGGTTTGATTTTTTATAATTCACAAGTCTCAGTTGAAACCAAGTTAGATTGTAATATTATCGTAAAGACTTTTTATAGAAATATATTATAATTATAGTAAAAGAGGATATAATCTAAATGAAGTTATAGTTGGACAAATTAGTTATAGGAGTGATATTATGAAAAAATTATTTTCCTTATTATTAATAACATTATTAATTTTTTCTTTAATTGGATGTAAACAAGTTATATCTAAAGATCAAAGTAATATCAAAGGTGATGAAAAAATATCAACAAAGGAGATTTTAACAATAGCTGACTATTACCCTTTTAAAGAAAATACTATTATGGACTATGAAGGTATAGGAAATGAATATGCTGAACAAAAGACCTTTATAGAGTTTGTTGAAGGAAATAGAGCACAGATGAAAATCATGAATCCAGGCACTGTTTTTGTAAAAGTTATGGAATATAAAGATGGAGCGTTAACAGAAGTATTTGCAGAAGGGGAATTTTATCATATTGAAAATATGTTAAATGCTAATACAAATAGTAGTAATGTTATTCTAAAGGAACCATTGCAAGTTGGAAATACTTGGTCAAATAATGAGGGAAGTACAATGGAGATAACTAGCTTAGATAGAAAAATAGAAACACCTTCTGGGACTTATGATGCATTAGAAGTGACTACTGAGTTTAAAGATGGTAGAAATCAAAAGGAGTACTATGCAAAAGATATAGGCCTCGTGGCAAGAATATATAATGATGGAGAATATGAAGTTAAAACTCTATTAGAAGAAATAGAAAATAGTAAACATGAAATGGAAATACTATCCTATTATCCAACATCTGAGGATATTGGTACAGCATATATAGAACAAGATATGGAATTTGGAACCAATGATAGTATTGAGGAAATTTTAGCAAACATTATGAAAAATCCCCCATCAAGTAAATTGATTTCTCCAATTTCAAAAAATACTAATATAAACAAAATACATTTAAATCGAGAATCATGGACTTTAGAGGTAGATTTTTCAAAGGAATTATTAATAGATATGAATGCTGGTTCTTCTTTGGAATTAGAGATATTAAAGTCTATAGTAAATACCTTGGGGAAGTTTTATGACGTGGAAAAGGTATATATAACTATTGAGGGAAGCCCTTATGAATCTGGTCATATTGGGATAAAGCCTGGAGAATCTTTTAGTGTGGATGATGTAGATGTAAAAGAGTTTAATAAATAAATGAAGGTCCTCTAGTGATGAGGACCTTCATTTATTTATTTGTCATCTTCGTTTTTGTTGTCATCTCTTTTTGATTCTTGTTTGTTTTCATTTTTTCTCTTTTGATTATTTTGTTTATTCTTTGCCATTACCACCATTTCCCTCCTTTTTCAAATAATTATTCCTGCATTTATAGTATTACAAATAAATGAAATTTTACTCTTAAAATTGTTATAAAAACTAAAAAATAACAAATTTTTATAACAATTTATAGCAAAAAAGAGAAAGCCTAAGCTTTCCCTTTTTCTAGTTCTAATAAAAATCTTGAGGGTTCTACACTTTTACCACCAAGATTATTTAGAGTAATTAAAGATAGATGGTATTTTGCTCTACTCATCCCAACATAAAATAGTCGTCTTTCTTCTTCTATTAATTCATACTTACCTTTTTCAACTGCTTCGATGCTAGATATAGATGGAAAATCACCATCCACTAGATCTATCATATATACCCTATCAAATTCTAAGCCTTTAGCAGAGTGAACAGTAGATAAAGTTACAGCATCCTTAACATTTCTAGAACTTTTACACAGATATTCTAGATATTTTAATCTATTAATTAGTTCGTTTAAGTTATTAGTATTACTAGCTATGATTTTCAAAAAATATATAGTAGTTTTTAAAACATCATAGGTATATCCAAACTTCATGGAATTTTCCTTAAGATATTTCTCGTATTCTAAGTCATATTCGATAAAATTTATTGCATCGCTAGGGCTCATCTTTGAAAGCTTTTTGAAATCAAGTTTTAGTTCTTTAAGAATTGATTTATAAAAATTAGATATTCCAGGAAAGTCCATTATCCTATCAAAGACTGAAAGACTATAATTCAAGGTTTTAGCATAGTTAATTTGTTTCTTTGAAATATAACCTCTTTTCTTATAATAGATGTTTTCGTATATACTCATATTGCTAGTATCTTGAGAAAACATTATAAAGCTTATTATATCCTGTATAAGCCAGTGATTAAAAAATCTAACTTTAACATCCCTCATGTAAAAGGGAATTTTATGTCTTTCAAACAGTTCAATAAGGCCTATGGATGATAAATTATTTCGATACAATATGCAGCATCTAGATAATTCTCTATTTTTCAAATCCTCCACTAAGTATTTATACTGCTCAGAAATTGAGTTGACTTTTACTATGTTGATAGGCTCAATAAAGTTATTATCCGTGGAAATGTTCTTATTATACCTTAATGTATTTCTTTTAATAAATTGATTACAAACAGAGACAATATTCTTAGATGACCTATAGTTTTGTTCCATAAAGAATAACTTCCCATTGGAATAAATTTTATTAAAGTTAAGTAATCCTTTAGGATATGCCCCTCTAAACCCGTAAATAGATTGGTCATCATCTGCTACAATAAACAAATTGTTCTCGGGACTTGCTAATAATTTTATTATTTCCATTTGTACCTTTGAAGTATCTTGTCCTTCATCTACCTGAATAAAATCATATTTAGCACGATATTTTTCCAATATATATTTATTTGATTCAAGAATCTCTAAAGCAGTAGTTAACATATCATCAAAATCTATGAGATTATTGTCCCTTTTATATTTTTCATAAGTATTATATATGGTTTTAAAATTCTCAATATCAGATTTATTGTTTTTCAAGAATTCATCAACCGTAAGCATCATATTTTTAATATATCCTATGGAGTTTAAAAGTGATTCTAACTTTTCTTCAGTGATATAATCTTGGTTTGTTGCAAAGTATATTTTTTTAATTACGTTATATTTATTAAGTTGATTCTTTTCTTCTTCAATCAAAGTATATTTAATTTTGTTTATATATGCATATTCTCTAATTAAACTAAAGCAAAAACTATGTATTGTAGAAAATTGAACCTGAATAGGTGATAAGTCTAAAAACATTTTATTAAATCTCTCTTTCATGTCTTTGGCAGAAGCTTTACTAAATGTTATTGATAATATCCTTTCAGGACTTATTTTATGGTTTAATATTAAATTTACTGTTCTATGTATTAATACAGTAGTTTTACCTGCACCTGGGACAGCTAATACTAAAGCAGGACCTTCCTTATGTTGTATGGCTCGTTCTTGTTCTATACTTAAATGCATATCTACACCTACTTTTGAATTTATCTTCTATATTTTAACATAAAAAAGAAATAAGTAGTATAGATATATAAATCAATAAAATTATTGATAAGTGGGTAATAATAAATTACAATATAATATTAGGAGTAAAAGACAAATTTCTACAATAAATTCTATTATTAAAGGTGAAAAAATGAAAAATAAATTAAAAAAATTCGACGATCTTTTTATTAACATAATTAATAGGAAAATGAAACATAGATATTTGGATGCTATAATGTATAGAGCTACAAATCTAGGGGGAGCAGTATTTTCTTCTCTCTTAGTTTTAATTCTAATATTAATAGGAAGCAGCAATGTTAAACTTATAGGACTTGAGGCTCTTGGAGCTTTAACTATTAGTCAAATAATAGTCCATGCACTCAAAAGAATATTAAGTAGAGAAAGACCATATAAGATAATAGAGCAATTAAACACTTTTGGTATAAATTTAAAAGATTATTCATTTCCTTCAGGACATACTACTGCAAGCTTTTCTATTGCTACTACTATAGCACTTAATATACCAAAATTATCTATTGTAGTATTTGTTATTGCTATAATCGTTGGTATATCAAGGATATACTTGGGAGTTCATTATCCTACAGATGTGACTGCAGGTATATTATTAGGCATTGGTACGGCTTTAGTTATACATTTTTACCTACTTGAATATATCTATACCTTGGCAGAAAGTCTGGGACTAAAATGATAGATTAGAAAATTACAATAGTGGTATATATACTATATATTTATATTGAGGGGGTTTTGGTATGTTAATGACTAATTTTTTGAAGAAAAGAAAATCAGTGAGAGAATTCAAGAATAAAAAGATAAATAGTGATATATTAGATGAGATTAAATCATACTTAGATTCATTGGAAAGAGAATATGGTACTGGAAATTTAAAGTTTAAATTATATGAATATGGTGAGAAATTATATGAAGGTTTAAGAGGAATTGGGGGATATTCAGGTGTAATGATTGAAAGTCCACACTATATTGGACTTGAGTTAATAGATGATAAAGATAGAAATACAATCTATGGTTCATATTATATGGAAAAGCTTATAACAAAGTTAAACACTATGGGATTAGATACTTGCTGGGTAAGTGTAGGAAACGTAGGCAAGGATACTAAAAAAGATATATTTGGAGATATGGTAGGAGAAATTAATTATATTTTAGCTATAGGATATGGAAAGGCGAGAAATCCTTTTATAAATGATAGTTTTAGTGATAGGATTGGTGTTGAAGAAATAGTTTTTACTGATAAAATAGGAAATCACGCAAATGTTGATGATTTAGAAAATAGGGGACTAGGTGATTTATTTTATTATATAAGATTTGCACCATCAACTCTAAACAAGCAACCTTGGAGATTTTTACTTGAAAAAGATAAAGTGACATTATTGATTAAATATAATAAAGGAGAAGAACCAAATCTTATAGATGCAGGAATAGTAATGTATTACTTTGAATCTCTAGGAGAGTCTATAGGCTTGAATAGTAAATGGCAATTAGTGAGTAACACAGTAGAAGAAGGAAATGATTGTTATAGATATATAGCAGAATTAAAATTATAAGAAAAGCTTGGGAAGCAGTATTTACTGATATTGGAGTATCTATATTAGCCATATTAAACTCAATGAGAGCATTAAAAGTAGAGGAATAACATTTTCTCTACTTTTTTGGCGTAAATGTGATAGACTATATATAGTATAGAAATTAAGAGGTGTTTTTTTGGTGAGAGAAATAAAAGAATATACTAGACAATATAATTATGTGTTATTAGCTGAAAACGCATATATTAATGGTGATAAAGAAAAATCTATTGAATTTTATAAAAAAGCATTAAAATTTAGAGGAAGTATAGAAGATACAATAGCAATATTATATAATATTGCTGAAGTCCATGATGAATTAGATAATGCATTAAAATCTTTATCTACATATGAACAGATAACGGAAATTGATTCTGATGAAGCAGGGGCATATTACGGTATAGCAATGACATATGAAAAGATAGGAGATAAAGATAAAGCTTTAGAATATTATCATAAAGCAATAGATATAGATCCATACTATGACAGAGCATATTATTATGCGGCTAATATATTTGATGAAAAAGGTCAAAAGAGCAAAGCTATAGAATATTATAATAAGGTAATTCAATTGGTGCCTGATGATCATATAGCTTTCAACAATTTAGGATCTATATATGAAGAATTGGAAGAGTACAATAAGGCCTATGAGATGATAGAGAAGAGTTTAGATTTAGAGCCTAATTATTATAAAGCATTGTTTAATATGGGTGTTATTTACAAAGCGATGGAGAATAATGACAAAGCCTTAGAATATTATTTTAGATCAATAGACATTAATCCTGAATATTCCTATTCGTATCTAAATGTCTCTGCCATTTATATAGAAGAAAAAAGGTATGAGGACACTATTGAATTGCTAACAGAGGGAATAAATAATAACCCAGAGGCTCATGATTTATATTATAATAGAGCTTGCTGCTATTCAATATTAGATGATAAAGAAAAGGCCTTGGAAGACTTAAAAAAAGCAGTAACACTGTTGCCGCAAATAGTAGAATCTATAAAAACTGATAATGATTTTCAGAATTTATATGGAGATAAGGAGTTTTTAAAGATAATAGATAAAGAAAATAATAAAGATTAATAGGATTTATTTACTATAAACAATATTATGATATATGAAGGAAGGTAGATTAAATGATTATATTAAAAACAGAGCAAGAAATACAGAATATGAAAAAATCAGGAGAGTTATTAGCAAGACTGCATAAAGAAATAGGAAAGATGATTAAACCAGGTATATCGACTATGGAGATAGATAAATTCGTGGAAGATTATTTAAAGGAACATAATGCTTATCCAGAACAAAAAGGATATCATGGCTATCCTTATGCAACTTGTGCTTCAATAAATGATGAAATCTGTCATGGATATCCAAGACCAGAACCTTTAAAAGAAGGTGATATAGTGACTATAGATATGGTAGTCAATATAGATGGATGGCTAGCTGATTCTGCCTGGAGCTATGCTGTTGGGAATGTATCAGATGAAGCTAAGCAACTATTAGATGTAACTAAAGAAGCCTTATATAAGGGAATAGAACAGGCGGTTGTAGGTAATAGATTAGGAGACATTGGTTATGCTATACAATCTTTTGTAGAATCTTATGGGTATTCGGTTGTCAGAGATTTCGTAGGTCATGGTATAGGTAAAAAAATGCATGAAGATCCTCAAGTTCCTCATTATGGAATACCAGGTAGGGGACAAAGACTTGTTGAAGGAATGGTTATAACTATAGAGCCAATGATAAATGTAGGGACATATCGTATGAAAATGGATGATAATGAATGGACTGCTAGAACAGTTGATGGAAAGTTATCAGCACAATATGAGCATACAATAGCCATTACAAAAGAGGGACCAATGATTTTAACAGAGCAAGACTGAAAAAGATAATTAACAGATGACAATTAACAAAGAACAATTTTATCAATTAGCAATTGTCAAAAAATAATTAGAAGATTAAAGATTAAAAGATCAATATCATTTTAAGAATTTAATTTATTCCAATTTTTTTATTGTTAATTGTTAATCGTTAATTGTTAGTTGATTATAGAAAGGATAGGTGAAACGATGAAAAAAGAAAATCCAGTTCAATTATTGAGTAAGAAATATACAGTTAAAGAAGAAATTGCAAATGGAATTACTCATGGATTAGGAGTATTATTTGGTATTGCATCTTTAATTGTATTACTAGTAATTTCTATAAGGAAGGGAGATAATATATCAATTGTTGCATTTAGCATATATGGTGCATGTTTGACTTTGATGTATTTATCATCAACATTATATCATAGTATACCTAACGAAAAAGCAAAGAAAATACTTCGTGTATTTGACCACTCCTCTATATTTTTATTTATAGCTGGAACCTACACTCCTATTGCACTTCTTACTATGAAAGGAGCTTTAAGGATTGGTATACTAGTTGCTGTATGGTCTATAGCAGTATTTGGTGTTGCATTTAAAATTTTTACCTTTGGAAAATTTGATAGATTTAAGGCATTGTCATTGAGTCTATATATAGGTATGGGATGGATAGCAGTATTCACTATAAAACCAATTATTAGAATGACCTCTGTAGGATTTTTTATTTGGATATTAGGAGGAGGACTTTTATATACTTTAGGAACTATATTCTATAGTATTAAAAAGATTCCTTATCACCATGCTATATGGCATTTATTTGTATTAGCAGCATCGGTAGTTCATTTTGTAGGGATAATACTATATTTGACTTAGAATATAATGAACAATTAAAATAAAAGCAGGATGAGTCTTGAATACCTAAAATAAGTAATGTTTTTAAAAGGGGTTTATCATGATAAAAGTTCTTATAGTAGATGATCAAAGTTTAATACGAGAAGGCCTTACGATGATGCTGAGTCTTTATGATACTATAACTTTAGTAGGTGAAGCTACTAATGGTAAAGAGGCCATAGAATTAATAGATAGAATACAAGTTGATTTAATATTAATGGATATACGAATGCCCATTATGAACGGAGTAGAGGCTACGAAAATAATTAAAGAAAAACATCATGATATAAAAGTATTAATACTAACAACTTTCAATGAAGATGAGTATATCTTTGAAGGTTTGAAAAATGGTGCAGATGGTTATTTACTCAAAGATATATCGTCTCAGGATTTGGTGAAGGCTATAAAAACAGTATATGAAGGAAACGTACTGTTACAACCAGATGTAGCTAAGAAGATGTTAGGGGCTATGACGTATAATAATGCTGCACAAGGCAATCTAGATAAACATATATTTAAAGAGTTAACTAAAAAAGAATATGAAATAGCACTATTAATTGGAAGAGGGAAAATCTAATAAAGAAATAGCAAATATCCTATATATAACAGAAGGAACTGTTAAAAATCATATAACAAAAATATTAGATAAGTTAGACTTGAGAGATAGAACTCAATTGGCAGTATTAATTAAAGACTAAAAACTGTGATTAACAATCACAGTTTTTTTTAATCTATAGGAGAGCTGCCACTTATTTTTGATTTTTTAAAAATAGATAATTTCAATGGTTCAAAAAAGCTGTCTTAATAATGCTTCAATAGAAGTTTTTGTTACTTTAGTCATGAAAAAACATGACCTTTAATATTACCTTAGCTAGATTTTTTATATTGAAAATTCTTATATATTTAAGGTAAGAATATTTAGGGGGTTATGCCGTGAAAGAGCTAAGAAAGGTTATCTATTTCATATCTTTTCCGTTGTCCTTTATAGGATTTATATTTCCTATTTATGCTTCTTCTATAGGAGCAAACATTATTCAAATAGCATATCTTTATTCCATATTTTCAATAATCAGTATAATAATACGGCCAATGGTTGGAAATTTAATAGATAAGAGAGGAAGAAGAATAGGGATATTAATAGGTACTATACTTTATACAATAGTGAATATATTTTTTATATTAGCTAAGGATTTTAAGTATCTATTGATAGGGAGAATAATTCAATCTTTAGGGGCTTCATTTCTATGGATAAGTGTAGATACTTTTATCTCCGATATTAGTGATGAGACTAATAGAGGTAAAAATTTTGGTTTATTAAATCAATTTATGGCTAAAGGTGAATGGGTGGGTAGTATTATTGGGTTTACTATTCTATACAATAATTTTACTGATAATCCATTTAAATTAATATTTACTATCTTTCTAATTACTAGTTCCATATCTGTCTACTATACAATTAAAAAAGTTCCGGAGACTATTAATCTTAAAAAGGAATATAAAGCAGGTAATATTAAAGATAAGAAACAATTAAAATATTTCCTGGGAATAATGGGGATTCTTTCATTTATAACTAGCTTAACTGCACCAATATATCTTATATATCTACAAGAAAATATTACAAAAGATATTGGTCTAATATCCTTCTTGTTTATTCCAGCATCTATATTGGCACTTTTTCTGCCAAATATATTCGGAAGTTTCTCTGATAAATATGGCAGAGAGAAGATAGTTATAGCTGGTATGTTCATAAATGCTATACTTCAAATATTTATACCATTTAATAAAGAATATTATAGTTTTATGATTCTTTATACATTGATTTCTATCGTTGTAATGTTTTATAGTCCAGCATTTTCTTCATTGATCATTGATTTTGTAGGAGAAAATAAAAGAGGAAGATCCTATGGTTTATATAGCTTTGCAAGTGGAATAGGGGGAGCAATAGGATATATGGCTGGTTCTTATATATATGAAAATATAGGAAATGATATTTTATTTTACACTAAAGGAATACTTTTAGTTGTAATGACTTTATTTATTTGCTATCTTTATATTAAGAATATAAGAATGAATAGAAAAATGGAGATAACTAGAATAGAACAATGAGGTAGTATAGATGAAGAATATTTATAAATACAATAATTATTTATATAGAGTATTGCAGACTTCCATAGGACTTGATATTATTTATCGATGCAAAGATAATATTACTGCTTTACTAATTTCTTTTGGGCTATTTTTAGTAATAGTAATCAATGACCATCTAAGGAGAAAATACTTTTATAGAAGTGTAAAGAAGTATTATTCATCCATATTTATATCTATGGCAATAAGCCTAATGTTGGCTTTGAAAATAAGTGGATATATAGAAATATATTTATACATGATTTTATATGAACTAATTCTATATACAGAAGGAAAAATCTCAAGGTTATTTATATCACTGGAGATCATATTTATTCTAACTCTAATTCTGCTTAGCACAATATCTGGTGAAGATATAGGTTCAATAGAATTTTGGAAAGAGAATATATTAGATGTTATTATGGTACTGATGAGTTTATTTTTCTATTCAGTAAGTTTATTTGGATATAAAGTTTTGAGAAAAGAAAAAAGAGAAGTAGAGAGGTTGAATAAAGAATTAGAATTATCCTATAACAAATTAAAAGAACAATCAGAAAGAATAGAGGAATTAACTATAGCTAAAGAGAGAAATAGAGTGGCTGGAGAAATCCATGATAATTTAGGTCATAGCCTTATAGCTTTAAATATGAATCTAGATGTGGCAGAAAAAATTATAGAAAAAGATATTATTAGAGCTAAAGAATTAATCGACAAATCTCAGATATTAACTAAGGAAAGTATGGAAAGTCTGAGAAAGGCTGTTTATGCTTTAAAAGATGAAAGAAATAGAACTTTGCTAGACTCCATAGAGAAAATTGTTGATAATATTGAAAATGCAGGAGAAGTTAGTGTAATATTAAATATAGATGAGAAGGTGGAGGAATTGCTGCCAGAATATAAAGATATTATATATACCTCTATAAAAGAAGCTTTAACTAATAGTATAAAACATGGTAGGGCAGATAAAATCAATATAGATATAAAATTAGATGAAGATGAGGTAAGAGTTGGAATTAGTGATAATGGACTAGGATGTGTAAATTTGATTAAAGGTAATGGATTAATGGGGATAGAGAATAGGGTAAAAGCTTTTGGTGGGAAAATAATTTATAATAGAGAGGAAAAACAAGGATTTAATTTAGGTTTAATCTTTAAATTAAATTATATAGAATGTACTAATGAGGAAGGAAAATAAAATGACTAATATAAAAACAAATGCTATGCGTATTTTAGAACAGATGAAAATAGATTATAATGCTATCACCTATAGTAATAATGATGGAAAAATTGATGGTATTTCAGTTTCTGAGAAGATTGATAGAGAACTGAAATTTGTTTACAAGACATTAGTAGTCCAAGGTCATAGCAAGAATATTTATGTGTTTCTTTTACCAGTTGCAGAGGAATTGGATTTAAAAAAGGCTGCAAAAATTGCGGGAGAAAAAAGTATTGAAATGATACCAGTTAAAGATATATCAAAAATTACAGGATATATAAGAGGTGGATGTTCTCCAATAGGGATGAAGAAAATTTATAAGACATTTATAGATAAATCTGCTTTAGAGATAGATAAGATTATTGTAAGTGGAGGAAAGATAGGAGTTCAAATAGAATTGGAAACATCCAAATTAATTGAAGTCTGCCATGGTGAAGTCGGAGGTTTTACTATTATAAAATAACTATTATTTTTGGTGCCTGGCACCAAATACTATAGTTATTTATTAGTTGGAGATCTTATCAAATAATTATTTTATTTATTTAATGCATATATTATAGATTACATATTATGGTATAATGAATCTGCATTAGTATTAGTTATTTTTTCGAAAGGAGTGGACAATATGAGAAAAATAAATGTTAATTCAATCAATCAACTAGCCATTGGAGGAATTACATTTTAACTAAATGTACTTAACCCATTGGCAAAATTTAAAAAACTATTTGGAGGGATTTTAATGTCAATGGAAAAGTCTATAGCAGAGAAAAGTATATTCAGTTGGATAGAAGAAAAATTAGCACCTATATACTGCACATCAGAAGAATTCATTTATAATGAAATGGAATCTCAGTCAGGGTATAGTTTGCCAATCATCTATAAGCCTTTTGATGTAACAAAAAATCCCATTGGGATGATAGAGGACGTATGTATGATTTTCTTTATTCAATTAAGGGAGAAGGAAAAAAATTATTAGACTTTGGACCCGGTGATGGATGGCCTTCATTAATTGTGGCACCTTATGCTAAAGAAGTAATAGGAGTAGATTCATCGGAGAAAAGAATATCAGTCTGTAAAGATAATGCTAAAAGTCTGGGAATTACAAATGCTGAATTTATATTCTATAATTCAGAAGATAGATTACCATTTGAAGATAATACTTTTGATGGAATAATGGCAGCCTCATCTATAGAACAGACACCTAATCCAAAGAAAACCATAGGAGAATTATATAGGATATTGAAGCCTGGCAGAAGTATAAGAATTTACTATGAAGCATTAAGTAGATATAAAGATGGATTTGAAAATGATATATGGATAGAAAAGTTAAATAAAGAAAGCTGTAAACTAATTATATTTGACAGAAATATTAAGGAAGAATATGTAATACAATATGGATTGACTATTGCTATGTCTGTGGAAGAATTGATTAGCAAGTTGAATAACAATACTGATTTTTCACAGATAACCATTTCTTTCTTAGAAGAGATTAAACCTAAGGTTACAAATGCTTTAGTCTTAAGAACGATTCATCCTTCTGGTAAGACATATATAAAATGGTTTAGGGAAGCAGGGTTTAGAGAAGTAATACCTACTTATTCTGGTGGGATAGCTGCTAGCAAATTATATGATTTATATAAAGAAGAATTACCTAATTCTTTAGAACTAGTCGATGAAGCAATTAAAAAAACTGTAAAGATAGTAATAGATTTAAAAGCACCTATTGAAATGGACCCAATGATTATAGCAGTAAAATAAGACATAAGCTAGACAAGGGAGATGAGATGTCTCCCTGTTTAGCTATTTTGCTAGTTGCAATAATTTTGTAAGGAGATAATAGGATGATAAAAGCAAAAGATGAATTTAAAATTTCACTACCTCAAATTCCAGCAAGGTTAGAAAACTTAGATATAACTGACAAGGATATTCAAGATGAGGACTCTTTTAATATGGCTACTATCAGTGATTGTTATATAGAAGAGCAAAGGGCAGAGAAAGTAATATTTGAGAAAATTATATTTAGAAATGTTATATTTGAAGATATATTTTTTAAGAACCTTGAGCTAACGGATGTTAAGTTTATTAATTGTGACTTATCTAATATAGATTTAAGTGGGGCAATTATACATAGAGTAGAGTTTATGGATTGTAAAATGATGGGGGTAAAATTAATTGAAGGAACTATTAGAAACGTAAGATTTAATAATTGCAATTTATCCTATGCCAATTTTAGATTTTCTAATATCAAACAGGTAATTTTTATGAATTGCTTATTAAGAAATGGAGATTTTCAAAGTGTTGAACTCTTGAAAGTTAAATTTGATGAAAGTGATATGAAACAAATACAAATGAGTGGAACAAAGTTAAAGGACATAGATTTAAGTACTTGTGATATAGAAGGAATAGGTATAAGAATAGAAGAATTATATGGAGCAATAGTCTCAAATATACAAGTAATTGATTTTGCTAAGTTACTAGGACTTGTGATTAAGGATGAATAAAAAGGGGAAATAAGTGATGAAGATAGATAGACTGCTTTCTATTATAGTTATACTACTTAATAAAGATAATATAACTGCTAAGGAGCTGGCTAATAGGTTTGAAGTTTCTGTAAGGACTATATATAGAGATATAGAGACTATTAACTTAGCGGGGATTCCCATAGTGTCTAGCCAAGGGAGAGATGGAGGATTTAGAATTTTAGATAACTATAGGATGAGCCATCAGTTGCTAACATTAGATGATATGACTTCAATCATTATTGCATTAAAAAACATAGGCAATTTCTCAGAAAATGAAAATATTGACATAACAATTGATAAAATAAGCAATATTGTACCTAAAGATAAGAAGCAAGAGTTTGATTATCATTTTAATGAATTAATAATATGTGATCTGCCATGGGGATATAGAGCTAACTCGAGAGATAAAGAAAAATATAGAATCATATATGAAGCAATAAGGGAAGAAAGGCTAGTAAATATAGAATATAGAGATCCATATGGGAAGATAACAGAAAGAAAAATAGAACCTATGAGTCTTGTTTTAAAAGGACTTAATTGGTATGTTTTTTCATATTGCAATTCAAGAAATGATTATAGATTTTTTCGGCTTTCCAGAATACATAAAATCAATATATTAGAAAAAAGATTTAATCGTAGAGATATTTCTTATGAAGAGTTTAAAAAGCAAAATACTTATATAAATAATATGGTAGAATTAGTTTTAAGGTTTTCTCCTGAAGTGCAGCAAAGAGTTGATGAATTTTTCTATGAAGAAAATATTATAATAGATGAAAAGGGATATACAGTAGTTAGGATTTCATTTCCAGAGGATGAATGGGTTTATTCTATGATATTAAGCTATGGTGAATATGTAGAAGTTCTTGAGCCCCATTATATTAAAGATATAATCAAGAAGAAAGCACAAAAGATTTATGAAAAGTATTAAATATGACATACTGTTGTCAAAAGATAGTGATATTATAGGATAAAACAATAAAAGACAAGGGGGAAAATCTTATGAAACAAGAGTATTGTCAAAGTTGTGGAATGCCAATGGAAGATGTTAACCTTTATGGTACAGAAAAGGATGGAAGTAAAAGCCAAGATTACTGCACATATTGTTATGAAGATGGAAATTTTAGCAAACCTGATGAGACAATGGAAGAAATGATAGAAACTTGTGTACCTTTTATGAAAGAAAATGAAATGGATGAAGAAGAAGCAAGAAAATTATTAAATGACTCTCTTCCACATTTGAAACGTTGGAAAAAATAAAATGGTTTTTAATTTTAATTCTCCTATTTAGCAAATGTGCTGGATAGGAGAGTTTTTCATTGGCTTATCTATATAGGAATAGATATTAATTAGGAGGATAGTTAATCTAAAATGAAATATATAGATGCTAAAACAATAATTACACATAATAAATATCCAAATGCATGGTTTGGGAATAAATATAATATGAATATTTATCGTGGGTGTAGTCATGGATGTATTTACTGTGATTCTAGATCTGATTGTTATCAGATAGAAAACTTTGATGAGATTGTAGCAAAGAAAGATGCTCTCATAATAATAGAAAAAGAATTAAGAAGTAAAAGAAATACTGGTATTGTAGGCACTGGTTCTATGAGTGATCCATACAATCCTTTAGAAAAGAAATATAATTTAACTAGAGGTGCATTAGAACTTGTAAATTCATGCGGTTTTGGCATTGGTATTACGACTAAATCAGATATTATAATTAGAGATATTGATATTTTAAAAGATATTAATAAACATTCACCAGTATGTATTGGTATTACTATAACGGCGGGAGAAGATTATTTATCACAAAATATAGAACCCTTAGCACCCTCTTCTTCAAGACGATTTGATGCTCTAGCTAAGTTATCTAAGAATGGAATATATACAGGAATTTTAATGATGCCTATTTTACCATTTATATCTGATAATGAAGAAAATATTATTTCTATTGTAAAAAAAGGAGCAGATTGTGGTATTAAATATATTTATCCAGCATTTGGAGTTACTTTACGCTCGGGGAACAGGGAATATTTTTATCACAAGCTTAATCAAACTTATTCAGGAGTTAGTGAAAGATATAAAATGAGTTTTGGATATTCCTATGAATGTTTGTCACCAAACTATAAAGAATTATGGAAAATCTTTAAAAAAGAGTGTGATAAATATAATATTGTTTATAAAATGTCTGATATTATAAAGGGTGCAGAGAAAAGCAGCCAAACTAAGCAATTATCGATGTTTAGTTGATTACCAAAAAAATTGGGATTTGCAGATTAGATAGCTAATAAAACTTTAAAAGTTTCTCTTATATAACAAATATATTACATAAGAGTTTTTTCGTTGACTTTGCTCCCTTACTCTGATAAAATCATCCTTACGTCTAAAAAATAGAGAGGAGGGTTTTATATGGTTATTGTAGCAAATGAGCTGTCAAAAGGATATAAGATATCCCAAAGAAGCCCAGGTATAGTAGGTGGACTAAAGAGCATTATACACAGGGAGTATAAGGAAATAACTGCTCTGGACAAGATATCCTTTGAAGTAGTGAGAGGAGAGTTGGTAGGATATATTGGACCAAATGGAGCTGGTAAATCTACTACAATTAAAATACTATCAGGTATTTTAACACCAGATTCAGGAGAATGTAAAGTTCTTGGAAAAGTTCCATATAAGGAAAGGATAGATTATGTAAAGGATATAGGGGTAGTTTTCGGTCAGAGAACTCAACTATGGTGGGATTTACCTGTAATTGATTCCTTTGAATTACTGAAGGATATCTACAAAATTCCTTTAGGAGACTATTTAAAGATTAAAAAAGAGCTGGTAGAATGGCTCGGCCTAGAGAACTTTATAAATACTCCAGTAAGGCAGCTAAGCTTAGGTCAGAAAATGCGATGTGAGCTAGCAGCATCACTTCTTCATTCCCCAAAAATACTTTTCCTTGATGAACCTACTATAGGGTTGGATGCTATATCTAAATTAGCTGTTAGAGAATTTATAAAAAAGCTGAACAAGGAAAGAGGAGTTACAGTCATACTTACGACCCATGATATGGATGATATCGAAACTCTATGCAATAGAGTAATCATAATAGGGAAGGGAAAAATCCTTTTAGATGGTTCCTTGCAATCCCTTAGAAACACAGTATCTAAAGACAGAAGATTGATTTTAGACTTTGATGAAGGAATAAATGGCTTTTCAATAGTGGGAGCAACTCCCATAAGTCAAGAGAATAATAGGCTTGTAATTGATTTTAATCCTGATATAATCACACCTGCAGATCTAATAACTACTTTATCCACTAAATATAAAATAAAAGATATATTAATAGAGAACCCTCCCATTGAAGAAATTATTGCCAAGCTCTATGGAGAATTTAACATATGAAGGCATTTATATCTATTATAAAAATTAGATTTAATCTATTATTGCAATACAAAGTTGCTGCTATAGCAGGTATGACTACTCAATTTTTCTTTGGGATGATTATGGTCATGGTATTATATGGGTTTTATAGTTCCTCAGGTGGAGAGATGCCTATTAATCGTGAGGCAGCTATTACCTATATATGGATAGGTCAAGCTATGCTTGGAATGTTACCATGGAATGGTGATAGTGAAATACAAAATCTAATAAGGACAGGGAACGTAACCTACGAACTTATTAGACCAATGAATTTATATAATTATTGGTTCGCAAGAGCCTTTGCTTTAAGAACTGCGCCAACTCTACTTAAATCCATTCCTTTATTTATTATAGCTTTATTATTACCAAAAGATTATAGAATGGAATTACCACCAAATGCTTTGGCTACTATAGGGTGGGCAGTAACCACCTTTGGTGCTCTTATGATTTCTTGCACCATAACTAATATAATTAATATGACTACTCTTTATTCTCTGTCAGGAGATGGAATACAAAGACTATTAGCAACCATCGTCACAATATGTTCTGGTATGATAGTACCATTACCACTTTTTCCAGATAAGTTCAAACAAGTATTAAATTACTTACCCTTTAGCGGATTAGTAGATATCCCAGCTAGATTTTTTACTGGAGAAATACCTTTTAGTCAGTTGCTTGGACATTTTTTATTTCAGTGCATATGGGCATTTGTACTATATTTATTAGGCCAATGGATTTTAAATAAAAAAATAAAAGACTTGATAGTACAAGGAGGCTAGAGTATGGATAGTATAAAATTATATTTTAAGTATATTAAACTAAGTATAGAATCTCAGCTTCAATATAAGGCCTCCTTTATTATGATGTCTATTGGTCATTTCTTAATAACTTTTATTGAATTTCTCGGTGTATGGGTATTGTTTGAAAGATTTGGTAGTATTAAAGGTTTTACTTTTGAAGAAGCCGCCTTATTCTATGGAATAGTTCATATTGCCTTTTCCATTACAGAAGGTTGGACTAGAGGATTTGATACTTTTCCTAGACTAGTCAGATTAGGAGATTTTGATAGGATATTACTTAGACCAAGGACTACAGTATTACAGATTCTAGGACATGATTTTCAGATAATGAGAATAGGTAGATTTGTTCAAGGTCTTGTAGTGCTTATATGGGCTATGCTTAAATTAAAGATAGAGTGGACTTTAGGAAAGACTCTATTATTAATTGGATCTATTATTGGAGGAAATTTTCTATTTTCAGGTCTTATAGTACTTCAAGCTACCTTATCTTTTTGGTCTGTACAGAGTCTAGAAATAGTAAATTCCTTTACCTATGGTGGAGTTCAAGCAGCACAATACCCCATTTCTATATATAAACCTTGGTTTAGAAAAATACTTATATATGTTATACCATTAGCTACAGTGAATTATTTTCCTGCTATGAGTATATTAGGAAAGTCTCAATTATTAAACTATCCTATTTGGATAGGGTGGGTTTCTCCATTCATTGGGTTCATGTTCTTTATATTTTCTATATTAATATGGAGAATTGGAGTGAAGCATTATACTTCTACTGGAAGTTAAAAGTAACAGGAGTTGTATCTAACAACTCCTGTTACTTTTTTATTCTCTAAATCTATATCCAATACCACTCACTGTATCAATATAATGTTTTTGTTTTTTAGTATCTCCTAGCTTTTTCCTTATAGAAGATATATGCATATCTACAACTCTAGTATCTGGGCTATAATCCAGTCCTCCAATTTTATCTAATATAGTTTGCCTATGTATAACTTTACCAGGATTTGAAGCTAATAAATATAGTATTTCAAATTCCTTGAAGGAAAAGTTAATGACTTCATTATTCTTTTTTATTATTCTCTTATTTACGTTTATTTCCAAATCATGAAAAGCTATTATAGGACCAGTTTTATCTTCAATAGCCTGAGATCTTCTTATAGAAGCATTTAATCTAGCTATTAATTCCCTATGATGGAATGGCTTTGTTATATAATCATCTGCACCCATTTCAAGTCCAAGGATAGTATCTAATTTATCATGGTTTACTGTAACTATTAAGATGGCAATATTTTTATGTATTGGGTGATTTCTAATGTATTTTAATATTTCAAACCCACTAGTGTCTGGCAGGGCTAAATCCAGTATAGCAGCAACAATTTTATTATTCATCAATGATTCTATAGACTCTGCCCCATTAGTTGCTTTTAATACAGAAAAACCATATTTATTTAATATTGCATTAAAAAGCTTCATACTTATAATATCATCTTCAACCACTAAGACTTGATTGTCCATAATTTGTCTCCTTACTAATATAGTTTAGATAATGTACTTCTTACAATTATAGTTTAAACTAAGAGAAAAATATTTTCTATCATAGATAAATATATACATTGTATCATATAAAGAGAATTTAATACAAATAATTCCGATAATAACATAAAATGGAAGGTGAGGAGAGATTGGATACTAAAAAGACAGAAAAGTGTGTATTTAAAAATATTAGAGAGATGGACAAAATAGAAGACCAGTTACATAGTATACATCCCTTGTTGGAGTATATGTTTGAAAATGCTACAGAAGGGATGTGTATTATAGATGATAATCGTAGGATAATAAAGGTTAATAGTAAATTATTAAAGATATTAGATGTTAATGAAGATAAGATATTGGATAAAAAATGTTATGAAATTAACTCTTATATTATCTGTGATTTAAAAGAATGTCCATTAGAGAGAATGAAAAAAGGAGAACATTACATTACTTATGAAATCAAAAAAAGATTAATGGATAGGGAAATTTTTTTACTTATTACAGCAACTCGACTATTTGCTATTGATAAAGAATTAAGGGGAACTGTGTTACGACTGAAAGATATAACAGTATTCAAAGAGCAAGAAAAATCTATAAAAAAACATCTGAACTTATTAAAACATACAATAGATTCTATTCAAGATATAATAGCTATAATTAAACCAGATTTAACTGTAGAACTACTAAATAAAGAAGGATATAAATTTTTTGATTCTAATCAGAATAACGTTATAGATAAAAAGTGGAATCAACTTATTGAAGAAAAACTAGGAAAAGAAGGATTATTAAATTATCAAGCAGCTAGTTGTAAAGACAGATTTATCAGGAAAAAGTATTTTCCTAAAATTGATAAGTATATGGATTGGTACAGCAAATTAATTTTTGATGAAAAGGGTAATGTAAAATTTATTATTGAAAGGTTAGTTGATATAACAACATCTGTAAAACATGAAGAAGAGCTAAATCAAGATAAAGGGTTAAATATACTACAGAATGAATTTTTAAGAGACATAAGTCATGAAATACGTACACCAATGAATGGAATTATTGGTCTGGTAGAATTATTAGGAGACACACCGTTAAACGATACACAAAGAGAATATATTGATATGTTAAGATTTACAACTGATAGGTTTCTTTCTCTTGTAAATGACATATTAGATCTATCTAAGATACAAGCTGGGAAGTTTGAGCCTATAAATGATAAATTTAATATTTTAAAACTACTCAAAGATATTACACATTATTTTAAATTGCAGGCAAATAAAAAGGGATTAGACTTTCATTATAAAATAAATGATAATATGCCCCATAGTATAATTGGCGATATGGATAGATTAAGTCAAGTCCTATTTAATATCATTGGAAACTCTATAAAATTTACCGAAAAAGGATATATTAGTCTAGAATTGGAAGTGTGTTATGAAGATGATGAACAAATAGATATTCTTTTTAGTGTAAAGGATACAGGAATAGGTATACCTAGTGAGAATATAGATACAGTTTTTGAAAGCTTTAATCAAGTAAATCTGAAAGCTTCAAGAGAATATGGAGGTACAGGTTTAGGACTTGCTATTTCTAAGAAACTTGTAGAGCTCATGGGAGGAGAAATAAAAGTAAAATCACAGCAAGGTAAAGGAAGTGTATTTTCTTTCAACTTAAAATTTTTAAAAGATGATTATAAAGGTTTAGATAAGAAATCCTTAAATTTAAAAGAAAGTTCTATAGAAAATATTTTATTTTATGGAATTCGTATTTTGGTTGCAGAAGATGATATTGTGAATCAAAGAATAATAAAAAGTATATTGGATAAAAAAAAGTGTATAGTGAGCATAGTTTCAAATGGCAAAGACACATTGGAATATTGGCAAAATAACGATGTTGATTTAATACTAATGGATATTGAAATGCCAGTGATGAACGGATTTGAAATAGTAAAAGAAATTAGAGAAAGAGAATTGGTAACAGGTAAGTATACCCCTATAATTGCATTAACTGGAGCTACGATGAGAGAAGATAGAGAGAAATGTTTAAAAATGGGAATGGATGGATATATATCAAAACCTATAAGAATAGATAGAATTTATCAAGCAATAAATAGTGTATTGAGAAAGTATAGAAAAATAGAAAGTTTAAGTATAAGGCAGTTTCTTGAGAGGGTAGATGGAGATAAAGAAGTTTTGACGGAAATAATAGAAGATATAATATCTGATGATTATGAGAAAGAATACTTAGGAAATATAGAAACATGTATAGAGCAAGGAAATTTAGAGGCTTTAAGTAAGAATATTCATAAATTTAAGGGAAGTATATCAAATTTTGACGCATATAATGCTATTAATATTCTAGAAACAATGGGTGAGAATATAAAATCTAGAAATCTATATATAATAAGGCATTTATTTAAAGAATTAAAAAATGAATTTTTTGATATTAAATGTGAGCTTAAAGAATATAAAAGAAAATTCCTAAACAACCTATAAATATAGGTTGTTTTTTACAAAAAAATTACATAATCTCCTATGGAATTTACAACGATTATATATAATAATTTTCAATAACGTCGAAGGCTGTTGTCTTTTGTAATATTATATAAAAATTTTAAGACTAATAATATAAATAAAAGCTTTGAAAAAGTTTTTCAATATGGTTTAAAGAATCTAGAGAATAAGGAGTTCACAAAAATATTATGGGAAGATATACTCTATGATAATTCCTATAGTTTTAGAGAAACTATAGAAACTGTGGCATGGGGATATTTAATTAGTAGATTCGTGGAAAAGATAAAATTTAAGAATTATTGGTTAAAAGTAAAAAATATTTATGATTTATATTATTTAAAAATTAAAATGGAGGTGTTATAAGTGAAAAGTATAAAAACAAAACTTATTATTTATTTTTCTGCATTGATTTTACTATCATCTATTGCATTAGGAGCAATTTCTATTATATATTCTAGTATAACCTTAACGGGAGAGGCAGAAAAAACTCTTATTGCCCTAACGGCAGAAGGGGCTAGGGTGACAGACAGTAGAATTGAGACTCAAATGCGAACATTAGAAGCTATAGCAAATATGGCAGATATAGGAAGTATGGATTGGACGTTACAAAGGCCTATTTTGGAAGAACAATTAAAAAGAACTAATTTTCTTGACTTTGGAGTAGTGAATCTAACAGGAAATATCTATTATGCAGATGGTACAATTTCTAAGTTTGGAGATAGAGAATATATAGAGAAGGTCTTAAAAGGTGAGGATAATATATCAGATTTAACGATTAGTAGTGTGACAGGCAAGCCTGTTTTTATGTATGGGACTCCTATAGAAAAAGATGGCAAAATAGTTGGTGCTTTAATAGGCAGTAGAGATGGATATGCTTTGAGTGATATAATAGATGAAACTGGCTATGGTGAAAGTGGTTATGCATATATGATTAATGACATTGGAACCACAGTTGCTCATCCTGATAGAGATATGGTATTGAGACAACAAAATATTATAGAAGAAGCAAAGAGTGATGAAAGTCTAGCATCAGCAGCGGAACTATTTAAAAAGATTTTAGTAGAAAAAAATGGCGTTTCAGATTATTCACTTAATAATCAAGATTTATATGCTGCATATGCACCAATAGAAGGAACTAACTGGATATTAGTTATTACGGCAAATATAGATGAGGTATTGTCTGCTATTCCACCAATGCGTAATAGCATCTTAATAGCAGCAGCAATTAGCTTAATCGTTAGTATGGCTATTACATATTTAGTAGGGAATTCAATTTCAAAACCTATTATTCAAGTGGTAAGATATTCAGAAAATATAGCCAATCTTGATATTAGGGAAAGTGTTTCCCAAGATTTTCTTAATAAAAAAGATGAAATTGGAATATTAGCAAAATCATTTCAAAGTATAACTGATAATCTTAGAGATATTATTAAAGAGGTTAATTATTCTTCAGAGCAAGTAACTTCTACTTCGGAAGAACTGACAGCTACTACACAGCAATCGGCTGCTGCTGCAGAAGAAATAGCAAGAACAGCAGATGAGATATCAAAAGGTGCAGCTGAACAAGCGCAGAATACTGAGGGAGGATCTTCAAAGGCTGTTTTATTAGGGCAGATTATCGAAAAAGATATAGGGTATATGAAAAACTTGAACACTGTTTCAAATAAGATTACGGAAGTAGTTAATGAAGGATTAAAAGAAATTCAAAACCTATATGAAATAACTGAAGAAAGTAACAGTGCAACGGGAGAAATCAACGAGGTTATATTAAAAACAAATGAGAGCTCTATTAAAATAGGACAGGCTAGTAATGTAATAGCATCAATAGCAGAACAAACTAACTTATTGGCTTTAAATGCAGCAATAGAAGCAGCAAGAGCTGGAGAATCAGGAAGAGGATTTGCAGTTGTAGCAGAAGAGATTAGAAAATTAGCAGAAGAATCCACAGAGTCTACAAAGTCTATTGACCAGATAGTTAATGAATTACAGGATAATGCACAAAATGTTGTAAAGACAATGGAGAGAGTATCAGCCATATCTCATGAGCAAACAAAGAGTGTAATTAACAGTAAAGATAAATATATATTAATCGCAGAAGCTATGGAGGAGGCAGAAAAAGCAGTTTTAAAATTAAATGATTCGGGGTTAGATATGGAAAGAATGAAAAATGAAATACTTCACACCCTTGAAAATCTATCAGCTATTGCACAAGAAAATTCAGCTGCAACAGAGGAAGTAACAGCATCTATAGAAGAACAAACGGCTTCAATAGAAGAAATTGCAAGTGCCAGTGAGGGATTAGCAAACTTAGCACAAGATTTACAATCAATTATTAAGAAGTTTAGAGTTTAAGATAAAAGCTCCTATGTTTAATTAAATGACTTAAACATAGGAGCTTTTGTAACCAGTGAGAAAATAAATATAACTTTCTATAGATGGATTTCATAAAATGCTTTTTCAATATATGAATGTTTAAATGAAGGCTTTTTATATAAATCTATCTAATTATCTTGAATAATCTTTAACTTTAATGTAAAATTACTTAGAGTTACTAAATAGAGTAACTATTAATCAACTAGGAGAGGCTAATATGAGTAAAAATATTAATTTAACAGAAGGTAATATTTCCAGTACCCTTACTAAACTAGCATTACCTATTATGGGTACATCTTTTATACAGATGATGTATAATTTAACAGATATGATGTGGCTAGGGCGACTTAGTACTAAGGCTGTAGCTGGTGCAGGTACAGTGGGGTTTTTTATGTGGTTTGGGATGTCATTAGTGCTGATTTCTTCAATAGGAGTGAGTGTAGGAGTATCTCAGGCTTATGGAAGGGAAGATATGGAGGATGCTAGGGAATATATATCTAGTGGAATAAAGCTAGACATACTTATAGGTATCATATATTCATTATTATTACTAATCTTTAGACATCAGGTGATTGGATTTTTTAATTTGGGTGACGCAGAGACTATTCAATTAGCCACAGATTATTTAACAATTATAGCTTGTGGATTTATATTTCACTTTATTAACCCAATATATTCAGCAGTATTTAATGCATCAGGTAATAGTATTACACCTTTTATTATAAATACTATGGGGTTAGTTACTAATATAGTTTTAGATCCTATTTTAATCTTTGGTATAGGACCTTTTCCTGAAATGGGGATAAAGGGAGCGGCATTAGCTACTGTACTTGCTCAAGTTGTAGTTACTTCAATATACATAGTAGTATCAAGAAAAAATAAAGAGTTATTTTCCCATTTGCATCTTTTTAAGTTACCAAAGAAAAACTATATTAAAAGAATACTTAAATTAGGTTTTCCTGCGTTTTTACAGTCAGGAGCTCATGCATCAATATCAATGGTTTTGACAAAAATACTAGCAAAATGGGGTCCTACTCCAGTAGCAGTACAATCTGTAGGCTCTCAAATAGAGTCTATATCTTGGATGACAGCAGAAGGGTTTTCTACTGCAATAGCAGCCTTCGTAGGACAAAATTATGGTGCTAGAAACTATGATAGGGTAAAAGAAGGATATTATAAGGGGCTTAGGATAGTTGGTACTATAGGAATTTTTGCAACTATATTACTTATATTTGCTGGGGAACCTATATTTAGAATATTTACACCAGGAGACGCTACTGCAATAGCTCAAGGAGCCATATATCTAAGAATTTTAGGATTTTCTCAATTTTTTATAACTATTGAAATAGCATCCACAGGAGCATTTAATGGAATTGGTAGAACTCAAATCCCAGCAATAACCGGAATTATATTAAATTCACTAAGGATTCCAGGAGCTTTACTTTTATCCAGTACCATATTAGGAATGACTGGAGTATGGTGGAGTATGAGTATTAGCACTATATTTAAGGGAATTATTTTAACCTCTTTATTTATGTATGTAATAAAAAAGGGATTACATACTAAATAAGTAACAAAAATGGTGCAGCCCTAATCCTAAGCCTATTGATGGGCTAGGACGGCCACCAAGTTTGTTACTTATTATGATCAGTTTACTCTTCGAGCTGCAACTACGTCAACACCAGTACCCAATATATTTTTTATAATGATCTCTCCCTTTTCTATAGGGCAGATACTTCAGTTACCTTGATAATTTCCATGCATTCATCAACCAAATTTTCGGGAATAACTCCATTAGTTTTAACGGGAAGTCTGCCCATAGGACCATTATTAAGTAACACTCTAGATGTAAGAATTCTTGAAGGTTCTAAGAGTTCATTAATACCATATTCTTTACCTCTATTACATCTATTACCTTCAACTGAAAATTGAGAATCATCATTTTTGGTTATTCTAAGGTCACAGCCCACAGGGCAAACCTTACATTTTTTTTCAACTATGTTCATAATAGGACCTCCATGATAAATTAACATAATCATTATAACATATTATGGTGGATGTAGTATATTTAATAAAAGGAGATGATTTAATGGATGTTTTGCAGGCTATAATGACTAGAAGAAGTATACGAAAATTTACAGGAGAAGTAATTACAGAAGAACAATTAGATACATTGCTTAGAGCGGGATTTCAAGCACCTTCTGCTCATAATATTCAACCTTGGCATTTTGTAGTAGTTAGAAATAAGGAATTACTTGAAAAAATATCAGATTTTCACAAGTATGCAAAGATGCTACCTAGTGCTGGATGTGGAATAATAGTTTGTGGTGATGAAGAAAAACAGTCAAATAGAGGGTTTTTGGTAGAGGATTGTTCTGCCGCCATACAAAACATGCTTTTAGCCGCTCACGGCATAGGATTAGGTGCAGTATGGTGTGGCCTATATGATTCTGGAAATCTAGTTGAGGTTATGAAGGATGTACTAGAGTTACCTAATAATATTATACCTATAGGTATGGTAGTAGTAGGGAATAAAGAGAAAGATATGGAACAAACAAATAGATATGATGATAATAAAATACACTATGATAAATGGTAGATAAAAAATGAGTATATGTATATAATAGAGCATAAGTATAATTAATATACCTAGATAATATTATTATAAGGGGTTTTGTTATGATATCTAGAACCGAAATAGTTACAAGGCTGTTGCTGTCTGCTATAATAGGTGGATTTATAGGCACTGAAAGAGAGGTTAACAATAGGCCAGCAGGATTAAGAACACATATACTAGTTACATTAGGATCCACCTTAGTTATGCTTGTTTCCATTGATGGATTTCAATCTGCAGATCCTTCTAGATTAGCAGCACAGGTTGTTAGTGGAATAGGTTTCCTTGGGGCGGGAACTATTATGAGAACAGGTAATAATATCAGTGGACTTACTACTGCTGCCAGTTTATGGGTATGCGCTGGAATTGGCTTAGCGGTTGGAGCAGGATATTATCTAGGAGCTATAGTTACTACTGCCATAGTCCTTGCTACTTTAATGAGTTTAGGTATATTTGAAAAAAGGATATTAAGGAAAAAATATCAGGCTATTGAAGTAATAGCCACAAATAGACCAGGGATTATAGGGCAAATAGGAGTTTTATTCGGAAAACACTATGTTTCTATTAAAGATATAACCATTTTAAATAATGACAATGAATATGACGAAGATAGCGGGATTATGGAAATTCGATTTCTAATCAAGACACCTAATAATTTTAATATAAATAACTTATATAAAGAAATCTATCAGATTCATGGTATTATTAGCGTTAGCTTTGAAGGTAATATTATACCGCATAATAAAGATATAGATTTTTAATTAATATAGTTATTGTATAATATAAGATAATGTCGTATAGAAAGTATTAGAGAACTAGGAGTTGCAAAAATGTATAAAAAAACTATTAAAATTTTAATATTATTACTAGCTACATCCTTGATTTTATTTACAGGAGGATGCAAAAAAGAAAAGATAGTAGAAAAAGAAGAAATAGAAAAAAATGAAGGAGGAAATGATATGACATTAGAGCAGCTAGAGCAACCACAAGAAGGAGAAGAAATTGCAGTTATTACTACAAATTATGGAGAAATAAAAATAAGACTTTTTCCAGAAATAGCACCAAAAGCAGTGGAAAATTTTAAGACTCATGCTAGAGATGGATATTATAATGGTGTTACTTTCCATAGAGTAATGAATGAATTTATGATTCAAGGGGGAGATCCAGATGGTACTGGTAGGGGTGGTCAAAGTATCTGGGGTAAACCTTTTGAAGATGAGTTTAATGTAAATTATAGAAACTTTAGAGGAGCATTATCCATGGCTAATGCTGGGCCTAATACTAATGGGAGTCAATTTTTCATAGTACAAAAAACAGAAACTGAGGAAAACATAATCAAGCAAATGAAAGAAGCAGGTGAACAAAGAGGATATCCAGATGCAGTAATAAATGCTTATGCTGAACTAGGAGGTACCTATTGGCTAGATGGTGCACATACAGTATTTGGTCAAGTATTTGAAGGAATGGATATTGTAGATAAAATAGCTTCTGTAGATGTTGATGCAAACGATAAACCAGTTGAGCCAGTTGTTATGGAGAAGGTGGAAATATTAGAATATAAATAATCAGCAATAGGGGGGAGGATAGCATGAAAGAAAAGGTTGGAAATATTATAAAAGAATTTGTTTTCAGCTATCAAAACAATGAGGATATATCTACAAAGTGGAAAGAACCATTAATTGCTTATGCTGATGCAGATGATATTATGTTTAGTAAATTAAAAGAAGCAGTAAGCGAAACTCATTTATTACCTCATGATTTGCTTGATGATGCAGAAACAGTAATTGCTTATTTTCTTCCCTTTGAAGAATATATACCAAATAGCAATATCGAAAATAGGCACAGCTCTAAGGAATGGGCAACTGCCTACATAGAAACAAATAAAATTATTGCGGAAATAAATAAACATCTAAAAGAGAAACTACAAGAGTCAGGATATAGCCTTGAAGTTGTACCTGCAACACATAATTTTGATACAGAAAAACTAATGAGTGATTGGTCCCATAGGCATGTAGCATATATAGCTGGACTTGGAAAGTTTGGATTAAATAATATGTTGATTACTGAAAAAGGTTGTTGCGGTAGAATAGGCACTGTGGTTACAAATATAAAAATACAGCCGACTACGAGACAAGATAAGGAAAATTGCCTATATAAGCATAATGGCAGCTGCAAGAAATGTGTAGACAGGTGTGTAAATAATGCATTGAAACTAGATGAATTCAATAGACATTTATGTTATGAGATGTGTTTAACAAATGGAGAAACCTATAAAGATATGGGATTGGCAGATGTTTGTGGCAAATGTTTGGTTAAATTGCCTTGTTCTTTTAGAAATCCAGTTAAGTAGTTGTTGACAGAGTTATATGAACTAAAAACAAAGCCTATGGGTGAAATTCCATAGGTTTTGTTGTAATATAGATCGTTTTGCCAGTTCAAATTTACAAATAGAAAAACTCCAGAAGAATATGTTAATAAGATATCATCAATAGTACGCAACAAATTAAAATAGGAAGTAAATATTAATAAGGTTTTATTACAAGGGTTAGAACAAAGATTTTAAACCGTAACCTCTATCAGAGTATCAATAAAATATCAAGTAATGAGATAATTTTGGGTATATATTAAAAAGCTTATGTTTAGAGAATGTTCTCAACTTATTTTCTTATAAGATAGCTTTTTGCTAAAAAATAATTGACATGAATAATAAAGATGTGGATTTTCATATAAAGCATATATATGGGGGAGATATATGAGAAACTATAAAATTATAAGAGGTTTATTATTAACTTCAATATGTATAACATTATTGACAGCATGTGAAAAGGAATCAGAAAGTATTTCTCAAATGGAAGAGTCTGAGGTTTATAAAAGTACCTATATAACGCAAGAAAATGATAATAAGAATCAAATTGTGAATCAGAAAGTATATGAAAGTTTTAAGGGGACATGGAGTGAGGAAGGTAAACAGAAAGAAGAAATTTTACATAATGGAGGTAGTTATTTAGAAGTATATGAAATAAATAATAATTTTCTCAAGGGCTCTTATATATCTGTTCAGGAACAATCCCTAAGAATTGCTGAAGTTGATATTGCTGCGGAAATCAATGATTATTACATTTCTGAGAGCTTTTCTGATGATGGATTTGGAAATAGAGGAATCATGCAAATAAGAATGGCAACTGAAGAGGTAAGAGTTGAAATATTATTTGAACATAAAGAAGAAAGTAATTGGTCGATTCAGGATTCAGATTTAGTGCCTATGAATGAAATAAGAAAATATGACGAAGAGGAGCTTGTTTTGTATACGAGTGCAATTAATGATTATAGAGAAAAAATGGGGAAATTTGATGTAGACTATGATAATTTTATTTTTGATACGGATGAAAGAGTATATTCTATGGAGGAAATAGAAGAATTAACAGAGATACAGCGTTCTATTTTTCGAAATGAGATTTATGCAAGGCATGGATATGTATTTGAATTAGAAGTACTTAATCAGTTATTCAAAAAATATAGTTGGTATGTGCCAATGAAGTCACAAAAATTTTTTGATACAAATGATTTTTCAGAGTATGAGCAAGAGAACCTAAATAATATTGTGCAATATTAATATATATTGTTTTGATATAAGAATAATTGTGAAAAAACAACTATAAAAAACGGTGGTCATCTCAGCCAATAGGACTAGGGATACACGTTTTTTATAGTTGTTTTTATTCTACCATCTTTTAAACTTATCTTCTAATATAGCAACTAACTTATACATTACAGCGGATATAATAGCTAATATGAATACACTCATCATTACAATATCCAACTTAAAGACTTGCCCACCATATACAATTAAATATCCTATGCCTGCTTTCGATACTAAAAACTCTCCTACAATTACTCCTACCCAAGATAAACCAATATTTATTTTTAATGTGCTTATTAGAGCAGGTATAGAAGAAGGTAATACTACTTTTTGTAAAATTTGCAGCTTAGTGGCACCAAAGGTATTTAACAATCTAATTTGATCTTCATCGACAGCTATAAAGCTTGCAAACATATTCATAATAGTGACTACTATTGATAC
>NZ_NPMN01000040.1 GCF_002266425.1 Tissierella sp. P1
AAAAAAACAAATAAGGAAGAGTACCCAAGAGGCTAAAGGGGACGGACTGTAAATCCGTTAGCTAAGCTTTCACTGGTTCGAATCCAGTCTCTTCCACCATTTTATGACCTAACTTAACGAACAGTAGTGAGATCTAGTAGGTCAAACGCGATGAGCACCAAATTTGTATGACCGTAGGGAATAAATAAATTTGTGTTGCGAGACTGCGAATTTGTATATGCGGGTGTAGCTCAGTGGTAGAGCCCCAGCCTTCCAAGCTGGTTGCGAGGGTTCGATCCCCTTCACCCGCTCCAAAAAAATAATAAAACATGCGCCTATAGCTCAGCAGGATAGAGCAACGGACTTCTAATCCGTGTGCCGGGGGTTCAAATCCTCCTAGCGCGCCAGTTGTTGGGGTGTAGCCAAGTCGGTAAGGCACTAGACTTTGACTCTAGCATTCCACAGGTTCGAGTCCTGTCACCCCAGCCATCAATTTTTTACAAAACAATTAAACATGATTCATTAGCTCAGTCGGTATAAGCAGGGGACCAAAATCGTGGTTTTCGATTTTGAGTACATCGCTTAGTCCTTGATTGGTAAGTCTAATCAGAGAAGTATGTATCATCTGCTAACAAAATAATTTATCATGATCCATTAGCTCAGTCGGTAGAGCACCTGACTTTTAATCAGGGTGTCCCGCGTTCGAGTCGCGGATGGATCACCATGGAGAGGTACCGAAGCGGTCATAACGGGGCGGTCTTGAAAACCGTTAGGGTGCAAGCCCACGTGGGTTCGAATCCCACCCTCTCCGCCAAATTTGATTTAAATAAGCGTTCGTAAGAACCAATTATTTTTTATATGGAGAAGTACTCAAGTGGCTGAAGAGGCTCCCCTGCTAAGGGAGTAGGTCCTTCACGGGGCGCGAGGGTTCAAATCCCTCCTTCTCCGCCATGGTAGGGGCCTTTAGCTCAGTCGGTTAGAGCGCCCGGCTCATAACCGGTAGGTCCGGGGTTCGAGTCCCTGAAGGCCCACCATTACCATACATAGAAAATTGAGAAGTATTCATTGATTACTAATAAACTAAATTAACGTGCCCGGATAGCTCAGTCGGTAGAGCAGTAGACTGAAAATCTACGTGTCGCTGGTTCGATTCCGGCTCCGGGCACCAGTTTTGTATTTTTGGGCCTTTAGCTCAGTCGGTTAGAGCGCCCGGCTCATAACCGGTAGGTCCGGGGTTCGAGTCCCTGAAGGCCCACCATTAATTTAAAACTGTGGATTCAAATAAAGGGGTGTAGTTCAGTGGCAGAACGTCGGTCTCCAAAACCGAATGTCGTGGGTTCAAATCCTGCCACCCCTGCCATTTTAGAATCAAGAAAGCAATTAAAATTGACAAGCCTATACCATTGTAAGTAATAGGGGCGCATAGCTCAGTTGGGAGAGCACCTGCCTTACAAGCAGGGGGTCACAGGTTCGAGCCCTGTTGTGCCCACCAAAAATTTATTAGAGCTTATGGTATTATATGGGCTTGTAGCTCAGGCGGTTAGAGCGCACGCCTGATAAGCGTGAGGTCGGTGGTTCGAGTCCACCCAGGCCCACCAAAATGCTCAGAAAGCTAAGAACTTCAATATTATAGGGGCCTTTAGCTCAGTCGGTTAGAGCGCCCGGCTCATAACCGGTAGGTCCGGGGTTCGAGTCCCTGAAGGCCCACCATTTTAATAAAAAACAGACCTTTTGGTCTGTTTTTTATTATGAATAGGAAAATTCTATTTTAATCTTTAACATGTTTCGCTAGGAGCTTTCTTATTAGCTGAGTATATTTTTAAAAGTCTCTATGAGTACATTTTTAATATTATCAATACAATACTTTTTTTCAATCATTAGTATTAAAATACCTGCGGGTAGTTTATAGTCCGTAGCATCTTCGATATTTTCAAGCCCTTCTATTTTAGATATGTCTATATAAATACATTGTTCTTCTTCAGTAATAAACCCACGCTTAAATTCTATTGATATAGTGAAATTATTAAAATCTTCAGTTGTTATACTATAAATTTCACTATAATATTTTATATTATTTTCTAATAAAGAGTCTAGATTGCCATTGATATTTATCATATCACCACTTATTTGTATATTCTCGATGGTAAATTTTATAGTGGTGCTTTTAATATCAAGATAGAAGCTTTTTTTATCATCTAGTATATCTAATATTTCAATTATATCTAGCATATGAGCAAGATCATCATAATTATGTTTTAATATATTTTCTTTTAATAATGTATTCTTAGATACTATATAATCGTAGTAAAAAGCAATACAGTCACGACCAGAGTATTTGTCCTCTCTAATAAATCCTAAGCTAAGTTCTATGGTTTTTAGTTTTAAATTTGGCAGGTTTAGATAATATCTATTTTTCTTAATTATTTGATATAAATCAAAGGACTTTGCCTTATCAAATATATAATGAGTACCATATTTCTTTAAGCGATGCTCGATAAATGGTAAATCGAAAGACTCTCCATTAAATGTAATAATTTTGTCAAAAGTTGATATCATGTCTGTAAACTTTTCTAATAGTTCCTGCTCCTTATCCATATTATTTGCAAAGTATTGATTTAAAATCCAATTATTAGTTTTAAGATCATAATATAGAACCCCTATTAGGTAAATCATATCATTATTTCTATTTAACCCAGTGGTTTCAATATCTATAAAGCAAGTATTGGTATTTTTAAAATATTTTTCTAGATTTAAAGAATGAGAAATTATATTTGTTATAGTTTCCATAAAAAATTCACCCTAAGCCTTCATTATGTTATAATTATAATATTGATATTTTCATTATACCTTTAAATTGATATAAAATCAAAATTTGTATATAGAAATATTATAGGATTGAAAGGAGAGAAAACTAATAATGACTAATCTTGAAGAACATATCTCTAAAATGTCCAATGAAGAGATTAGAGATAATATAATGTCTCTGAATACAAAGCAACTTAAACTTATTAAAGAATCTAGTTATTTAAATGCTTTTAGCGCAATAAATACACTTAAAAATACATTAAAATATAAAATCAAGAATGATAATATGGAACTCACTAGTGAGATTAATTTATTAGATTATTATTTAAATAAGACTATCGGATTATTAGATAATTCTATTAAGTATGAATCAGACAATAATATAAAGCTAAAATTACAAGAAGTAATGGATATTAGACAAGAATTATATGAATTATCTTCAATTATAGATGGATATAGTATAGAGATAGCTTATGTAGGTGAATTAGCAGATCAATATGGAATTAAGATTTTATCTAATAAAGATTATGATAATGTTCCATATAGTATTAAAAAAGTGGAAGACTTAATAACCATGATAAATGAGGTATTAAGTAAATTTAAAGATGATTATTATAAATATATATATGTTATTTCACAAATAATCTCAATACTCCCTATGAGGTTAGTGAAAGAAAACTATTTTTCTATAGTTAAAAACACTATAATGAGAAATCTAAAGCCATATACTAAGTCACAGGTTGAAAGTCAAATTAATGAATATAAAAAGCAGTTTGATAGTTCTATAAGGGATGGATATGGTACAAAATTTGATTATTATTTTAGAGAGATTCAGAAGTTAAGGAATATAAATTTATCTGATAAAGACATAGATGGACTAGATGATATAGTAAAAGAAATAATGAGGCTTACTAAAGAAATCAATGAAATATTTGATTTTATATTAAGATTAGGTTTGATAAGCAATATGATTATAGTTATAAACTTAACTGATAGAATTGCTATCTCTAAAGAAATTGAAGATATATATTATAATTGGATAAAAGTTATATGGGATGAAGATAAGGAAAAAGCAGATGAACTAACAGATCAAATTGAAAAGAAAATTAAAGAAATTGAAGAAGAGATATTTGTGGACTTGGAAGAGTTTAACATATTGAATTCTGAGGCATTAAACAGAGAGGATTTTAGTTATGATGACTTAAACGAAGAGTTGCTATACACTAAAAAGATACTTACTTATTATAATGATGCTAAGCTATCAGATTATAATATATTATTTCCAGAAGATGAGAGCTTGATTACACAAGAGTATTTAGAACAGATTGTTGATTCTTTGATTCAATATATCAATAGATCTTTGAGTAAAATGAAAAACATAGAAAGAAAGGTTAGGATGAGAAAACTGCTATCTCATATAGAGTTGCCTTTTAACGGTATTGAAGAATTTAATAACTATATTAAGTATTCATTAGATAATAGGGTGCTACCTAAAGAAGAAATTAATCTTACCATAAGCTATATACTATATTTTTTGGAAGATTTACTGAATACTAAACAGGAAATATAATAATTCTATAAAAAGGATGATGTTAATGTTAATGGATAAGATGAGGATGATATAGATGAGTATGGATAGTGGCATAAGAGGATTGAAAAAGGGTTTATTTACATTATGGAGACTGACAAAGATAATCGTTCCTGTATATTTTTTTGTTACATTTCTTAAAATGACTCCTATATTAGATATGATTTCAAAATGGTTTGAGCCCGCAATGAGTTTAATCGGATTGCCTGGTGAAGCATCCTTGGTCCTTGTATTAGGTAATTGCATTAATTTATATGCAGGCATAGGAGCAATTACTAGTTTAACATTAACAATTAAACAGATAACTATTTTAGCTGTTATGCTATCATTTTCTCATAGTTTATTTTTAGAAACAGCCGTTGCGAAAAAAACAGGGGTAAGTTTATTTTTTGTAGTTACTGTCAGACTTTTATTAGCAATAATTTCAGGCTTAATATTAAACATTATCCTATAGGAGGTAAATAGATGGACTTTTGGTTATATATTAAAGAAAGTTTTATTGGGGCTTTAGGCTCAGTAATTACGATGGCTAAAATTATTATTCCATTAATGATAATTATGGAACTCCTTAAGGACTCTAAAATATTAGATAAATTATCTGAAAAGATGAAGCCTATTGCTAAATTTTTTGATATATCCAATGCTGCTGTTTTTCCTTTAATTATAGGATTAATATTTGGATTATCCTATGGTGCTGGAGTTATTATAGAAAGTGCAGAAGAGAATAATTTAAGTAAAAAGGATTTATATACCTTGATGATATTTTTAATTGCTTGTCATGCAGTGATTGAAGATACACTTCTGTTTGTAGTGGTTGGGGCTAATCTTTGGTTTCTATTAGGCATAAGATTAGGTGTAGCGATAATTATCTCCTTATTTGCATCGAAAGCCTTGAAGAAGCTAGAGATAAAAAAACAACTTACTAAGGAAATAAGGGGAGAATGCTAAAAAGGTGCTAATTTAAGCACCTTTTAATTTCTTATTCTTGCTCTTCTTCCTCATAGAATTCTTCTGCTTCTAATCCTCTGAAACCCCTTTTACATCCAGGACGATCAGGTTTACCTGGATCTTCAATATCTCCTATACTATCTTCATCTATTTGTCTTGGGAATAGTGTTGGGAATGTTGTACAAATTGGTGAAGTTTCTGGAGAGATTTCAGTAAAGCCTGTTGAAAGTACACATAATTGAACAGGAACTACTATTTTCTTCTCGCAAGATATACAAAGTGCAATGATTAAATCTATTCTCACTTCTCCTGTCTCTGGATTTATGCGTATATCTCTAGCAATGCTATTGGTACCCAATCTTGTTTCACACAATATATTACAGAACTCTGCAAATCTTGGGAAGAATGCTGAGTCAAATACTGAAGGTATGCATAGTTCAAAGAAGTTGGTTAGTATTATAGGTGCATTAACTGGTGCAATAGGAACATTAGCACTTAAAGTAACGGTACTTCTTCTTCCATTAGGACTTAGAACTAAGACATCAATTTCAATTAAAACATTACCTCTTAGTGCAATTCTTTGTGTACCAAATACTGGTGTACCTCTTCCTTCATCATCACATACAGTTGTATCAGCAAATATTAATCTTTGATTTCTGCATCCATCTGGACCTACGACCTCTACAAAGTTTCCTTGTGCATCTCTAACGAATTCTCCGCCTGAAAGGATTGTTTCAGGATCTACAACTAAATTACGAGGATCATTTACATTTGCAGGATTAAAAAATCTTCTACATCTAATATCCACTATTCTTATTATTCTCGAGCCTACAGGTAAATTTGGAGTAAATCTAACGTTACTGACAGTACTTAAGGCTTGTAAGTTTACAAGGGTTGCATCATAAACTTTTTGTACAAAGATTGGTTCAGTTACTACTCTCCTTAGAGTACCATCCCACTCACAGCCCTTAGTTCCAACACAACATCTATCAGTAATATTCTGAGTTAAATCTTCTGGTAATATATTTGAATGCATTCTACTTCCTCCTTTTCAAATAATATAAATTTACTTCTCAATGATAATATATTCTGTCTGATATTATTCTGTTACAAATAAAAACTGTAATATAAGCTAGAAGAAGATAATATTCATTATTAAGGAGAAACAAATTAATATTGCTATTAAGAAAAGCAAGAAGGTGGTGTTTAAATGACATTTTTTACTGATCGATGGACTATTGCTGAAATCGGATCAAATAATACTATCTTAGTTAGGAAGTCCAAAAATAATATTTTATTAGAAAGAGTAGTAGGAGATACAAGTATTAATAGTAGAGAAATCATAGCTAGAGATGTTCTTGAGGAATATGATTTAGGAATTGATATAATGAATAATATTTATATATTATATCAAAGCAAAGAAGGACATCTTGTTCTAAATGTACTAAAGGAGAAGAAGAAAGAAGAAATACAACTTACATCTGAGCCATTACCAGAAGTATTTGAGTTGAATATCATAGTAAAGGATAAGATAATTCATATATTTTATCTTATAAGAATATCAGATGAGGAAATGAGGTATAGGATATACCATTACTATTATAATGAAAATAAGTGGAGCAATCATATAATTGAAGAAATTAGTGTAAATAAGGTACTAAACCCTATTAGATTAATGCAAACTGACAAGAGTATTTTATTATTATATTATAGTAATGATAAAAAAATAGAGCTAAAAGAATTTAGTATGGATAAATTAGTATGGAGCAATAATAGAACCCTAGTTGGAACGGAAAATGATAAATTATTTTTAGATGTGCTTAAGATGGATAATATTATTCATATGACTTATGGTGAATTTATAAGCGGAAGTTTAGTTATAAAATATAATCAATTCTCCTACGATGATGGAGAATATGAAAAAATTAGAGAACAGCATATATCAAATGAGGGAAGTCCATCTTATCCTAATATAATATTTTATGAAAATAAGTTATGGATCACTTGGGTAGAGTTAAATAAGATAATGAGCAGAAGTAGTGAAGATAAGGGGATGAATTGGGAACCAATAATATATATGTGGAAAGGATCAAGGGATATAGATTTTGTTAGATATAAGTATTTAACAACGATCTCTAAAGACAATGTTCTACTTCAGCATTCCTTTGGTAGCATATATCCAGAGGTAACATTTATGGGGTTTGGTCCCTTAGATAATGTGGTAGAAGTTCCTATAAAAAAAAGAAATCAATAAGCATTCCAAGAATTTAGAAACAATCATAGAAGAACTAGAAGAAAAGGTAAGAAAATTAGAACAAAATATATTTGAAATTGAAGATTTTTTAAATCGTAGAACAAGAGGAACATATGGAAAAGAAAGAAAAAGGCCATTATAAGCCTTTTTCTTTAAAATATCATATAAATAGATTTTGCTCTATTATTTCTTTAATTTCACTCATATTATTCGTTAGACCTAATGCTAGCATAAGTTTTATTCTTATTTTTTGTCCAGGCAAATTCCCTCCAAAGATTACTCCTAATTCACGTAAATGCTTCCCTCCTCCTTCGTAGCCATAAGAATCTAAAACTCTACCCGTTGGGCATCTTGATACCATAACAACAGGTATATTTTTATTGATAGCTCTTTTAACCCCTGATACCATTTTAGGAGGAAGATTTCCTCTGCCTAAAGCCTCAATAACTATACCCTTATATCCAGAGTCTATGTAAAAATTTAATATATCGGATTCAATTCCAGGAACGCATTTTATTAATCCCACTTTTTCTTCTATAATATTAGTATCAATAAATTGGTGGGATATCATATCTCTATAAAATATAACTTCATCATTATCTACAATTCCCAAAGAACCAAATTCCGGGGATTTAAATGTATCTAAAGATAATGTGTTTGTTTTGGTTACCTCACTAGCAGCATTTACCTCATTATTCATTACAACTAATACACCTTTATTTTTAGCTCTACTAGAGATAGCAGTACATAAAGCTGCTGACAGATTGCTAGAGCCATCATATCCAAGCTCAGAACTGTTTCTCATTGCTCCTACTACAACAATAGGCTTGTCTGTCTTAATTATTAGATCAAGGAGATAAGCAGTTTCTTCTAAAGTATCAGTACCATGAGTTACAATGACACCTGTAATATCCTCTCTAGCTATAGTTTTTCTAACTAAATTAGCTATTTCCATCATCATAGAAGGTGTAATATGAGGACTAGGTATGTTGGCATAGTTAATTACTTCAATTTCAGAGAAATTTTCTATATTTGTAACCATGCTAATAATTTCTTCTGAGGTCAAGGCAGGTATGGCTGCATGAATACGGGGATCAATTTTCATAGAAATAGTACCACCAGTAAATATTATGGCTACTTTATTTTTATTAGACATATTATATACCTCCAATTAATTAAATTGATAATTTACACGCAATATTAATATAACATATTTTACAGCATTATTGGAATATAAAGAAGAATTATTACATAAAAAAAAGACTCCACTTGGAGTCTTCACCCATTTTGGATGTAAATAAACCGTTCAAAAGGGGTATTGGGAATAGAGATCTTATTTGAGGTTACCAGGGGGATAACCACAATTAAATTATAGCAAATGTCGACAAAATATGCAACACTTTTTTAAAAAAACTTCAATATTCGACAAAAGATTTACATAATATAGAAATATTCTACTTTAATATAGTATATAAATCTTGTATAATAGTATAGAAGGAAATAGTATTTATAGGGGGTTTTAATATGAATAACAAATTTTTGGAATTGAGAGACGTATTATCAAAAAATGGTTTTATAGCAAAAACATTTAATAATATTTCAGAAGCGAAAGAAGAATTACTATCCGAAATCAAAAAAGAAGAATCTATAGGTATAGGTGGTTCTATGACGATACAAGATATGGATATATATGATGATTTAAAAGATAGAGGTAATGAAATTTACTGGCATTGGAGAAAAGATGTTGAAGACGCAGCTGTAAAGGCTATAAATACAGATACTTATATTGCCAGCACAAATGCATTGACTATGGATGGTAAAATTGTAAACATGGATGGGACTGGAAATAGAGTGGCTTCTATGATATACGGTCATAAGGATGTATATATAGTTGTTGGAAAGAATAAAATATGTAAGGATTATGATGAAGCTAGAGAGAGAATTAAAAATATTGCAGCACCAATGAATGCTAAAAGATTGAATCTTAGCACTCCATGTACTCATACTGGAAAATGTATTGATTGTGATTCACCACAAAGAATTTGTAGATCAGAGGTTATAGTTCATAAAAAACCTGGAGGAACTAATATTCATATTTACTTAGTAGATGAGGAATTGGGATACTAAATAGAAGAGGTGTATAATATTTGATTTATTTGGATAATTGTTCCACAACAAGACCAAGAGAAGAAGTTGTAAATGTACTAATCGAGAGTATGAGAGATGATTTTGGAAATCCCTCATCTCTTCATAGACTTGGTATGAAGTCAGAAAAGAGGATAAAGCAGGCTAGGGAGTATATTGCTAGATATTTAAACGTAACTACCAATGAAGTTTATTTTACATCTGGAGGTACTGAAAGTAATAATATTGCTATTCAGAGTATTGTAAATAAGCTAGGTAAAAGGGGAAAACATATAATTACTACAAAAATTGAGCATCCTTCAGTATTGAATATAATGAAAAACTATGAACAACAAGGTTTTGATATTACCTACTTAAACGTGGATAATTTTGGGTATATATCTTTAGAGGAATTAAGAAATGCTATTAGAAAAGATACAATCTTAGTATCTATAATGCATGTGAATAATGAAATTGGTTCTATACAGCCTATTAATGAAGTAAAAAACATTATTAATTTAATAAATCCTAATATATTATTGCACGTAGATGGAGTACAAGGATTTGGAAAAGTAGATGTTTCTTTAAAAAAGTGGGGTGTAGATAGTTATTCCTTTAGTGGACATAAGATATATGGGCCTAAAGGAATAGGAGGATTGTATATAGATAAGAAACATATTCTTTCTCCCATAGCGTTTGGGGGTAATCAAGAGAGAGGACTAAGATCAGGAACTGAAAATATAACAGGTATTATTGGTTTTGGTGAGGCTGTAAGGATAATGACACAAAAGTTTAAAGACGAATCTGATCATGCATTTAAGCTTAAGAAATATTTTGCAAGTAGAGTAAGAGAAGAAATTCAAGATATAAGATTTAATACGACCTTAGATGAAAGATCTTCGCCATATATATTAAATATATCATTTAATCATGTTAGAGGAGAAGTTTTGTTACACTATTTGGAAGATAAAGAGATCTATGTCTCTACGTCTTCAGCATGCTCATCTAAAGGTACAGAAAAGAGTCATGTTCTTAGAGGTATCTGTCTAAGCAATGAGGAGATAGAAGGAGCAATAAGATTTTGTTTCTCATATGAAAATACTTTGGAAGATATGGAAACTGCAGTTCAGGTATTAAAGGAATCAGTATCTGAGATTAGACAAATAACTATGAGGTGATTAGGTGGATAAAGTACTATCTGTAAGTTTAGGTGAAATTGCTCTAAAGGGATTAAATAGAAAATACTTTGAAGATCAATTAATTAAACATATTCGAAGGGCAATAAAAGATATAGGATTTGAAAAGATATATAAAGAACAAGGGAAAATATATATACAGGCTGAAGAACAATTTTTTCCCCAGATGATAAATAGATTGAGAAAAGTATTTGGGCTTGTATATATAAGCCCATGTATCAAAGTAGAAAAAGATGTAGATGAAATTGAAAATGCTGTATTAAAAGCCGTAAAGGAGAAGATAGAAGGAGAGAAGATTAAAACATTTAAGGTCGATACCAATAGAGCAGATAAAAATTTTCCGATAAAATCTCCAGATTTCTCTAAACAAATGGGAGGGGTTATACTTAAAGCTTTTAATGAACTCAGTGTAGATGTCCACACGCCAGATACTTTAGTATATATCGATATAAAACAAAACGCATATATTTATACAGACAAAATAAAAGGACATGGAGGCATGCCAATAGGCACCAATGGGAAAGGATTGCTCCTTTTATCAGGAGGTATAGACAGTCCAGTAGCAGGATTTCTGATGGCAAAGAGAGGTGTAGAAATATCAGCAGTTCATTACCATTCCTACCCCTTTACTAGTGAAAGGGCAGAGGAGAAAGTTAAAGATCTAGCTGGGATTTTATCTAGATATACTGGCAAGATAACAATGTATAGTGTAAATATATTAGAAATTCAGAAAGAAATAAATGCTAAATGTCCTGAAAAGGAAATGACAATCTTATCTAGAAGGTTTATGATGCGAATAGCAGAAAGGATAGCTGAAAAACAAAATATAAATGCTTTAATAACTGGAGAGAGCTTAGGTCAAGTAGCAAGTCAGACTATTGAAGGAATTAGTGTGACAAATGCAGCAGTTAAACTACCGATATTAAGACCATTAGTAGGATTAGATAAAGTAGATATTATAGAGATTGCAAAGGATATTGAAACTTTTGAAACGTCGACTCTTCCTTTTGAAGACTGTTGTACTGTTTTCTTACCTAAGCACCCAGTTACAAAACCAAGGATAGAAGACATTGAGAAATCAGAAGAAGTATTAGATGTAGACTATCTAATTGACAATGTAATAGAAAATATGAAAGTAACTACGATAGAATAGTAGAAAGGGGAAAAAAGATGAAAGGAAAATCTTTATTAATTATAATAGGTATAATTGTATTGTTGGCATTTCCACTTATAAGCTCATACAATAGTCTTGTTACATCAAATGAAAATGTGGATGCAGCCTGGGCACAAGTGGAGAATCAATTGAAACGCAGGGCAGATTTAATACCAAATTTACTGGAAACTGTGAAGGGTTATGCATCCCATGAGAAAGAAGTAATTGATAGTATAGCCTCAGCAAGATCCATGTATGCTGGTGCAAAAACTCCACAAGAATTTGCAGAGGCAGATGAAGGATTAAATAATGCAATAAAGAGTTTAAATGTAATCGTTGAGAATTATCCGGATTTAAAAGCTAATCAAAACTTTGCAGATCTTCAAGTTGAATTAGCAGGTACAGAAAATCGAATAGCAACTGAAAGAATGAGATATAATGATGTAGTAAAAACATATAATACAAGGATTAAAAGATTCCCAACAAATATTATGGCTGGAATATTTGGATTTGATAAGAAACAATATTTTGAAATCAATCAGCAAGATGCAGAAGTACCAAAAGTAAATTTTTAGGTGGTGCCTAGATGAAGAAGAACAAGATATATTTAATTATTTTTTGTATCATTGTACTTCTATCTACATCTGTTTATGGTAGCAGTTATGAACTACCTGAACCTAGTTATGATTTTTATGTTTATGATGAAGCTGGGATAATAGATAAGGATATTGAGAATTATATTATTGATATAAATAAGGATATATATAAAAAAACAGGAGCTCAAATAGTAGTGTCTACAGTAAACTCTCTAGGAGATATGGATATAAATTCTTATGCTACAGCTTTGTTTGAAAAATGGGAAATAGGCAGTAAGGAATATGATAATGGTATGCTGGTATTAATCGTGCCAAATGATAGGGAAATATGGATTGAAGTTGGTTATGGTTTAGAAGGACGATTTCCAGATAGCAAAACCAAGAGGATAATAGATAATTATATTTTACCTTATTTTGCAGAAGAAAAATATTCAGATGGTGTGTTGGCAGGATTTAACCAGATATTGATTGGATTAGAGGAAGAATACAATATATCTTTAGATAAATCAAAGGTAGTTGACGAGCCTTTTCCTGTAGCTGACTTAGGATCTTCTATTTCTAAGATTCCCATCATAATAGGGATAATTATTTTTCTATTTATAGATTTCAAATTATTTCGTGGTATGATTACCTACAGTATACTTCGTGGTATAGGAAGAGGAGGCCGTGGAGGTGGATTTGGCGGATCCTCTGGGGGAGGAAGGTCATCTGGCGGTGGTGGTCGCTCAGGCGGAGGCGGTGCCGGAGGAAAATGGTAGAATTTAATAATTTATTTCAATAAACTAGTATTAAATACTAGTTTATTTTTTTATACAATAAATTTAGTATATTAAACTTAGAAAATTAAAAATGTCCTATAGATGTGTATAATACAGAGATAAAAGGCAAATAAAAATTTCAAAAAACTATTGACATTTATCATGGATTTTGACTATAATATGATAGTTGGAAAAAAGTTTAGTAATTATAAACTAATTATTTAATATATGGTTAGTTCTTTAGGAGGTGTATTATGAAAATTGGTGACAAAATAAGAAGGCTAAGAATACAAAATTCACTTACTCAAGAAGAGTTAGCAGATAGATCTGAATTGACTAAAGGATTTATATCTCAAGTAGAAAGAGATTTAACATCTCCTTCTATAGCTACATTAGTTGATATTTTAGAGGGACTTGGAACAAATTTACAGGAGTTTTTTAATGAAAGTATTGATGAGAAAATAGTTTTTTCAAAAGATGATGCTTTTGAAACAGAAAATGAAGAATTAAAATATGTCTTAAAGTGGATTGTACCTAATGCACAAAAAAACAAGATGGAACCAATTCTTATAGAGTTAGAACCTGGAGGAAGATCAAAAGAAGATACACCTCATGAAGGAGAAGAGTTTGGGTATGTAGTAAATGGAAGTATTTTTGTCTGTATAGGTAGAGAAAAGTATAAAGTTAGAAAAGGTGAAAGCTTCTATTATAAAGCCAACTCTAATCATTATATATCAAATGAAGCAAAACAAAGGCCTCAATTATTTGGGTGAGTACACCACCAAGTTTTTAAAGATAATGGGGGGAAGAAAATGCATACTGTAGAATTAAAAAATGTTACAAAAGAATTCAACGGAGTTACCGTTTTAGAGGATATAAATTTATATATTAGAGAAAATGAGTTTTTAACTCTTCTAGGGCCAAGTGGCTGTGGTAAGACAACAACTCTTAGAATAATAGGTGGATTTGAAGAGCCAACTAAAGGTACAGTCTTATTTGAAGGAAAAGATATTACAGAAGTACCACCCTATGAAAGACAAATAAATACTGTGTTTCAGAAGTATGCTCTTTTCCCACATTTAGATGTATATGATAATATTGCCTTTGGGCTAAAAATAAAAAAGATATCTAAGGATGAGATTAGTAAAAGAGTTAAAGAAATGTTGAGACTTGTGAATCTTCAAGGCTTTGAAAATAGGACGATTGATTCTCTAAGTGGCGGACAGCAGCAAAGGATAGCTATAGCTAGGGCACTTGTCAATGAACCTAAGGTACTTTTATTAGATGAGCCTTTAGGGGCATTAGATTTAAAGCTTAGAAAAGATATGCAGATAGAACTTAAAAATATGCAAAAAAGAGTAGGTATAACATTTATATATGTAACCCACGATCAAGAAGAAGCCTTAACAATGTCAGATACTATAGTTGTAATGGATAAGGGAAGAATTCAACAAATTGGTACACCAGTTGATATATATAATGAGCCTAAAAACGCATTTGTTGCTGAGTTCATTGGAGAAAGTAATATTATAGATGGAATTATGCATGAAGATTTTTTAGTTGAATTCTCAGGAAAAAACTTCAAATGTGTAGATAAAGGTTTTAGCAAAGATGAAGATATAGAAGTGGTAATAAGACCAGAGGATATTGAAATAGTTTCGGTAGAAAATGGAATCTTAAATGGCGTAGTTGATTCTGTTACTTTTAAAGGAGTTCATTATGAGATGATAGTTAAATCCAGTGACTTTGATTGGATGATACACAGTACAATAATGAAGCCAGTGGGAACTGAAATAGGAATGACGGTGTCACCTGAAAATATTCATATAATGAAGAAGGTGAGAGAAGAATGAAGATGAAGAAAACAGCTTATCCTTATGTTCTATGGATGGTTATATTTATTGTAGTTCCACTTCTTCTCATAATGTATTTTGCATTTACTAGAGGAGACAGTCAAAATTTTGCTACATTTCAATTTAGCTTAGATAATTTTAAAAGGTTTTTTACACCAACCTACTTGAAGGTACTCGGTAGGTCGGTTAATCTAGCTTTTATTTCTACCATTGTCTGCTTAATACTTGGATATCCCATGGCATTTATCATCTCGAAAGAAAAGATAAGAAAAAGGAATATTATGATTTTGATGTTTGTCATACCAATGTGGATGAATTTTCTATTACGAACTTACGCATGGCTTACTTTGTTAGGTAGAAATGGTTTTATAAACTTTCTAGTTACAAAACTAGGGTTTCAGCCACTTGAATTAATGTATAATGATAAGGCTGTTTTACTTGGCATGGTATACAATTTCTTGCCTTTTATGGTTTTGCCTATTTATTCAGTATTGACTAAGATAGACAATAGTTTAATAGAGGCAGCGGAGGACTTAGGTGCTAATAAGATTCAGGTATTTGGTAAAGTTATACTTCCACTTAGTGTACCAGGAATTATAACGGGAATAACCATGGTATTTATACCAGCAGTAAGCACATTTATAATATCAAGCTTATTAGGTGGAAATAAATATAATTTAATTGGAAATCTAGTTGAACAGCAATTTAGATGGACAGGAGATTGGCATTTTGGATCTTCGATGTCTATAATATTGATGGTGTTTATCCTTATAACGATGGCTCTTACATCTAAATTTGATAAAGAAAAAGAAGGTGGAGGTGGGGGACTATGGTAAACAAAGGTATAAAAAAGTTATATACATTTCTAATATTCTTGTTTCTATATGCTCCTATTATTGTTTTAATAGTGTTTTCCTTCAATAATTCTAAATCAAGAGGAGTATGGGCTGGATTTACACTGAAATGGTATATAGAATTATTTAAAGATGCTGAGATACTAAAGGCCCTTTATTATACCTTACTTGTGGCAGTGCTTTCAGCAGTTATATCTACAATTATTGGCACGTTTGCTGCAATTGGTATATATAATATGCCTGGTCTAAATAAGAAAATAATTTTGAACTTAAACTATATTCCTGTATTAAATCCAGATATAGTTACAGCAGTATCACTTATGGCGTTATTTAGATTCTTGAAGATAGAATTTGGTTTTACAACCATGCTTTTATCACATGTAACATTTTGTACACCCTATGTTATATTATCTGTATTGCCAAAATTAAAACAGATGAATAAACATCTAGCTGAGGCAGCTATGGATCTGGGAGCAACACCATTTTATGCCTTGAGAAAGGTTGTTATACCAGAAATAATGCCAGGTATAATAACAGGCGGACTAATGGCATTTACATTGTCAGTGGATGATTTTGTTATATCTTTTTTCAATACAGGAAATGGTGTTTCCAATTTGAGCATTGAAATATTTTCTATGACAAGGCGAGGAATAAATCCTGTAATAAATGCATTATCTACTCTAATGTTTGTTAGTTTAATGATAATGTTACTAATAATAAACAAAAGAACAGAGAAAAATGAAATGGAAAGAGGTGTTTAATTTGAAGACAACAAAATCTATAATATTTTTAGTTGTGATTTTAGTCATTGGAGTTATAGCAGCAGGATGTGGTGATAGTAGACCAAGTATCAATGTATACAACTGGGGAGACTATATAGACAAAGATGTAATTAAAGAGTTTGAAGAAGAGTATAATATAAAAGTGAATTATAGTATGTATGCAACTAATGAAGACTTATATGTGAAGTTAAAACAAGGTGGAAGTAGCTATGATGTAATAATTCCATCAGATTATATGATTGAGAGAATGATTAGAGAAGGTATGCTATCAAAATTAGACACGAATAATATACCAAATTTACAAAATGTAGATGAGAAATTTTTCAATCTAGACTTTGATCCAAGTAATGAATACTCTGTGCCTTATATGTGGGGAACAGTAGGAATAATCTATAATAAAACAAAAGTAGATGATGTGGTAGATAGCTGGGATATTTTATGGAATGAGAAATATAAGGATCAAATAATTATGCTAAATAGTCAAAGAGATACTTTAGCAGTAGCATTATTGAAGTTAGGATACTCTATGAATACAAGAGATATAAATGAATTAGAAGAGGCAAAACAAGAGCTAATAAAACAAAGACCACTGGTATGGGCATATCAAGGTGACGAGGTAAAAGATACTATGATAGGTGGAGAAGCAGCACTTGCTGTAGTTTGGTCAGGTGATGCAGTTGCTATGATTAGACAAAATCCTGATCTAGCATATGTAATACCAAAAGAAGGAACTAATCTTTGGTTTGATAGTATGGTGATACCAAGTACAGCAAAGAATAAAGAAGGTGCTGAGGCTTTTATTAACTTCATGTGCAGACCAGATATTGCAGCAAAAAATACTGACTATATAGGATATTCAACACCTATACCAAAAGCAATAGAAACGCTGCCAGATGATATCAAAAATTCTAAAGTTGCATATCCATCTGATGAAGAAATCAAAAATACTGAAATATTTAAAGACCCAATGGATATTATACAAGAATATGATAGAATATGGACTGAGGTAATGTCAGGACAATAGAAAATATAAAATTTGAAACACTGGATTACAGTAACAATATGTAATCCAGTGTTTTTATATATAATATTCTGGAGCTAGTTATTTAGATACAACTATTTTCTAAGTTTTATGAATATCATTTAAGTTTATGATAAAAATATAATAAAGTAAAACTTAGGAGGTATATGATGGACAACAAAGAGATGAAAGATAGTGATATGTATAAGGCGGATGAAATTAAAGGTCAGACTCAGGAAAAGCCTGGTAGGGAGTTTAAAATGGAGCCAGAGCCTATATATGATAATAAAGCTCATATGGGATATGGCAGATTAAAGGATAAGGTAGCCATAATAACTGGTGGAGATAGTGGTATAGGAAGAGCAGTAGCTGTAGCTTATGCAAAGGAAGGAGCTAATCTAGTAATCGTATACAATATTGCAGATAAAGATGCTAATGATACTAAGAGTGTCATAGAATCATATAATGGTAAGGTTCTTTTAATAAAAGGTGACATTGGTAACAGTGAATTTGCCCAAGAAATAATTGATAGAACTATAAAAGAATATGGAAAACTAGATATTCTTATTAATAATGCAGCAGAACAACACCCTCAGCAAGGTATTCAATATATAACTGATGAACAGCTTGAAAATACTTTTAGAACCAATATATTTGGAATGTTTTATCTAACAAGGGCTGCAATATCTTATTTATCTGAAGGGAGTTCAATAATCAATACTTCTTCAATTACAGCCTATAGAGGAGATTCTACATTAATTGATTATTCTTCAAGTAAAGGAGCAGTTACATCATTTACGAGATCACTGGCATTAAATTTAGCAGAAAAGAAAATCAGGGTAAATCAAATAGCTCCAGGACCTATTTGGACTCCACTGATTCCATCTACCTTTGATAAGGCTAGTGTAGAAATTTTTGGAGAAAATACGCCTCTAAAAAGACCAGGGCAACCTGTTGAATTAGCAGAAGCCTATGTATTTTTAGCATCTGACGGAGCAACTTATATGTCGGGTCAAACGATTCATATAAATGGTGGAGAAGTGGTGAACGGATAGTGTTAAGAGGCACCTAACTAGTACTTTGATAGAGGATTTTTTTATTATGGGTCAACTAAGGGGATTAAAGGGTCTTGGTTGGCTCATTATTTTATATTAAGTATTCTTACAAATGAGAATATCTTTATAGTGAAAAAGATATTTTATTTATCTTATATAACAAGTATTATTGTAATTTAGAGTAATGATGCTATATATTATGATTGAATTAAATTAGGAGTAGTTTTTACCTTGTTTTTATAATTTGTTCAAAGGGTATAATAAAATTATAGAGGTAGACACTAAAAGAACTGATTTATATAAAAACATAGAAAAAAGGAGAAAGGTAGATACGATGACAATAGAAACAGGATGGAATTTAGATAACAGTTATGTAAATAATCTTCCAGAATTGTTTTTTACTAAAGTTAACCCAACCCCTGTAAGTTCACCAAAAATGATTATTCTCAATTATCCATTGATAAGATATTTAGGATTAAATATCCAGACACTTCAAAGTAATGAGGGCGTAGCTATATTTGCTGGAAATAAGATTCCAGAAGGAGCTATGCCACTTGCTCAGGCCTATGCAGGTCATCAATTTGGTCATTTCACCATGTTAGGAGACGGTAGGGCTGTTTTAATTGGAGAGCAGATTACACCTTTAGGAGAACGGTATGACATCCAATTAAAAGGTTCAGGTAGAACACCATATTCTCGTGGAGGAGATGGGCGAGCAGCACTTGGACCAATGATTAGAGAGTATATTATAAGCGAAGCTATGCATAACCTTGGAATTCCAACAACGAGGAGTCTAGCGGTAGTGACAACGGGTGAATCAATAGCCCGTGAAACTCGTCTACCGGGAGCGATTTTAGCACGGATGGCAGCTAGTCATTTACGGGTGGGTACTTTTCAGTATGCTGCAAAATGGGGTACAGTGGAGGATATACGAATACTTTCAGATTATACAATAAAACGGCATTTTTCATATATTGAAGATGATGAGAACCCTTATCTATCATTACTTAAAGAAGTAATAAAGCGACAGGCTGCTCTTATTGCTAAATGGCAGCTGGTAGGCTTTATTCATGGAGTGATGAATACTGATAATATGACTATAAGCGGAGAAACTATAGATTATGGTCCTTGTGCTTTTATGGATACCTATGATCCAGCAACTGTATTTAGTTCTATTGACATTCATGAGCGCTATGCTTATGGCAATCAACCTAATATTGCTGCATGGAATCTTGCCAGATTTGCTGAAACTCTATTACCTTTATTAGATGAAAATCAAGAAAGAGCTGTTAAGTTGGCTCAGGATGCCATTTCAGATTTTGGAAAGTTATATCATAGAAACTGGCTTACAGGAATGAGGGCAAAGTTAGGAATATTTAATGAAGAGTCAGAGGACGAATCCCTTGTTGAAGATATCCTTAATATAATGCAGAAGTATAGGGCTGATTATACCAATACATTTGTAGCTCTCACTTTCGAGAAACTAGAGGATTCATCTTTATTTAGTACTGATGAATTTCTTAAATGGCATAGAAGATGGAAGGATAGACTAAGTAGGCAACAGGAATCCAATAATTCATATCAACAACTAATGAAAAATTCTAATCCTTCTATAATCCCTAGAAATCATCGAGTGGAAGAAGCATTAGAAGCTGCAGTAAAACAAGGAGATTATAGCGTACTTGAGCGACTTCTTGACGCTCTTTCAAATCCTTATGATCCCTCTATCAAACAGGCTGACTATTCCACACCACCTGAGCAATCAGATCGTCCTTACAGAACTTTTTGTGGAACTTAATTCAAAAATATTATCTATTTACATTAGTTCACTATGTGTAATATATTACACATAGTGAACTATATTATATGGCAATTTTTCAGAAAGAGGAAAAATTATAGCTATATATAATTATCCTATAGTAGTATCTAGAATAAAATAGATGAGTGACAGGAATATATTGAATACCCAAAAATTTAAACAGTTTTTATTTGAATGAAGATGTCAAAGACACACTTATTTGTACTTGACAAAGTATTGGGTACATGTTAAAATTCGGATTACTAAAAGTATAATCATACTCACCAGCCGAGGTATCTGATGCCCAGATAAAGTGAGCCTTGAAACAGTTCCATTAATTTGTGTCTTGAATACAGCGAAAGGAATGATAGTTAAAATGTATAAGGCTTTTTTTGATATGGATAGAGATAGGATAATGAAGAAGGCTTTCTTAGATATTAGTAAACAGGGAATTATTAAAAAATATCCAAAAAACAGTATAATAGAAATACAGGACAAAAAATTTTACATAGTAACAAAAGGAAGAATTTGTTATTCCTTCTATAGCATAGAAGGTGGAGAGAAAATCTTCTATTTTATTAGTGGCGGGGGAGTATTTGGAGAGTTAGAATATTTCGAAGAGTGTAGAAGTGAGTTAGTAGTAAAAGCTGCAAAAGATAGCGAAATATCAATATTAGATGAAGAGCAGTTAGAGCAAATATTTCTGGAAAATCCAGAAATATATAGATATATTATTTACAATTTAATAAGAAAGTTAAGAATATTAATGTCTGTAATGGTAAATATGGCTTTTGGTGATTCTAATGGAAAGGTAGCTGACACTTTGATTAGATGGTTTTATCAAGAAGGACCAATAGACGATCAAGATGTAAGAATAAGAAAGCGATTTACACATGAGGAAATTTCTAAGATACTTGGATGTTCAAGGGCTACGGTAACTAAGGCTTTAAATCAATTTCAAGATAAAGATTTGATAAAAGTCAATGGTGATCAAATAACAATAAAGGATATTGAGGGATTGTCAGAATATATAACGTGGAAATGAGATTCAAAATAAACTCCTATAAAAGTAAATTAATTTACTTTTATAGGAGTTTATTTTTATAAATATCGAAGATACTGATTTATAAAAATAAAAACAATTTAACAATGTATTGCAGAACACAGAAAATAGTATATTTATAAACTATAATATTGATTGATAATTCACAAAATACTAAACACCATGTTTAAGGGAGGTATGTCTATATAAGAACTGATTCAGATTAAAAATCTAATAGAGTGCTACTAATTTAACGAGGAGGTGAAGTTAGTTAATATTATTCTATATATTAACTATAGGAGTTATGGCGAAATATATTATAAAAAGACTTGGTTATTTAATCTTTACTTTATGGATTATAGTAACAATTACCTTTTTTCTAATGCATGCTGTTCCTGGTGGACCCTTTAATGTTGAAGATGGAGATCAATGGATGTCACCAGCAGTACAAAGAGCAATATTAGAAAAATATCATCTCAATGAACCTATATCTAAACAATATTTTGATTTTTTAAAAGGCATAATAAGATTTGATTTAGGACCTTCATATGCTTATGAAGGAAGAACAGTAACGGAATTAATAGCTAGAGGATTTCCAGTTACCATAAGAATGGCAATTCTTTACATTATTTTAATTATAATATTTGGAGTTCCTTTAGGAGTAGCGGCTGCTTTAAATAGAAATGGACCTTTTGACAGAGGAATTATGTTTCTTACAACTTTAGGAAAAACTTTACCGAGCTTTGTAAAGGCGACTTTGATTCTGTATGTATTTGCATTTAAACTAGGTTGGTTTCCCATATTTGGAATTACAGCTGGGTTTAAAAGTTATGTACTTCCTTGCATAGCTATGTCATTAGGCTCAATAGGATCAATGACAAGATTAAATAGAGCATCTATGTTAGATGTTATGGGACAAGATTATATTAGAACTGCAAGGGCAAAAGGACTAAGTGAAACTAAGGTTAAATATAAACATGCTTTAAGAAATGCATCTTTACCAATGGTAACAAGCTTGGGAGGAAATATTGCCAGTGCTTTAACTGGTTCTTTTGTAATAGAAAAAATATTTGCTTTACCTGGTGTAGGAGGGTATTTTGTTAAAGCTGTTGGAAACAGAGATTATACTACGATTATGGGCGTTACAATATTTTCTTCTCTTATATCATTAATTATGGTGCTTATAGTTGATATATGCTACGTAATTGTAGATCCACGAGTTAGTATAGATAAATAAATAGAAAAGGAGGGAGAATAAAAATATGGAGAAAACAGACAAATCCTTCATATAACTCCAGAGTTATGGAAACCCGTTGAAAACCGTGAGGTAGTACAAAATATAGCAGGAGAATCTTTGACTCATTGGAAGGATGTAAGTAGAAGATTTAGACAAAATAAATTATCTGTACTTGGTGTAATTATAATGATATTTTTAGTGTTTGTATCCATTTTTGGTCCTTATATTTCGCCATATAACTATTCAGACCAAAATATTGATTTTAAATCTATTCCGCCAAGATTCCCCATACGAAAGCTCAATGAAGATACTTATTTTTATTTAGATCCAGTTATGGGAGCTTTTATAGTTACAAAAGATGGACGATTATTAGAGAAAGTCACAGATGTTACAGAAAATGTTCAAGAAAAGAAGAGAATATATAATATTAGTGGAACAGAAGTAATATTTGATTTTAATGAAAAGCCTTATCAAATAAAGAATTCACAAGGTGAAGAAATTAAGGTTTATAAAAAGGTTTTAAATAAATTACATATATTCGGTACAGATGATTTAGGAAGGGATATATGTGTTAGGATAATTTACGGAGCTAGGATATCTATGATAGTTGGTGTAGTTTCCGCTATATCGAATTTGACTATAGGAGTTTTATATGGAGCTATATCCGGCTTTGTAGGTGGAAGAACAGATATGATAATGATGAGAATAAGAGAAATATTAAGCTCTATACCTAGATTGCTTTATGTTATTATTTTGATGCTTATATTTGGTTCTGGAGTTAAAACTGTTGCGATAACCATTGGATTAACCTCATGGCTTGGCATGGCAAAGATGGTAAGGGGACAAGTCTTATCTCTCAAAGAAAGTGAATATGTTCTTGCAGCTAAGACAGTTGGAGCAAACACATGGAGAATAATTACAAAACATCTTATACCAAATACGCTTGGCATAGTTATTATAGAAGCAGCTATGAGAATACCCAATTCAATATTTACTGAGGCTTCTTTAAGTTTTGTTGGATTAGGGGTGTCTGCACCTCAAGCTTCTTGGGGAACACTTGCTAATGAGGCTTTACCAAGTCTTATGACTTATCCATATAAATTACTTTTTCCTTCATTGGCCATATGTTTAACAGTTTTATCATTTAATTTTGTTGGTGATGGATTAAGAGATGCACTGGATCCACGTTTACGTAAATAGGGGAGAGGTGATTAGATGGCTGAAAAATTATTAGAAATTAAGAACTTAGAGACATCCTTCTACACATATTCAGGTGAAGTTCAGGCTTTAAGGAATATTAGTTTTGATGTAAACCCAGGTGAAACTTTAGGAATAGTAGGAGAGTCCGGAAGTGGTAAAAGTGTAACAGTACTATCAATAATGAATCTTCTACAATATCCCGGAAGAATAAAGTCAGGTGAGATTAGCTTTAAGGGAGAAAATTTAACAAGTAAAAACCAAAAAGAAATGAGAAAAATCAGGGGTAAGGAGATATCTATGATTTTTCAAGATCCAATGACATCCTTAAATCCAGTTTATACAATTGGAAACCAAATAGTAGAAACAATAACAGAGCACCAAAATATTAGCAAAAAGAAATCCAAGGAAATAGCGATTAATATGCTAGAATTGGCTGGAATACCTTCTCCGGAGAAACGATTCTATAATTATCCACATGAAATGAGCGGGGGAATGAGACAAAGAGTTATGATAGCTATGGCGTTGTCTTGTCAACCAGATTTATTGATAGCAGATGAACCTACAACTGCACTAGACGTTACTATACAAGCTCAAATATTAAGATTAATGAAGGATCTAACTACTAAGGTTAATTCCTCCATAATATTTATTACTCATGATTTAGGAGTAATTGCAGATTTGTGTCAAAGAGTAATTGTAATGTATGGTGGATTAATAATGGAGATTGGAACAGTAAGAGATATTTTTTATAATCCCCAACACCCATATACAAAAGGATTATTAAAGGCAGTGCCAAGTATAGACTTAGATAGGTCACAAAGATTATTCACCATCCATGGTAATCCACCGGATTTATTAAATCCACCTAAGGGATGTCCTTATGAAGATAGATGTGAATATGCTATGGAAATCTGTTCTAAGTATCAACCTCCTTATTTTCATATCGCAAGTGAACATAAGGTGATGTGTTGGAAATTGCATGAAGATTGCCCTAATACGATAAAAATCAATCAGTAAAGGAGGGAGCGATATGGAAAATAGAGATATTGTCTTGGAAGTTAAGAATTTGAAAAAATATTTTCCTGTAAAAGAAGGATTTTTTACAAGAAGGTCAACTTATCTAAGAGCTGTTGATGATATTAGCTTTGAAATAAGAAAAGGAGAAACCTTTGGTCTAGTTGGTGAGTCAGGATGTGGAAAGACAACAGCAGGAAGGACAATTATAAAACTCTATGAACCTACAGATGGAGAGGTGGTATTCGAAAACCAAACCGTTAGTAAAATGAATATGAGAAATATAAGGAAAGATATGCAAATGATTTTCCAAGATCCTTATGGTTGTCTTAATCCTAGAATGACAGTATCAGAAATATTAGCAGAACCTTTAGAAATTTATAAGGTAGCCAGTGGCTCAGAAAAGCAGAATATGGTGTATGATGCTTTAGCTAGGGTAGGATTAAGCAAGAAGTTTGCTAACAGATATCTTCACGAATTTAGTGGGGGACAAAGACAGAGGGTAGGTATAGCAAGGGCATTGATGTTAAATCCTAAATTGATTGTTTGTGATGAACCTATATCAGCATTAGATGTTTCTGTACAGGGACAGATAGTAAATATGTTGCAGAATTTACAGGAGGAATTAGGATTGACATATTTATTTATAGCCCATGACTTAGCCATGGTTAAGTATATCTCTGATAGGATAGGAGTTATGTATCTGGGTAAAATTGTTGAGATATCTGAGGGTCATGAACTTTATAGTAATCCAAGGCATCCATATACTCAAGCTCTACTTTCATCAATTCCTATTGCAGATCCTGATGCTTCAGCAAAAATGGAGAGAATAGTTTTGCAAGGAAGTGTACCAAGTCCTATCTCTTCACCTTCAGGATGTAAATTTAGAACTAGATGCAAATATGCTAAAAGTATTTGTGAAGAAGTAGAACCAGAACTAAAAGAAGTATCTAAAGACCATAAAGTTGCCTGCCATTTAGTTAATGATGGCAATTAGATTTAATATATTGTTTATATTTAAAATATAAAAATAAATTAAGGGAAGTGTGGCTAATGAATAAAAGATATTTGATTATTATTATGTGTATGGTTTTGATTTTCACTTCATTAACAGGGTGTAGCAATAAAACTGATGTTCCTGTGAATGTTTCTGGTGAAGAGAGCAACCTACAAACAAAAGAAAATTCTAAGTCTAAAGAACCTACAAGATTTACATGGCGTATCTCTACAGATCCTCCTACATTAGATCCACAAATTAATAACAAAAGTGTAGGAAATACAGTTATAGATAATATATTTGAAGGCTTAATCAGAGAAAATGAAAAATTAGAAATTCAACCTGGTATTGCAGAGAAATGGGATATTAGTGATGATGGGCTAATATATACTTTCCATTTAAGAAAAGATGCAAAATGGTCAGATGGACGGCCAGTTACAACAAAAGACTTCATGTACTCTTGGAAAAGAGCGCTAAATCCTGAAATGGCAGTTCCAAAGGCTGGAGACTATTTTATTATAAAGAATGCAGAAGAATATTATAAGGGAAATATTGAATTATCAGAAGTAGGCTTTGAAATGCTTGATGATTATATAATAAAAATTGAGTTAGTATTTCCTTTACCAGAAGATGAAGTTCTATATAAATTTACATCCCCAGTTTTCTTCCCTTTAAGAGAAGATATAATAACAGCAAATCCTGACAATTGGACTACTAATCCTGATAAAATTGTAACTAATGGCCCTTTTAAGATGAAGAGCTATAAGATGAATGAGGAATTATTGCTAGAAAAAGATGAAAATTACTGGGATAAGGCTAACAAGGCAATGGTAAATGAATTGCGATTTGTATTTATTGATGACTCTTTAACTACATTAAGAGCATTTGAAGCAGGTGAAATAGATGGATTTACTGGTGTTCCTTCTGAAGAGATACCAAGACTTGCAATGGAAAGTGAAGAGTTTCATCTTTTACCTAAAATAAGTTTTTCATATTTTGCACTTAATGTAAATAAAGAACCTCTGAATAATAGAAAGGTTAGGGAAGCACTGGTGCTGGCAATTGATAAGGTGAAACTATCAGAAACTTCAGTATCAGGATTGTCTAAACCTGCCACAGGACTTGTACCTTTTGGAGCTACATCTGTTGGCAAGGATTTCAGAACAGAGGCAGATAAAAATGGCCCTCTTCTATCTCCTACTGGTGATATTGAAAAGGCAAAAGTCGTTTTGGCTGAGGCTGGATATCCAGATGGAAAAGGATTCCCTAAAATAGAATATCTATATAATGCAAGCCCAGAAAATAAGCAAACTGCTGAGATGTTACAGGAAATGTGGAAGAAAAATTTAAATATAGAAGTAGAACTTACTAATGTTGAATACAAAGTAGAATCTGAAAGAAGACATAGTGGAGAATTCCAATTGGCTAGATCGACTTGGAACGGAAGCCGTTTCCCATTTTCATTCTTAAGTATTTATGCCACTGGAGACTATAATAACAATCCTCATTATAGTAATCCTGAATATGATGCTTTAGTAAATGAGATAAGAACAGAAATAGACTTGGTAAAGAGAGATGAATTACTTCACAAAGCAGAAAAATTCTTAATAGATGAATATATAGTTTGCCCAATAAGCTATGGTACCTCTTCTATGTTATTGAGTAGTAAAGCTAAGGATATTAGAATCACACCTACAGGTGGAGTAATATTCCATCATGTATATATAGAGGATTAGTTGACAACTAACACTGCGGTATATAAATTATTCCCCCATATATCGCAAATATATTATAAAAATATAAGCGAAAAGGAAAAGCTTTCTTTACTTGATTAAAGGAAGTTCCTTTTTGAACTGACATTAAAAAATAAGAATATAAGGTGAAAAAATGAAGAGATATTTGGAAGTAATAGGCTTTATTAATGAAGTAAAATCTAATATTGTAAATAATAGATACACTAATGTAGAGGAACTTACAGATGATTATTTTAAAACCATTGATTTAGTTTGGAGAGATTTAAACAACTTAAATGAACAAGATTTAACCCATATGTATAAAACACATGAATTTTTAATCAACGAAGTTTGTAATATTCATAATCGAGAAAATAGTAGAATCAATGAAGATGTTTTTAGACAAAGCATAAACATTAAAATGGTTAAAGAAAAACTTGAAGATGGTAAAAGAGGTTATAACATATATTTATTTAATGAGAAAGATTGGGATTATTATTTAATAGGTGATATACATTCAGATACCATTAGTATTAGAAGAATCTTAGAAAAGGTTGATTTCTTTAATAGGGTTTTAAGGAAGGAAAAAATCAGGTTAATATTCTTAGGAGATTATGTTGATAGAGGAAAGGCACATCTCAGAACTCTACAATTTCTATTAACTCTAAAGTATATATTTCCAGAGAATATATTTCTACAAAGAGGTAACCATGATGGAGGTTCTTTTATAGATGGGCAAGTAAAAATGTGGGTTAGAAAACCAGAAAAAGATATTGAAGAAGATTGGTTTCTTCTATATTTATATAATCTAGCAAAATTAAATAAAACACTTAACATTGATATCATTAATAAATACTTAGAGCTATTTGATAGTTTAAGTAATATTTCATTTATATGTAATGAGAAAATAATTCTGATGGTAGTTCATGGAGGGATACCAAGACCTAGAAAAGAAGAGGAAAAACTCTTCAGTTATATAAATAGCATTTCAGACCTTACTAATGAAAATATATTAGATTATTTAAATGGCTCGATAATAAAAAATATGATGTGGAGTGATCCTTCTGTTAGTAATGAAAATCTTAAAGAAGATAATGTAAGGTTTAAATTTACTGAAGGACATTTCAAAGAGTTTAGAGATTTAATAGGATTTGATATTTTTGTTCGTGGGCATCAGGCAGAACCAAAAGGATATCATAAATTTTTTGATGATAGATTAATTACAGTTTTTTCAAGTGGACATATTTTAAGCAATGAGAAAAATATAAACTATGAAACTGCTTATGGTAATGTAGAACCAAAGATAATAAATATAAATAAAAAAGGTGAAGTTTTAATTTTAGATTTAAACTCTTAGAAATAACAAGATACTAAGAATTTATTAAATAGATGTTAGACCAATTAAAGGGGTCGGGACTTATGATTAGTAATAGAGAAGTAATATTAAGGATTATATTATCTACCATAATTGGTGGTTTAATTGGAATGGAGAGGGAAGCCAATAATAGACCAGCTGGATTGAGAACTCATGTTTTAGTAAGTATTGGTTCTACTCTAATAATGCTTATTTCTATGTATGGATTTTATGATTTAGAAAGTGGCATGAGGACTGGAGATCCAGCTAGATTAGCAGCACAGGTAGTAAGTGGAATAGGCTTTTTAGGTGCAGGAACTATAATAAGAACAGGAAGTCATATAAAAGGACTTACTACTGCTGCTAGCTTATGGGTATGTGCGGGGATTGGACTAGCCATCGGTAATGGGTACTATTTAGGTGGATTATTAACAACAGCCATAGTACTTTTAACACTAGCAAGATTGAGTTCCTTTGAGAAAAAAGTATTTAAGACAAAATATAGAACTTTAGAGATTGCTGCTATTGATAGGACAGGCCTCATTGGTGAGATAGGAATATTATTAGGTAGATATGATATTGATATTATAGATATTTCGATTTTAAGTACTGCTGATAATGGTAGCGGAGAAACCATATTGACATCATGCATTAAAATTAAACTGCCAATTGATATCAATTTGGACGTTTTTTTTCAAGAGATATATAAAATTAATGGAATCTTAGAAACTATGTTTATTGAAGAGAATTAGCGAGAAATTATTGAAACAGTCAGGGGTAATAAAATTTAGATATTTAATGATGAAAGGAGAAAAATAAGATGAATTTATTAAATGT
>NZ_NPMN01000041.1 GCF_002266425.1 Tissierella sp. P1
CTATAGATTATATGAAAAAAAGGAAGTTTTATAATTTAATTAATAATAGATCAGATGAGGATATTGATTTAACTTATATATTTAATATTCCAGACAACATAAGCAGAGAATATGATTTTTTCAAAGAAGCATTAATTAGCAATTATCTTAAATATATAGATACATTAGAGAAATATAAAAAGTCTTTTGAAACTCAAAATTATTTTAATAATAGATGGATTCATCAGATGAAAACTCCGGTATCAGTTATTAAACTTATTCTAGAGGATGAAAATCAAGGAAATTTGGATGAAAAGACTAAGAAGAACTATGAAAGTATTGAGGAAGAAATAGAGAAACTATCCCATGGATTAGAGATGGCTTTATATACATTAAGGGTTAGTAATTTTGAATTAGATTTTAAGGTGGAAGATGTTAGTTTGCTTGAAACCATTAGAAATATTATAAATGAGAATAAAAATGCTTTTATAGTGAATTCTATTTATCCTAAGATAAATTCTGAAGAAGATATAATAATTAAAAGTGATAGGAAATGGATTAAATTTGTAATCAGTCAAATAATATCTAATAGTATTAAATATTCAAAGGTTAAAGATAGCAGTAACAAGACTATAGATATAGAGTTTTACAATAAAGATAATAAAACCATACTTTTAATTGAAGATAAGGGAGTAGGCATACCAAAACAGGATTTAGATAGAATATTTGATCCCTTCTTTACTGGAAAAAATGGTAGGAAATACTTAGAATCCACAGGTATGGGACTATATCTTGTGAAGGATGTATGTGATAAATTAGGTCATGGTATATTTATAGAATCTATCGAGGGAGAAGGTACAAAATCAAGTATTATTTTTTATCATGGAAAAAGTATTTATGACCTAACCCAGTGAATGAACGAAGGCTCTAACGGACACCACTGAAATATATCCTACGGAGTAAATAGAGGTTGTGAGTAAATAGATTTGTATTGTGAAACTGCGGAAAACAACCTAATCTAACAATATTGTAAGATAATATCTCCATTTGAAAGGGAAATCGATAGAAAGATTTCCCTTGAATTATTATGATATATATAGAAATACAAATCAGGAGGTAATAGAATGTCAGTATTGCAAACTAAAGATCTATCTAAAATATATGGAAGCAAGGGCAAAGGAGTATCGGTGAAAGCCTTAGATAATTTTAATATGAATATAAAAGAAGGAGAATTTGTAGGAATAATGGGTCCTTCAGGTAGTGGAAAGACTACTCTATTGAATATTCTTGCTACAATAGATTCTCCATCTTCTGGAGAAATATTAATAAATGGAGAAAATCCCTATAGATTAAAGGAAGATAAGTTAGCTATATTCAGAAGAAAGAATTTAGGGTTTATATTTCAGGATTTTAATTTATTAGATACATTATCTGTAAAGGAGAATATAATACTTCCTTTGGTATTAGAAGGTTTCCTAAAAAGAGAAATAGAAAAAAAACTAGATGAAATAACATCCATATTAAATATCAAGGATATCCTAGATAAAAGGACCTACGAAGTATCAGGGGGACAGCAACAAAGGACTGCTTGTGCAAGGGCATTAATAAATAACCCCGCTATTATTTTAGCAGATGAACCCACTGGAAACTTAGACTCTAAGGCATCCTTTGATTTAATGAGCTCTTTAGAAAATATAAATGAAAAAAGAAAAGCTACTATAGTTATGGTAACTCATGATGCTTTTGCAGCTAGTTTTTGTAAAAGAATAATAATGATAAAAGATGGGAAGTTCTTCACTGAAATAGTTAAGGATTCTAATAGACAGGTATTTTTTAAAGAAATTTTAGATGCCTTATCCCTTCTTGGAGGTGGATATAATGAAAATATCTAATATGGCTCTTAGCAATGTTAAGGGAAATCTATATAGATATGTAATGTATTATTTAAGTAATGCATTTGCTGTTACAGCATTCTTTATATTTGCTAATTTTGTATTCCATCCTTCTTTAAATTTTAAAAATATAGGCGGACATCCAGTGGCACAAATGGGGGTAATTAATAGTATGGTAGCCTGTCAAGTTATCATAGTAATGTTTTCAGTACTGTTTGTGGGGTATTCTACTTCCATATTTTTAAAATCTCGAGGAAGAGAGTTTGGATTACTATCTCTATATGGAATGACTACAAATCAAATAAGGAAATATGTTCTTATAGAAAACACTATAATATCTATTTTATCCATAGGAACTGGCATATTGTCAGGAGTTGTCTTTTCAAAATTATTTCTTATGGCAATGGAAGCATTTATGGATATTAACTTGCCATTTAATATTTCTTTTAAAGCTTTAGGTATTACTGCTCTGATTTTTTTCACCTTATTTGAGATAGTAAGCACTTTAATGCTTTTTAAAATAAAGAATAAGGAAATAATACAACAGATTAAAAGTAGTAAGATGCCTAAGGAAATGCCAAAGTTTTCAAAGAAGAAATCAATTCTTGGAGTTAGTTTATTAATATTGGGTTATGGTATAGCTTGGATTGTAGAAGGAGCACTTGTGCCTTTGGCTATGATACCAGTTATATTAATAGTTGTAACTGGTAGTTATTTTATCTTTACTCAATTTAGTATAGCTGTAGCTAATAAAGTTTTAAAAAATGAAAATATAATTTATAAAAAAACTAATATAATATCTTATTCCCAAATGATATTTAAACTGCAAGATACAGCTAAGGTATTGTTTTTAGCAGCTACCTTAGGTGCAATTACCTTTACTGCTACAGAAACCATATATTCATTTTTTACAGAGATATCAAGTATATCAGGAATTGATACGCCAGAAGATATTGCAATAATCCAAAAAGGGGAAACACTGAAGGATAAACAGAGTATAGAGAGAGTAAAAGAAATCCTAAAAAAATATGATTTAAAAACAAATGAGTTTCATACAGTTAAAAATATAAAGGTTAAAAATGAGCCTAAAAAAGCTAATGATAGTATCAGAGAAGAAATCTTACTTATATCAAATACTGATTATAATAAATTAGCTGTTTTCCAAGGTAAGGATAAAATTGAAGTGAAAGAGAATGAGGTAGTCTATAATTTTCCTTATGAGGTATTTGGCTATAATGGTAAACCAGAGAAAATTAAAAAATATCCCCTTGAAACAGCAATATTAAGTTTAAATGAGGAAGCAAATGAATATAGAGTAAGCGGGGAGATACATGGTGGTGTTATGTCTCTTAATAAATTAGGATATTTTGATGCATTTATATTAAACGACAAAGACTACAACCATATATTAGAAATGACTAAAGAGGATAATATAGTTATATATAATGGAATAAAATTAGAAAAATGGAAGAACTCCTTCGATGCTTCAGTTGAAATAGAGGAGATGTTGGGTAGTAAATATCAAGGTAATTATTATTCTAAGTCAATTCCTTATAAAGACATCAGAAAAAGTTTTGGACTTACATTATTCATAGGATTTTTTATAGCCTTTTTATTCTTTATAGCCTCAGGCAGTATAATATATTTCAAATTATTCAACGAAGTAAAACAGGATAAAGTAGAATACGATATACTTAGAAAAATTGGAACTACAGAAAAAGAAATAAATAAAGTAATAACAAAACAAATAGGGATTATATTCTTTTTACCTTTTGTAGTTAGCACTACACATTCTTTATTTGCATTGAAATCCCTTTCTAATTTACTTCAAAGAAATCTTTTTGCAAATGGTCTTGTAGTTGCATTGGGATATCTAGTATTTCAGGTAATTTATTTTATCATAGTAAGAACAATGTATATAAGGAAAGTGAAATATAATTAAAAAATAGGATGAAAATGGAATTCTTTAAAAGGATTCCATTTTTTTATAGAAATTATCTTTAAAATGGTGTATCCTATTAAAATATAGTGAAAAGTGAATGGTGAATAGTTTTGAGCAAAGATTTTGGTTTTTTTAACTATTCACTGAACTAATGGGGGTAGATTAACTATGCTAGGAACAATAGTAAATGCTTTAGCAATTATATTAGGTTCATTATTAGGTATAGGAGTAAAAAAAGGAATTAAAGATGATTATAAGAATACCATAATGGATGGTATAGGTCTTGCTGTAATCATCATCGGTATTATGGGAGGGATTAAGTCTGAAAATATTATCCTAGTTATAGGAAGTATTGTAGTAGGAAGTATAATAGGTGAGGTAATTGGAATAGAAAATAAGCTTGATAATTTAGGGAATTTTTTACAAGACAAATTTGGAGGAAAAGATAGTAACTTCTCTAAAGGCTTTGTAACAGCTTCTTTAGTATATTGTGTTGGAGCTATGGCAATAGTTGGTTCTCTTGAATCTGGAATACAAGGCAATCACCAAACTCTATTTGCAAAATCAATCCTTGATGGTATTTCGGCTATAATATTTGCTTCAACTTTAGGCATCGGAGTTGCATTTTCAAGTATCCCAGTATTTATCTATCAAGGGAGCATTACTTTATTGGCTAATTTTATAAAAGATTTACTTACTGTACAAGTAGTAAATGAAATGTCAGCAGTAGGTGGTTTGCTTATTATGGCAATAGGAATAAATATATTAGGAATCAAGAAAATAAAGGTAGGAAATATGCTTCCAGCAGTTTTTATTCCTATTATTTACTATATATTAGTAAATTTAGTTAATTTAATAAGATAAGAATAGCAAATTAGAGAAAAAATAAGATTAATGGTTTAAAAGCCATATTTTAGCAAATAATACCTTAATATAGTCGAATTTCAGACTTGATTACATGATTTCATTTAAGTAACATATATATTGTACATATTAGCACTCAACGACAATGAGTGCTAATAAAATGAAGGATAAAACTAATATTAACATAAGGAGGTAGTATAACTATGAATCTAAGACCATTAGGTGATAGGATTGTAATTAAAAAAGTTGAGGTTGAAGAGAAAACAAAAAGTGGTATAGTTCTACCAAGTACTGCTAAGGAGCAACCACAAATGGCAGAGGTAGTTGCTATTGGTGCTGACATTACAAATGATGAAAAGAAAAAAGATCAAATTAAAGCTGGAGACAAAGTAATATTCTCAAAATATGCTGGAACAGAAATCAAAGTAGATGGTGAAGAATTAACAATCCTAAAATTATCCGATATTTTAGCAATAGTAGAGTAATTACAATTAACAATTGTCAAAGAACAAATAACAATTAAAATATTAAAAGGCTAAGTAATTAAATAATTAATGATTTTCAATTGTTAATCGTTAATTGTTAATTGAAAATTGAATAAAGGAGTGTGGATATAAATGGCTAAAGAAATTATGTTTGGAGAAGACGCACGTCGTGCTATGGAAAGAGGTATAAATCAATTAGCTGATACTGTAAAGGTTACATTAGGACCAAAGGGAAGAAATGTTGTATTAGATAAGAAATTTGGTGCACCACTTATTACAAATGACGGAGTAACTATAGCTCGTGAAATAGAATTAGAAGATAAATATGAAAATATGGGTGCTCAACTTGTTAAAGAAGTAGCTACAAAGACTAATGATGTGGCTGGAGATGGAACTACAACAGCTACTTTACTTGCTCAAGCAATTATTAGAGAAGGACTAAAGAATGTGGCAGCAGGTGCAAATCCAATGATTCTTCAAAGAGGAATTAAATCAGCTGTAAATGCTACAGTAGAAGAAATTAAGAGATTTTCTAAGGAAGTAGAATCAAAAGAATCTATAGCTCAACTTGCATCTATTTCTGCAGGAGATGAAGAAATAGGAAAATTAATAGCTGATGCTATGGAAAAGGTAGGAAATGATGGAGTTATCACTGTAGAAGAATCAAGATCTATGGGAACAACTCTAGATGTAGTAGAGGGTATGCAATTTGACAGAGGATATGTATCAGCTTACATGGTTACAGATACTGAAAAAATGATAGCAGAATATGATAATCCATATATTTTAATTACAGATAAGAAGATTAGTAATATCCAAGAAATCCTTCCAATTCTTGAGCAAATAGTACAAATGAGTAAACCTCTTGTAATTATTGCTGAAGATATTGAAGGAGAAGCAATGGCTACATTAGTAGTTAACAAATTAAGAGGAACATTTAACTGCGTTGCTGTTAAGGCACCTGGCTTTGGAGATAGAAGAAAAGAAATGCTACAAGATATAGCTATTTTAACAGGTGGTGAAGTAATATCAGAAGAATTAGGATATGACTTAAAAGAAACTACTATTGAAATGTTAGGTAGAGCAGCTAAGGTTAAAGTTGATAAGGAAACAACTGTAATAGTTAACGGAGAAGGAAATCAAGAAGAAATTCAAAATAGAGTTAAACAAATCAAAGCTCAACTTGAAGAAACAGAATCAGAATTTGATGCTGAAAAGCTTCAAGAAAGACTTGCTAAATTATCAGGCGGAGTAGCAGTAATTCAAGTAGGTGCTGCAACTGAAACAGAACTTAAGGAAAGAAAACTTAGAATAGAAGATGCTTTAGCTGCAACTCGTGCAGGAGTTGAAGAAGGTATGGTTCCTGGTGGTGGAACAGTATTGATAGATGCAATACCAGCCGTAGCTAAATTGCTTGAAACAACTCATGGTGATGAAAAAACAGGGGTTAGTATAATAGTGAGGGCGTTAGAAGAGCCAGTTAGACAAATTGCGGCAAATGCAGGACTTGAGGGTTCTGTTATCGTTGAAAAAGTTAAAGAAGAAGCGCCAGGTACTGGATTTGATGCTTTAAATGAAAGATATGTAGATATGATTCAAGCAGGTATAGCAGACCCAACTAAGGTGACTAGATCAGCATTACAAAATGCAGCATCTGTAGCAGCTATGGTACTTACTACAGAAGGTGCAGTAGTAGATATAGAAAAAGAAGACCCAATGGCAGCTATGGGTGGAATGGGCGGTATGGGTGGAATGGGCGGCATGATGTAATTCCATCATAAATAATAGTACAAATTTTTAAATTATCAATCACTTATATCCTAGAGGTTTTTCATAAGTATATTAAACTTATGATAGACCTCTTTTTTCTTGCTAGAATTTTGAAATGCTTAAATAGGTCCTTTTAAGTATATCTATCTGATCCTGTAACATTATAATAATCTCGTTTTTGTCTTTATTAATAGGAGCAATCTGCTCCCAAGTTTGTTTGAAATATTCTTCAAAGGCTTTAATTAAAGTGTTTTCTTCTATTGATAGCTGTACTTTTTTGAGGTCTTTTAAAGGATTAAAAGTCTCGAATAATACAGCTTGTCTTTCTTTAATAGCACAATATGAATTAACACTTTTTAAAAAGTTATCATTATTTTTAGGCATAAAAGCAATATTATAATTGTCATAGGTTTTGAGAAGATAGATTATGTTTTGTAGAAGTTCGACGATATCTTCAACATCCATATTTATTATCTCTGTTTCTTCATAGTAGTCAAAATAAAATCGTTTATGCATAACTAGATCTTCAATAGAATTTGCTAAAAATATATCTTTATATTGATAGTATTTTATACTTGATAAGAATGCATTAAATTGTCTTTTATGAAAGTCTAAGAGCATAAGTATTTCATCATTTGGAAGATTTTTTTTTCTTAAGACTTTTTCAAGCAAGTTTTCAGTTAATGTAAATGTAGTAAAACAGTATTTATATTGAAATCGATTACCTATACTTTCTTCCAATTCAGTTAACTTATGATGATATTCAATATTTTTTGTATGATATTTAATTAAAGGTTTAGCATCATTTGCAATGATTGCATTAAAATAATTTTTCAAGATATTGACACCAGCCTTATTTTTTAAGTAAAAGCTACAGGTAATTTCTGAATATGGTTCCGTTGGAAAGCAGGATAATGCACCAATATCTGAAACAATATAAGTTTCTTTACTAGCAATACAAGTACCATATTTATCTAAATAATATAATCTAATTCTTCCAGTTATCATAATTGGATGTATAAAATTGATAAATCTTATTATTCTATTAATATTATTATCCAGCCTCAATAAGAAGAAAACCTCCCATCCATTATTTATAGCATTCAGTAAGGCATTTCTCAAAAGCATTAATTTATAATGGCTCTTTGTTGTATTAACATTATTGTAAGTTATATAAATTATCTTGTTTTTTTTATATTGCTGATTAATTGCATATTCAAGTAGAGAAATACCTTTAGAGATAATATTTTCAATTCCGAAAATTATTTTATCCTCATTGGATAAATCTATAGTCTGATTAGAATTATTAATGCTATTCTGTTTCTCAGGACAAATTTGATCCATACTTACAAAATTAAAAACTTGATCTTTGCTGGCTAACTGATTTTTCTTCTTTAGATATTCTCTTTTTTTGCATTCCATAGAATATCCTTGGGACTCCAATAATACTTTTTTCATTTTTTCTTTGATATTGCCATCTAATTCTTCATTTTTATTTAGACTTAACAAAACTTTATTTAGATTTTGTTCTTGAAATGAATTTTTAATATTTCTTGAAAAGTATTCAGTAATACTATCAATATATATAGTATTATATGCAGGAATTCTTTTCCCGCTGACCCAACGGCTAACAAGTGAGCTATCTACATTTATAGCTTTTGATAGTTGATTCATACTTATATCTAAAGCAGAAAGTAAAAGAGATAGACATTCACCAAACTTCATATTAGTCATCAAAGAGTTCTCCCCCTTTATATAATTGTAAATAATATATAGACTTACAATAACCCTATATAATCAGATAGGCTATAGATAAACATAGAATTGTCATTGCCATGGCAATGACAAGGAGTGAAATACAGTGTAACCTACGGAACTATTAATATATAATAATACAATAATCTACAATAAACTACATTAGTCTACATTAAATATATTATATTAAATAGTTAATATTTAATTAAGGAGGGTATATTTTGAAGCTTAAAAGTATTAAGACAAAACTATCTTTATTTTATGGAGTACTGCTTCTTGTTATCTGTATGGGGTTTGGGGTGGTGTCTTACATAGCCTCATCAAAAGCTTTATCAATAAGTATTGATGAATCATTATCTCAATTAGCAATACAAAATGCTGAAATAGTTGATAAAGGAATGGAAATTCAATTTAATGCTTTAGAGGCACTAGCTGAAAGTGATTGGCTGAAAGGTACTAGTTTGACTTTAAATGAAAAGCTAAAATTACTTAATAATGAAGTGAAAAGAAGTAATCATATAGATATGTTTATTACGGACATAAATGGTAATATGGAAGATACTGCTGGAGGGAGGGCAAACGTTTCGGATAGAGAATATTTTATAAAGGCATTATCAGGTGAAAAGGCAGTTTCAGACCCTATTATAGATAAGACTAATGGTAATTTGATATTGTGCTATGCAGTTCCTATAAAGGATGGTGGCAGAGTGAAAGGTGTACTAGCTGCTACTCGCGATGGAAATGTATTGAGCGATTTTATAAGTGATATGCGTTTTGGAGAAAATAGTGAGGCTTTTATGATTAATAAACAAGGAACAACGGTAGCTAGTAAGGATAGGGAACTTGTTATGAATATGTATAATATTTTGGAGCAAGCTAAAGCAGATTCTGGGTTAAAATCATTAGCTGGACTACAACAGAAAATGACTCAGGGGGAAAAAGGTGTAGGAGAATATAGTTATAAAGGAGTAACTAAATATATGGGGTTTGCTCCAGTAGAAGGAACAAATTGGTCATTAGCTATAACGGCTCCAAAGTCTGAAGTTATGTCACAAGTAAATAGTCTTACAATGACAATGATAATAATATCAATTATTTTTCTTGTAATTAGTATAGCTATTACTTTATTTATAGCAGGAGGCATTTCAAGACCTATAAAGGAGGCATCAGATTATTTAAACATAGTAGCCACTGGGAATTTTACAGGTATGGTACCTGCACAATTACTTGAAATGAACGATGAAACGGGTACTTTAGCAAAAGCAATTGATACTATGCAGGAATCAGTAAAAGATATTATAAAAGAAGTTGTTAGTGAGTCATCTAATGTAAGTCAAATGCTAGTTGATATTAACTCAGATATGAGGAAACTCAATAAAAGTATAGAAGAAATTTCTGCTACTACAGAAGAATTGTCTGCGACAACTGAGGAAAATGCTGCATCTACTGAAGAAATGAGTGCAACTTCAACTGAGATTGAAAAAGCTATAGAATCTACTGCATATAAGGCCCAAGAAGGTGCAGTTACAGTAAGTGATATAAACAAAATGAGTGAAAATATGAAGCAGAGAGCAATATCTTCAAGAGAAGATACAATAGAAATATATAGAAAGACAAAGGATGATTTGCAAAATGCAATTGAACAATCGAAAGAAGTAGACAAAATTAATGAATTGTCAGAGGCAATTTTGGCCATAACTTCACAGACTAATTTATTAGCATTAAATGCTGCTATTGAAGCAGCTAGAGCTGGTGAAGCAGGTAAAGGTTTTGCAGTTGTTGCAGATGAAATTAGAAAGCTGGCAGAAGGGTCAAAAAATACCGTTTCTAGGATACAGGAAGTAACTAAAATAATATTAGAAGGTGTAAATGATCTTTTATCTAGCTCAAGTGAGATTATGGAGTTTATAGATAAGAAGGTACTAGATGATTATGAGAGCCTTGTTAGTACTAGTGAGGAGTATAGTAAAAGCTCTTTTATAATAAATGATATGGTAAACGAATTTAGTTCTACATCTGAGGAACTTTTAGCTTCAATGCAAAACATGGTAAAAGCAATAGATGAGATAGCAATTGCAGCTAATGAAGAGGCAGAGGGGGCTACTAATATTGCACAGGAAGTATCGGCTATAACAGAAATGTCAGATCATGTTATCAAATTGGCAGATACAGCAAAAGAAAGATCAGAGTTATTATTAAAGGCTGTTTCAAAGTTTAACATTTAAAAGAGTTAAGATATATTAGTCTAATTAAATCCTAATGTTCTAAATCATATATTGAAATATCAATTTTACAATATTAAGTTAACCTCTAAAGAAATTTTAGAGGTTTTTTCTATGTTGATTATTATAAATAAACGGACACTAACAATTTTTTTCTAGCACTTATTATTATAGTTTTCTTTATGTTTAAATTTATTTTTGCAGAAAAATCTATTGCAACTAATACTATTCCAAAAGGATATGTTGCAATAGTAATAGATGATTTAGGTAATAATGGAGAAGGAACGGACGAACTCATTAAGCTTGATATACCAATTACTGCTGCTGTAATGCCTTTTTTAGAATATAGTGAGATAGATGCAAAAAAAGCCCATGATGCTGGAATAGAGATAATATTGCATTTACCTATGGAACCTGAAAAAGGGGACCCAAAATGGTTAGGGCCTAGGGCAATAAGATCAAGTTTTTGTAATGATGAGGTTAAAGAAATAGTTCAAGATGCTTTAGAACAAATACAATGGGCAAAAGGTATAAATAATCATATGGGATCTAAGATTATGAAAGATGAGATAATTATGAGGGAAATACTGAGTGTAGCAAAGGAAAAAAAACTATATTTTCTAAATAGTAGAACAGACCAATCTAAAGTGGTAGAAGACATAAGTAAAGAGCTAGAATTAGTGTATTTTAAAAGAGATACTTTTTTAGATAATGAAAGAACTGAATATTATATATCAAAGGCTATGGAGGAACTCGGTAAGATAGCGCTAGAGAAAGGCTGTGCTGTAGGTATAGGTCATGTAGGAGGTCAAGGGGGTAGGATAACTGTAGGTACTTTAGATAAGATGTCTAAGAAGTTGAAGGATCAGGGAATTGAATTTGTATATTTATCTCAGCTAAAGGATATTCATAGAGAATAAGAAAAATAGCTAGCAAAATAGGTACTAGTACCAATCTTGCTAGCTATTTTTATATAATCATACAAAAAAATGATATCTTTTGTACAAAAATGCAAAACTACAAAATAACTTAGGATTTTATACAAAAGTGCAAAGCTACAAAAAGTATTGTTAATATTTTAATTACTCACAAATTCCATTGTCAGAAAATGTAGTAATATAAGATTACAAATAAAAATAAATATGTCAGGAGGTAGTAAAATGAAGGAATATTTAAAAATAGCCAATGATCCAATATTATGGTTAATGTGTTTACCAGTAGTATCATTAGTAGCAGTTCAAGCAATTATATTTTCTAAAAGAGCATTTGCATCCGCAAGTTCAGTAGAGCTTACAAAGCAAGAGGCTAAGGACGCATTTAGAATTGGAGCGATCTCAGCCATAGGACCAGCTGTAGCAGTATTTGTTGTAATGCTTGGTATGATGGCTGTTGTAGGAGGACCCATGACATGGTTGAGACTATCTATAATAGGAGCTGCACCTACAGAGCTAGCAGCATCCACTATGGGAGCTAAGGCTATGGGTGTTGAATTTGGTGGAGAGGGTTATGGAGTATTAGAATATGCTAACTCTGTTTGGGCAATGACATTAAATGGTATAGGATGGCTTTTATTTGTCGGATTATTTACTCATAAATTAGAAGGATTGAGAAATAAAATATCAAAAGGCGATACAAGACTTACAGGTGAAATAGGTGGAGCAGCTACATTAGGTGCTATGGCTTATTTGGTTGGAGGACATTTAATAGCAGGTAGCGGAAGACTAGTAGCAGCATTAGCAGCAGGACTATCAATGATATTATTAGGAAAATTAGCAGAGAAATATCCAAAGCTTGGAGAATATAATCTAGGAATTGCAATGGTTATTGGAATGGTTGCTGCAGTTACTTATGTAGGATAATAGGAGGGAGATTAATGGAAAATAGTAAAGATCAAGCTTATTATGAAAATTTTACAAAGCCAATTATAAAAACAGGGAAATGGACCTTACTTCTTGCAGTTGCATTTTGTTTTCTACCAGCAATCTATTTGTGGATTAGATACGGAGCATTACCACCAGTTAAGTCTATAATTACAGGTTGGTTTTTAATTGCATCAATTTATGGCTCTTATTATTTTATTGAGCCGATCTCATTTTTTCCAGTATTGGGAATGGCAGGGACTTATATGTCATTTTTAGCAGGAAATATAGGTAATATGAGAGTGCCTTGTGCAGCTGTTGCTCAAGAGGCATTAAAGGTTGAGCCAGGTTCAAAGAAAGCAGAATTAGTAGCTACATTAGGAATTGCAGGCTCAATTATTACAAATATAGTAATTGTAACAATAGCGGCTATAGCTGGAAATGGGCTTATGCAATTATTTCCGCCAGTAGTAATTAAAGCATTTGAATTTGTGTTACCAGCAATATTCGGTTCAATGTTTGCAATGTTCGCAGTTAAATATCCAAAATATGGTGCATTTGCAATAGGATTAACATTATTCCTTTTAGGAGTTGTAAAGGTATTACCAGTATATGTTTTAATTCCTTTATGTGTATTCAGTACAATAATATTTGCAACTACTTCATATAAAAAGAAAGCAAAATAGCAATAGGAACAATAATACATTGGAGGGGGACGTAATGAAAGATAATAATGTACTAGAATTTATTGACAAAGATGAAGCTATAGATTTGCTTCAACAAATGATAGGTTTTAAAACTGTGAATGGGCCGGGGGATGAGTTACCTCTAGCTAAATTCATAGGACAAAAGCTAGAAGAAATTGGAGTTGAAACAGTAATTGATGATTTAGGGAATAATAGGGGCAATGTAATAGGAAGAGTAAAAGGTAGTGGAGAAAGAGAAGCACTACTATTTAATGGACATTTAGATACAGTACCTCCAGGAGATATTGAATGGGAATATGGACCATATAGCGGTGCAATAGTAGATGGAAAGATATATGGTAGAGGGTCTGCTGATATGAAGGGTGGACTAGCAGCAATGCTTATAGCACTTAAGGCAGTGAAAAAAGCAGGATGGGAATTAAAAGGTGATTTTATTTACTCAGCTACTGCTGGAGAAGAAACAGATAGCATAGGGGCAATTAAGTTTGTAGAAGATGGTGGATTAGAGGGAGTTGGGGCTATTATAATTGGAGAGCCAAGCTCAAATGGAATAAATATAGCAGAAAAAGGTGCATTTTGGATTGAAATAACTACCTATGGAAAGACAGCTCATGGAGCTTTTCCTCAAAATGGAACTAATGCTGTAGTTCATATGAATGCGTTATTGTCCGAACTCGTAAGCTATAGGTTCAAATATGAGGAAAATGAAATACTAGGTCATCCGACTATGAATATATCTACTGTAAATGGTGGGGTGAAGACAAACGTCGTGCCAGACAAATGTAGTATCACTATAGATATGAGAACTGTACCTGGTATGGACCATAAGGAAATAGTAAAAGATTTCGGAAGAATAATAGAAAAACTATCTTCTCAAATAGAGGATTTTAAAGCAGATATAAAGATTTTAAATGATAGAGCAGCAGTGGAAACAAAAGGAGATAATCCGTTTGTAAAATTAGCTGAGGAAATTGTTAAAGAGGAATTTGATAAAGATATTAAGGCAAAGGGAGTAAACTTCTATACAGATGCGTCAATATTTTTACCAGCGAAACAAATACCTTGTATATTCTATGGCCCTGGAGATGCTAATATGGCTCATCAGCCAAATGAACATATAACAATAGATAGTCTAATGGAATCAGTACATTTCTATATAGCAATGATTGAAAAATATCTTGTAGTATAGGGGTACTTATTAGTAAAGGGGGAATCACTATGGATATAATAGCAAAATCTCAAGAGGTAGAAAAAAACATTATAAATTGGAGAAGGGAATTACATCAAATACCAGAAGTTGGTTTGAATTTACCGCAGACTTCACAATATATAGCTAAACAACTTAAAAATATGGGAATTGAATATAAAGAAAATGTTGGCGTTTCAGGTATAGTAGGGCTTATTAGAGGAGGTCAGCAAGGAAAGACCATAGCATTAAGAGCAGATATGGATGCACTTCCTATTAGGGAAGAAACAGGGCTATCCTTTGCCTCACAAAATGGTAACATGCATGCTTGTGGGCATGATGCTCATGCTGCAATTCTTTTAGGAGTTGCAAAGGTATTAAGTGAAAACAAAAATAAACTGAAAGGCAACGTAAAGCTAATATTTCAGCCAGCAGAAGAAGGACCTGGTGGTGCTAAGCCAATGATAGAAGATGGAGCATTAGAAAATCCAAAGGTAGATGCAGTTATGGGACTTCATGTAGGATCATTAACAGATGCAAAAAAAGAAGGATTAGTAATGGTGTCTTATGATAGTATGATGGCATGTCTAGACAGATTTAAATTAAAATTAATAGGAAGTGGCTGTCATGGTGCTTATCCAGAAACTGGTATAGACCAATTGCTATGGCAGGATATTTTTTATCCAATGTACAGGCTATAATTAGTAGAGAATTAAGTCCAACAGACCCAGCGGTTGTTACAGTTGGAAAGATTAATGGAGGCTTTGCATATAATATAATTCCTGATAGTGTGGAATTAGAAGGAACTGTAAGAGCGGTAGAGCAAAATGTAAGGGAGAATATAGCTAAAAGAATAGAAGAGATTGCAAAAGGAATTTCTAAAACAATGAGAGGAGCTTATGAATTTGAGTATGTATTTGGATATCCTCCATTGGTAAACGACGAAGCATTTACTAAGAATTTCGTAGAATCTGCAAAGAAGATTATTCCAGAAGAAGATATAATGGTAATGAAGAAACCTGTAATGGGTGGGGAAGATATGGCATATTTTCTAAAAGCAGTTCCAGGAACATTTTTCTTTATGAATACACCTAAAGCAGTAGATGGAGTATTCTATCCACACCACAATTCCAAATTTGATATAAATGAAGATGTATTATGGAAAGGGGCAGCACTGCTTATCCAAGGAGCAATAGATTATTTAGAAAAAAATTAATTTGAAACAGTGTTAAATAACTTCCTAATTTTGATGAATTACCTAAAAGTTAGGAAGTTATTTATTATACTGGCAATGTCGAATATTGTCTAAGATATGATATAATAGAATTATGATATATTAAACGAGGGAGAAAGATAGTATGGGAGTTACAATAGGAGAAGCATTAAAAACAAAATTTTTTACAGGTTATCATTTAATTGCAGGAGAGAAAGGATTAGATAGGGAAATACAAGCTGTATCACTATTTGATGCTCCAGATGGATATAAATGGGTTAAAGGTAAAGAATTTATGCTTTCCTCTGGATATTTATTCAAAGATAATGTTGAGCTTTTTAGAGAAGCAATATTATTTTTGTATAAACAAAACTCAACATGTATTGCAGTAAAGAAGGATAGATATTTAGGTGAAGTTCCAAAAGAAATAATAGATTTATGTAACGAATTAGGATTTCCATTAATCAATGTTCCTAATAATGTAGCTTGGATAGATATAATAAATGCTGTAAATTCCATTGTTATGAATAGATATATAACCCATATTATTGATAGGAAAAATGCGGATAAACTTGTACTAAGGAGCGATAATTTTCATAAGAAGATTGAAAAGACAATAATTTGTCTTTCGGAAGAGTTAAAATACCCTATATCTATAGTTGATATTCTAGAAAAAGAAGTTTTTACGTATCCTAAGGAGCAACCTTTTTTAAAGGATAATATTTCATTTAGTAAAGAAGATGATTTTTCTTTTAATTATCAGAAGGAAATATTATGTGATAAATTAAATATTTACAGAATTAAAAATATAGAGGATAGCAATAAATGTCCTTTCGTTATAATACCAATAGTAATAAAAGGTGTTACAGTATCAAAATTAATAGTATGGGAACACTCCGGCAAAATTGATTATTATGATTTATTCGTTCTGAGGCTTAGCTATACTTTGCTTTTGGAAGTATATGAACAAATTTATCTTATGAACTCTTTTGAAAGACGTTTTTATGATGACCTTATTAGGGCTTTAATAAATGGGGAATTAGATTCAAAACAAAACTTAATAAAGGCAATAAGCAATATTCAAGACTTTAAGCTAAACATAGAAAATAACTTTATATGTGTATGTATAAAACAAGATGAAGGTAATCCATCATTTTATAATGATCGTGAGAAAATATCTACTACATTTTTGCTTAACATTCCAAAGGACAAGTCCATATTTGGTATATTAGATGACAACACAATTATACTCCTATACGATGTTAAGGGATATAACAAAGATGTAATTAAGAATGTGAAAAAGGATTTTGAAGGTATATTTAAAGAAATAAAAAACAATTTTCCGGATAGAGAAATAAAACTAGGTATAGGTGATATGGTAGAGGATATCTGTTCTATAAAGAAAAGTTATGTAGGATCTTTAAAAGCTGTAGATATTGGATCTTATATCTATACAGATGGAGAAATGATAACCTTTGAAGATCTAGGACCATTTGGATTACTACGTCTAGAGAGTATTCAAAGAAAGGATTTTGGCAATAACTTTAGTCATATATCCCCCTTACTAGAAGAACCTGATAGTGATGAGTTAATATCAACATTGAAGGTTTATCTAGAAAGTGAATCAAATTGTAATATAGCAGCAAAGAAATTATTTATTCATAGTAATACAGTAAGATATAGAATTGGTAAGATACAACAAATTTGTAATATTGACTTAGAAGACCCTATAGAAAGATTAAAAGTAGAAATTACATTGAAATTTATTAATAGTTTAAAATGAAGAAAAACTATGTGAGCACGCCTAAAGATGTTAAAGATAAAAATTAATATTTCAGGTGTGCTTTTTATTATAATCCATGGTAAAGTGTAGTCTTATTTGATTTAGGATTGATCTAGAATCTAAAAAAACTTCCTTAAATCCATCATCTTAACAGAAGTTTATTACAAAAACATTACAATTGTTAAAATATTGTTTAGTTTGAAGTCATACAGGTATATAATAGATATCAGTTTTATATATTTATTTTAATAAAGGGGGTTTTGCTATGGAGTACATATTCATTGCAGGAGGAATATTGGGGTTTTTAATAATCTTGTTACTCTTCTGGAGAAAAGTGCCGGCTGACAAGGCAATGGTGATCACAGGATTAAAGAAAAGAGTATTATCAGGTAAGGGTGGATTTATGGTTCCATTTCTAGAGACTTCTTGTACAATTTCTCTAGAAAATATTAGTATGACTACTGATGTAAATGAAGCACCTTCTAAACAAGGTATATTTGTAAACATTGTAGGTACAGCTATAGTAAAAGTTAACAATGAAACTAATAGCATACTTAAGGCTGTAGAACAATTCTGTAGTGGCGGAGCAAAAAATACAGTATCAGTTATCAGCAGTATGGTAGAACAAATCCTTGAAGGTAAACTAAGAGGTATAATATCAACTCTTACTGTAGAGCAAATAAATGAAGATAGAGCTGCCTTTGAGCAGAGAATAGAAGATGACATAAGAGAAGAATTACATTCTATGGGACTGTTACTGATATCATATTCTATACTTAGGATATCAACTCAAGGAGCCTATTTAGAGAATAGAGCAATACCTCAAATAGCATCAGCGAAGGCAGATGCAGACATCGCTACAGCTGAGAGGAAAAGAGATACAGAGATACGTACAGCAAATGCAGTGAGAGAAGGAGAAAAAGCTAAATTATTAGCTGAAACAGAAATAGCAGAAAGTCAAAGAGATAAATTAATTAAAGTTGAAAGCTATAGAGCAGAGCAGGATAAGGCTAAGGCAGATGCAGACGTAGCATATAAATTAAAAGAAATTGAAAATGAGTCTTTAGTAGCAGAACAACAGGCAGCCTTGGCTAAAAAGAATGCATTGGTGGTAGAAGAGAGACTTGTAGCTGAAGTCAAAAAGCCTGCAGACGCAAAGAAATATGAGACTGAAGTAAATGCAGAGGCAGAAAAGATAAGATCTATAAAGCAGGCAGAAGCACAAGCCGAAGCCATAAAGATTAAAGCTATAGCAGAAGCAGATGCTTTGAAAATTGCAGCAATAGCAGATGCAGAAGCAATCAAGGCAAGGGGGATTGCAGAAGCCGAGGCGATTAAAGCAAAAGGTATAGCAGAAGCTGAGTCTAAAGACAGACTAGCAGAGGCAATGGCTAAGTATGGAGAGGCTGCCATAGTAGAGTTAGTAGTAGGCAGATTACCAGAGATAATGACTGCAGTGGCTAAGCCAATGGAACAAGTTGACAAGATAACTATAATTGACAATGGTGGTAGACAAGGTGCATCTAAACTTACAAAGTTGGTAGCTGATATAACAACAAATGGATTTCAAACTGTAAAAGATTTAACAGGATTAGATTTAACAGATGTCATAACTACATTTGTAAATAAAGAAAATAATGTTTTACCAAAAGAAAGCAAAAATGAAAATGAAGATTCAGATGATATGGAGGAAGCATTGGCAGATAACTAAATAAGATATGTTAATTTACAAAAAGAACCATTATAATGGTTCTTTTTTGATTAATTTTAAGATTTTACCATAGCCAAAACCTATTGCAAGATTATGTAAACTAATGTATTATAAAAATACCATTACAAGTTTAGATTTATTAATTTTACTATTACAAAAATTAATATAAAAACAAAAGAGGAGGTTTGTAATGAATAAAACTAATGTAAAATCTACAAAGAAAGGATTTTTTAACAAATTTCTTGACTTTGTAGAACGAGCGGGGAATAGGTTGCCCCACCCAGTTACATTATTTGTAATATTTAGTTTAGTAGTTATAGTTATTTCGGCTATAGCTGAAAAGGTAGGATTATCAGTAACATTTGACAAGTTTGTAGATGGAGAAATGGTTCCAACCACAGTTACAGCAATTAGCTTACTGAATGCTGAAGGGATAGGAAAGATGTTTTCATTAGCAGTTACAAATTTTACATCTTTTGCACCATTAGGAACAGTTCTTGTTGCAATGCTTGGCGTAGGAGTTGCTGAGGGAACAGGACTTATACAAACAGGACTCAGAAAATTGGTTTTATCTACACCTAAGAGATGGATAACTGCTGTAGTGGTTTTTGCAGGAGTAATGTCTAATATAGCCTCTGACGCAGGATATGTAGTTTTAGTTCCATTAGGAGCCTTAGTATTTTTAAGTTTTGGTCGTCATCCATTAGCAGGATTAGCTGCTGCCTTTGCAGGTGTATCTGGAGGATTTAGTGCTAACTTAATGGTAGGACCTACAGATGCATTATTGTCGGGTATAACTCAACCAGCAGCTCAAATGATTCAAGGGGACTATATAGTTCCAGCTACTGCTAACTTTTATTTCTTATTTATATCCACAATATTAATTACCATTGTAGGCACATTTGTTACTGAAAAAATTATCGAACCAAGACTTGGGGAATATAAGGGAAAAGCTATAGCTTCTATTGATAAAGTTACAGAAGAAGAAAATAGAGGGCTAAAATGGGCAGGTATATCTATATTAGCATTTGTTATAGTGATACTACTTTTAGTAGTGCCACAAAATGGTATTTTAAGAAATCCACAAACTGGATCAATTCTTGATAATTCTCCATTTATTGGAGGTATAGTTACTATAATTGCACTATTATTCTTAATACCAGGGATAGCTTATGGAATAGCTTCTGGAACAGTTAAAAATGATAAGGATGTTGTAGATGCTATGGGAAAAGCTATGTCTTCTATGGGTGGATATCTAGTATTAGCTTTTGTTGCAGCTCAATTTGTAAACTACTTTACTTGGACAAATTTAGGTACAATATTAGCAGTAAAGGGGGCAGATTTCCTATCTTCAACAGGAATGACAGGAATTACTATGATTATTGGATTTATTCTAGTAACAGCTTTTATAAACTTATTTATAGGATCAGCTTCAGCTAAGTGGGCTATTATGGCACCGATATTTGTTCCAATGTTAATGAAAATAGGATATTCTCCAGAATTTACTCAAGTTGCATATAGAATAGGCGATTCAACAACAAATATAATCTCGCCGCTAATGTCTTATTTTGCAGTAATTATAGCTTTTGCTAAGAAATATGATGAGGATATGGGAATTGGTACTTTGGTTTCTACTATGTTGCCTTATTCCTTGTTTTTCTTAATATCTTGGTCTATTTTATTAATACTATGGTTTGTAATAGGACTTCCTATTGGACCAGGATCATTTATTAGAATGTAATAAGTTAAGTTAATCTCTTTTCTTCAAGTTTTGGAGGAAAGAGATTTTTCTTTGCAACTAATGGAAAAATTTGGTATAATCATGATTAATTATTATTCATGGTTAGAATTATCACAATAGACATGTATATTGTGATAATTCAATTATTGTAATATATAAGAAGAATTTGAGATATTAAAAGTGGGGGGAAAGCTGTGGATAAAGCTAATAAACTGGTTAAAAGAGGGACAATTAAGGTAAAGTTAATAATTATACCTTTAATGGTAGTATTAACTGTCCTTATAGGTATTGGTGTTATTTCATCATATTTTATGAAAGAAAGTTTACTTAATGAAATGAGGCAAAATGGATTTTTTTTATCAGAAAGAATTGTAGGAAACTTGCAAGATAATTCTAGGTCATTGGAAACTATTGATAATATGCTAGAAGATAAGATTAAAGTAGTAGGGCAAATGGTTATTGGAAATGAAAACAGCTTAGATAATGAATACCTAAAAAAATTAGCAAGAGAGTCTGATGTAGAACAGATAAGTTGGTATAATTCAGCTGGTGAAATTATATATTCTAATATTGATGATTACATAGGATGGATTGCAACTACAGGACATGCTGTACATAACTTTATGACAAGTAAAGATATGGAGCTATTTGAAGACCTTAGACAAGATACAGAATCAAAGAATTATTTAAAGTATGGATATCTAAAAGGAATAGATGGGACATTTGTACAGGTAGGCATTATAGCTAATAGAGTACAAGAGTTAACACAATCTTTTAGTTATCAGAAACTTTTACAGGATATAGCTTTAGAGGAAGAGATAGCCTATGCTTTACTTATGAATAAAGATTTGGAAACTATTGCACATAGTGATGAAGAGGAAATAGGTAAAGTATTTGATGATGAAGGGAGCAAGTCAGCGGCAGTTACTGGAGTTCCTTACTCACAAGAGTGGTATTATGAGAAAGAAGATATAATAGTTTTAGACGTTTTATACCTGTTATAATAAATGGGGAACATGTTGGCGCTGTTTCTATAGGGTATTCCATGGAAAATGTGAATTCAGCTATAAATAAGAATATCACAATAGTTTCTATTTCAGTTATTTCTTCTATTATACTCTTATGGATTATTTTATTTACTACATCTAATTATGCTGTAAAGACAATAAATAAGCTGAAAGAGCACATGGGATTTATGGCGTTGGGGGACTTTTCCAATACTATACCAGAAGATTTAGTTAGTAAAAATGATGAATTGGGAGAGATATCTCAAGCAGTTGGGAGTATGCAAAGTTCTATAACAAATATTATTAAAAATGTATTAGATACATCTCAGCAGTTAGCTGACTCCTCAGAAGAACTCACAGCTATTAGTCATCAATCGGCTATAGCTGCTGATGAAGTTGCCAGAACTATTGAAGAAATAGCAACGGGAGCATCTGATCAAGCTAAAGATACAGAACAAGGGGTGTCATCTATATTAGAGCTTGGAGATAGAGTAGTAGAAAATCAATGTTATATTGAAAATTTAAATGCTTCTGCTGAAAAAGTAAACAACTTAAGAAATGAAGGATTACAGATATTAAAAGATCTTATAGAAAAAACCAATACTAATAGAGAAGCATCAAAGGAAGTCCAAAATGTTATTATTGCTACTAACAAGAGTGCAGAGAAAATTGTTAATGCCAGTGAAATGATAAGAAGTATTGCAGATCAAACAAATTTGTTAGCCTTAAATGCCGCTATTGAGGCAGCAAGAGCTGGTGATTCTGGCAGGGGATTTGCAGTAGTAGCTGATGAGATTAGAAAATTAGCAGAACAGTCGAGTAATTTCACAGAGGAAATAAATAATATCGTAAATGAGTTGACAGATAAGACCTCTAGTGCTGTAGAAACTATGGAGGAATTAGAAGAGATAGTTTCTTCTCAGAATGAAAGTGTGAATATAACAAATGACAAGTTTGTTGGAATAGCAGAAGCAATAGAGGAGATGAAAGAATCTATTGAAAAGGTTAATCATTCCAGCTATGAAATGGCTAATAGGAAGGAAGATATTATTAAAATAATGGAAAATTTATCTGCTATATCAGAAGAAAATGCAGCAGGAACTCAAGAGGCTTCAGCATCTGTAGAAGAACAAACTGCTGCTATGGAAGAAATAGCTAACTCAAGTGAACAACTTGCCAAAATTGCAGAAGAGTTGAATAAACAGGTAGAACGATTCAAAGTATAGATATTTTAAAGTTTCATGATGATAAAATACTAATAAAAGACAACATGATTATTAATAAATCTGTTGTCTTTTTTTGCAGTAATTATTTTTTTTCTTGCGTTATATTAATTAAATGAAGAATATATTCCTATTGATATAATTGCAAAAACGATGTAATATGAATAGAAGAATATATTAAGATGTACTAGAACAGGGGGTGCATTATAATAAAAAAACATACAATTTATATTTTATTAACGTACAGTGGATCAATGCTTTCTAAAGTTATAAATAAATATACTAAAGAACCGTATTCTCATGTATCTATAGCCTTTGACGAAGAATTAAAAGAATTATATAGCTTTGGGAGATTGAGACCTAATAATCCGCTTATTGCAGGATTTGTAAAAGAAGATATAGTAAATGGCACCTATGCTAGATTTCCAGAGACTAGATGTGCTTTATATTCTCTTGAGATAAATGATTTACAATATAGAAGGTTGATGAAAGAATTACAGAAATTTAAAAAAGACGGAGAGAAATATGGATATAATTTAATCGGGTTATTAGGGGTTATGGTAAATTATCCTATTCAAAGGAAATATAATTATTTCTGCTCCCAATTTGTATCATCATTACTTCGTAAGAGTGGTATAAAGTTAATCAATAAGCATACTGCCCTAACGTCTCCTAGAGACTTTAGAGAATGCAGAGAATTAAATCTTGTATATGAAGGTAAGTTACAGAATTATAATTTGAAGCAATCATACTTATATTAATAATTAGTAAAAACTCTAAAAATATAAAAAGTATTTTTAGAGTTTTTTATCTTATAATCTAGAATATTTTATCATGTGTTAATTTGTGCTTAAAATTTAACTTGTGGAATTAAGCTATATTTTGATGTGGAAATTAATAAAGTATAGAAAAGGAGGGAAGAAAGTTATTTAAGAAAGTAGAATAGCTTAAGAACTAAAAAATTACAAGGTTATTAGGATGATTAAAAGCACAATATTTTGCTAGGAGGTAATATCTATGTCAATTATCACATGGTTAAATAATAATATTATATGGGATATGCCCATGCTTATATTAATGATTGGTACAGGAACTTATTTAACTTTTATAACTAACGGAGTAATTTTTACAAGATTTGGCACAGTGATGAAATATACATTAAGAACTATTTTCAAAAGATATAATTATCAAGAAAAAGGTACTATAACTCCATTCCAAGCCGTATCCACAGCACTTGCTGCAACTGTAGGCACAGGAAATATTGTAGGTGTTGCTGTAGCGATTCAAGTGGGGGGACCAGGTGCTATATTTTGGATGTGGATATCTGCCCTTATTGGAATGGTTACAAAGTATGCTGAAGTTACATTGGCAGTTGCATATAGACATAGGAATAATAAAAATGAAATTGTAGGAGGTCCTATGTACTATATAACTAAAGGTATAGGGAGTAAAACTCTAGCCTACTTATTTTGTATATTTGGATTTCTTGCATCTTATGGTATAGGTAATATGGTGCAAGCTAATTCATTGGCTGGTGGCCTTGAATCCGTATTTAGTATTCCTACATGGATAACTGGCATTGTTTTGGCAATATTAGTAGGGCTTGTTATAATTGGAGGAATTGGTAGAATTGCTAGAGTAGCAGAAATATTGGTTCCATTAATGGCTGTATTATATATGTCAGGTGCTGTTGTAGCACTAATAGTTAATGCATCTAATATTCCGGCTGCTTTTATGTCTATCATTAGGGACGCATTTACAGGAACTGCAGCAGTAGGTGGATTTGCAGGATCAACTTCAATGTATGCCACTAGAATAGGTATAGCACGTGGGGTTTTTACAAATGAGGCAGGCTTAGGTAGTGCTCCTATTGCTCATGCAGCAGCACATACAGATCATCCAGCTAGACAAGGATTATGGGGAGCCTTTGAAGTGTTTTTTGATACATTGATAATGTGTACTGTTACTGCACTAGTAATCCTATCATCTGGATTATGGACTGATCCAAACTTAGATGGAAATATCATTTCATCATTAGCTTTTGAAAATGCCTTTAAAGGTGGAAGCTACATTGTTTCAATAGGTCTTGTTTTATTTGCATTTGCTACAATAATTGCTTGGTATTATTATGCTGAAAAATGTGTTGAATTTTTATTTGGTACAAAGGGGATTATTCCTTTTAGAATATCATTTGCTGGAGTGGTGTTTGTTGGCTGTGTATCTAAGCTTGAACTTGTATGGGAACTAGCTGATTTATTAAATGGAATGATGGCTATTCCTAACTTAATAGCTCTTATTGCTTTAAGTGGTGTAGTAAGAAAATTAACAAAAGATTTTTTTAACGATCCAGATCGTAAAAGACTAAAAAATGAAAAATTTTCTAAATATATTATTATAAAGAAAAAATAATATAAATGAAATAAACATCCAAGAACAAGAAAAATATCCAAAATTATTTTTGCAGTATTTTTATTATTACCTTCGTTATAATTAATGAGAGGAAGGAGGGGAGATATGATTAATGAGTCAGTACTGATAAAAAAGGCATTGGAAGGAGACCAGGATTCCTTTGCTGAAATAGTTGAACAATATAAAAATTATGTATTTGCTATTATTCTTAATTTTATTAAAGATTATAATGAAGTTGAAAATGTGGCTCAGGAAGTATTTTTACAAGTTTACCTCTCTCTCCCCACTTATGAATCTAATAATTTTAAAGGCTGGATTGGCAGAATTGCATCAAATAAATCTATAGATTGGCTTAGAAAGAAGAAAAGTAAATTTAGAGAAGAAGTAATGGAGGACAGTGAAGAATTAGTGGATAATGTAAAATTTAGCCATAGTCAGACTCCAGAGGAAATATTGATAGAAAAAGAAAAAAAAGAAGAAATTTCTAGGTTATGTAAGTCAATTCCTCCTATATATGAAGATACAATAACAAAGTTTTACTTACAAGGAAAGTCTTATGAGGAAATTGCATCAGAAGAGGGAACTACAGTTAAGACAATAGCTTCAAGATTATATCGGGGAAGAAATATGTTAAAAGAGAAATGGAGGGAAAGATTATGAAACATTATGATTATGTAGAATGGGTTTTATACAAAAATAATCTTCTTGATAAAGAAATTCATAGAAGGATGGAGGAGCATTTACTTCTATGTGATGAATGCATGGAGATTTTTCTTTCTCTCATAGATGAACAAGAGATGGAAAATGTAGGAGCTATTATTCCAGAGGATTTCACAGTAAAGGTTCTAGATAGTATTAAAAATATTACTCCTATAAAGAAACCAATACGGAAAACAACAAAGAAAACAATAAAGAAAAAAGTATCTAACGATTTCTTTGTATATTATGCAGCAGTAGCGTCAGTAGCTGTTATTTTAACTGCTACAGGATTCTTTGGGAGAATAGTAGATACCGTACCTCAGATATCTTCAAATGTATCTTCAAAAGAAAGCAGATTCAAAGCTAGTACAATATATGATCTTACAGAAGAAATAACAAATAGAACTTCTAAGTTTATAAATAATTTTCAATTTAGAATAGGTAAGGAGGATTAATAATATGAGACAAAAAAATAAATTTACTACATTTTTGTTGTCGTTTATACCAGGGTTATCTCATTTCTACTTAGGATATGCCGATAGAGGATTTATTTATCTCCTCATATTTGGAATGCTATGTGTAGGCACCATTGGGTTAAGCGTTTTGACTTATAGAGAAGAATTTTTAATATTGCTTGTAGGAGTTCCTATTATTTGGTTGGTAGCACTAATAGATGCATTTTCTACAATTAATGCCATGAGATATGGAGATAGCTCAGAAATAAAAAACATCTGGAATTCACAAGAAACAAAAATTTCCAATAAAAAGATTATTACTTTGGCTTTATCAATCATACCAGGAGCAGGTCATATGTACCTAGGCTATCAGAAAAAAGGATTAGTATTGATGGGTGGATTTTTCTTCGCTATATTTTTTATGGGATGGCTTCAGTTAAGTTTTTTACTGTTTTTATTGCCGTTGATTTGGTTTTATTCATTCTTTGATGCTTTCCATACACTTAATGGAAGTGATGTAGAAGATATGGATATATCGAAGCTATTACCAACTATTAAGCCTGAATATATAGGCATTGGGCTTGTGGGAATAGGGGTGCTTATTGCATTACAAAAAGTATTTTATCCAATATTAAGTCAGGTTCTTTCTAAAATATTTAATTACCATAACTTATATCAGGTAAGAAACTATATCCAAACTTCCATAGTAGCTTTGATATTCATTATTGGAGGTATTAAAATACTTCACAAAAATAAAAATATTGTGGATGATGATATGGAGGAGGATGAGGAATATGAAGAATAGAAGAGTAGGGACCATATCTATGGCCATAGTTTTAATTGGATTTGGAATACTGATATTTATAGCTCAAATCAATGAACTATCAGCTGCAGAACTTGCCATAAAGTTTTGGCCTAGTATATTAGTTTTACTAGGCGGAGAGATTCTCTGGTTTAGTTTTAAGGAGAAAAGAGAAAATGAGGGTATAATAATAAGATATGATGTGTTTTCTGTATTTATTGTAATGATTATATTATTTGTGAATATATTGATTTATGGACTTGTAGAAACAGGTGTGATGACAGTTATAAAATCAAGAGTAGCATCACAGACATTTAATTATGAATTACCATTTGAAGAATATAGTGTAGAAGATGGTATAGAAAAAATAATAATTGATGGACCTAGATATTCAGAGTTTACTGTTAGAACTAGTAAAAGCAATAAAATAACTACTTCAGGATTTATAAATATAACAACGGATAATAAAGAAAATGCTGAGAAATTATTAAATGAAAATCATATAAGTATAAATAAATCAGGAAATATTATGTATATAACATTTAAAGACAAATCAGATTATTATCAGTATAATCTTAGGGATTTAAATATTATTATACCAGACAATAAGGAAGTAGAGATAAACGGTGGAAATGATTTAGATTTGATAGTTGATAGTTTAGATAATAATTTAATAGTTGATAATATTAATAGATTGAAAATAAGAATAAATGAAAAATTAAATGTTAAAGTAGAAACTACTGCTAATAATGAAGAAGAGTTAAGAGGAAATGTGAAGTGGAATACTACTCAAATAGGTAGTGAAAATTTCCCCAAGTATAAGGGAGAATTAATATATGGTGATGGAAATAATATTTTAAAGATACTTAATTGTTATGATATAGCAGTAGATGGAATATAAAAGAACCTAAGGGTTCTTTTTTTTATACTAATAATACCAAAAAAATATATTATTTTGTATTGTAACTTAGTATTTTTCAATCCCTCATTTTTTTATAATCATATGATAGTTATTAAAATATTATTTAATATGAGGATATATAGGCATAAATTATATATTAGTCTTAGTATAATCTAGTAAGAGTATTAAAGAACGATAGTAAAACTTTTAGCTATCTTATTTATAAAAGTAAGCCCGGATACTTAATAAAAACTAAAGAAAAGAGTTTATAATTCAAAGATTTTGTTGCTAAATATTTATGGAATAAATGCCGAGGTTGCATTTATTTTTATATATATTCAGTGAAAGCATCTAAAGAGTAAATCCTAGTGTCTAAACTTATATAATACACTAGTAAATAAATATAATAAGAAAGGAAATGGGAAATGGGAAATGAAAAAATATTAGAGATCAAAGACTTACACACTGCCTTTAGATTTGAAGATGAGTATTTTGATGCAGTCGATGGTGTCTCTTTCTCTTTACACAAAAATGAGCTGCTAGCAATAGTTGGAGAATCTGGCTGCGGAAAAAGTACAATTGCCAACTCTATAGTAGGATTACATGACAAGAATTTTACTCGAGTCAGTGGTGAAATAATTTACAATGGTGAAAACATGGTTAATTATTCTGAGGAGCAACTAAATGAAATTAGAGGTAAGGAGATTGGTTTTATTTTTCAAGATCCATTAGCATCATTAAATCCATTGCATAGGATTGGGAAACAGATAGAAGAGTCTTTAATCTATCATACTGATTTGAATAGTGATCAAAGACATGAAAGAATGTTACAGCTTTTAGATCAAGTAGGGATAGTTAATCCCAAAAGAACAGCTAATCAGTTTCCTCATCAATTATCAGGTGGTATGAGGCAAAGAGTTTTAATAGCCATAGCTCTTTCCTGTAATCCTAATATAATTATAGCCGATGAGCCTACTACTGCCTTAGATGTTACAATACAAGCTCAGATACTAGATATTTTAATGGAACTTAAAAATAAAATCAATGCTGGTATTATTCTTATTACCCACGATTTAGGGGTAGTTGCACAGATGGCAGATAGAGTTGCTGTAATGTATGCTGGACAAATCGTTGAAATTGCTGAAGCAAATGAGCTTTTTAGTAATCCACTTCATCCTTATACAAGGTCATTGCTGCAATCAATACCTCAATCTGACTCAGATGATGAAGAACTTCACGTTATTCATGGAATGGTTCCATCATTGAAGAATTTACCAAGACAAGGATGTCGTTTTTCGTCAAGAATTCCTTGGATAGCAGCGTCAGAGCATGAAGATAATCCTGAACTTCATGAAGTTTTAAAGAATCATTTTGTAAGGTGTACTTGCTGGAAAGATTTCCA
>NZ_NPMN01000042.1 GCF_002266425.1 Tissierella sp. P1
ATTAAGGAAATAAAAACTTTATATAGAAAAAAAGGAAGAATTAAAAATAAAGCTTTTATTATTGAAGGCATAAAGATGATTGAAGAAGCAATAGATAATAGCTATCTAGTTAAAAACATTATATATACGGATCAGCTTCTAAAGACTAAAGATGGAGAGAATTTTTTTGAGAGGATAAAGGATTTAGATAATACTATCTATGTGCCGAATAATATTTTTAAAGAAATTTCAGGCACTGAAAATCCACAAGGAATATTAGGGATTGCAAAGTTGGAATATGAAAATCTGAATGAAATGTATAAGAAACAAAGGCCTTTTTTATTATTCTTAGATGGAGTACAAGATCCAGGAAATATGGGGACTATAATTAGGACAGCAGATGCTTTTAATGCAGATGGTATAATAATTACAGAGGGATGTGTAGACCCTTATAATCCTAAGGTTGTTAGGGCTACAATGGGATCAATTTTTAGAGTCCCATTATACTATATTTCAGATGGAATTCATGAGTTAAAAAATTTGAAAGATATGAATATAGGGGTATATTCAACAGCTCTAACTGGAAGTATACCAATATATGAAGCTGATTTTCAGGAAGGGTTTGTTTTAATCATCGGCAATGAATCAAATGGAGTTAGGAAAGAAATATTTTCTTTATCTGATAAGCTAATAAAGATACCTATGCCTGGAAAAGCTGAGTCCTTAAATGCAGGCGTAGCAGCTTCGATTATAATGTATGAAGTAATGAAGCAGAGAAGCTAATACTTCTTGAGTTTTGAAATTCTAGGTGCTATAATTGAGTAAATACTTTGAAATTTTGACCTTTATTCTTTGGAAAAGGTCTTGTTTTTTATACTATGGCAAAGGAGTAGAATTATGAAGGAAAATATGAGAGAGAAATTGCTAGAAATTAAAGAAATTGCACTGAGCAGTATCAATGAAGTAGCAGGCTTAGATGAAATAGAACAATTAAGAGTGAAGTTTTTAGGGAAAAAAGGAGAACTAACATCTGTATTAAGAGATATGGGGAAATTAATAGCAGAAGAAAGACCTATAGTTGGGCAAATTGCTAATGAAGTTAGAGATGAACTAGAAGATGCTATTTCTTCAATGAAGGAAAAACTTACTGAAGAAATGAAAAAAACTAAAATGAGCAAAGAAAAGATAGATATAACTATGAGCACTAATAAAGAAAAATTAGGTCATAGACATCCGCTTTTAGCAACAATTGAAGAGTTAGAAGATTTATTCATAAGTATGGGTTTTTCTGTAGTAACTGGGCCAGAGATTGAAACCGTTGAAAATAACTTTGATGCACTGAATTCTCCAGAAAATCATCCATCTAGGGACTTATCAGATACTTTTTATATAACGGAAGACATTTTACTTAGAACTCAAACTTCTCCGGTACAAATAAGAGCAATGAAGGAGATGGGGGCACCTCTTAGAATCGTATCTGCTGGTAGAACTTTTAGATTTGATGATGTAGACGATACACACTCGCCTATGTTTCATCAATTAGAAGGTTTGGTTGTTGATGAAAATATAACAATGGCTAACTTAATTCATACTATAGATGTATTTATTAAAGAATTATTTGGCAAAGATATGGAAACTAGATTTAGACCTCACTATTTTCCTTTTACAGAACCCAGTGGAGAAGTAGATGTGACTTGCTTTAAATGTATGGGTAAAGGCTGTGACTCTTGTAATGGAACTGGTTGGAGTATGGAATTATTGGGTTGTGGTATGGTGCATCCTAAGGTTCTAGAAAACTGTGGAATTGATCCTGAGAAATATAGCGGATTTGCCTTTGGTATGGGGATAGACAGGATTACAATGGTTAAATATGGCATTACTGATATTAGACTATTATTTGAAAATGACAATAGATTTTTGGAACAATTCTAGATAGAAAAGGGAGTGGAAAGATGCTATTACCTATAAAATGGTTAAAGGATTATATTGAAACGGATAAAGATGCTAGGATTTTAGCAGATGGACTTACTCTGTCTGGATCACATGTAGAGTCAATCATAGCATTGAATAAAGGTGTGGAGAATGTTGTTGTAGGAAAGATTATTGATATAGAGAAACATCCAGATGCAGATAAACTTTCAATCTGTAAAGTAGACATAGGTAGTGAGACTTTACAGATTGTAACAGGAGCTACGAATCTGAGTGTAGGGGATTATATCCCTGTGGCAGTACTAGGCTCTAAGTTACCAGGAGATATTATAATAGAAAAAACTAACTTTAGAGGAATAGACTCCTATGGAATGTTATGCTCATTAAAGGAGTTAGGGTATAGTGATAATGTTATACCAAAGGAAATGAAAGATGGTATATTTATATTAGATAAGGAATATCCATTGGGAATATCTATAGTTGATATAATAGGACTAGATAATGAAGTTATAGAGTTTGAAATTACTCCAAATAGACCAGATTGTTTAAGTATTATTGGTATGGCTAGAGAGACAGCAGCTACTTTTAATATAAATCTTAAAGAACCTCAAATCAGTATAAAAAATGAAGTTGAAGATATAAAGAATTATTTAGATTCTATTGATGTACCGTCTGATAATTGTAATAGATACTATGCTCGAGTAATAAAGGATGTAAAAATAGGAGTATCACCACTTTGGATGCAAACTAGGCTTATGGAGGCAGGAGTAAGACCTATAAATAATATAGTAGATATAACAAATTTTGTAATGTTAGAATATGGCGAGCCATTACATGCATTTGATTTAGAGAAAGTTGAAGGCAGAAAAATTATTGTAAGGGAAGCCCTAGAAGGAGAAAAAATACTTACCTTAGATGAAGTAGAGAGAAATCTGAGTTCATCTGATTTAGTTATTGCAGATGCTACAAAACCTATCGGTATAGCTGGAGTTATGGGGGGGTTTGATACTGAGATTACAAGTAGTACTAAATATGTCCTTCTAGAGGGTGCAAACTTTAATGGCAAGAGTGTAAGGCTTACATCGAAGAGATTCGGATTAAGAACAGAAGCATCAACAAGATTTGAAAAGGGAATAGATTCAAACTTAAGTCAAACTGCTGTAGAAAGAGTATGTCAACTAGTAGAAGAAATAGGAGCGGGTATAGTTGTTAAAGGAAATATAGATGTATATAAAAAGGTGAAAGAGGAAAGTACAATAACTTTAAGACCAGCTAGAGTAAATAAACTTTTAGGAATAGATATCCCTGTAGAAACCATGATTTCTTACTTAAATGGGTTAGGACTTGAATCTAAACTTGAAGGAGAATTAATTTCTGTAAGGATACCAACCTTTAGACTAGACCTTGAAAGAGAAATAGATTTAATTGAAGAAATTGGTAGAATTTATGGATTTCACAATATAGAGAGTAAGCCTTTAGTAGGTGTATTAACTAGAGGTGAAAAACCAAGAGCTAGAAGAATTGAGGATAGAACTAAGGCTATATTACAGGGACTTGGATTAAACGAAGTAATGACTTATTCATTCATTAGCCCTAAAGCTTATGATAGGATAAATGTTTCACAAGATAGTTCTTTAAGAGATTATATAAGACTTATCAACCCTTTAGGAGAAGATATAGTATAATGAGAACCACTCTTATACCTAATATGCTAGAATTACTTAGTAGAAACTATAATCGTGGTGTTGAAGAATGTTCTGTATATGAAATAGGAAATACATTTATTGCAAAAGAATTTCCTATAGTAGAATTACCAGAGGAAAAGAAGATTTTATGTTTAGGTGTCTATGGAAATAAGGATTTTTACTATCTAAAGGAAGTTATAGATAAGACTTTAGGCAGGCTTGGTATAAGAGATATAGAATATATTAGAGAAGAAAATGATCCTACATTCCACCCAGGTAGAACAGCGAAACTTATGTTAAATGGCGAAGAAATTGGTATCTTAGGAGAGATCCATGTAGATGTTGCTGAGAACTACGACATAAAAGATAGAATATATGTTGGACAGTTGGATTTTAACAAAATAGTTGAACTAACAAATTTAGAGGTTAAATATAAACCATTGCCAAAATATCCTTCAATGCTTAGAGATTTAGCATTAGTGGTTAAAGAAGATATATTAGTTGGAGATATTCAAAAGATAATCTCTAGACATGGAGAGGGATTAATAGAAAAAATTGAACTATTTGATATATACACTGGAAATCAAATTCCAGAGGGCATGAAAAGTGTGGCATATTCTATTACCTATAGATCTTACGATAGAACACTTAGAGATGATGAAGTAAATAGTATTCAACAATCTATCATAGAAGACTTGGAAAATTCCTTTGATGCTAAGCTTAGATCATAAAAAGAGTAGAAATTTCTACTCTTTTTTCCCAAAAAAGAAGGAGAATCAATAAGAGTGTCGAATATATTAATTATAAACTATAAAGGAGTGGTATAGTTATGACGGAAAAAAGAAAAATAAATATATTAATAGATGGTCGTAACTTTACAGTAGTGGGAACAACTGATAATGAAGACTACGTTAGATCTCTAGCCCGCTATGTTGATAAGAGGATAAGAGAATTAGCAAGTAAAAATGATAGACTTTGTCAGACTAGTTCGGCTACATTGGCAGCCTTAAATATTGCGGATGAATTCTTTAAAACTAAAGCAAGATTAGAACAACTGGAGAATCAATCTAAAGACCCAATGGAGAAATATGGAAATGTAATCTCCGAATTAGAAAAGGCAAAATCTACTATTCAGGGCTTGGAAGCACAATATTTCCAGTATAAAGATGAGCTTTTGCATGCTAAAATTGAAACTGAAAATGCAACTAAGGAAATAAGGAAATATGAGCAAGCTCTAGAGATAAAAGAAAAAGAATTAGTGGAAAGTCAGAAAATGATAAAATCTTTACAGGATAAAGTATTTGATAACCAAATTGAATTAATTGAAACTAAGAAAGAATTAGTAGAAGTTCTGAAGTTATTAGATGATAAGAAAAATATATTTGTCAAGGAGGAAGTTTAGAATCTGTGAATAATAATATTGAATTACTTGCTCCAGTAGGTAGTATGGAATCTCTCTATGCGGCTATACAAAATGGGGCCAATGCAGTTTATTTAGGAGGAAAGCTCTTTAATGCTAGGCAATATGCTTCTAATTTTGATTTTGATGAGCTAAAAGAGGCTGTTGATTATGCTCATTTAAGAGATGTTAAGGTATATATAACTGCCAACATTTTAGTTGATAATTCCGAGATGGAAAATGTAATAGACTATATTAAATTTCTCTATGAGATAGACGTAGATGGTATAATTGTACAAGATTTAGGCTTAGCCAATCTTATAAGAGAGTTTTTTCCTAACTTAGATGTCCACGGAAGCACACAAATGACAATAAATAATTTGCCTGGAGCAGAGTTTGTTTATGACATGGGATTTACCAGAGTTGTACTAGCTCGTGAGACCCCTATAGATGAAATAAAATATATTCATAACAATACCCCCATTGAGTTAGAGGCATTTATTCATGGGGCTCTTTGTGTTTGTTATTCTGGGCAATGTCTAATGAGCAGCTTAATTGGAGGAAGAAGCGGAAATAGGGGTAAATGTGCACAGCCTTGTAGAATGCCATCTTCATTAATTGATAAAAATGGAAATACTATTAGAGATTGGGATAAGAAACATATACTTAGTCCCAGAGATTTAAATACATTAGAAAATCTTGAAGAAATAATAGAAAGTGGAATTATATCATTAAAGATAGAAGGAAGAATGAAGAGACCTGAGTATGTAGCTACTGTAGTGAAAAACTATAGAAAGGCTTTAGATGAAGGCGCTAAAAACTTAAAACCAGAAGATAAAAAAGATGTAGAACAAATATTTAATAGAGGATTTACTAAAGGCTTGACCTTTGGAGATTTTGGTAGAGACTTCATTACCATAGAAAGGCCTGATAATAGAGGAATTTTAGTAGGGAAGGTTACAAGAGCAGATAAATATAATGTATTTATATTGCTTGAAGAGGATGTAAATGAAGGCGATGGCTTAGAGTTTGTAACTGGAAATGGTGAATATAAAGGCATAAAGGCTTCATTTTATGGTAAAAAGGGAACAACAATGAAATTAGAAAAGCCTGGTTATATATTAAATGACTCTTTAGTATATAAAACTTCTAGCATCAATTTATTAAATAGTGCTAAGGCAAGTTACCAACAGGAAAAAATAAAAAGGCCTATAGATATGGAGATAAATATAAATATCGGTGATAATCCTAAGCTAATGATTATGTATAGGGGCAATATGGTTACTGCACTTGGGGAAGGGAAAGTAGAAAAGTCTGAAAGGGTATCTCTTACGAAGGAAAAGGTAATAGAACAATTATCGAAATTAGGGGATACCACTTATATTCTAAACAATATAAATATTAATCTTGATGAAGGAGCATATCTACCAGTATCTATCTTAAATCTCCTAAGGAGAGAAGCAATCGAAAAACTAGATAGGATAGTAGAAAATATAAATCATAGAAAGCCTATAGATGAAAAGGAATATAATATTAAAAAGAAAAGCTATTTTAAGTATCAAGGAAAGAATATGAAGCCTGATAATAAAATCAGCGTAAGAGTTAATGACGTTGAACAATTTAATGATTTAGATTTAGAAAAATTAGATAGAGTGTATTTAGGATTTTATGATGGCTTGGAAAAAGCAGCTAATAAAGTACTAAATCAAGGTAAAGAAGTATATATCTGGGCAGATAAGATATTATATCAGAAGGACTTAGATAAATTAGGAGAATTAATTAGTCCTATAAAGAAAAATATCAATGGCATTTCTGTATCAAATCTTGGAAGTCTAAAATATATGCAGGATAGGTTTGAATTAAATATTCATGGAGATATTGGGTTAAATATATTTAATAGCTATTCCTTAGAATATCTTAAAAATATTGGACTGGGAAGTGTAACACTGTCACCTGAACTAAATCTAAATCAAATTAAGAAGATTAACGAACATTCAGATGCGTTTACAGAGACTATTGTCTATGGCTACCTGCCAGTTATGGTTACAAAGCATTGTCCTATGTCCTTAGTTAAAGGATGTAAAAATGATAAGGCCTGTGGAAGTTGCCAGTATGTGAAGGGATATGGGTTAAAAGATAGAATGAATATTACATTTAAGATGGATAGAAGAGATGGATTTACTAATATCTATAATTCTGTTCCATTAATGGTATTGGATACCTTAAAGCAGATTTACAATAGTGGAGTATCTATGGCAAGATTGGATTTTACAATGGAGACAAAGAATATTAGAAATATACAGAAAGCTTTCTATGATTATAGTAAGGGTATAATAGATGATAATTCTGCAAGAGAATTTATAGAAAGCTTTAGAGAAGATACAAGTATAACAAATGGCCACTATTTTAGAGGTATAATATAGTAAAAAACTTTGATAGACATTAAAATCCCAGAGAAAACATTCTCTGGGATTTTAAAATGCCATTGCAACTGGCTATATAAACATTATCCTTATCAATACTATAATCAATCTATGTTCCATTTCGATTCTATGACTCCGATATCCAGTTAGTTCATGCTTCAAAGACTCTGGCTTTCCTAAGTCATCACCTTTTAGGTTGTTTTTATTTTTTTTAAAGTCGGCTATGGTTTTAAAATCAGGTTGTAATTTTCTTAATAACCATATCACCTCAATGTTTATGTTGCTTTCATTCTCGCGTTTCCTCTAATGAAAACAATATTTTTATCACCCTTTACAATTTATTATTTGGCAATTATGAAATAAAGAATTTGATAAAATTCTACAAATAATGTCGAAAAACGCATGAAAATAAATAGGCTCAATGGGTTGACAAAAAAATATATAGTAATAGCATTTTAATAAATAAGAATAATCGATATATTCTAATTTTAATAACAATTCAAAAATATTTATGAATGATATAAGGGTAGTTATATTAAATTAGATAAGGTGAGTAACTAGCAAGAGTCTCACATTTACACAATATAATAGGAGGAGGTGAATATAGTGAAAAAATCATTGCTTGTATTAACAGTTTGCTTCCTGCTTATCACAGTTTTAAGCATTAATATGTCTTTCGCCAAGAATATGTATAACCCTGAAGACATAACATGTTTCTATTATTCAGATGAGAGTGATTATAGAGAGAGTTGGCTTGAAGGTGTGGAAAAGAGTGTTTCAAAATTGTTGGAAAAATATGACGATAAAGTTTATGTAAAACAGTATCCAAGCTTTGATGAGTTGAAGGAATATTTTGTTCGTGACGACACCAATAGTACGTTTTACAATCCAGAAATAATTGATAAAAACATAAGCTTACGATATACATATAGAATAAATAGATATTCAGATATCTTCGAAGCAATATTTGTGGATTGTGAAGAAAAATAAATACCAAAAAAGAAAGGAACTTAAAAGATTCAACAGTTTTAATAATAAAATAGCATGGACATTTTATTATTGGTATAATTGAACTATCGAGAACTAGAATTGTATCAGGTAGCATACCTTTGTGTCGCTTGCAAAATCCTAACCTTTGTAACAAATTTCATAATTTTCTGGTTGTTAAACAACTTAATAAGTTCGTATAATAGCTGATGAAGGTATCTTCATGGGAATCTCTTCTTTGTGATTTGATGTAACTTTGAGATTCTCATTTTTTATGATTTTTTCTTTGAAGTGTCTGAAAATATGTTATTCATCTAATAACTCTCTTTTCTTTTCAGAACCTTTTTTATTGCCTATAAATATGTTATAATTACATTATTGCAGGGTAATTTACGAGAAGGAATGATTATAAAATGAATGTAAAGACCTTAAAAACATTAGAATATAATAAGATTATAGATTTACTTCTAGGAAAAGCTGAATCTAGCCTAGGTAAGGATAAGGTAAAAGAAATAAAGCCTTTAACAAATATGGAAGATATAGAGCATCTTCAAAGAGAAACAGAGGAGGCCTATACACTTTTAATAAAGAGAGGAACACCGCCGCTGTACGGAATACACAGTATAGCACCTGAAGTTAAAAGGGCAGAAATAGGCGGAGCTCTTAGTCCTGGGGGCTTACTAAAGGTATCTGACTCTCTAAGAGTATCTAGGGGATTAAAAAACTATATAAAAGAGACGAAAGAGGATAAAGTATCTGATTATCCTATAATAGAAGAATTAGTTGAGGGGCTTAGGGTTTTTAAACATATTGAAGATGAAATAAATAATGCTATAATATCAGAAAATGAAATCTCAGATAATGCTAGCTCAACGCTTAGAAGTATTAGAAGACAAATAATTAGTAAGAATGAGGCAGTAAAGGATAAGTTAAACTCAATAATAAATTCCCAGACTAACAAAAAATATCTTCAGGATAGCATTGTAACTATTAGAGAAGGAAGATATGTAATACCAGTTAAATCAGAGAATAAGGGAAATGTACCAGGATTAGTCCATGACATGAGTGGGAGCGGGGCAACGTTATTTATAGAGCCTATGGCAGTAGTTCAGTTAAATAACGAGCTTAGAGAGTTAGAGCTAAAAGAAAGAGAAGAGATAGAAAGAATTTTAAGGGAACTTTCAAACTTAGTTGCAGAAGAATCCGAAGGGATTGGAAATAATCAAAAAATCCTTCAAGAATTGGACTTTATTTTTGCTAAAGGGAAACTTGCCCTTGATATGAAGCGACTAAGCCAATACTAAATGAAAAAGGATATATAAATATTAAAAAAGGTCGTCATCCACTGCTTAATGTAGCTAAAATAGTACCAATAGACGTATACCTAGGAAGAGATTTCAATTCCTTGATAATAACAGGGCCGAATACTGGTGGTAAAACCGTTACATTAAAGACTGTGGGGTTACTTACTTTAATGGCTCAGTCAGGACTTCATATCCCTGCCGATTTTAATTCAGAGATAGCAATATTTACTCAGATATTTGCAGATATTGGAGATGAGCAAAGTATAGAGCAATCTCTCTCTACCTTCTCATCTCATATGGTTAATATAGTAGATATATTATCTAAAGTAGAATATAATAGTTTAATCTTATTTGATGAACTTGGAGCAGGAACAGATCCTACAGAGGGTGCAGCTCTTGCCATGTCAATACTTGATCATTTACTTAAATTAAATGTTAGATCCATTGCTACAACTCATTATAGTCAATTAAAGCTATATGCATTAACTACAGAAGGTGTAAAAAATGCATCTGTGGAATTTGATGTGGAGACTTTAAGCCCCACATATAGATTGCTTATTGGAGTACCAGGTAAATCTAATGCTTTCGAAATATCTAAAAGACTTGGATTACAAGAATATATCATAGATTATGCAAAAGACCTTATTTCTAAGGAGAATGTAGAATTTGAAGATGTGCTACAGGCTATGGAAAAAGATAGATTAGCTACAGAGGCTAATAGGGCTGAAGCAGAAAGATATAGATTAGAAGTAGAGAAATTGAAGGCAGATTTAGAAATAGAAAAAGATAAAACAAAGGAAATGAGAGACAAGATTTTAGTTAAGGCTAAGGAAGATGCTAGAAATATATTAAGATTAGCTAAAGAAGATGCAGATTCTATAGTAGGAGAATTAAGAGATATATCTAGTGAAATAGAAAAGGATAGAAATAGAAAACTTCAAGAAGCACAGGATAAATTAAAAGCTAAATTAAATAAGGCTGAGGGAGAAGTGTCTCGTAACGTACTAAATGTAAAATCCAATAAGCCGCCAAAAAACTTGAAGGTGGGAGAAACTGTGGAGGTTCTTACCTTCAATCAAAAGGGTACAGTCCTTGATGAACCAGATGATAATGGAAATGTAAGGATTCAAGTGGGTATAATGAAAATAACTGCTCATATATCTACGTTAAAGAGAACAACCTCAGATGAAGAAGAAAAAGTCCATGGTAGTACAAAAAAAATAATGGGATCTAAGTCTAAAGATATTAGGACAGAAATTGATTTAAGAGGAAAAAATCTAGATGAAGCATTTTTAGAGTTAGATAAATATTTAGATGATGCATATATTGCGGGATTAAAGCAAATTAATATAATACATGGTAAAGGTACTGGAGTGCTGCGAGATGGGATAAAAGGATATTTAAGAAGTCATAGACATGTCAAAGCTTCTAGATTTGGTACCTTTGGAGAAGGTGGAGATGGCGTTACAGTAGTAGAGATTAAGTAAAGAATTTAAAATATAAAAAGGATACCTAGATTAACAAAGCTAGGTATCCTTTTAACGTTGAGATAATTATTGCTTTTAGTGTATAATGAGTTTAAGAAATCTGTTTTATTTTTATCAATGGAGGTGAATGTATATATGACATCTGGAAAAATTGAAGAGCTAAAACAACAAAGACAAAAAGAAATAAAGTTAAGAAATAGTCAATTGAAGTACTTTCTTTTTGTTGCATTGATTTGCTTTATTATTTGTTTCTATTTTGTTTATAAAAATACAACATATGTCATAGTTTGGACTATAGGTATTTTAATTGGATTTACTATGCAACGTTCTAGATTTTGCTTCGCTGCAAGTTTTCGTGACCCAATTATGGTAGGAACTACCTCACTTTTTAGAGCTGTAATTATTGGATTAATGATTTCTACAATAGGTTTTAGTATATTTCAATATATAACAGTTAGTAATACTCTGGAATATTCTATATCGAAAATTCCAGGACAAATTTCTCCTGTAGGGTTTCATACTATAATAGGGGCTATTATATTTGGTATAGGTATGGTTATAGCAGGGGGATGTGCTTCAGGAACATTAATTAGAATTGGAGAGGGCTATATGATGCAGGTAATTGTTCTTATAGGATTTATTATAGGTACTACGCTAGGAAGTAATCACTTTGAATTTTGGGACAAACTATTTATTTCATCGTCAAAAACTATATATATACCTGAGTACATAGGTTTTATGCCAGCGACTTTAATACAATTGATAGTTCTAGGTATTATATACTGGGTAGCTATTTGGTATGATAAACAAAATAACATTATGGTAGATTTATAGGAGGTTATTATGGCTGAATATAGGCTAGATTGTATGTATGAAGCATGTCCTATTCCGTTATTAAAAGCATTAAAAAAATTAAATACTATGAAAATAGGAGATTTATTAATTATGCAAACAGATCATAATTGTTCCATAGCTAATGTGGTAGAGTGGACTAAGAAACAGGGACATTATATTGATTATATAGAAATAGCAGAAGGGGAATGGGAAATCTATATTGAAAAAGCTAGATGATTAGGAGGTGGTTAAATTGGAGTTAAAGAATAAAGTATTTAAGAAACCATGGCCATACTGGGTAGGAGGAATTGTTTTAGGACTTTTAAATATACTTTTATTATTTACTACTGGGGCGGCTTGGAAAGTTACAACATCATTTTTATACTTAGGTGCAGGTTTTTTAGAAATCATAGGAGTTAATCCTAGTGAGTGGCATTACTTTAGTGCATATGATAATCAATTAAAACATGGGGAGACATACTTTAATAATAGTTTAATACTTATGTCGGCTGCTATGGTCTTAGGTTCTCTATTATCGGTATTATTAGCTTCACAATTTAAATTTAAAAAATTAAAAAACAAAAAACAATTTGTATTTGCACTTATAGGAGGAATTCTTATGGGATATGGTACTAGGTTAAGTTTTGGATGTAATATAGGTGCCTATTTCAGTGCAATACCATCTCTTTCTCTTCATGGATGGGTCTTTGGAATATTTATGTTTGTAGGTGCATGGATTGGAAGTAAAATACTGTTTAAATATATATTATAAATTAATTATAAAAGTGGCTTTCAATATTGAAAGCTACTTTTATAATTTTAACAAAACCCTCTCTTCGATGATTTTATAAAACTTATAAATTCTTTTTCATGGGGATTAAGATTATAATCTTCTCGATAGGCAATAAAAAATTCGCTAATGATATCTATGCCTTTCACCTTAATTTCTTTTAAATCACCGTCTTTTAAATTGCGTTTTATTGATAATTCTGGAATAAAAGATATACCTTTTCCAGATAATACAGATGTTTTAATTGCTTCCATGGAGTTCAATTCATATATAACATTTAAGTCTTCGATTTTGATATTATGTAGAAGTAATTCTTCCTTAATAGTTTGATAGGTTCCAGAACCATTTTCTCGAAAAATTAAGGGGAGTTTTTTGAATTCATCTAAAGTGATGACATCTTTTATAACGGGTAAAGATGTTACAAGTAACAAGCGATCAGATGCAATTATACTGGTTCTAATATTGGGAGATTCTCTATTGCCATGGATAATACCTATGTTAATAGTACGCTCAAGTAAATTTTTAATAACATCCTCCGTATTGCTTATCTGAAAGTTAATATCTACATCTCTAAAATCTTGTTTATAAATATAAATACTACAAGGTAGAGCATATTCACCTATAGCCTTACAGGAACCTAATAGAAGTTCTTTTCTATTAAACTTTAAGTTTTTCAAATCTCTTTCTATATTATCTTGCATAGATAGAATGGTGTCAGCATATTCAAATACTATTTTTCCTGCCTCGGTTAATTCTACCCCTTTATTACTTCTGATAAATAACGTTACCCCTAAGTCTTTTTCTAATGATTGTATTTGCATACTTAATCCCGGTTGAGTTAGATGAAGGTGTTTAGCAGCTTTTGAAATGCTATTTAATTGTACTGCTACGTAAAAGGCTTTTAAATATTGTAAGTTCATAATGTAGCTCTGAAAAATTTAATTAAATTTTTCTTATATTATAGTAGAAATCACTATACATTTAGACGAATATCTGTCGTCTAGCCTGAGCAAGGCGAATTTCCCTCCTTTTAAATAAAATCTAAATTACGAATTAATAAAGTAATTATAAAAATTATAAATACGAATTTTATAATTATAAGGTATATCTATTAACTTATAGTATATCATGAAATATTAAAATTAAAAGTTGTCATTATTTTATATGTTACTTTAATTGCAGAAATAAAAACATTAATAAAATATAGTTATAGACCATAATTAAGTCTTATTATGTAGAGTGTTAAATTTATACTATAATATTTAATATAGAGATGTTAAAAAAATGACATAGTATTTAATTGAGGACAAGTTAAATTTAGTAAGGAGGATAGATTATGGGAAATATAGAAAAAAAACAAATATCTAGAAAAGATTTTATCAAAGGGGTGGGAGTTTCATTAGCAGGAGTTGCTATGGCAGGAAGTGTAGGTGGGCTACTCACTGCATGCTCAAATATTGGAACAGCAGGTACAGCTAATTCTACAGAAACACTAGAATGGCCATATAAGTATAAAAAGTTAAATTTAGAAGAAGTTAAAGAAAGAGCTTACAATGCTTATAAAGAAAAAGGTGGTTGAGGTATTGGTGTAGCCGATGGTTTCTTCGGTTCATTAGCTGATGAGGTAGGATATCCCTTTAATCAAATTCCACCAGAGGCATTTATTAGTTTTGCAGGTGGATTTGGTCAAGCTACATTATGCGGTTCTTTAGGAGTTGCAGCAGCTTGCATAGGAACAGTAACAGATGCGGAAACACAAAAAAAATTAGTAGGGGAATTATTTAATTGGTATAAGAAGCAGAATTTTCCAGAGTATCAACCAGAAAATCTAAATTTAACTCAGACAGTTGCAGACTCATTATTATGTCATGATTCTGTAGGCAAATTTATGAAAGCTCAAGGTGTAGGATATGGAGACCCAGAAAGGAAAGCTCGCTGTGCTGGAGTAGCAGCTGAAGTTACATCTAAGATGGTAGAGCTTTTAAATGAGCATTTTTAATAGTTAAAATTACAATAAAAAGATGAGAAATTTCTCATCTTTTTATTGTTTATGGATACTATCTTCATAGCACGACATTAAATTATATATTAGATTCCTTTGAGTTAGTGATGTTCAGTTTCGGTTAATAGATATTTATTATAAGAAAACTTAAGAAAAAATGAACCATATATAATATGGTGACGATAACAGTATGAGGAGGCGGTGGTGATGAATGTATCGGATGTAGAAGAACTAATTGATCTATATGGAGATATTATTTATGGATTTTGTAGGAGACTTGCAGTAAATAAGTCCGATACAGATGATTTATATCAACAAACTTTTCTAAGAGCTGTAGAAATTCAAGAAAATATAGATATAGACAATAATCCAAAAGGATTTTTAATTTCTCTTGCAGTAAGTATATGGAAAAATACCATTCGTAAAAATGCTCGGCGTCATAGGATTGCACCAACAGTCAGTATAGAGGGAAATGATTTATGGGATATATCAATCAATAGCATTAGTACAGAAGATATAGCTATTTCAAATGAGTTAATAGGTCAAGTAAATATTATAGTTTCTAACCTAAGTGATAAATTTAGGATACCGATTATTATGTATTATAATGGAGATATGTCTATATCAGAAATTGCAACAACTTTAAAGTTACCACAGGGAACAATTAAAAGCCGTTTACATAAAGCTAGATTAATTATAAAAAAGGAATTGGAGGGGAAAGGCTATGAAGGATATAGATAAGGGAAGTATTGACTTTCTACTAGAAAAATCCCTTGCATCATATGATAAAGTTGATGAAAAGTTAAATCAAGAATTAAAGAAAAAATTAAGATATGGAAACTCTAAAGAGAAGACTATATCTATATGGTGGCTTCCAATGGTTATTTCTATCTTTACAACCATAGCAGTATCAACAATAGCTTTCATTTATATTCCATATGGAACTTTACAGATAATGATTATGGTATTTGGATTATTGACTATGATATTTAGCATAGTATTGACAGCTATTGGAGTTAAGTACTTTGAACTTAAGAAAGGAGCTATGATTTGTCTATGAATATGTTTATACTGTTTGGAATATTAATATCATTTATTGTTGTGACATTTGCTTTTCTAGGTACATGGACATATAGAGATGCAAAAAAAAGGAATTTAAATGCAGGCTTATGGACTGCTATAGTATTATTGGTTCCCAACTTAATGGGATTAATAATTTACTTCCTAGTAGCTCGTAAGGATGAGATGATCAGATGTAATAAATGCGGTAGTATGGTGCCGGGATCATCCAATTATTGTATGACTTGTGGAAATGAGTTCAAAGAAGATATTAGATATTACAGGGAAAATAGAGAAAGTAATTCGAAGGGACTTATGATAGGATTTATTATTTATTTCATAGTTATTATTATAATCTTTATGGGTTTTGTTCTGATAGTATTTAGAGATGGTGACTTGAAAGCACATAGTGGAATATCAATAGGGTCAATAGAAAATAATATAGGGGATAAATGGAATGTATCATATATTAGTTCTACTAAAGAATTTACCCGTAAAATAAAAATAGAAGATAATAATCCGAGCAGACTATATATTGAATCAGAGTGTGGTAAGGGGAAGCTTTCATTACGCTTAGTACAAGCAGATATAGAAAGAACTATAGATTTATCACCTGAAAATGATGGCTATCAATTTGATTTATCTATATTTAAAGACGGGGAAGTCAAACTTTATTTAATTGGGGATAATGCTAAGAATGTAAAATTCAAATCATACTGGGAATAATATGATTATTTAATTTAGTTATGATAAAATTTTCATATAGGAAAAGCAATAAAGAAATTATAGGTGGTGAGTTAGTGAGAATAGGAAAATTTGCTGAAAGTAATAATCTTACTATTGATACTGTTAGACATTATATGGATTTGGGATTAATTATACCTGAAATGCAGGGAGGGCAATATTATTTTGATGATAGATGTAAGTCGGACTTAGAAGATATTCTAAATTTAAAGGGTATGGGATTTACATTAAATGAAATTAAATCTATATTTATGTTTAGGAGACTAGGAAGTCTTACTCCATATGAACAAAATCAATATTATAAAACATTTTTTGAAAGCAAATATAAGAGTATAGGAGAGGAGATAGATAATCTCAAAGAGATTAGAAATAATCTTAAAATTAAAATACAAGAACTACACAATATTAGCATAGAACGAAAGAACAAAATGGGTATTGACTTTAGAAATCTAAACATGTTTAAATGTTTAAAATGTAATGGTGATTTAATACTCTCTAAAGGAAGTGTAGATAGCAATCAAGTAATTGATGGAAAGTTAATATGTAATTGTGGTGTAGAATATGATATTGATGATGGAATATTAATAATTAATCATGAACCTATGGATCATGGATTGAAATTTGATTATAAATATATAGAGGAATATATAAGCTTAACTGATATAGAGTATTTAGATAATGTATATAAAAATTTAGAACTGATGCATAAGAAAATAGAGTTTGATAATTTTAAAAACAAAACAATATTAGAGTTAGGATCTGGTAATGGTTTTTTCTTAAGACATATATATAATGAATTACCTGATGACTCCATTTATATAGCTGTTGATAATGATATTGGGAGACATAAATTTTTGAAAAGTATGCTAGAGCTTATAGATTCCAATAAAAATATAATATTTATATGTTCTGATTTTACTGAGATTCCTATAGGAAATAAATCTATTGATGTTCTTGTGGATTTTTCAGGAAGTAGTAATTATGGATTTTCAAAGGAGCAATTTTTGTTGAATGAAATAGATAACTATATTAAAAAGACTGCTTGGTTGATAGGTTCATATATAATATTTAAAAATTTTAGTGTAAATAGTAAAATAGATGATAAATATAGAAAAAGTTTTATTTTAAAGAATGTAAAAGAAAAAATAAAGAATCTAAGTTATGAACTTATTTATGAAAAAGTTTCGGAACCTTTAGGTAAAGGTGGAAAATACGAAAATTATTTTGTAAAAGGAGAAGAGGTATATTCTTATTTGTATTATGGAAAAAGATAGGGTTAACCCTATCTTTAATTATTTGTGCAAACAAAAAGAGTTAGAAAATGTATTGACATTGCCTAATCACTACTATTTAAGATGTGGTCAGGAGGGATCAATATGAAAAACAAAACGGAGAGATTAAATTTCATATTATTTTCATTAGGTAAATTTGTATCTATTTTTGGTGCATCTATTTATTCTTTTGCCATGGGACTTCATGTATTAAAAATTACAGGTTTAGGTCTGAGCTTTGCCATGACTTTAATAGTTAGTATAATACCTATGCTAATTATAAATCCATTTGCTGGAGTTGTAGCTGATAAATTTGATAAAAAAAAGATAGTAGTTTCCATGGATATATTAAATGGAATATTTCTTATGTTATTATATATAGTTAGTAATATATATGGTTTGAATTTATTAATTATATATATAAGTACATTTATTACTACAATTTTTACCACTATATTTGGCATATCGATGGAATCAGCAATTCCTAATATTGTATCAGAGAATATGCTAATGAATATTAATTCAATTAGCAAGATCATAGATTCTACATCTTCCATATTAGGACCGATGGTAGGAGGAATAGTATTTGCCTTAATAGATATCAGATATTTTATTCTATTTAATGGAATATCCTATATATTTTCGGGAGTGTCTGAAATGTTTATGGATTTTAAATATAATTATAATGAAAGTAATAAAAAAGAAAATAGCATTAGCTTTGTGAAAGATATGAAAAATGGATTAGAATATATTATAGAAAGAAAAGATATAATAGGAATTTTTAGTGTGTTTATTAGCTTGAATTTTTTCATGGGTTTGTCAGTCACAATACCTTTGCCGTATATAATAAATAATGTATTGACATTAGATTCTAGGAGTTTGGGAATAATTCAGAGTGCATTTCCAATAGGAATGATAATTGGTGCATTGATAATCAAAAAGATTATGCAAAGAGCTTCCTATAAAAAGATTTTAATGTTTGCCAGCTTAGCATTAGGTATATGTACAAATTTATTGGGAGTTCCTATCTTGTTTAAAAACTTATTATTTACTAATACTATATATACTTTCTATTATTGTGGAATAATGATTGTATTTGGAGTCGCAATTTCTTTTATAGATATACCGATTATGTATATGTTACAGAAATTGATACCAGATGAATATAGAGGACGAGTTTTAAGTATAGCTATGAGTATGGTTAAAATTATACTTCCATTAGGATTGATACTATCTGGATTCTTACTGAATATAATACCAGCTTATTTTATAACTACTGTGGGAGGAATAATGTTATTCACCACTAATATATTAGTTTTAAATAAGAAAAAATCATTATTTTGGGATATAAGTGAACAGAAACAATATTAAAGTTCATATACTAATAGAGTAGTTTTAAATATTACTTGTATTTATACAGATAATATTGTATATTATATAGTAATAATTATATATAATTCGTAGATTGAGAGAGTAAAATGTTCACCGTGTTGAAGCGAGCTGGGTTGGTGAGAGCCAGCACATAGGAAATATTTGAAGAGAGCTCAGGAGAATATATCTGAAAAGAGTAGGATATTACGCTAGTAGCGTTAAAATTTCGAGTGGGCATTTGCCAACAAGAGTGGTATCACGGGTAGCTCTCGTCTCTTATATTAGAGACGAGAGCCTTTTTTATGACCTAACTTAGCGAACGCTAGTGAGCTTTAGTAGGTCAAACGCAACGAGAACCAAATCTATGTGAACGATGGTGAGCAAATGAATTTGAGTTTCGAGACTGCGACATACAAGTAAATAAAAAAGAAACAATTGTAAATTGAATAATAGGAGGTTGAAAATATGTTAAACTTTAGAGAAGAAGTTGTTAAATTGATTAAGTCCCAGGTAGATGCACTTACAGAAGAAGAAATATCTTCTTTAATAGAAGTGCCACCATCATATGATATGGGGGATTATGCTTTCCCAGTGTTTAGATTAGCTAAGGCTTTTAGAAAAGCACCACCTGCTATAGCTGAGGAGTTAGCAAGTAAATTTGGAGAAAATGAGTGCTTTGAAAAAATAGAGAATAAAGGTCCATATCTAAATTTCTTTATAAATAAAGGTAAGCTTACAGAAATTACTTTAAATGAAATAAAAGAAAAAGGGATTAGATATGGTTCTTCAGATATAGGTAATGGTAAGACAGTTATAGTAGAGTATTCATCACCAAATATTGCAAAGCCTTTCCATATTGGGCATATTAGAACAACAGTTATAGGAAATGCTTTATATAAGATATATACTTTCTTAGGATTTGATACAGTTGCTATTAATCATTTAGGTGACTATGGTACTCAATTTGGTATGCTTATTTCTGCATATAAGAAATGGGGAGATAAAGAAGTAATAGAGGCTGATCCTATAAATGAATTATTAAAATTATATGTTAGATTTAACGCAGAAGCAGAAGAACATGAAGAATTAAGAGATGAAGCTAGATATTGGTTTAAAGAATTAGAAAATGGAAATGAAGAGGCTCTGGGGTTATGGGAGTGGATTAGGGAAATAAGCTTAAAGGAGTTCAATAAGGTATATGATATGTTAAATATTAAATTTGATTCCTATGCTGGAGAATCTTTCTATTCCGATAAGATGCCTGCAGTAATAGAGGAATTAAGAGAAAAGAACTTGATGAAGGAATCTCAAGGAGCTTATTTAGTGGATTTAGAGGAATATGGTATGCCACCAGCACTTATTATGAAATCTGATGGCTCAACTTTATATACTACAAGAGATATTGCAGCTGCCTTCTATAGAAAGAAAACCTATGATTTCTACAAAAATATATATGTAGTAGCTTCGCAACAAAATCTTCACTTTAAAGCTTGGATGAAGGTAATAGAGCTTATGGGGTATGATTGGGCAAATGACTGTATCCATATACCATTTGGTATGGTTAGTTTAGAAGATGGTACTTTATCTACTAGAAAGGGTAGAGTTGTCTTCTTGGAAGATGTATTAAATACTGCAGTTAAAAATACTTTGGATATAATAAATGAAAGAAATCCAAAATTGGAAAATAAAGAAGATGTAGCAAAACAAGTTGGAATAGGCGCTGTAATATTTCAAGAATTATTTAATCAAAGAATCAAAGATTATGTATTCTCTTGGGATAGAACATTAAGTTTTGAAGGAGAAACTGGTCCTTATGTTCAATATACCCATGCAAGAATAAATTCTTTACTTGAAAGAGGAGAGTTTAATATAGGGGATAATGTAAATTATAGTCTTCTTAATACTGAGGAAGAAATAAATATAACTAGATTTTTGTATGATTTCCCTAAAGTAGTACTAGATGCTATGGAGAAAAATGAACCTTATTTCATCACAAGACATATAGTCGAAATAGCAAAGGCTTATAATAAGTTCTATAATTCTTGCCCTATAATCACAGATGATATAGAACTTAAAAAAGCAAGACTTATGTTATCCTTTACAGCTAAGACTGTATTAAAAACAGGATTAGATCTATTAGGAATAGAAGCACCAGAAAGAATGTAGATATATATGACTAAAATGAGTTTTGAAAGATTGTTATTAAACTTATTCCAAGAAGATTATAATGGGGAGAAGAGATATGGTTATATATCTCAATTATCTATAATAACTACGAAGTCTTTAATTCCTATGATGAATGAAGAAGGAGTTAGAATTGACTATATTAGATTTTTAGAAGAGTTTAAATTATGGTCAAACTATAGAATTGGAGAAAACTCTTCCTTGTTAAATGCACAGGGAAGAGTAAATCCAAGTTTATATTGGAATGATAAAGATGATTCTATAATAAGTAGAATAATACCTATAGTTCTTGCAAATCAAAGATATGAAATAATAGAAGAAGAAACTATAAGAAATATACTATTTACATCTGGAAATCTTCAAATTTTATTTGAAACAATAGCTATTGTACATTTATTGTATTTAGTTCTTAGGAATGAGGATAATATAACAGAAAAGCTAAAGGAAAACATTATCGGATTTTCTCAAACTAATTATATGGACAAATATAAAAAGTATTATAGAATAGAAATTGAAAATTATTCAGGGAATTTCAAGGTGGAATTTGAAAGAGAAAAAATACATCTATTGAATTTTTTAAACGGTATAATGAATAATAGGTATTTGAGTCTAAGGGATATTCTTAAGGTTTTAGATAAAGAAGAACCAAAGACATTAATAGGCAAAGTATTATATGACTTTTTACATGATTCAAATAAGGAATATAATCTTCCTAGATTTTATATTAATCTTGGTGAATATATTATATCTTTAAGAAAATCTAGAATAGACCCTGATAAGCTAAAGATAAAAGAATATATCTTACCAGATGTATTTAATTTTAATGAGGGTGATGTTTTTTTTCATTCTTTACTCAAGGAAGCTAAAGTAATTAAAAAAGAAGTAAAGGATAATACCCTAACTTCTTTAATTCAGACTAAAACTGGTATGTACTTATTTAAAAGATAGACCTTAGGGGTCTATTTTCTTAGATACTCTAAAAAATCTTTTTCGTCAATTTCCGCTAAAGAACTTAATTCCTCCACAATACTGTCTTTTAAACTTAAAAATTCATTTATTTTAGTATTGTTACCTGTATATTCCAAGGCTTCAATAATTAATAGCATATCATCTTTAGACATTTCTTGGATAGAAATTTTATCGAATTCTCTCATGATTTATCTCCTTTCTTGTCGTATTATACAATATATTCTATAAGACTTTTGTCAAAAATTCAATGACTAATCTTATCTTTTCGTAAATTCTCTGTATAAGACTAAAAACTAATGATATAATGTATTTAATATAATAAAAGGAAGGTAAATAGATGAAAGTAATATTAAGTACATTAAATTCTAAATTTATTCATTCCTGTTTAGCTATTAGGTATTTACAGGGGTATGTTGAGGATTTAATCCACATTGATATAAAAGAATATACAATAAATCAAAATATAGATTTTATAGCTTCAGATTTATATAAATTGGAGCCTGAGATTATTGGATTTTCAACTTATATTTGGAATTTAACAGAGACATTGAAAATATGTAAGATTTTGAAAATAGTAAATCCCAAAATAAAGATAATTTTAGGAGGACCAGAAGTTTCTTTTGATGGAGAAAAGATTTTAGAAGATAATAAGTTTATTGATTTTATTATTTATGGTGAAGGAGAAGAAACGTTTAGGGAGTTTATAAAAAAATTAATTGACGGCGATGAAGATTATGATGATATAGAGGGATTAATCTATTCTCAAGGAAATAGAATTATTAAAAATCCTCCTAGAACTTTGATTAAAGATTTAAACATTATACCGTCTCCGTATAAAAATATAGGAGATGAGTTTGAAAATAAAATAGTATATTTTGAATCTTCAAGGGGATGCCCATTTAACTGTGAGTTTTGTCTTTCGTCAACTATTAAAGGAGTAAGATATTTTGAGATTAATAGGGTTAAGGAAGAGTTAAACAACCTAATTGAAGGCAAAGTGAGGCAGGTAAAATTTGTAGATAGAACCTTTAATGCTAATAAAAATTATGCAATGGAGATAATGAATTTTATTATAGATAAGAATCCAAAGGATATAAACTTTCATTTTGAGGTCACAGCTCATCTATTAGATAGAGAAATGCTAGATTTTTTGTCTGGTGTAAAAGAAGGATTGTTTCAATTTGAAGTAGGTGTACAATCTACTAATTTAGATACTATAGATGCTATTGGAAGAACTACTGACTTTGAGAAATTAAGAGATATTACTAAGGAAATAAAATCACATAAAAATATTCATCAGCATTTAGATTTAATTGCAGGACTTCCATATGAGGGGTATGATTCTTTTAGGAAATCTTTTAATGATGTATATGAAATAAGACCTGAAAAAATACAATTAGGTTTCTTAAAATTACTTAAGGGCTCTGGATTAAGAAAGGATCAAGAGAAATATGGATTTAAGTATCTGGATGAACCTCCTTATGAAGTATTGGAAAATGATTTTATTAAGTTTAAAGAAATAATAAAATTAAAGATAATAGAAGATTTAGTAGAGAGGTATTATAACGAAGGATATTTTGAGCATACGCTGGAATTCATAGTTTACAATCATTATACTAGCCCATTTGATTTTTATGAAGATTTCTCATATTACTGGGAATTTAAAAATTACCATAAAGTATCTAATAGTAGAAATAGACTATATGAAATATTAATAGAATTTTATAAACATAAGGGATTTAATAATATGGTAGTGTTTAATGAACTTCTAAGATTTGACTTTATAAAGAATAATAAGGGATCTAGATTTCCAAATGGAATTTTAGGATTTAAAGAGGGTATAAAACAAAGTATTATTCATGAAATTCTAAAGAATGAGAAAGTAATGGAGAATTACTTAGAAGATTATAAAGATTTACCTACCAAAAAGATAATTCAAGATATTGCAGTTGAAGTCTTTAGCGTTAATATTTTTAAAATGATAGAAGATGGTTATAATTCAACAGACTATAAGATTAGAACTGATATATTGTTTGTATATCAGAAGGGAGTTATAAATAGATGTAAAACATATGATATAAGCAATATAATAAAGGAGATGATTTAATTTGGATATAATAAAGGATTTTCTAATGATTAATAATCAAACTTTTAAGAAAACAATAAGTAGTCTAAAAAGCAATTGGATGATAATATTTACTGGGATAGTATATATAATTTTGAATACAGCTATTTTTACTGTAGTCTTGAGTATCTTTAGAGGAGTGTTATCTATTTTTGCAGGGATTATTTTGGCTATAGTTAGTGCTGGTTTAATTTCAAACTACTTGTACTTGCTATATAACATAATAAATTATAATAGAATGACATTTCAAGATTTTAAAGATGGATTCAAATATTTTCTTAGAAAGGTATATACTATATTCTTTTTTGCTTGGATAGGAAATTATTTACTATCCCTTATTCAAGGGATGCTAGGATTTAATGCTTATATTTTAAATAATAATAATAATGGTATCTATATTGTTTCTACTTAATTCATTGCCTGAAACTCTATATTTAAAAGTTTTAGACCCTATGGACAGTATTATGTATTCTATTGATTTTATGAAAGAAAATTGGCTAAACTGGTTGTTGCCAAATGCGATATTTTATGTAGCTCTTTATTATCTAACAGGTAATATTGTTACAGACCTATTTACAACTCATCTATCTTTTGGGTTCAATTTTGGTACTTCTAGTATCATAAAATATCTGTTAGGACAGGGAGTGTTTTCATTCATGATGATCTATAGAGGACATTTATTTAAATTATTAAGTACTAGTACTAGAAGAAAAAGAATGTTTATGAATAAGTTTTAAGAATAGAGGGTGAAATATGGATTTTATTAATGAGTATTTTAGAAGGAAAACAGACAAGATTACATTTATTGAATTGAAAAAAAATACAACAACAAATATTAAGGGGTATCCTATAGATAAAGATATTCCCCTCCCAATAATAACTGATGTTCTAGTAAATGAAATTATAGAAGGTAATATGGAAGAAGAAATAAAATTAGTTCATGTAATAGATGGAATTATTTATTTAATGGGAATAGATCCTCTGTTTATGTATATGGAAGATTATAAGAATATACTCATGTCCTATAATGAAAGAGCAGAAGATTATATTTTTTATCAAGGAATTAAGAGTATAGAAGATGATGATTATGATAGAGGAGTCATTTATTTTAGGGCATTAAAATATATTAATCCTGAGAATGTTAATGGGATATTTAATTATGCCCTCGCATTAGAAGAAATATCAAAAAGATATCTGGAAAAAGAGCAAGAGGAGAAAGGAATGCAGTTTCTAGAAAAATCTACGAATGAGTTAGAAACTATATTGGATATAGATGATAAATATCCATTAGCATACTATAAATTAGGATATCATTATAAATTTTCAGAGCAATATTTAAAAGCAAAGCTTATTTGGACAAGATATTTAACTCTAGATAAGGATGAGTTAAGGCTACAAGAGATAAGGGGAGAGATAGAACTTATTGAAAATGATGCGGCTTTAGAGACAGGATTAACTTACTTATCCCGAGAATACTTTGATAAAGCCTTAGATATATTTCTAAAATTAATGCCTAAGTTTGAAAAGTGGTGGGAACTTAAATATCTAATAGGTGCATGCTATAAAGGACTTTCAGACTATGAAAAGGCAATTGACTATTTTCAAGGAGCATTAGAGCTTTATAAAGTTGATTCTGATGTTTATAATGAATTAGGAATATGTTTATTTACTATAGGGGATATGGATGACGCTATAGATGTATATACAGAAGGAATTGAAAATATACCAGATGATTATAAACTTTTATTTAATAGAGGATTATGTTATTTGCAGTTAGGACAACTAGAAGATGCCTATAGAGATATAGAAAATGCAGTGGATTTAAATCCTAATGATGAAAATATGAATGCTCAGAAAGAGATTTTAGACAATCTGATTAATAAATAATATTTAATATGGAGGGGTAACAATGAAAATCAACAAACTAGATGAGTTATTAAATTTGAAGCACGAAAAACCTATGAAGTTGGTAGTAGTAGCTTGCCATGATGAAGAAGTTCTCGCCGCTGTTCTTGAAGGTAAAAGACTAGGCATAGCTGAACCGATATTAATTGGAGATAAGGAAAAGACAATTGAGATTGCTAAGGAAAAAGGATTAGATATAAGCTCTTATACAATAATAGATGAAAAAGATTTAAATATGGCAGCAGAAATAGGGGTTAAAATGGTATCAAGTGGGAAAGCTAATTTTATAATGAAAGGTTTAGTTGATACTTCCATATTATTAAAAGCTGTACTAAATAAAGAATGGGGACTTAGAACTGATTCATTACTATCTCATGTAATGCTATATGATATACCTAATTACTCAAAATTAATATATTTAACTGATGGTGGAATGAATTTACAACCTACCTTAGAGGATAAGGTAAAAATCATAGAAAATGCTGTAACAGTAGCAAAGGCACTAGGAAAAGAAGAGGTCAAGGTTGCTTGTTTAGCGGCTAAAGAAAAGTTAGATCCTAAAATGGTGGCTACTGTGGATGCTAGTGAGTTAAAGTATAGATATGAAGAAGGAAAGTTTTCGAAGGGAACGATTGTCGATGGGCCTATGGCATTAGATTTAGCTGTATCTTCATCATCAGCTGAGATAAAAGGATATAAATCAAAAGTTTCAGGTGATGCAGATGTTTTATTAGTACCAAACATTGAAATGGGTAATGGAATTGGAAAGAGCATTACTTATTTTGCTGGTGGAAAATCTGCAGGGGTAGTAATGGGTGCAAAAGCTCCTATAGTATTAGTATCAAGAGCAGATGATCATGAAGCCAAATTGTATTCAATTGCATTAGGCAGTTTAGTAGCAGCATATAAAGGATAGTGGATAACTAATAAAAGAGTGGATGAATCGTAGGGAATTACCTATATATCATCTGAATTAAAAGATTTTGTTAAAAACTTGAAGAAATTTCAAAATAGATGTTGACTTTAGATTAAAAACCGTGTATTATAATAAAAGTCGGCTGCGACATTGAACAAAACAAATCAAATTAAAGGTTTGAAAAAAGTTCAAAAAAACAGTTGACATCTCTTACAAAA
>NZ_NPMN01000043.1 GCF_002266425.1 Tissierella sp. P1
CTAAAGTCAATACTTATTTTAAAAAAGTTTTATTTTCTTTAGAAATATTGATTTTAGTAGCTTTTTAATAAATAATCTTTGAATAAATTCAAAGATTATTTTATAATAATACATTATTAATTGTTATATCATTGTTCTTTCTATTTCTTTCCTTAGCTTTTCTAAAACTCTTTTTTCTATCCTAGATACTGTCATTTGAGATATATCTAGCATTTTAGCTATAGAAACTTGAGTTTTTTTATTAAAATATCTTTCAATCAATATTTGTTTTTCTACATCATTTAACTTCTCCATAGTCTTAACTAAAAAATCATTATTCTCAATTCTACTAAAATAGTGATCCTCTTCTCCAATTAGGTCTGCTAAATTAACATCTTTATCTTCATTGTTTGAATCATAAGTCACATCTAAAGATTGAGGAGTATATACCTTACTTGCTTCCATGGCCTCTAATATCTCTTCTTCTGAACATTTTAGATAAGTTGCTATATCTTCAACTGTAGGTGACCTTTGTAATTGTTGGGATAAAAATACCTTTGCATTATTTATCTTCTTAGATAATTCTTGTATTCTTCTAGGTACTCTTATGGTCCACCCCTTATCTCTGAAATATTTCTTTATTTCTCCTATTATAGTTGGAGTTGCAAAGCTAGAAAATTCATAACCTTTATCTATATCATATCTATCTATAGCATATATAAGTCCAATACAAGCCACTTGATATATATCGTCATATTCTATACCCATATTTGCATATTTTTTTGATAAAATCTCCGCTATATATATATGTTTTTCAATTAATTTATCTCTAGTATCCTTATCCTTATTTTGACTATAGGATTTAAATAAGTTTTTAATCTCTGTTTTGTCTTTTAATTCTTTATTTTCTCTTTCATCTTGCCCCTTATTAGTCATTGATCATCATCCTCTATATACTTGATCATTTTTATTCCGTCTCCATTAAATACAACTTCATCCATCAATGACTTTATAATTAATAAACCTAATTCTCTTTCTTTTCTTTCATCCAAGTCTTCAGGTATATTTTCACTAACATTTGTTACCTCTATAGATAATTTTTCTTCATCTATTTCAAATACTAAAGATATTTCTTCTCCATCGCTTAGCATAAGGGAGTTAACACAAGCTTCTCCTATAGAAACTTTAATATCCTCTATATCATCTACATTTAATCCCATACTATGTGCTATTCCTGAGGTAGTAAGCCTAACTAAGCTAATATAGTCTGGCTTTCTAGGTATTGTGAAGCTTATTACATCCTTATTCATCCTTTTCACCTCTTATAATAAACAACTTATCTAATTCTGTAATATCAAATATTTTTCTTATATTTGGCTTAATATTTGATAAATAAATTTTGTATTCATTATCTTTAAGCTTTTTCAAAATAGATATTAACGCTCCTAGTCCCGTACTATCGACATAATTTAGATTTTCTCCATCTATTAATATATCTGTTTGCTTACTACTAAAATGTTTCAATATCTCCTCTTTAAATTTTGGAGAAGTATAGATATCTATTTCTCCCTCTGGCAAAAATACCCACTGATTTTCTCTCTCATCAAACTTTACTTGTATATTTAGAGACATTACAAACCCTCCTTTATCTACATAACAATATGTATTAATTTTATAATAAAAATAGTTTAATGTAAAGCAAAATACCCGGATTTAGAAATTTTTACCTAAAAAGAAATCCTTTATCCATTCAGTATAAAAATACCTGAACGAAATAAAGGATTATAATTGATTATTACATTATTCTTCTTCTACATATTTTGCTACAGCTACTACCCTATCATCTTTCATCTTCATGAGAGTAACTCCTTGGGTACTTCTACCCATGATAGAAATATCTTTAGCTATAAGTCTAATAATTGTACCTGTAAATGAAATTATCAATAATTCATCATTATCATCTACAACCTTAGCTGAAACTATATCACCAGTTTTTTCTTTTATGTTATAAGTTATTAGTCCTTTTCCTCCCCTATTTTGAATTTTATACTCATCTAGTGAAGTTCTCTTTCCAAATCCATATTCTGAAATAACTAATAACTTCTTACCTTCTTCAACTAATTCCATAGCTACAACCTGATCATTATTTCTTAGACTAATAGCTTTTACTCCCATGGCAGATCTTCCCATTTCTCTAACATCATTTTCATCAAATCTGATAGACATACCTTTTTTAGTTACTACAATCATTTCTCTATTTCCATTTGTTTTCCTAACACCTATTAATTCATCACTATCCCTTAGACTAATAGCTATAATACCATTCTTTCTGATATTTTCAAAATTATCTAAGCTGGTCTTTTTAATGATACCTTCTTTAGTAATGAAAACAAGATTACTCTCTGTAGTATTCTTATCTATAGGTACTATAGCATTTACCTTTTCATCACCTGTTAGATTTAATAGATTTATTATAGCTGTTCCTTTTGCCTGTCTACCACCTTCAGGAATCTCGTATGCCTTTAAGGAGAACACTTTACCTTTATTGGTAAAGAACAATATTGTATCATGAGTTGAAGTAATATATAGGTCCTCTACGAAATCTTCTTCCCTAGTCGTTAAAGCTACTATTCCCTTTCCGCCTCTTTTCTGAGTCTTATAAGTATACTCCGGAGTTCTCTTTATATAACCGAAATGAGTTAATGTAATTACAACATCTTCTTCTTCAATCATATCTTCTATATCTATCTCATCAGCAGAAGGCATTATTCTAGTTCTTCTTGGATCTCCATACTTTTCTTTTATTTCAATTAGTTCTTCTTTAATTATTTGATATACTAATCTTTCATTAGCTAGTATTTCTCTAAACCTATTAATCTCTTTTATCAATGCTTCATATTCTTCTTCTAATTTTTCTCTTTCCAGACCTGTCAGACGTCTAAGTCTCATATCTAATATTGCCTGAGACTGCTTATCTGATAACCCAAAGCTATCCATTAAAGCTTCTTTTGCTATAGCTTCAGTCTTAGATGACCTTATTATACGTATTACCTCATCTATATTATCTAATGCTATTTTTAATCCTTCTACTATGTGAGCTCTTTCTTCTGCCTTAGCTAAGTCATATTGAGTTCTTCTAGTTATTATATCTTTTTGATGAGCTATATAATGAGTCAACATTTGCTTTAGATCAAGGATTTTTGGTTCATCATTTACTAAAGCCAGCATTATTACTCCAAAAGTAGTTTGTAATTGAGTATGCTTATATAGATTATTTAATACTACATTTGGATTTGCATCTCTTTTAATCTCTATAACTACTCTCATACCTTCTCTATCAGATTCATCCCTTAGATCAGATATTCCTTCTAATTTTTTATCTCTAACATATTCAGCTATCTTTTCAATTAAATTAGCTTTATTAACTTGGTAAGGAAGTTCAGTTACTATGATTCTATGTCTTCCCTTATTTGTTTCTTCTATTTCAGTAACTGCTCTTACTGTTATTTTACCTCTTCCTGTTTTATAAGCAGATTTTATACCCTCTTTACCCATTATATGACCCGCTGTTGGAAAATCTGGTCCTTTTATTGATGTCATTAATTCTTCAACATCAGCATCAGGATTATCTATAAGTACTATAGCACCATCTATTACTTCTTTTAGATTATGAGGAGGAATATTTGTTGCCATTCCTACAGCTATACCTGAAGAGCCATTAACTAATAAATTAGGAAATCTGCTTGGTAAAACTACAGGCTCTTTTAACGTTTCATCAAAGTTTGGTCTATAATCTATAGTATCTTTTCCTATATCCCTTAGCATTTCCATCGCAAGTTTAGTCATTCTCGCCTCTGTATAACGCATAGCAGCAGCTTCATCACCATCTATAGATCCAAAGTTTCCATGACCATCTACTAACGGATATCTAATATTGAAATCCTGTGCAAGTCTTACCATTGCATCATAAACTGAGCTATCCCCATGAGGATGATACTTACCTAGTACGTCCCCGACAACCCTAGCAGACTTTCTGTAAGGTTTATCTGGCCCCATACCAAGCTCATCCATAGCATAGATTATCCTTCTATGAACAGGCTTTAGTCCATCACGTACATCTGGTAAAGCACGGCTCATAATTACACTCATGGAATAGTCTAAGTAGGATTTCTTCATTTCCTGTTCAATATTTATTTCTACTATATTGTCAAATTCTCTATCCATACTTGACCTCCTATATATCTAGATTTTTTACAAACTTAGCATTCTCTTCAATAAATTCTCTTCTTGGTTGTACTTTATCACCCATTAAAGTTGTAAATACTTCATCAGCTGCCACAGCATCCTCTAAAGTTACTTTTAATAGTGTTCTTGTTTCTGGATTCATAGTTGTATCCCAAAGTTGTTCTGGATTCATTTCTCCAAGACCTTTATATCTTTGAATAGCATAGTTAGATCTACCTATTTCCTCTAACAAATCATCTAATTCCTTATCACTATATACATAATGTTCCTGTCTACTTTTAGTTACTTTATAAAGTGGTGGCTGAGCAATATATATATGTCCATTATCTATTAACTCTTTCATATATCTATAGAAGAAAGTTAATAGTAAAGTTCTAATATGCGCACCATCTACGTCGGCGTCAGTCATCAATATTATTTTTCCATATCTTAATTTTTCTATATTAAAATCTTCACCAATACCTGTTCCAAAGGCTGTAATCATAATTTTTATTTCCTCTGAACTTAATATCTTATCTAATCTAGCCTTCTCTACATTTAATATCTTTCCTCTTAGGGGTAATATAGCCTGAAATTTCTTATCTCTACCTTGCTTTGCACTACCACCAGCTGAATTTCCCTCTACTAGATATATCTCTGTAGTCTCTAAATCAGAATCTTGACAATCTGCTAATTTCCCAGGTAATGTAGTATTCTCTAATACGCTCTTTCTTCTAGTTAAATCTCTTGCCTTTCTAGCGGCTTCTCTTGCCCTTTGAGAAGATATGGCTTTTTCTAATATTATTTTTCCCTCTCTAGGATTTTCTTCTAAATATATATTTAAATAGTCATATGTTAAAGTTTCAACTATACCTCTTGTCTCACTATTTCCTAGTTTACTTTTAGTTTGACCTTCAAATTGGGGTTCCATTAACTTGACTGATAATATACCTGTCAAACCCTCTCTTACATCATCTCCGCTAAGATTCTCCTCTTTTTCTTTTATAATTCCATACTTTCTACCATAGTCATTCATGACCCTAGTTAAAGCTGTTCTAAATCCTGATAAATGTGTTCCACCCTCTGGAGTGTTTATATTATTTGCAAAGGTAAATATATTTTCTGTATATCCATCAGTATATTGTAATGCTAATTCTACAGTTGTTCCATCTTTTTCTCCCTCATAATATACTATATCTTTTTGTATAGGAGTTTTATTTTTGTTTATATACTCTACGAAAGACTTTATTCCACCTTCATAATGGAATTCTTTTGTTTTTCCTTCCCTCTCATCTTCTAATATAATTTTGATTCCTTTATTTAAAAATGCCATTTCTCTAAATCTATGTTCTAAGGTTTCAAAACTAAATATTATAGTCTCAAATATTTCTGCATCTGGTTTGAAATGGATAGTTGTACCTGTTTCATCAGAATCTCCTATAGTTTCAAGTTCTGTTTTTGCTAATCCTCTTTCAAATTTTTGCATATATTCTTTACCATTTCTTCTTACCTTAGCTACTAGCCACTCAGATAGTGCATTTACTACAGAAACCCCAACACCATGCAGCCCACCGGATACTTTATATGCACCATTATTAAACTTACCACCTGCATGTAATATAGTTAAAACAGTCTCTACAGTGGATTTTCCTGTTTGTGGATGTTTTTCAACTGGTATTCCACTACCATTATCTGATACCTTTACTGAGTTATCATCAAAAATAGTGACCCTGATGGTGTCACAAATTCCCGCTAAAGCCTCATCTATACTATTATCTACTACTTCATATACTAAATGGTGAAGTCCTTTTGGTCCTGTACTGCCTATATACATACCTGGTCTTTTTCTTACTGGTTCTAGACCTGTAAGTACTTGGATATCTTGAGCTGTATAATGTCTATCATTGTTACCGTTTATCCCATTTTTTTCATTGGCCATTAAATTACCTCCAATCTAATATTATCTATTCGTAAATATTTCTATTTGATAGTGCTTTCGAAGATATGTTTGATGTATAAACTATTGTCTTATTATTATCTGATACAACTATATAGGATTTTGTATTTTGATCTAAAGAACCAATTACACAATTATCTTCTATTAATTTATTTATAAATTCCCTAGTTTTTTTTGTACCTTCAGCAGCTTTTTTATCTAGTATAGCTATTATATTTTTTTCAAATATATAGTTATTTTCACCTATATGAATAATCATCCTATGACTCCTATCTACATTAATTTCCCCTCTTCTATATAAAATATAGATTTTTCGATTGTTTCCATTTCTTTTAGGTCTATGGCATCTGTTACTGTTATTAATGTCTGCATATCCTGGAAAGATTTAATTAAATACTTTCTTCTCTCTTCATCTAATTCAGAAAAAACATCATCTAAAAGTAATACTGGATAAATTCCTCTCTGCTTTTTTATTAATTCTACTTCAGATAGTTTTATAGATAATACTACAGTTCTTTGCTGACCTTGAGAGCCATATGTCTTAAGCTCCTTATCATTTATTGTCATCAATATATCGTCTCTATGAGGTCCTAATTGTGTAGAAGCTGCTTCTATATCCTTATCTACATACTTTTTAAGCTTATTTAAATAATTTTTTTCCATTTCTATTTTATTATCTAATATTTCAATATTAGATAAATACTTTAATTCTAGATTTTCTCGAGATAGGGTTATTTTATTATGAGTAATACTAGATATCTTAGAAAGTTCTTGTACATATTTATCTCTTTCTAAAATTATATCTGTACCTATTTTTGCAAGCTGTAAGTCAAATATTTCTAAAAGACTAGATATATTCGTTTGAAACTTACTTGATCTTAACAAATTGTTTCTTTGAAACAATATTTTATTATATCTATTTATATTGAAGTTATATACAGGTCTTATTTGAGAAATCTCCATATCTAAAAAGTTTCTTCTCTCTCCTGGTCCTTCCTTTACAAGTTTTAAATCTTCAGGTGAGAAAATAACCACATTTAATCCACTATAGAGCTCTTTATAATTCTTTAGCTCAGTCTTATTTACTCTAATTCTTTTTGCTTTTTCTCTCTCTAATTTTATTTCAATAAATTTTTCCTGCTTCCCTATATTCATTTGTGCTCCAACATAAGCTTCATTTTTATTAAAATTGATTATCTCTTTATCCCTATTTGTTCTAAAGGATCTTCCTGTTGCACAAATATATACTGCTTCAAGTAAATTAGTTTTCCCCTGAGCATTTTTTCCTATAAAAATATTTGTCTTTTTATTTAGGCCTATGTTTAGACTATAATAATTTCTAAAATTTATAAGTCTAATATTTTTTACATGCAAAAAAAACACCCCTTAAGGTAAATAATATTATATCACAACAAAATATCCATAACCTTTAATTTCAACAATATCATTTTTCATTATTTTTTTTCCTCTTTGTAATGTAACTTCATTATTGACTATTATACTACCTTCACTAATCATAATCTTTGCTTGACCACCAGTTTGTGTAATACCTGCAAGCTTTAAGAACTGATCTAATTTAATATAATCAGTTTCTATAGATATTTCTTTCATAGATTATCTCTCCTCTAAAAATCATCTTGTGCAAGACGCACTGGCAAGACTAAATAAGTATAGTTTTCATCTTGCAAAGGTTTTATAATACATGGATTTAAACTTCCCATGAAATTTAACTTTATTTCCTCTGCATCGATTACTTTTATACCTTCTAATATATATCTTGAGTTAAAGGCAATATTTATATTTTCTCCATTGGCTTGAGCATTATCATTTCATTTACATTTCCTATTTCAGAATTAGATTTTATTAATATTTGTCCATCTATTATGCTTAACTTAACTAAATTTGCCTTTTCTTCTTTTGCAAGCAATGACGCTCTTTCAAGACTATCTTGAAATGCCTTTTTATTTACTATTGCAGATGTTTTATGATCTTTCCTTATAATTTCTTTATAATTAAAGAACTGTCCTTCTAATAATCTTGAATATACTATAGTATCTCCTATATTAAATACTACATGCCCAGGTGCAGCTGCGATTTCCATATTACTTTCATTATCTTCTACTATTTTATTTATCTCATTTAAAGCCCTACCTGGTATTATTATCTTAATTTCCACATCTGATTGTATAGGTAACTTTCTTAAAGCTAATCTATATCCATCTAAAGCTACGAAAGAAATGTTACTATCTATTATTTCAAATAGTACTCCTGTGAGAGATGGTCTTGTTTCATCTTGAGTTGTAGCAAAGACTGTTTGTCTTATGGCAGATTTAAATAAATCATTCGGCAATTGAAATGTAGTATGTTCTAAAACTATAGGTAAATCTGGATATTCTTTAGATGAATTACCTAATATATTAAATTCTGAGTTTTCACATTTAATATTAATATTGTTATTATCAACATCTATATAAATAGAAGCATCTGGAAGTTTTTTAATTATATCCCCAAATATTCTAGAATTAACTACAATAGAACCTTCTCTTTCTATTTCACAATTAACATAGGTTTCTATACTTATTTCCAAATCTGTTCCTGTAAGTTTTAATTTATCCTTATGTGCTTCTAACAATATTCCGTCTAATATTTGTAAAGTAGTTCTTGAAGATATTCCTTTTTGTGCAATATTTATATGTTTAGCTAAGTCTTTTTGGTTTACTTTTATTTTCATTTATTTAGACCTCCTTTTTTTCCCAGATATAGAAAGAATATAAAATATATAGTAGTAATAGTAGTAGGGGCTGTGATTATGTGGATAATTATTGATTGATAGAAATATCAAATCTTTTATCAACTTAATAACATGTGGATAAGTATTTGGAAAGCATAAAAGATATCCACATTAATTAATAAATTATCCTTTCAATTCTTTTACTATATCATCGATTTTTCTTTTTAATTCTGAACTTTCATTTATATCTGTGCTTATTTTGTCATATGCATGTATAACAGTTGTGTGATCTCTACCTCCAAATTCCTCTCCTATTTTAGGTAGTGATAAATCTGTTAATTCTCTAGTTAGATACATAGCAATTTGTCTAGGATATGCTATAGCCCTAGTCCTCTTTTTAGAGTTAAAGTCATCAATTTTAACTTTAAAATTTTTAGATACCATTTCTTTTATTAGTTCAACAGTGATTTCTATGGACTTATTACTTGATAATATATCTTTTAAAGCCTCTTCAGCTAATTCTTCGGTAACTTCGCTATTTGTTAGAGAGGAATAAGCTACTACTCTTATCAATGCTCCTTCAAGCTCTCTAATATTTGATTGAATTTTCGAAGCTATATAGAGCATTACATTATCACTAACCTTAATATTCTCAACATTAGCTTTTTTTCTAAGTATTGCGATTCTAGTTTCTAGATCTGGCGGCTGAATATCAGCAATTAATCCCCATTCAAATCTAGATCTAAGTCTATCTTCTAATGTAGGAATTTCCTTAGGCGGCCTATCACTAGATATAATTATTTGTTTATTAGCTTCATGTAAGGCATTAAAAGTATGGAAAAATTCTTCTTGAGTTCCCTCTTTACCTGCAATAAATTGAATATCATCTATTAGGAGTACATCTATATTTCTATATTTATTTCTAAACTCTTCATTTCTATATTCTCTTATAGATTGATAAGTTCATTTGTAAATTTTTCTGATGTAACATATACTACTTTTGAGTTGGGATTCTGGCTAAGTGTATAATGACCAATTGCATGCATCAAGTGAGTTTTTCCAAGTCCTACTCCTCCATATAGAAATAATGGATTATAGGCTTGTGCTGGTGCTTCAGCTACGGCTAGGGAAGCAGCATGTGCAAAACGATTACTGTTACCTATTACAAATGTATCAAAGGTATATTTTGGATTTAATTGGGATCTTTGATTACTATCATTGACCTCTTGTACTATGGGTTGTCCCACATTTAGAGAATATTCTTCTCCAGGTATAATAAATTGAATATCAAATTCTTCCTCAGTAACATGAGAAAAAGCATTTTTTATTAGATTTAGATATCTTCCTACCAAAATTCCCTTTGTAAATTCATTAGGGGCGGCTAGGATTACTTTATTGGAAGAAATACTAATAGGTTCTATTGTTTTTAACCAAGTATTAAAGCTAACTTCAGTTAATTCAACTTTAATTAGATTCAACACTTCATTCCAAATATTATCTAAACTTGAAGCCATCTTTTTACCTCCTATTCATTAAAATTATTGCCAATAGAAAAAAAAATAAACTTATTTATAAAAGTTATAAACATAGTTATCAACAAAAAAAGAAAAATATATATGTAAAAATAATTAAGTTTGGAAAATGTTATTTGTGGATAAACTATTAATAAAATGTTATTAATAAAATAAATTAGCAAAATATCAACTTATCAACATATTTAAGAAGAATAAAAATGTGGATAAAAGAATAGGTAAATACACTGTTTTAATAAAATTTAAAAAATAATATTGAAAGTTATACACAAACTATCCACAAAATGTGTATAACTTTTAGGTATTGATAAGTTTAAAATAATATCCACATGCTATTTAATAATATCAAAATTTAAGAATATATTCAACAAAATTATCCACAAGTTAAATAAATTGTTAATAACTTTTTATAGCTTCAGTTTTGTTGAAAATTCTTGACATATCTAGTACAAATAAATATAATCATTAGTAGTATTTATGTTTTCTTGTGGGAAAACTCTATATTATTTATATATTTCTGAAGGTATATTATCGAAGGAGGTGTTTCTAAATGAAAAGAACTTATCAGCCAAAGAAAAGACAAAGAAGCAGAGAGCATGGATTTAGAAAAAGAATGAAGACTAGATCAGGTAGAGAAATTATAAAAGCAAGAAGAAGAAGAGGTAGAAAAAAATTAACTGCATAAGGCCGCTAATAAGGTGGCCTTTTTATAACGATTGTTTGATTTTTTCATCAAATATTGGATTTTGAGGCCATTTATTTGGATAAAGGGAGCAAATGCAATGGATAAAATTTTTAGATTGAGAAGTAATATGGAGTTTAAAAGAGTCTATAGTGGTGGAAAGAATTATTGGAATAGAAATTTAGTTCTTTATGTAAAGAAAAATAATGTTGGAAATACTAGGGTAGGTTATTCTATTACTAAGAAAATCGGAAATTCGGTCGTTAGGAATAAAATAAGAAGAAGAATGAAAGAAATCTATAGACTAAATTTTAGTAGTATAAGAGGTAATTATGATTTAATTTTTATACCTAAAAAGAATGTGGTAGATATTTCGTATAAAGAGTTAGAGAGTGCAATGCTTCATATTCTAAAATTAGCAGGTGTATTTATAAGCCAAAGTGATAGCAATGGCTAAATTTGCTATTTTTTTAATTAAAATTTATCAGAATATTATATCGAAATATATACTAACTAGGAAAAACTGCAGATTTTATCCAACATGTTCAGATTATTCTATACAAGCTTATAATAAATATGGTTTTTTAAAAGGGACCTATTTAACTATAAAAAGAATATTGAAATGTCATCCGTTTAATGAAGGAGGATATGATCCGCTTAAATGATAGGGGGTTTATAAATGACGGCTTTTTTAGGTAATATACTAGGTGGACTTCTAAAGTTTATTTATGATATGGTATCTATGATTGGAACAGAGCCAGCAAATTTTTCTTTCTATGCAATGGCTATAATTATAACAACAATAATATTTAAACTTATACTTTTACCTGTTAGTTTACATCAAAGTAAATCTTCAAAGAAAATGAATGAAATTCAACCAAAGATGAAAGAAATTCAAACTAAATATAAAAATGATCCACAAACAGCTCAAGCAAAAATGGCAGAATTATATAAGGAACATAAATATAACCCAGCTTCTGGGTGTTTAGTACTTTTAATTCAATTTCCTATCATTATTGCTTTTTTTAAGGTAATGGGTAACCCTACTACTTTTGCTTTTAAAGATCCAGCAGTTTATGAGGCTATGAATAAAACATTTTTTTGGATCAAAAATTTAAATAATCCAGATCCTTATCTTTGGGGATTACCATTATTAGCTGCAGCAACGACTTATTTACAAAGTGTAACTATGACGTCAGCAAATACAGATCCTCAGGCTCAGGCTACTCAAAGAATGATGAATATGTTTTTACCTATAATGATTTTTATGGCTGCTAGAGGATTTGCAGCAGGACTTGCATTATATTGGGTAATAAGTAATATTTTCTCAATTATACAACAGATAATTTCCAATAAGTCTTTAGGTAAGATTAAGGAGGAGAATTAAAGTCATGAGGTCTGTTATTAAGGTATCAAAAACTGTTGATGAGGCAATAAAAGAGGCTTTAATAGAGTTGAATGCAAATAAAGAAGATGTTAAAATAGAAATAATAGATGAGCCAAGTAAAGGTTTATTTGGATTAATTGGTGGAAAAGATGCAAAGGTTAGGGTTTCTGTTGTATATGACCCTATTGAAATAGCTGATAATTTTTTGTCTAAAGTGTTAAGTTCAATGAATATATCCGCAGTTAATGTAGTAAAAAGAGAAGGAGATATCCTAATAGTAGATATAAAAGACATTAGTTCTACTGATATGGGTATATTAATAGGTAAGCGAGGAAATACACTTGATGCCATTCAATATTTACTATCTCTAGTTATAAATAAGAATAAAGATAGTTACATTAAAGTTGTAGTAGATACAGAAGGATATAGAGCTAAGAGAGAAGAAACTCTAGTAAGATTAGCCAATAAAATGGCTGAAAAAGCTAGATATGTTAAAAGACCAATAAAATTAGAACCTATGAATCCTTATGAAAGAAGAATTATACATTCTGCATTGCAGAATATTCAAGGTATCACTACTTATAGTGAAGGTGATGAGCCTTATAGAAGAGTAGTTATTCAATCAAGACAAAGCTAAAACCCAGTACTATACTGGGTTTCTCTTATGATATAGAAAAATTTACAAAAATTTATATAAATGAATGATTTTGGAATAATAAATACTGGATTAAAGTAGTTTTATTATTTTAGTATTAATGGTATATTACAATTAGTTGGAGTTAACAAAAAGGCAAATTTTTAATTTTAAATAAAAAATTGTAACTTTATGTTAGCCTTTATATATAGATGCAGAAGAGGTGATATTATGACTATTGCTGCTATTTCTACTGCTGTTGGAGAATCAGGTATTGGTATAGTAAGAATTAGTGGAAAGAATGCTTTAAATATTGGAAATATAATATTTAAAGGGAATAAGGTTAAAGAATTAAATGAAGATTATAATAGAAAATTAATATACGGTCATATAGTAGATAAAAAAAATAATCAGTTAATAGATGAAGTTTTAATATCTTATATGAAAGGTCCCCATACCTATACTAGAGAAGATATGGTGGAAGTATATTGTCATGGTGGAATAATTTCTGTAAGAAAGGTCTTAGAGTTGATATTAAATAATGGTGCTAGATTAGCTGAGCCTGGTGAATTTACTAAAAGAGCATTCTTAAATGGGAGATTAGATTTATCTCAAGCAGAGGCTATAATAGATATGATTAGGGCTAAGACTGATAAGAGTTTTGAGGCTTCTTTGAATCAACTGGAAGGTTCTTTATCGAGAAAGATAAAGGAAATAAGAAATATATTGTTAGAAATGATTGCTCATGTTGAGGTTTCTATAGACTTTCCTGATGAAGATATTGAAGAAGTCACATATGAAGATTTGCAGGAAAGTGGAAGCAGGGTAAAGGAAGAAATTGAAAAACTTCTTTCTACAGCAGATAGAGGTAAGATACTTCGAGATGGATTAAATACTGTAATATTGGGGAAGCCAAATGTTGGAAAGTCCTCATTATTAAATGCAGTTCTTAGAGAAAATCGAGCTATAGTAACAGATATACCAGGTACTACAAGAGATATTATAGAGGAATATGTAAATATTGATGGAATACCGCTTAGGATAATAGATACAGCTGGAATAAGAAATACTGATGATTTAGTTGAACAAATTGGGGTAGATAGAGCTAAGGAAACAGTAGAAAAGGCGGATTTAATTATTGCAGTATTTGATGCCTCAAGGGAATTATCTAATGAGGATTATGAAATAATAGAGTTGATAAAGAATAAGAAAAGTATAATTCTTTTAAATAAAACAGATTTACCTACAAAATATAATGAATCTTATTTGAGATCTCTTTTAAATGAAAGGCAGATAATAAGCACATCTATTACATCTGGCATAGGTGTAGATTTATTGGAAAGAAGTATAAAGAGTATGTTCTACAGTGGAGAAATTGAGATCTATTCAGATACTGTGGTTACTAATGTAAGACATAAAAATCAATTAATTAAGGCCTTAGAAAACATAACTCAAGCAATAGAAGATATAAAAGGAAGCGTCCCAATAGATTGTATAGAGGTAGATTTGAAAAATTGTTGGGAGAACTTAGGAGAAATATCTGGTGATACCATTGGAGAAGACATATTAGATAAAATATTTTCTGAGTTCTGTATAGGAAAGTAGAAAGCAATTCACAATTCACATTGCACAATTAGCAATTAAAAGACTGGAATTTGAATTATTAACTAATGCGAAGAAATAATAGTATGGTTGTAACTTACACGTTAGCGAGATAGGTGGATTATAGTTTATTTGAATGTTAAGAATTAATTATGTAGAAGAGAGTAAATTCTCTTGATTTTAGAAAGGTGAAATTTATGAAGGAAGTAAAAAAATATTTTGCAGGAGAATATGATGTTATAGTAGTAGGTGCCGGACATGCAGGTGTTGAAGCTGCTTTAGCAAGTAGTAGAATGGGTATTAATACTATGATAATGACAATGAGCTTAGATTCTATCGTAGCTTTATCTTGTAATCCCAATATAGGTGGTACAGGAAAGGGACATTTGGTAAGAGAAATAGATGCCCTTGGCGGTGAAATGGCATTAAATATAGATAAATCATTTATTCAATCGAGAATGTTAAATACTTCTAAGGGACCAGCTGTTCATTCTCTAAGAGTTCAAGCCGATAAAAAAATGTATCATACTGAAATGAAGAAAGTATTAGAAGATGAACCAAATTTGATTCTAAGACAAGGAGAAATAATAGATATATTATTAGAAGGTAATAAGGTAAAAGGAGTTTTAACTAGAACAGGTGCTATTTATAATTGTAAGGCTGTAATTTTAGCAACAGGTACCTATCTAAAGGGAAGAATATTCATGGGAGAAGTCAATTATGAATCAGGACCAGATGGAATGTTTCCTTCTATACTTTTATCAGATGCACTGAAGGAGAAGGGATTCAATCTAAGAAGAATGAAGACTGGTACACCTGCTAGAGTTCATAGAGATAGTATAGATTATTCAAAGATGGAGATTCAGCCTGGAGATAAGGAAGTTATACCTTTTTCCTTCTTAAATATGGATAAGTTATTTGATAAAGAACAAGTTCCTTGTTATTTAACATATACTACTGAAAAGATGCATGAAATTATAAGGAATAATTTACATCGTTCACCCATGTATGCAGGTGATATTGATGGGGTAGGGCCTAGATATTGCCCATCTATTGAAGATAAAGTTGTAAGGTTTTCTGATAAAAATAAACATCAAGTATTTATAGAACCAGAAGGTTTATCTACTAAGGAAATGTATGTACAAGGTGTTAGTTCTACATTACCAGAGGAAGTACAATTAGAGATGTATAAGGAAATTATAGGGCTTGAAAATGTGAGATTTATGAGATCTGCATATGCTATCGAATATGATTCAATAGATCCTACAATATTGAAAAGGACATTAGAGCATAAAGAAATAAATAATCTTTTCTTTGCAGGTCAAATAAATGGTTCATCAGGATATGAAGAGGCTGCATCTCAAGGCTTAATCGCAGGAATAAATGCTGTTCTGAATATAAAAGGTGAAGAACCATTTATACTTGATAGATCAGAGGCATATATTGGAGTATTAATTGATGATTTAGTCACTAAGGGTACAGAGGAACCTTATAGAATGATGACATCAAGGGCTGAATACAGACTCACTCTAAGGCAAGATAATGCTGATTTGAGGCTTACAGAACGTGGATATAAAATAGGATTAGTAACAGAAGAAAGATATAGAAAGACTCTTGCAAAGAAAGAGTCTATAGAAAAAGAACTTGAGAGACTTAAAAGGGTGCAAATAAATCCAACAATAGAAAATAATAATATTATAGAGAGTCTAAACAGTACACCAATAAATACTCCTACAAATATTTATGAACTTATAAAAAGACCTGAATTAGGATATGATGTATTATCAGTTCTTGATCCAGATAGACCTGATTTATTGAGGGAAATTAGATTACAAGTAGAGACTCAAATTAAATACGAAGGTTATATAAAGAAACAAATGATACAAATAGATCAATTTAAAAAACTAGAAAATAAAAAATTAAGTCAAGATATTGATTATAATGAGATAAAGGGTTTAAGCAATGAAGCAAAACAAAAGCTAAATAATATAAAACCTGATTCTGTAGGACAAGCTTCTAGAATATCAGGTGTTTCACCTTCAGATATAAACGTATTATTAATTTATATGGAGCATAAAAGAAGAGAAGAAAGGGTAGGGATAGATGAGTAATATTGAAACCTTGATAGAGGGTTTAGGAGATTTAGGGATTGAGTTGAGTGTAAAACAGAAGGAACATTTCATTAAATATAAAGACTTATTAAAAGAATGGAATGAAAAAATAAATATAACTGCTATAACTGATGATAAAGAAATAGATATAAAGCATTTTTTAGACAGTTTAACGCCGATAATCACAAAATTGTTTGAGGGAAAAAAGAAGATAATAGATATAGGTACAGGTGGAGGATTTCCAGGCTTACCTCTTAAAATTTTCAATAATGAACTTCAAGTTACTCTACTGGATAGCCTAAATAAAAGAATTATTTTTTTAAATGAGGTTATTAAAGCCTTAGAGCTAAAGAATATAGATGCTATACATGGTAGAGCAGAAGAATTTGGTAGAACACCAAAATACAGAGAACAATATGATATTTGTATATCTAGAGCAGTAGCTTCTTTAGATACTCTTTCAGAATACTCTTTACCCTTTGTAAAAGTAGGAGGATACTTTATATCAATGAAAGGGTCAGAAGTAGACGAAGAACTTAAAGAAGCTGAAAAAGGAATAAAGCTTCTAGGTGGAAAAATTTTAAAGAAGGAAATTGTTAGGATTCCTAATTCTGACATAATACATTCTTTGATAATAATACACAAAATACAAGAAACTCCTACAAAATATCCTAGGGGAGGAGGGAAACCAAAGAAAAGTCCCTTATAATATAGGAGAATTTGTAGGAAAAAACTTGGGCAATAAAGAAGGAAATATTCTGCTCAATATAGAAATATATATTAAAGTCAATTGAGAAGAGGGATGCATATGAAAAATTTTCAACCGGAAATCAAATATATTCCTATATCTGATATTAAACCAAATCCATATCAACCTAGAAAAGATTTCAATCAAAGATCATTAGAAGAGTTAAGTCAATCGATAAAATCTTATGGAGTAATTCAGCCAATTAGTGTTAGACAGATAAAGGAAGATTCTTATGAGTTAATAGCTGGAGAAAGACGACTTAGAGCTTCGGAATTGGCTGAACTTCATGAGATACCAGCTATTATAGTAGATTATAGGGATAAAGAATCTGCCCTAATTGCATTAATGGAGAACTTACAAAGAGAAGATTTAAATTTTATTGAAGAAGCTGAAGGATATAATAATTTAATAGAAGACCATGGATTCACTCAACAAGAAATAGCTGAAAAAATGGGAAAAAATCAGTCAACAATTGCTAATAAATTAAGACTTCTAAAATTACCAGAGGATATTAAGAAAAATTTATTAGAATATAATCTTACAGAGAGACATGGAAGAGCATTATTAAAATTAGCTGACGATGATTTAAAAAGAAAAATTTTAGAAAAAGTAATAAAGAATGAGCTAAATGTAAATAAGACAGAGGAATTGGTTAATGATATATTAGATGATTTAACTAAGAGAGAGGATAATGAAGTAAAACAAAATATTAAGAGTATGATAAATATTAGAATTTATCTAAATACGATTAAAAAGGCTTTTTCTGCAATTAAAGATACTGGTGTTAAGGCTGAGTATAAAGAGGTAGATAAAGGTGATCATGTAGAAGTAGTTGTCAAAATACCAAAATAAAGTCAGGGATACTCCCTGACTTTTTACTATATATAATGAATGCAGTTAAAATTTAATTATAATTATTCAACACCTTTCTTTCTTCGGTAATGTTAATTAATTCAGACATTGTAACAAATTTATATCCTTCATCAATTAATTTAGGCAAAATTATTTTTAAGGCCTCTACAGTATGACTTTCCTCTTTATATACATAATCATGAAAAAGTATAATATCTCCATTTTGTGCCTTTGATAAAGTAGTGTTCACTATTGAATCTACTCCTGGATTGCTCCAATCCTTTGAATCTTGATAGAAAGTCCAAAGAACAATAGAGGTATTATCACTACTGACTATTTTAATTACTTCATCATTATAATTACCATAAGGAGGTCTAAAGACTTTAGGTTTTACATTACTTATGGAATAAATTATGTCTTGTGTTTTTTTAAACTCCTCCTTAATTACGTTTTTTGATGCTTTTTTCATGTTTACATGGGAATAGGAATGGTTACCGACTTCATGTCCTTCTGATATTTGCCTATTTATTATATCTGGATATAATTCAGCATGTATACCTAGAACGAAAAATGTTGCTTTAATATTATATTCCTTTAGTATATCAAGAATCTCAACAGTATATTTGGGATGAGGTCCATCGTCAAAACTTAAGGCTAAAATCTTTTCCTCTTTTGGTCCTTTTGATACGATTGCTGTCTGATTATTTGAAAATGTATATATAGCTTCGGGATATATGTCGTATATGGTTAATGACATCAATATAATAATTACAATCGTAAGATTTAATAGTTTGTTAAGGTCTTTTATTATCTTTCCCATTTAGATTCTCCCTGTATTTGAATTATTATTTCATATAAAATATATATATTCATATAGGCAAGTACATATTATAGAAATTCATCAATAAATAAAATAATGTTCCATGTGGAACATTATTTATTTATTGATGAATTAGAGGTACTGGGTTATGATGTTGTTAAAGGCTAGTAAATTATAAAATAAAGAAAATATTAGATTTATAAATAAGTTATCAGGATACACAAAAGTAGATGTAGTATATCAATGAATTTATTAATATCTTGGGGGTGTAATATGAATTGTCCATATTGCGGTAAAAAACTTATTTCCGGATTTATTTACGGAGGAGGGTATGGAGTACAGAAAGGAATAATATGGCTACCGGAAAATATAGAGCCGACCTTAGAAGCTTGGGTATTTGAATCAGAAAAATTAAATAAAAATAATCTTTTATCTGAAGCAAAGGTAAAAAGCTACAAATGTTCTAATTGTAGAAAAATAATTATAGATATTGATGATGAAAGTTGAGGACAGAAGATAATTTATAATAAATCTAGGAATTAGCTTCTAGAATAGTAATAGAATGTATTAGATTTATATAAATATCTAAATGTTGAAACTAGATTTCATAGGGGGAAACTATGATATAGGATTAGCAAAATTTGAAGATGAAAAGAAAATATCAATATTGATAGCAAGGTTTAGAGAAAAACTAAAGGAACTTAAGGAAATTAAATCATCTATTAATATTGAGCAAGGAAGAGAAGAGTTTGAAGAATATATGGAGGCAAAATATCCTGTATTTGTTGTAGAAGATGATAGGAAAGAGTTATTAGGATATTTAGTTTGTAGAATTGATGATAGCGTAGTGTGGGCTGAGTCTTTATTTGTTTCTCATGATTCAAGAAGAAGGGGATAGGCATCAAAGTTATATGAAAAAGCGGAAACTATTGCAAGAGAGCTAGGAGAAGACACAGTTTATAATTGGGTAAATCCTAATAATGATAAGATGATATCTTTTTTAGATAAGAGAAGATATAATGTTTTAAATCTAATAGAAATAAGGAAATCATGGAAGGATGAGGCCTTAATTCAAAAAATAAAGGTTGGTGACCATGAGTATAATTATTAGGTTTTTACATTTATATTATGAATTTATAAAATTACAGCAGAGAAAATAGAAGATATTAATAGGTATATGATATGGCTGATAAAGTATTAAGATATGAGGGGAGGACTATGGATAGGGAGAGACTTAGTGAAAATGTAAAAAAATTAATTGAAAAGAAAACTAAAGAGCAAGTAGATATAGAAATGACAAATCTATAATTCGTTAATGAAGGCTTTAGTAATGATATAGCTATGTTTAATCTTAAATATTATATAAATCAACTTGAATTCTCTAAGGATGTTGTTTTTAAGGATTATTCAAAGGTTTATAAAGGTAATAGTGGTGTTACAAAATATAAAAAAGAACTGGCTATATTTAAAAGTTATCTTAATAGCGATTATATAAATATTCCAGAAATATATTTTGAAGATGAAGAAAAGACTTTAATTATTATGGAAAAGATTGGGGGTGAAACTCTCGATAGAATCTACATAGATGATAAAGAACAATTTGAATATTTGATGAAAAAATTTGGAGATACACTTGGGTATATTCACTCCCTAGATATTAATCCAGTTAAAGAGGTAATTCCTGGTTACTACACAAGCCAAAAGAAGTATTTTAATGATTATATAGAATCACTAAAAAATAGAATAATAAATCTAGGGGAAATGGAATATTTAGAAATTCTTGATTCACTCTGTAGAAGATTTAAAGAGGTTAACTTTAATAATATTTGCCTTAATCATGGCGATTATCATTTTTGGAATGTTATATTTACTGATAAAAAACAGCTGTATATTTTGGATTGGGAAAAGTCAAAGATTGTTGATTGTCGATATGATATTGCAAATACATTAATTCTTTGTTATTCATTGGTATTGATTTAAAAGAATATATGTTAGAAGGTTATGTAAACGTTACTAGAAAGGACATTCAACAACTGGAATGTTTTGAGGCTCTATTGAGCTTTGACTCATTTACTGCTTGTGTTCCTTTTATTCAGGGCACAGATGATTCATATGTTAGAGATAAAACTTATATGTGGATTAAGCGACGCTATGACCTCTTTGTAGAAAATAATGGACGAAGAATAGAAAAAGCAGAAGAATATTTAAAGACTAAAGGTATTTTATAAGGTTTTTAAAGTTATGATCTATAAATAATTTCATTAGTAACTTATTGTCTTATCTGCAAGTAGAACTTGGAGAATTGTACGACGGGCTATCCAAAAATAATCACTTATAATAGTTTGCTTCATAATATAAAGTTCATTATTAAATTTTATATAAATATTATAAAAATATTTTTTAGTATTATCATATATTAATATTTTTAAATTATTTCCGATTTTGTTTTAACCAATGTCTAAAATTTACCAGATGGGCTATTAAAAACGAGGCTGTATTTTGAGATTTAAGAAACTTTTCAGAGGATGTCCATATAATAGGTATGATTAACAAGTATAACTTAAATTTGAGCCTATAGTGCTTTTCAATGGATTATTGAAATTATATAGTAAAAGGTTCTTAAATATTGTTGTTGAAGAGCTAATTATATTTAGTTATCATATTATTATGAAAACATTTACAAATAAAATTATGTAAAAAAAGTATCGATTATTTGGTAGTAATATATTTTTTAGGTTGTCACGGAGTAGAGTATGAATTTTTAGAACTATTAGTAAGACCAAGGGATATAACCAAATGGATATTATGTATCAATTAAAGTTATATGATGCTATAACAATTGGGCATTATCTTTAGTATTTTAAAAGTTATATTTTTTACGTAATAGATGCGAATACTATGATGAAAATGGTTTTGAAATAAGATTTTCAGCAAAATATATTTTACTAAAAAGAAAGTATATTTTACTAAAAAGAGTTAAATGGAAGAATTATTTACACAGATATATTTAAAGGGATATGTTAATTTATCGAAATAGTTCGTTAATGTAGAGAAGATAAATATCTTTTATCTTAATAGAACTGTCGTTAGCAATTAATCATATAAAATATTATTGAATAATAAGTCTAGAAAACATAAAAAATCAAAAATTAAAAAAATAAATCAATAAATGTTCCACGTGGAACATTTATTGATTTAAAAGATTTACTCTAATAAATCTTTCTTAAATTTTTCATAATCTTTTAATAGTGCTACTTTCTTCTTATCATTTACTATAAAGGTAGGTACACTATCTATTTCGTATACAGATGCTAAATATTTAGCTTCTTTCATCTTTTCATCAAAGCTGCCATTGTCAATACAATTATTCATTTCTACTATATTTAGTCCAGCTACTAATCCTATTTCATTAATTATTATAGGTTCTCCAACATTTTTACCATATTCAAAAATTGTTTTAAAAGCTTCTTTAGCAAACTCGTAATACTTGCCTTCTTCATGTGCATAAAGAGCTGCCTTATGCAATCTATGGGTGTTAAATTTTTTAATTTTACTATTATATATTAATCCATATTCTGAACCAAGTCTTTCAATTCTTCTGTAGCTCATATCTATTTGCTCTTGAGGAATATGATTAGTTAAATAAACTCCCTCTAAGGACAAGTCGGGATCTAATTCATAGGGTAACCATTCAATATTTATGTTAGGGGTTTCTTGTATCAGCTTATTAGCTATTGAAAATCCTATATAGCAGAAGGGGCAAGCAAAGTCCGAAAATACCTTTATATTAGTCATTGGATCACTCCTTATTTATATTTATTTATACTTAAATTAGATATACCCAAGAAGTAATATAACTAACAATTTAAAATCAATACAATAATCCTTATTATCAAATTACATTATCATTACAAATTACTTAATAATCACTAAACTAAATTTATTTATGATATGATTAAGATAGATTAGCTTAGCATAAAATGAGGTGAAGAAAATGAAGGATAATAAAAGCAATTTTTTTATAGCTTTTATTATAATATATATATTGTTCGGATTCTTTCCAGGTGTAAAGATAGACTATGTTTCGCCTATTAAATTTCTGATGTTTAGACCAATAGACTATTTAATAAGAAACTTCTTTCATCTTTGGAAGATTAAATTAATTGTTTCAATAGGAGCTGTTTTTATAAGTTATATAATTAAGGAGCAGAAAATTAAAAAGTATAATAGGGGAGATAGGTGAGCTAAATGAGCTTAAGACCTATCGAAAGATCAAAACCTAGATTAATAGCAGGAAAATGTTATTTTACTTCTAAAAGGTATCTTTATTGGATATTTGGAGGAGTGAAGTTTTATGATGTATGGTTCATTTTTAGAAGAAGGGAGATATAATAATTAATGTTCCATGTGGAACATTAATAAGCTATTTGTTATTATCTTAAAGGAAATTAATATTTATGAAGGAGTGAGAAAATTGATTCAGTATAAAACATACTCTTCAAATTTAAAATACTTAGAAATAGGACAAGGCTTCTTTGATGGATGGCCAAATCCACCTAGTGTAGAAAAACATAGAGAAATTTTAGAAGGTAGTTATAAATCTATAGTTGCTATAGATGAAAATAATATGATAATTGGTTTTATAAATGCTATTAGTGATGGAGTTTTATCTGCATATATTCCTCTTCTAGAGGTGTTGCCTCAATATAAGAATCAAGGTATAGGAACTGAATTAGTTAAAAGGATGTTAGAGGAACTAAATGATTTTTATATGATAGATTTACTATGCGATGAAGACTTACAATCATTTTATAAAAAACAAGGAATGTTTAAAGCTCAAGGAATGATGATTAGAAATTATAAATGTCAATCAGGTAAAGAAATAGAATAAATAGATACTTCTATAATCTATAATAAAGTCCTCATTTGTTTTTTATTTTTAAAAAGGATTTGACCTTAATGGATTTCAAAAAAAGGATTTAACTTTTTAATAGAAGATATTTTATATTTACTATGATATTAAATTTTAATTAGAAAATTATTTATGCAATGAGGTGCTAATATGATAACAAAACGGGAATTTAGAAAGTTAGGTCTCTCTGATTTAGATATTGTATTACAAATGGAAAAGGATTTTAGAAATGGATTTATTGATGGGGAAAATGCAAGACAATTTCTTTTAAATCCAAACAATTGGATTTTTGCGTGTGTTCAAGAAGGAAAAATAATTGGATTTGCATATGGATATGAGCTTAATCGACTTGATAGCAAAGGAAATATGCTATACATTCATGAAGTAGGCGTGCTCCCGGAGTATCAGAGGCAAGGCATTGGATTTCAGATGCTTACCGATATAAAGAATTTATGTAAGCTGATGGGTATTTGTAGATTTTTTTTATTTACACAAAAAAAACAATACTGGTGCCTGTGCATTGTATGAAAAATCTGGTGGTGAAAAAACAAGTGATGGAAAAGATAATGACGTAACATATTTCTTCAATAAGTTTGACTAGTTTTATTCTGAGGAGTGATATAATTGAAAAAAGTAAATGTTGTGTATTGCCTAATATACAATGAAGAAAGTAAACAGATACTTATGGTATATAATTGTGATAGTGATAGTTGGTCTATGCCTGGAGGTGCAGTAGAAAAAGATGAGACTTTAGAACAGGCTGTTATTAGGGAGGTACGTGAGGAAACAGGTCTTTTAGTAAAGATCAAAGATGTAGCTGCTGTAAACGAATGTTTTTTTGAAGAGGAAGATGAACATGTCGTTTTTATCACATTTAGAGGGGAAATTATTGGAGGAAATATTTCAATTGAAAATCCTCAAGAAATTTCTGAAATAGTTTGGGTAGATATTTGGAAAGCAGATGAGTTAATGCCGTACTATAAATTTGGTATTGAAGAACTAATTCATAAATCTGCTACATATTTCTATGAAAATTAGTTTTGCTATTCCTTTAATGTTCCACGTGGAACATTAAAGATTTCTTTCAAATATTAACATAATCTGATATCATATAAGTAATAAGATGAAACACAGGGTGGTGGTTTTTTGGGCAAAATTATATCCATATTCAATCAAAAAGGTGGTGTTGGAAAGACTACAACCACCATAAATTTAAGTGCAGGATTAGGAAGGTTAGGAAAGAAAGTTCTTTTGATTGATATTGATCCTCAAGGTAATTCAACCTCCGGACTAGGAGTGGAGAAAAATGATGGATATCCTATTATCTATGACGTATTGGCAAATAAAGTGGATTTGAAGGATGCTATTAGAGAAACTTCAGCAGAGGGTGTAAGCATAATTGGATCAAATAATGAATTAGCAGGCTTAGAAATAGAATTAGCTAGAGAAGGAAATTGGGAAAAGATACTAATAAGCAAATTAGAAAATGTTAAAGATAAATACGACTATATTTTCATAGATTGTCCTCCATCCTTAGGAATACTTTCTGTAATAGGATTAGTTGCTTCTGACAGTGTAATCATACCTATTCAGTGTGAGTACTATGCATTAGAAGGTGTAAGCCAATTATTTGAAACAATAAAACTTGTAAAGAAAGGATTGAATCCTAACCTAGAAATTGAAGGAGTTGTTCTTAGCATGTTTGATGGTAGGACAAACTTATCCATACAAGTAGTAGATGAAGTAAAAAGTTTTTTTAAAGGAAAGGTTTACGTAAGTCTTATTCCTAGAAATGTAAGATTAGCTGAAGCACCAAGCTATGGATTATCAATTATGGATTATGATTCTAAATCAAAGGGTGCAGAGGCATATATGGAGTTAGCTGAAGAGTTTTTAGAATTAGTTGAGGAGTGATAATATGAGTGTAAAAAAAAGAGGGTTGGGTAAAGGATTATCTGCTTTAATTTCTGAAGAAATAACAGTTGATGAAGGCAAACCGTCAAATGAGTTCGTTGAAAACATAGATATAAAATTGATTATACCTAATGAGAACCAACCGAGACAAGAATTCCACGAAGATGCACTATCAGATTTAACTAATTCCATAAAAATACATGGACTAATACAACCAATTATAGTTAGGAAGGTAAAAAATAAATATGAAATAATAGCAGGGGAGAGACGTCTAAGAGCCTGTAAGGCGGCTGGACTAGAGGAAGTTCCTTGTATTATAAAAGATGTAAATACAGAGATGTCAGCAAAATTTGCTTTGATTGAAAATATTCAAAGAGAAGATCTAAATCCTATAGAAGAAGCTTTAGCATATAAGAAATTAATGAAAGATTATAATCTAACTCAAGAAGAATTAGCAAATGAGGTAGGAAAATCTAGATCATATATAGCAAATACAGTTAGACTTTTAAATTTAGAAGATGAAATTATAGACTATATAGCTAAAGGAGAGTTAACATCTGGTCACGGTAAAGTTCTATTAGGTATTAAAGATAAACAACAACAATTATTGGCTGCAAAAAAAATAATAGATAATAATTTAAATGTCAGACAGACAGAGGAAATGACTAACAAAAAAACTATAGCAACTAAAAGTACCAATAGTAAAGAAAATAGAGATCCTCATATAATGGATTTAGAAGAAAATTTAATGAGAACATTAGGCACAAAGGTTAATTTGATACAAGGAAATAAAAAAGGAAAAATTGAAATAGAATATTATGGATATGAAGATTTGGAGAGAATCATAGAAGTTTTAACTAAGTAAGCATATATTTTATTTAGAAAGATTGAAAGGAGAAATATATGGAATTAAATATATATCAAGTAGATGCTTTTTCTGATAAGGCTTTTGGAGGAAATCCAGCTGGAGTAGTTTTAGATGCTAAGTATCTAACCGAGGATATAATGCAAAATATTGCCAAGGAAATGAACTTATCTGAGACTGCCAAGGCATCACAGG
>NZ_NPMN01000044.1 GCF_002266425.1 Tissierella sp. P1
ATGTAGACAAATAAAATCGTGAATTAATTTAAATAATCAGATTTATTTGTGTGTGTGTCATAAAATTAATATATACTTAATAACTTCTCAATTGGAAGGTATTAATGCCTCATTTAATTCCCTAAAAGATATCTATTCTGCAAAAAACGAAAAGACAGAGAGGTTGGGCGGCATGAAAATTATTGCCACTCTACCTCCCTGTCCTTGTATCTGAAAGTTTCCTCATAATATGTATTATGAGTTGCTTCTTCGATGCTTGATTCAACAAGTCTCTCCAGGGAACGCGTCAGATTATTGTTAATTACCTGAGAGTTTCAGAATAAGATGAGTGATATCTTAACTCCTTGCTCCTACGGTTATCCTAATTGATATTTCCAATAATCTTCATTCGCTTATTAAATTATCTAACAGATAATATGTTACCATGAATATTAAATAATTTCAAGTAAAATATATTTTTTTTATAATAAAATTATGAAATATAGATAATCTTAATAATATAGAGATAATAAAGATAAAGAAAAAGAACTTCTAGTCAGCAATAGAAGTTCTTTTTCTTTGTTTTTTTATAAGAGAGAGTGAATTTGTTATTTAAGAGATACTATTTTTGTGTGTGAAGAAATATGATCTTCATAGAAATAATCAATATCTTTATATTTACCATTTTTTCTCATAAGAGGATGAAAATTACCTGATTTAAGAGCTTCTATAAAGTCTCTATGATCTCTTATAGTGTCATAGAATTTGGTAGCATATGTCCCAAGTTTCTCAAGCTTATGAGCGTCACTAGCACCTAAAGAGGGCAGGTTTAACTCAGTAGCTAGGGCATAAGATTGCAAATTATGGTATGAATATGTGCTGCCATTGAAGGATTCTATTCCATCTAATAAATGGCTAAGCTTTCTCATGTTTTCCCCTATACCACGATTATTATTTCTGAAAGGGTGAGCTGCAATGGCAGCACCATTATGTTTTTTTACTAATTTTAGTAATTCTTCCGCACTTATCATCTCTTCCGGAATATCTTTAAGTCCAAATACAAGTATATCCCCTTCATGAGTCAATACTTCTGCTCCAACTATTACCAAGATTCCATTGATTTTCGCGGAATCTCCTATTTCATCTCTAAGATTATTATTATCATGGTTTGTGATGCAAATTCCATCTAAACCTATAAATTTAGCTAATTCAATAGATTCTTTAAAATCTAAGAAGCTATCAAATGAATATTTATTTTCATGTACATGAGTATCTATAATCATGGATTTTTCCTCCAAATTTTACTTTATAATAAATAATATATCATAAAAATCTATAAAAGATTTAGATATAGATAAATATTATAGTCATGACTTGTGCTATTAAGAAGTTGAATGATCTGTAACTATATATAGATTATTTAAATTATGAAATTTTAGTTTAACAAGAATAGAAGGATGGATGTAATTAATTGAATAATTTGTTAATACAATAAAATGAAGGGAACTCCTTTATTTTATTGATAAGATATATTATCAATTGATAACGATTTCTACATTCTAAAAGTCATTGATTTATCATATATATGGGTATATAATTAACGTTATCATTATCAATTAAAACAATTTAGAATATGGAGGGATATTGTGGAAAATTATAAATTAGGAGTGAGGGCATCTTGGATAACCGTAGTAGTTAATATAATATTAGCTGCATTTAAGGTGATAGCAGGGATTATAGGAAATAGTAGTGCTATGATAGCAGATGGAGTTCATACTTTATCTGATGTTTTAACTACATTTGTAGTTTTGCTTGGATTAAGAATATCATCAAAAGAGGCTGATAAAGAACATCCTTATGGTCATGAAAAATACGAATCTGTATTTGCTAAGGTCTTAAGCATGTTACTATTACTAACTGGTATATTTATCGGATATGAGGCCATTAAAGTTTTAATCAGTGGAGAGACTAGAACTCCAAAATTAATCGCATTGATAGCAGCATTTTTATCTATTATTGTTAAAGAAGGCATGTATTGGTATACCATAAAAATAGCTAGAAAAATCAAGAGTATATCTATGGAAGCAGATGCATGGCATCATAGATCTGATGCATTCTCGTCTATTGGTACATTTGCAGGAGTTCTTGGTGCACAATTAGGATTCACAGCTTTGGATCCAATAGCAGGAATTATTGTATCTATTTTTGTTGTGAAAGTAGGTGTGGATTTATATATTAAGTCCGTAAAAGAGCTAGTTGATGAGGCTGCAAGTGAAGAAGTCATAGAAATGATTAGAGCAAAGTCTGAGTTTATTGATGGAGTCAAAGGAATTAAAAGCCTAAAAACTAGAGTATTTGGAAATAGAATATATGTTGATATAGAGATTTTTGTAGATTCTAATATCTCAGTGAAATCTGGTCATGATATTGCAGAAAAGGTTCATGATAAATTAGAGGCAGAAATAAGTGATATAAAGCATTGTATGGTTCATATTGAGCCCTTCCAAAAATAGGTAATAATTTTTGTAATAATTTTGTAATAATTTGGTTGCAGGATTTAATATAATAGAATATAATAGTGTTATGTTTTAAATCTAATACGAGGGAGTGTTCATATTGTATAATAGAAAACACAAACTGCCGGCAACAATTATAGGTTTATGTCTTATTGGTTTAATTGGATTTAAGGACACTGGTATATTTGTTAAGGAATATATTAGTACAAAAGAAGATGGTACACAAGTTGTATTTAGCAAGGAAGAGAATGTTAATATCCTTAGAGAGACAGATGAAGCATATATAGTTCAAAAAGAGTCTAGCAGATATGAAATACCAATAGATGCTATGATAAGAACAACGAGATCGACTCAAAAATACATAGTGACAAAGAATACTAATATTTTAGACAAGCCAAATGGAATTCCTATTAGACCATTAAATATGGATGAGATTGTACAAGCACTTAAATATGAAGAAGATTATGGATTATTCAGTACAGAAGATGGTATTAATGGCTATATAAGATTGTCTGATATTGATGTTGTGGTAGAAAAAGGTATATCCTACGGAGTTTCAAAAGTTGATAAAGTTTTAAAAAATGATAAATCATTTTACACATTAGTAAACGGTGAGACAGTTGCTATAAATGATTTTAAGGACGATATTTATACTATTGTAGACGAAAGTGGTAACGAATTTAAGGTAAGTGAAAAATATATTGAATTGAGAAAAAGTAGAGAAAAAGTGTCTAGAGGCAATGTGTCTAGAAGAGCAGCATCTGTTACTAAGGTAATAGAAGCAGCATATAATGCTTTAGGAAAACCATATGTATCTGGTGATACTGGTAAGAGAGGGTACGATTGTTCAGGTCTTACTTATTCAATTTATTTAAATGTATTAGGTATGAAACTTAATAGATCTTCAAGTGATCAGGCTAAAAATGGTGTGGAAGTTAATAAAGCTGATCTTATACCTGGTGATTTGGTATTTTTTAGAACAACTGGAAAAGGTATTGGTCATGTAGGTTTGTATATTGGAGAAAATAATATGATACATGCATCTTCAGGTAGAAAAAAAGTTATGATTTCGTCTTTAGATGAGGATTATTATAGAACAAGATATATAACTGCTAGAAGGATTATAAATAATTAGTTTTAAATAAATGCATTGAAGAGCGGCTTTAGTTTTTCAATGCATTTTTAAATAGTTAGAATAGAATATCTAAAATTCACAATTTTCTCGCTATCAAAAAATTCTGTTGTTTACGACTTAATATTATGTTATACTTTAATTAAATTTTAACAATGCAGTTTATAAAAAGGAGGATGATCAAGGTGATTGCATTACTAAAGTTTTCGCCCATATTTTTATTAGCGGGACTTATGATGGTTAGTAATATTGAAGCTTTTAGTTTTCTCGGAGTTGACTTAGATATTTTAGTTATAGCTCCTATTGCAACAGTTTATGCAGCCATAGTTGCGGTTATAACTGAGAAGTACAAGCTTAACGAAATCGTAGATGCAGCCGTAGATAATGTTAAAGAGATGCAATTAGTATTTTTTATTCTTATGCTTGCTTATGCCATGGCAGAAGCATTTATGTCAACTGGAGTTGGCGCTGCAATTATAAATTTAGCCTTAGGATTAGGGATTACAGCTAAGACAGTTGCTGTTACTGCATTTATTATTTCGGCAATATTATCAGTGGCAACCAGTACATCATGGGGTACCTTTGCAGCTTGCGCACCTATTTTCTTATGGTTAAGCCATATAGTAGGAGGAGAAGTGGTTATTACTATTGGAGCTATTGCAGGCGGAGCATGTTTTGGTGATAATATTGGACTTATATCTGATACCACTGTTGTAAGTTCGGGTATTCAAGGTGTAGAGGTTATTCATAGAATTAGACATCAAGGTGTTTGGTCTGTAATATGTTTGGTTCTAGCGGCGATTTTATTCTTTACAGTGAGTTTAGGATTACCGGGTGAAGTTGGTAGTGCATCTGATGCTATAAACCAAATTCCAGAGGAAGTGTGGACAACTTTAGCTGAAGAAAGGCCAGCAGCAGTGGATTTATTAAATCAGGTAAAAGAAGGAGTCCCATTCTATATGATTATCCCTCTTATATTAGTATTAGGAGTTGCTATTAAGGGGATACCTACTTTAGCCTGTTTAGGTCTTGGACTTATTTCTTCTTATATATTAGGTCTATTAGCAGGTACTGTTGAATCAACTACTGCATTTTTAGATCTTATCTATACGGGGTTTGAAGGTGCTGGTTCATGGGTTATAGTTATGATGATGTGGGTTGGTGCATTTGGTGGAATAATGAATAAGATGAATGCATTCAAACCAATTTCTGATTTAGTTTCAAGAATGGTAAGAAATGTTAGACAATTAATGTTTGCTAATGGGCTTCTATCTATTATAGGTAATGCTGCTTTGGCAGATGAAATGGCTCAAATAGTAACTATTGGACCAATAATCAAAGATTTAACAGATGAAAACGTAGAGGCTAGTGAAGAAGACATGTACAAGCTTCGTTTAAGAAATGCAACATTCTCTGATGCTCTAGGGGTATTTGGTTCTCAACTTATTCCATGGCATGTTTATATTGCATTCTTCACAGGGATTGCTACAGCTATATATCCACTTCACGAATTTGTGGAATTTGATATAATTAAATATAATTTTATGGCAATTGTAGCTGTAGTTTCAATTTTATTATTAACTATAACTGGATTGGATAGACTTATTCCTTTATTTGGTATTCCGTCTGAGCCAAAAGTTCAGTTAAAGAAAAATATTAAAAAATCATCAAAAGCTGAATAGGAAAAAACTTTTGATAAAATCATAAAAATCTAATTTAAAAGATATTAACATATAGGAAAGGGATATATTATGAAATTATAGTATATCCCTTTCTTACAATATTTTATTAATTTATAAGTGGTTTCATCTGGATTAACTAAAGAAAAAGATGTAAATGAAAATAATAGCCGAGGTGATAGAATTGGACATTGCTTATAAGGATGTCTTGTTTGATATTATTGTAAATAATATCAATTTAGGAATTGCTATAGTTGATAAAGACGGTTTTTTCATTTATTATAATAATGTTATGGGTGAAATAGAAGGATTAGATGAACAAGAGGTTTTGGGAAAACACATTTTTGAAGCGTATCCGTCTTTTGATAAGAAAAATAGTACACTATATCATTGTTTAAATATAGGCACTCCTATTTACAATGATTTACAAAACTATATTAATGGGAAAGGTAGAAAAATTTTTTCTATCGTAACTAATATTCCAATTAAAATTGGAGATAAGATAGTAGGAGCCATAGAAATTGCTAAGGATGTAGACAAGGATGAAAAAACATATAAATCCGTTGATAACTGGTTAAATAAGCCCAAGATGAAGAAGGTTAATAATGATAAAATTAAAACCAATTACTATAATTTTGATGATTTTGTTACTTGTGATAAAAATATTATAAAATTGATTGAAAAGGTAAAAAAGATGGCTCGTTATGAATCTAATGTGTTAATTTATGGAGAAACTGGTACGGGTAAAGAGATATTTGCACAAAGTATTCATAATATAAGCAGTAGGAGAGACAAACCATTTATTGCGCAGAATTGTGCTGCAATCCCCGAAAACTTACTTGAATCTATTCTTTTTGGTACTGAAAAAGGTAGCTTTACAGGAGCTACAGATAAAGAAGGACTATTTGAACAGGCTGACGGGGGAACATTGCTCCTAGACGAATTGAATTCTCTTCCTATTTATCTGCAAGCAAAACTTTTGCGAGTATTACAAGAAAAATATATTCGAAGGGTTGGAGGAACTGCTGAAAAAAGAATTAATGTCAGAGTCATAGCTACAGTGAATGAAGAACCATCAAAACTTATTGAATTAGGGAAACTTAGACAAGATTTATTTTTAGGTTAAATACCTTGTATATCTATATACCACCCTTAAGAGATAGAAAAAAAGATATATTTTTACTTGTAGAACAGTATGTTAACAGATATAGTTCCGTATTTAATATAAAGTCAGCAGAGTTATCGAAAGATGTTCTAGACTTTTTTGAAAATTATGAGTGGAGTGGGAATGTTAGAGAATTAATTAATGTTATAGAATATATTTTGATGACTATAGATGATGATGGAAAAATAAAATTAAATCACCTTCCTTATTATTTATTAGAAAGATTAGAAAGAGAAAGAATTACCAAGGATTTTAAAGAGAAATATATCAATGATTCTTATCACGATATGTTAGATGATTTTGAGAGAAAGATAATACTAGAAGAGCTTATTAAATGTAGATGGAATGTTACTAAAGCTGCAGAAATGTTGAATATTAAAAGACAAACCTTGCAGAATAAAATCAAAAAACTTAAAATTGATGAGGCAAATTATACTGAATTTGCCTAAATAATACTAGTATTGCCCATATATGGGCAATACTAGTATTATTTTTTATCAATTAATGCATAGTTCCCTTGTTAGTTAATTGGCATGATTTTTGCTTTATTAATAATTGAAAGATAATAAATAAAAAGGGGAGGTTATATATTATGAAATATTTAGTATTAGGCTGTGGTCTTCAAGGGAGAGCAGTAGCATATGATATTTTACAGTTTGAAAGTGGCAGTGAGGTAATAATAGCAGACATTGATGATAAAAATTTAGAGATAGCTAAAAACCTTATCAACAATGATAAACTTTCTGTAGAAAAATTTGATATTTATAATGAAGAAGAAACGGTTGCTCTAATGTCAAAGGTTGATGTGATTGTTAACAGCCTACCTCATACATGGGAAATTACCGAAAGATTTTATAATGCTTTAAGTAAAACCAGAGATAAAAAAGCTGTTTTCACAGACTATTGGATGTGGGAAAAACATTATGAATTTGATGAAGAATTGAAAAAAGCAAATGTTTTAGCAGTTCCAGGATTAGGTATAGTACCAGGCTTTGGAAATATTTGTGCAGGTCAACTTGCTCATGAATTTGATCAGCTAGAGGAAACCCTGATTTATTGTGGTGGACTTCCAACTAAAAGGGGAGTAGCTCCATTAGATTATATGATTTTATTTAATGTTGAAGCTCTTCTAGACTTATACTTAACTCCACCAACAGTGATTCAAGATGGAAAATTAGCAGTTGAAGATGCTCTTGATAATCTTGAAACATTTTTAATTCCTGGCTATGGGATGGTTGATGCATTAAAGACAGATGGTTTATATAGTCTAAATAAGACTATGTTAGAAAAAGGTGTTAAAAAGGCAGCTGAATATACATTACGTTATCCAGGACATTATCAAACAATGCAAATATTAAACGACGCTGGTTTCTTTAGCAAAGAGCCAATAAATGTAAATGGAGTAGAAGTAATTCCAAGAGATTCTTCAGAAGTGATTCTCAATAATTTGATGGAAAAGATACCTGGAGTTAGAGACTTTACTTATCTATATGTAGTGGGAAAAGGATTAAAAGACGGAAAATATGTACAGAAATCATATGAATTGTTAGACTATAGTGATGAAGAAATAGGAATCACATCTATGGAAAGAACAACTGCTTATCCATCATCAATAGCGGCAATGATTATTGCACATGATGATGGGGGGATGAGAGGAGTAGTTGAACCAGAAAATATTTTTGTAGGAGAACGTTTTGAGAAAATGGTTAGTGAACTAGCTAAGAGAGGCGTTATTGTGTATGAGAAATAATTGAATTAGTAAGAGAACAATACTCTTTTAATGTGTTAATTGTAGCTGAACTATAGATGAAATTTCTAATTAAATGCCCTTATCTGAGCGATTTGCTCAGATAAGGGCATTTAACATAGAGCATTGGCTTTTAATTTTGAAATATCAGTTAATTTCCAAGTAAATATAATTTAGATTTATAATATTTATAGGTAGAAATAAGCAATAAATAGCATTTAGAATCAACTAGTATATCAAAATTTGCAAATTTTATGTTCTATTGATTTTGACACAATCAAATTAACGAATTAAAGTGGCATAAGTATTGCATAAATAATTATTTAAAATAATTTAAATAAAAATAAGTTTTGAGGAGGTAGGTATGGACAAAACATTATCAGAAGTTAAAAAACCGTCATTATTACTATCACTTGTACCATTTCTTGCACTAATTGGTTTTATGCTTCCAGGTGTAATTATCCTTGAGGTGGAACCTCATATTCCTTTAATTGCAGCTTCAATACTTACTGCTTTTATCGGTAAATACTTAGGCCATTCTTGGGATGATATGGAAAAAGCAATGATTGAATCAAATGCTATGGTGATGCAAGCAAATTTTATTATTTTGATAGTTGGAATGCTAGTTGGAACTTGGATTGCTGGAGGAATTGTGCCGGGGCTAATATATTATGGATTAGAATTATTTACTCCAAATATGTTTTTATTTCTATTACCAGTTATTTGCTCAGTTATCTCTGTTTCAACTGGAAGTGCATGGACAACTGCTGGTACTATAGGAACAGCAGCTATGGGAATAGGTGCCGCACTGGGAATTCCTCCAGCTATTACTGCAGGCGCAGTAGTAACGGGAGCATCTTTTGGAGATAAACTTTCTCCATTATCTGATAGCACTAATTTAGCTGCTGCGGTAACGGGTACTAATGTATTTGATCATGTCAGGCATATGCTTTACTCTACTATTCCTAGCTTCTTAATTGCAATAAGTATTTTTGGTTTTATTGGAACTAGTTATAAGAATACTGCAGTAAATATTGAGCAAATTTTTTCAGTTCTTGAATCTATAGATAGCATATTTATCATAACTCCATGGATATTTATAGCGCCTCTAACAGTAATTTTAATGATTATTTTTAAAGCACCTGCAGTACCTGGAATGATTGGTGGCACTTTTGTCGGTATATTATTCTCCTTATTCCAAGGTCACGGATTAAAAAATACATTATATTATATAATGTATGGATTTGAAGTTACAACAGGAAATGTGCTAGTAGACAAGCTTCTAAACAGGGGAGGTATGAGTTCAATGCTAGAGATAATAGCGCTAGTTATTTGTGCTTTAACTTTTGGTGGACTTATTAAACAAATAGGTGTGATAGATACTATATTAGAAACAATACTAAGAAAAGTTAGAAAAAGAGGTTCTATTATCCTTTCAACTGTTATTTCATCAATTGCTATGAATTTTATGGCTGCTGACCAATATATGGCTATTGTAATACCAGGGCAAATGTTTAGACCAGTATTTGAAAGACTAAATCTACATTCTAAGAATCTATCTAGAATATTAGAGGATGCAGGTACTCTAACATCAGGCCTAGTCCCATGGTCAACTTGTGGCGCGGTTTATTTTGCTACTTTAGGTGTAAGTTCCTTCCAATATGGCCGTTTCCACTTCTTAGGTCTAATTAATCCAATAATCGCTGTTGTTTTTGGGTATACAGGATTTGCTTTAGCTAGATTGGATCCAAGCAAGCCAATAAAAAATTTTATTGATGATTGATTACTATTAATATTGGAGTCAAGGAAAATCCACATAGCGCTTCCTTGACTTTTTCATCTAAAATTTAGGCGGTATTTTATCCATGCTAAAAAATATAAAGATGTAATATGAGAGGGTTTTTTCAGTATCACTATATTCGGGTGCTTTTTTAATAAGGGATTCTTGAATTAAAAAGGGAATATGTTATAATTTGAATTGTCACTACAATTTAATTGTAGACAATAGATGAAAGAGGTGTTGTTAGATGGCGGAAATTTTAAAAGGAAATGTTGTTGCAGCTCAAATTAAGGAAAAGATGAAAAAGGACATTGAAGAACTTGCTAAAATAGGAAAAATACCTACTTTAGGTATTGTTAGATTGGGAAATAACCCTGATGATGTTTCTTATGAAAAAAGTATAATTAAAAATTGTGATGCAATCGGAATAAGCTCTAAAGTTTTTGAAAGAAATGTAGATATGACTACTGAAGAGTTAATAGCATTGATGGAAGAATTAAATCAGGACAATTCCATATCAGGAGTACTTGTATTTAGACCTTTACCAAAACATATTGATGAAGCTAAAATAAGAGAGGCTTTATCTCCTTTGAAAGACGTAGATTGTATGCATCCATTAAATTTGGCTAAGATATTTGAAGGAAATATGACTGGATTTACACCTTGTACTCCAAAGGCAGCTATGGAAATACTCTTATATAACAATGTAGCTCTAGAAGGTAAAAATGTGGTTGTTGTTAATAGATCTATGGTACTTGGTAAACCTTTAGCAATGATGCTGCTTGAGAAAAATGCTACTGTTACTATTTGCCATTCTAGAACTAAAAATTTACATGAAATAACTAGTAAAGCTGATGTAGTAGTTACAGCACTGGGTAAAGCAAAATTCTTTGATGAAAAATATTTTAATGAGAACTCAGTGTGCATAGACGTAGGAGTTAGCTTAGATAATGAAGGAAAATTAAGTGGGGATATTGATTATCCAAAGGTGTCTGAAATGGTTTCTATGATTACACCTGTTCCTGGTGGCGTTGGTGCAGTAACTACATCACTTCTTCTATCCCATGTAGTAGAAGCTTGCAAAAAAATGTAATGAAAAGAGTCTTTTTAGACTCTTTTTTTCATTTAACAACAAAAATAGTCAATATTCTTTGAAGGAGAATCGGGTACATATATAGAATATATAGATATGAAAATAGACAGGAGGGGATATTTTGTATCTATCAGTAGAAAAACATAAAAACAATCTGTTGGTACAATTTAAAGGCGAGTTAGATCATCATACTACCGAAAATGTAAGGGAAAAGATAGATCAACAATATTTTGATCAGAGAATTAAAAACATAATATTAGATTTAAGGGGGCTGACTTTTATGGACAGCTCAGGCATTGGGCTTATTATGGGAAGGTATAGAAATTGTATTGATAAAAGCGGTATGGTAGCTATAGTAAGTGATAATGCATATGTGGACAAGATGCTTAGAATGTCTGGATTGCTCAAGATAATTAATGTATATCCAACAATTGAAGAAGCAGCTGAAAACTTATAAAGGAGATGAAAATAGTGGAAAAGAATTATATGAAATTAGAGTTCTTGAGTAAATCAAACAACGAATCCTTTGCAAGAGTTGTAGTGGCGGCATTTGCATCTCAGCTGGATCCTACATTAGAAGAACTATCAGATATTAAAACTGCTGTATCAGAAGCCGTCACAAATGCTATCATACATGGTTATGAATATGGAGAAGGTATAGTAATTGTTGAGTCAAGAATTGAAGGCAATGAAATCGAAATAATTATTGAAGATAAGGGGATGGGAATTGTTGACATAGACAAAGCTCGCGAGCCATTTTACACATCTAAGCCAAATCTAGAAAGGTCAGGTATGGGTTTTACAGTTATGGAAACTTTCATGGATAGTCTTGAGATAGAAAGTATTAAAGGGAAAGGTACAATAGTACGTATGACGAAAAGATTTAAAAGCCTTTTGGATAAGGAGTAGATAATATGAATGCAAGCAGCGAAAATAAGGCTTTATTATCCCATGAGGAGACCATGGAGCTTATTAAAGATGCACAGAATGGTAGTATGGAAGCCAAGGATATATTAGTATCCTCTAATCTAGGGCTTATTAGATCAGTGTTAAGGGGATTTATGAATAGAGGATATGAAGTAGATGATTTATTTCAAATAGGTAGTATAGGTTTATTGAAAGCCATTGATAAATTTGATACGACCTTTGATGTTAGATTTTCAACTTATGCAGTACCTATGATAATAGGGGAAATTAAGAGATTTTTAAGAGATGATGGTTTAGTGAAGGTAAGTAGGTCGCTAAAACAAACAGCTGCAAAAGCCAAGGGAGCAGAAGAAAAGCTATTTATGGAACTTGGAAGAGAACCTACTATTCAAGAGATATCCGATGAAATACAAATGGATAAAGAAGATATAGTAATGGCACTAGAGGCTTCATATCATCCAGAGTATCTTTATGATGTTGTACATCAGAATGATGGATCTCCACTATATCTAATAGATAAAATCAGCAATGAATCAGAGGATGATAGAGATTTAGTTGATAACATAGTATTAAAAGATATGTTAGCAAGTTTAAAGCCTAGGGACAGGCAAGTTATTATTTTAAGATATTTTAAGGACAAAACTCAAACTGAAGTAGCAAATCAATTAGGTATATCTCAGGTTCAAGTTTCAAGAATAGAGAAAAAGATAATAGAAGAGATGAGAAAGAGTTTAGCAAAGGCATGATATATGCCTTTTTGCTTTATATAATAAAAGCTATATTAGAAAAGGAATATATATTTAAGTAGAGAAATAAATAAGGAGTATAAACAAATAAAGTGTAAATATTATAAAAGATAGTAACTCAAATAAGCTAGGATTAATTTTCTGGTTTTTTTTATTTTCTGACTTGCTGCATTTATTAATTTATTTGTATTGCAAATAAAAGATAGTGCTTTTAATAAGTATAACTGCTTTATATATACATTTATAGCACAATATTACTATAATTTATAGATTATCACAAATTTATGAAAAATAAACCGTATTATATTTATTACTTTGCATAATTAAATCAGTAATTCATTCGCATAATTTTGAATCTTTCGGATTGAGAGATATTAATTGTAAAATTTACCTATTAGATAATTTTTTGTATGAAAAAAGAAATACAGCAGATAATAATCTTAGAATGGGGTGATTAGATGGCATGTAAATTAAATTATAAAAAGATAATTATTGCTCTAATGATTTTTCTAATTCTTGCAGGAGGGCTCTTATGGTATAAAGAAGAAATAACTAATAAAGAAGTACCAAAAAAAGCGCAATTTGTAGATAATAATTTAGAGTGGAGTAAGATATATGGATAAAGAGCAAGTATATATAATTATAAATAAAAAAGCTGCCATTGAGCCTGAGAAAGATATATTGATTAAGGATTTAGGAGAAGTATATTGTTCAAATCCATATATAAAGAAAGCTACTGAAAATATCATAGTTCATACAAAGAAGGGGAAAGAGGATTGGGATTACTTAACTGCAACAGATATAGCGGAAAAGGTATTAAAGGAGTTTCCTAGTATTGACTTAAGCTTACTGGGTGAGGTTGAGATATTAATAGAATATAAATCTCAACAAAAGGAACGACCATTTTTTGAATTTATTAAAGTAACTTTAGTATGTTTAATTTTATTCTTTGGTGCAAGTATAGCTATAGTAAATTTTCATGTTGATGTGAACGCCAAAGAATCCTTGGAAAAACTATATTTTACTTTTACCGGAGTAAAAAAGAGCACTCCTTTACTTATGACTATTCCGTATTCAATTGGAATAGGGGTAGGAGTATTATTGTTCTTTACGAGGGTTTTCAGTTTTAGTGAAAGAAGAAAAAAGGAGCCGGGGCCTATGGAGATAGAGTTATTCTTATATGATGAGGACATGGAAAAACATATACTGAATGAAACTAAAAAGAAAGAAGAACCATAAAAGAGGTGCAATATGGTAGTAAAACTATTACTTATAATAATCTCTTTTGGAGGAGGATTGACAGTTGGTAGTGCAGCAGCAGCTTTTATTACTATACTTCAAATAGTTCCAAGATTAGTTCAAATCACTAAAACAAGTAAACAGGTTAAAGTTTATCAATTTACCATAACTTTATCATTTGTACTATTTGTTATAATATATTTTTCAAATTTTCATATGAGTTTATATAAAATCATTGTTATACTCATTAGCTTGTTATATGGAATCTTTATCGGATTACTATCTTCTGCTTTAGCTGAGGTATTGAATGTAATCCCAGTATTATCAAAAAAATTAAAAATAAAGGATAATTTAAGATATGTTATATGGGCTTTGATGGGTGGAAAGGTAGCAGGTTCATTATATTTTTGGTTATTTAATAAGTAGAGGAGATGAAATAAATGGAGAATATGAATAAAAAAGATTATCAAAAATATTCAGAAAAAAAGGTTCCAAAGCCTACTTATATGAAAAATATTATATTAGCCTTTTTAGTAGGAGGAGCAATATGTACTATAGGACAGCTTATAAGAAGCTGGTTAATGAAAAAAGGGCTTGATGAGAAAGCTGTTGCTTCGGCTACATCCATTATCCTAGTATTTATTGGTGCCTTTCTTACTGGGCTTGGAGTATATGATAAAATAGGGCAAATCGGTGGAGCGGGAGCAGCTATTCCTATTACAGGATTTTCTAATGCAATGGTATCCCCAGCAATGGAATTTAAGACAGAAGGTTTTATTTTTGGAGTAGCATCAAAGATGTTTATTATAGCGGGTCCTGTACTGGTATATGGAGTAGGAAGTTCCGTAATTGTAGGTGTATTACATTTATTATTTACTAAGGGGAGATAAAAGTATGGCAATAAAAAAATTTGGTTCACAGACAGTCAAATTTCAGAATCCACCTTCAATAGTAAGTACTTATACAATAGTGGGACCAAAAGAAGGTGAAGGACCTCTTAAGAAGTATTTTGATATGATATTAGAAGATGATATGTGGGGGCAAGAATCATTTGAAAAATCTGAAGCTAAAATACAAGAAGAAACAATAAAAGCAGCATTAACAAATGGAAATCTAACTAATAATGATATAGACTACTTGCTATCAGGAGATTTGTTAAATCAAATAATTTCCTCCACTTATACGGCAAGGTCTCTAAGTATACCATATTATGGTCTCTATGGAGCTTGTTCTACTATGACAGAATCTTTATCTTTAGGAGCGATGCTTATAGATGGAGGATTTGCAGACAAAGTAGTGTGCGCTACGTCTAGTCATTTTAGCTCTGCTGAAAGACAATTTAGATTTCCATTAGAATATGGATCTCAAAGAAACTTTGGAGCACAATGGACTGTTACTGGTTCTGGAGCTACTGTACTTTCATCACAAGGCAACGGACCTTATATAACTTATGCAACTACAGGTAAAATAATTGATATGGGTATTAAGGATGCAACAAATATGGGTGCAGCCATGGCGCCAGCAGCAGTTGATACATTAATCACTCATTTTAAGGATACAGGATATTCTCCCTCTAGTTATGATCTTATAATATCTGGAGATTTAGGTAAGGTTGGAAAATCTATAGTATTAGACTTAATGAAAAAAGAGGGATATGATTTATCTAGTATGTATACAGATTGTGGTGTAGAAATATTTGATGGTGATGCTCAAGATACCCATGCAGGGGGATCTGGATGTGGATGTTCTGCAGTGGTATTGAATGGATATATTTACAAGGAAATGATGAAAGGGAATTTCAGGAGAATATTAATTATGGCTACTGGAGCCCTTCATTCAACGATTATAAATCAACAGGGCGAATCTATTCCAGGAATAGCCCATGCAGTTACAATAGATGTAAGTAAAGGTTAGGGGTGATTAAATGGAATATGTCAAAGCTTTTATAGTTGGAGGGTTAATATGTGTAGTCGGTCAAATTATATTAGATAATACTAAATTAACTCCCGCTCATATATTAGTTTCATTTCTTACTGCTGGAGTTATATTAGGAGGAATTGGACTATATGAACCCCTTGTTAAATTTGGAGGAGCAGGAGCTACTGTACCAATAATTGGATTTGGAAATGCATTAGCTCAAGGAGCAATAGAAGGAGCAAAAACAAAGGGAATAATAGGGGCATTTACAGGGGGATTACAGGCCACAGCAGGTGGAGTAGCTGCTGCAATTTTATTTGGCTATATAATGGCGGTAATTTTTAATCCAAAAACGAAAAACTAAGGCTAAGCCTTAGTTTTCATTTTCGTCATCATTATCTTCATTATCCCATGGAAGTGGTGGGAAATAAAAATCATCATCTTCAATAGGATCTGGTGGTATAACTGTGCTTTGGTTATGCTCATCACAAATTTCTGTTGGTGCAGTATACTGGAAGTCTGAAGGTACTATACCATTATGTTCTGATGGGAAATATGGCGGAGTACGCTCTACAAATACTTTATTAACTTTGTTTTCTTCAGGACAATATTCATTAGCAATTTTTCCATTAGTTTTATCTATAGTGACCTCAACATGAACATCGCAGTAATCCTTAGGTTCAGTACCCTTTACAAATATCTCAGATCTAACAGCACTGCCCCCAGGATCGTGGGTGCAAAGTTCTGTGGCTAGTTTACCAGATTTGGTACATATCCTTGCAGATACTATACCACTAGGTTTCTCAAAAGATGTTTTACTTTCTAGACCTTCATGCATTCTAGTCATTATATGTTGCCATAATTGGGCAGCTGTACCACTATTATTCGTTAGGGTAATTTTAGGTGAATCATTTCCTATCCATGTAGCAGAAACATAATATGGAGTAAATCCAGCAAACCAAATATCCGCCTGATCTGTTGTTGTACCGGTCTTACCTGCTACTGCCATCTTAGAAATCTTAGCTCTTCCTGCAAGGCCATCTGATACAGTAGTTCTCAAAATATCTGACATTATATATGCTACTTGAGGGGATACTACCATAGTTTCTTTTGGCGTATTATCAATTAGTATATTGCCATTTTTATCTTCTATTTTAGTAAAAGCTATAGGTTCTATATATACACCGCCATTGGCTATAGCTCCATAAGCAGCAGTTAATTCTAGAGGAGTTATACCTTTTGTCATACCACCTAATCCTAGTGCAGATAAGGTTTCATCATTTCTAACTCTATTTTCTTTAGCCGTAACGAAACTATCATTTTCAGGATCAGTTTTACTAATAATACCTAGTTTTTCTAAATAAGCCATAGAAGTTTGTATACCTATTGATTCTACAGTCTTTACAGAGTTTACGTTAACCGATTGCTCAACTGAACGTCTTAAAGTATGGATACCTTTATATCCTTTATACCAGTTTTTAGGCCATAATTGTCCCTTATAATAGAAAGGAATATCATCTATTGGAGTTGCAGCTGTATAGCCGTTATCTAATGCTGGTAAATAAACAGCTATTGGTTTAATAGCAGAACCAGGCTGTCTCTGAGATGCAGTAGCTCTGTTTAAGATTCTAGCACCCTCAATATCTCTACCCCCAACTAAAGCTTTGATTTGTCCTGTCCAATAGTCCATAACAACAGTAGCTGATTGAGGTTGTACAATACCATCCTTAGATCTAAAGAAATATTTTTCACTGATTAATAAGTTTCCATTTTCATCAACTCTATAAAAGTCTTTGTTATTATTTAAATATGCACTGCCTATTTTAATTTCTTTACTGTCAGAAACATTATAATTCTCTGCTGGTATTGTGATAGAACCAACACTATGACTTACTAAATTTTTTCTATCATCGATAGTATAATAGTCTGCAACATCTATATGTTTTGGATATGGAGTAAGTTTCTTGTTTTTAATAAATAGGTTATTATCTCTAAACTCATAAGTACCCTTTTCCAATACTAATTCAAAATTTTCATTAAATAAGTTGGTTTGACTATAGTAGATGATATTACCTTTTTCATCAATAACATCTTTAGCCTTATTTAATCTCCAATCCACTAATATAGGACCTTTTTTCTTTTCAGGATTGCCGACTAATATCTCAGTAAAATTATTATATACATCTTCAAGTTCTCTTTGAAGTTTTACATCCATAGTTGAATAGATTTTTAGTCCGCCTGTAAACAATTCATCTTGAGCTTGTTCTTTTGTATATCCTAACCTCTTTACTAAGGCATCAACTGCCTGAGTTTTAACATAATCTGTAAAATAGGAAGAAATTCCTTCAATCTTCTTTTGACCGGGTTTTAGGTTTTCCTTGATATTTTCATTTAATGCTTCTTGATATTCTGATTCTGTGATTTTATTTAAATCTAACATTTTCTTTAGTACAATTTTTTGTCTTTTTACAGCCTCTTCGTTATATATTGCTATATACTTTTCTCCTAGTATTTCTAATCTCCCAACTTCATAATGCTTTGTACTATCGAAATTCTCAGGACTTACAGTACGATAAGGTGCATATTTAGTCGGAGATTTTACTATGCCTGCAAATAATGCAGATTCTGCAATAGTAAGGTCTTCAACATTCTTTGAAAAGTAAGTTTGTGCAGCTTCCTGAACTCCATAAGCGCCTTGTCCCAAATTATTCCTATTTAAATAGGCCTCAAGTATTTGATCCTTTGTTAGAGCCTTGTCAATTTGAAGAGCTAGATAAGCCTCTTTAATTTTTCTATCCCAACTTTTCTCTAGTGTTAGATAAACATTCCTTGCCAATTGCTGTGTGATTGTACTTGCACCTCTGATAGCAGCACCAGCTTTTAAATTATCTATGGCAGAAGATATAATACCTTTAGGGTCCACACCTATATGATCTATAAATCTTTCATCTTCTATTGCAATAAATGCATCTTTAAGATGCTGTGGCATTTGATTTAGTTTCACCATAGTTCTAAATTCAGGTGCCTGAATTTTTTCGATAAGCTCACCATTTGCATCATATATAGTTGATGTTAGATCTAAAGATGCATTAATCTTTGAAGGATCTATTGTTGGAACATCTTTCAAAATAGATAGAACTACACCAATTACTATTCCGCCTGCTATAACTGATAACATTAAAAATACAACTAAAAATATCTTTAATGACTTAAAAACAGTTCTTTTAGTAGATCCTTTCTTTTTTTTCTTTTGCTTATTATCATTATTATTGTTATTATCCATAAAATTACCTCCTTAATTGAGAAAAGGCTTAACTAGTTAATTATACCACAGAAATATTATAATGTTAATATTAGATGGTTTAAATCATGATTACAATATGGTTACGAAATAATTTAAAATTATATTATATGAATTGTATCCTCTATAGCTGGATTCATACACATATTGTTAGATAAAATATTAAAATAGTGATATAATAAAAATAAGAATATAATTATAATGATTTTTCGGGAGTTGATAAATTGAGCCAAGAAATAGCAAATATGGAGAGAGTTCTTATAATTGGAGTAGAACTTGATACTGATACAATTGATATTGAAAACTCTTTAGATGAATTGGAAGAATTAGTAAAAGCTGCTGGAGGAGTAGTAGTTTCTAGGGTAATACAAAAGAAAGAAAGTATAAATGCAGCCTACTTTATAGGGACAGGAAAAGCAGAGGAGATCAAAAACTATTGTGAAGAACTTGATATTACAACTGTAGTCTTCAATGATGAATTATCAGGTGCACAATTAAGGAATCTAGAAAAAATTATTGATAGGAAAATCGTTGATAGAACCAATCTGATTTTAGACATCTTTGCTAATAGAGCAAATTCAAAAGAGGGTAAATTGCAAGTAAAATTAGCTCAACTTAAATATCGACTTCCTAGATTAATAGGATTCAGAGATACCTATCTAGAGAGGGAGGAGGTATTGGTACAAGAGGGCCAGGAGAACAGAAATTAGAAACCGATAGAAGACATATATTGAGAGAAGTAGATAATATAGAAAAACAGTTGAAGGAAGTAGAGCAAAATAGAGAAGTAAAAAGAAAGAAGAGAGAAGGCTCAAATCTTCCAATTGTTGCATTAGTAGGTTATACTAATGCTGGAAAATCAACTTTATTGAATAAATTAATTCAATTTAATGATGAATATGAAGAATCAAAAGAAGTTTTTGTAAAAGATATGCTGTTTGCAACTTTAGATACATCTTTGAGGCGGGGAAAACTTCCTAATGGGCAAGTATTCTTGCTAACAGATACTGTAGGATTTGTATCCAAACTCCCGACTAGGCTAATTGAAGCATTTAAAGGAACTCTAGAAGAAGTGAAGTATGCAGATTTATTGCTTCATATTGTAGATGCTTCAAATAAAGATTTAGATATACAGATTCAAACTACTTATAATATATTAAGGGAATTAGAAGTACTAGATAAACCTATAATTACAGTCTTTAATAAGATGGATAAAGTAGATATTCATAATTTATTTTATGATAATAAATATGTGGATAATAAATTATTTATTTCAGCTAAAAATGGGGAAAATATAGATACACTTCTAAGAAACATTGAAAACCTATTACCTCAGCAATATAGATTAGTCACCCTAAAAATACCTTATAGTAAACAAGGCATAGTAAATTATTTTTGCGATAGTTATCAAGTGGATAATTTAGAGTATGTAGAAGATGGTACAGTATTAAAATTAACTATTAATCAAATTGATTTAGAAAAATATAAGGAATATATAATTAATTAAGAAATTATATTGAAATATTATAAGAAAATTAATATTATATATAAAATAAGAAAGGGAGTTGGTACTAATGATAATAAGGAACTGTGCTGGTGGAGTTGTATTTAAAGACAGCAAAGTATTTATATTAAAAAATGACAAAGATGAATGGGTATTGCCAAAAGGAAAAATTAGAGGTGAGCAATTACCTCCAGAAACAGCTATAAATAGAGTTGAATATGAGACAGGTGTAAATAAGCCTAAGATTGTTTCCTCTGCTGGAGAAACTGCTTATGAGTTTTATTCATTTACAAGACATCAAGCAGTTTGTAATAAAATTATATGGTATATAATGGAGTCAAAGAATGAAGAGCACTCCATAAATTTAGAGGAAGGTTTTAAAGAGGGAGGATTCTATCCGATAGAAAAGGCTATTGATATGATCACTTATAGTCAAGATAAATCTTTAGTTAGTTTAGCCTATAAAAGATATTTAGAATTCAAGGATTACGAACAAAAACTAAACTATGCTTAAAGAATAGGAGATTATATCTCCTTATTTTTTTAGTGAGAGGAAGATTTTATGGATAAGATTTATAGAACTATATATACTTATGGAGAAGAAGAAACAATCATCAACAAATCTAGATTTATTGGTTATGCTATGCCCATAGAAACTGAAGAAGAAGCCCTAGAGTTTATAGAAAAAATAAAAACAAAACATAGAGATGCTACTCATAATGTATACGCTTATGTTCTCGGTAAAGACAGCAATGCCCAGAGGTTTAGTGATGATGGAGAACCTTCTGGTACTGCAGGAATACCTGTATTAGAAGTTATAAAGAAGGAGAATCTAAGAAATGTAGTAGTTGTTGTAACTAGGTATTTTGGAGGAATTAAATTAGGTACAGGTGGACTTATTCGAGCTTATACAAGAGGTGCGAAGATTGGTCTAGACGCAGGAACGATAGTAGATATGGTTCTTCATAGTAGAATAAAAATTAGAATTGACTATACTTTATATGGAAGAATAGAAAATTATCTTATGAATGAAGGATATATAGTAGATGAGTCAGTATTTGATGATGCAGTTAATATCTTTGTTTACATAGAAGATGCGAAGATTGGAAGTTTTCAGAAGACAATGACAGATATAGCAAATGGAAATATCATATTAGAAACTCTAGATGAAGAATATATACCTATAAAAGACGGAAAAAGATTTATTTAAATTAGGTTAATAAAGAGTAATCAGGGTATAATCTTATATGGGATGGTGATAAAATGAATAATATGTCTCAAATAAAAGAAGAAATGCTTAGTAAAAAAGTATGGGTAGTAGCAGGTGTAACGGCAAATAAGGATAAATATGGCTATAAAATATGGAAAAAATTAAAGGAACATAAATATGAAACCTATGGAGTAAATCCAAATTATGAAGAGATTGAAGGAGATACAATCTATCATTCAGTTAAGGAGCTGCCAAAGAAAATTGATGTTCTTGACATGGTTGTACCACCAAAGATAGCTATACAAACATTAGATGAAGCAAAGGCTGCAGGAATTGAATATATATGGTTTCAGCCAGGCACATATAACGACGAGGTCTTAAATAAAGCAAGAGAGTTAGAACTGAAAATATTGTATGATGATTGTGTTTATGCTACTTTAAGAAGAGAAGAATAGGTCTAGAATCTTGACCTATTCTTTCTTTTTAATTAACTCATAAGTACCTACTATTAGTAAAAAAACTCCAAAAAACTTTTTTAATTTTGACGGTTCAATCTTCATAGCCAAAATTGAGCCTATAATAGCTCCAGCTATACCTCCTAGGATAATCAATTTAGCGAATGAGAAATCGATATTTCCTTTTTTATAGTGAGTGATTAAGGCGATAATAGCTACAGGAAGAAATACTATTAAATTAACTCCTTGAGCATATTGCTGCCTCATGTTATTGAATATAACCAAAGAAGGTATAAGGATTGTGCCTCCACCTATACCCATTCCACTAATTATACCTGATAAAAATCCAATTAAAGTTAAAATCATTTCCAAATCATCCTTATGGCAGTATAAATAATTACGCTACCGAATATTTTTCTTAATATATTGATAGGAATTTTATTTAAAGTTTTTGCACCAATATAAGATCCTACCATGCCACCAATTGTTACAGGGATAACTACTTTAAATGGAATAGAGCTATTTGCAAAATATATTATAGTGGATATAATTGATAATGGTAGAATTATAGATATTGCTGTTGCATGTGCCTTATAATCATCTATTCCAAGTAAAAATACTAATGCAGGTACTACAATGGTTCCACCTCCAGAACCAAATAAGCCATTGATTAGTCCAGTCACTAAACCTATAGATATTAATTTCATCTTATTTTTATCCATAAACTACTCCTTTATGTTATAATCATTATGATTAATCTCACCAATTATAGAGAAGATATACATATGATGAAATTTTACTAATTATTTGGAGGGGAAAAAATGGAAAATATAAATTTAACTGTAGATAAGTTAGTAGAGTGGTTGAAAGAAAAGGTAGAGGAAGCAAAGGCAGAGGGATTAGTTTTTGGATTAAGTGGAGGGATAGATTCAGCTGTTATAGCTGGAATAGCTAAAAAGGCATTTCCTGATAATTCATTAGGAATTATCATGCCTTGTCATAGTGATCTTATAGATGAAGAGCATGGTGTGCTGGTAGCTGAAAAACTAAACTTAAAGACTGCAAGGGTTGATTTATCTAATTCTTTTGATGTATTACTTAATTCTATGACAGTAGAAAATAAGAATAAGATGGCTATATCTAATTTAAAACCAAGACTTAGAATGACGACCTTATATTACTTTGCCCAAAATAATAATTATTTAGTAGTAGGTTCAAGTAACAAATCTGAATTTACTGTAGGATACTTTACTAAACATGGAGATAGTGGAGTTGACTTATTACCTTTAGCTTCCTTTGTAAAATCTGAAATCAGAGAATTAGCTAAAGTTTTAGGTATACCTGATATTATAATAGAGAAACCGCCAACAGCTGGACTATGGGCTAATCAAACTGATGAAAGTGAAATGGGATTTTCGTATAATATACTAGACAATTATATTAAAACTGGTGAAGGACCAAAGGAAATAGTAGAGAAAATTAAAAGAATGAATACTATTAGTGAACACAAAAGAGTTTATCCACCAATATTTAGAAAGTAGCAGAAGGTAAACCTGCATATTCACTACAGTAGGGCTAGTTTGGCTGCCTATACCTTGTAAATGATAAAAAATTAATAAATATAATGCAATAAGCATAATATTATGCTAGAATAGATAGGGCAATACTATAAAGGGAGTGAAATTTTATGGCAGGACATTCTAAATGGAATAACATTAAGAATAAAAAAGGTAAAGAAGATGCCAAAAGAGCAAAAATCTTTACAAAATTAGGTAGATATATTATGGTGGCAGCAAAAGAAGGTGGACCGGATCCAGATTATAACCCAGCATTAAAAGCAGCCATAGATAAAGCGAAGGCAGAAAATATGCCAAATGACAATATAGAAAGAGCAATTAAAAAAGGTTCAGGAGAGTTAGGAGCAGATAATTTTGAAGAAATTATCTATGAAGGCTATGGTCCAGGCGGGATAGCAGTATTTGCGGAGTGCCTAACAGATAATAGAAATAGAACAGCACCAGATGTAAGGCATGCCTTTGACAAAGGTGGCGGAAATATGGGGCAATCAGGTTGCGTTACTTTTATGTTTGATAAAAAAGGTATGTTGGCGATAGAAAGAACGGATTCTATAGATGAAGATGAATTAACTATGCTTGCAATCGACTTAGGTGCTGAAGATTTTATATCAGAAGATGAAGGATTTGAAATCATTACTAGTCCAGAAGACTTTAATACGGTAAAGGACGGACTAAAAGAGGCAGGATACGAATTTGCCATGGTGGAACTTACTTATATACCACAAAATACAGTAGCTTTAACTAATCCAGATGATATCAAGAATATGCAAAAATTAATAGATATGCTTGAAGATAACGACGATGTTCAAGAGG
>NZ_NPMN01000045.1 GCF_002266425.1 Tissierella sp. P1
CATCAACTTTCTAATTTAGAAAATGCTTTTATATTATTTAATCTGACCTCAATAATATCACTATAGGTTATTACTGAGATTTTAAAAGTAATTGATGGAATAAGAAATGATAATTAGTAAACAAAGGAATGAAATAATGGGTATGATTAGAATATGATATAAGTTAGAAATATAATGTAATAAAGTTTTAGTATAAGGGGGATGACTATGGATAGTAAAAGATTAATAGTAAAAGGTAATAATGTATCTAAAATTCTTGAATTACTAAGTAATGATATTCGACATTACAATTTACAACCAGCGGAAGATATTTATGTTTTTATGAGTGAAAAATATTATTTTAGGAATAACTCCCAATTAATGACATGCGTAATATTGAAAATAGAAGATGAAAATAATTGTATAATTGATATAGTTGCTGGTGGCGGAGGTCAAGGCTTATTTAATTCTAGTTGGGGGGCAGAGACAAGTAGAATTGAAGAAATCGCAGATGAAATAAAAGATATATGCGTAAATAAGGGATGGGAAATAGATTGTTAAGCGGAGTAAGAATACTACATTCTTGCTCCGCTTAATCTAATAGAAACTATTTAGGACATTAGTAGATAATTTAGGAATTCCTTCTTAGATATCCATTTCCAAATGGAGTCACTATGGATAATATAGCAAATATTGCTAATATAAAACAATACCATACATACGGTACTATTTGAACAGGGCTTACTGATCCATTAGTAAAGCTTCCTGCTATTAACAATTGAGCACCATAGGGTATTAGACCTTGCATTATACACGAAAAAGTATCTAAAAGTGAAGCAGTTTTTCTTGGATCTACACCATGAGTTCTAGATATTTCCTTTGATAATTGGCCGCTTACAATTATAGACACTGTATTATTAGCAGTAGCTGCATCTGTAAGTGAGACTAATGCACTTATACCTAGCTGAGCAGATTTCTTGCCTTTAATTTTTTTATTTATCTTATGTAGCAGCCAGTCAAGTCCTCCCCCATTGGATACCATATTAGCCAAACCGCCAGTTAATAAAGATAACAAAAAGATATCAAACATTCCTGTAAATCCAGAGTATATTTGCTGAACAAATTCTAATCCTTTAAAGTTTCCATAGCTAAATCCTATAACGCCTGATATAATAATTCCTCCAGTCAAAACTACAAATACATTTATTCCAGCTATGGCCGCTATCAATACAAATATATATGGAATTACTTTAACTATATTAAAAACATATTCTTGACTTTCAGGAACAGTTATCGGTTTACCAAACATGAATAAAAGAAGAATTGTAACTAAAGCTGCTGGTAATGCAAAACCAATATTAACTCTAAACTTATCCTTCATAGATACTCCTTGAGTTCTTGTAGCTGCTATAGTTGTATCGGATATAATAGATAAGTTATCTCCAAACATAGCTCCACCAACTAATGCACCTAGTACCAAAGGTAAATTCAAACCTGCCTTTTGTACTAATTGAACAGCTATAGGACCTATGGCTAAAATAGTACCTACTGATGTTCCTGTTGAAATAGAAATAAAAGCAGCTATTATAAATATTCCTGCCGTAATAAATTTGGCTGGTATCAAAGTAAGCCCTAGATTTACTGCAGACTCAACACCCCCCATAGCATTAGAAACTGTAGAAAAAGCTCCTGCCAATAAATATATAATACACATAATTATTATATTATCATCACCGCAGCCTTTAATAAATATATCAAATTTCTCATCTAATGAACCTTTTGTCAAAATAAAAGAAAATATTATTCCTATACTTGCTGCAACTGGAGCTGGAAATTGATAAAATGCCATTTTAACTCCTTGAGCTTGTAGTATAATGCCTGAAATTAAATATACAGATACGAAGATAAGAAAAGGTAGCAAAGCTAATCCATTACCCTTTTTTTCATTTAGCTTTTCCATATTAATCTCCTCCTTGATTTAAATTAATCTTTCATTAGCAATTCTAAGTCTATTGGATATTTTCCATAGATGCTGCCTGCTTCCATAAACATTTCAATATTTTCCATTGGAGTATGCATTGGAATTTGACAGCCTGTACTTAAAATATATCCTTTCTTGGAATCATAGCCCTTTCTAATACATTCTTTAACTGATTTGAAAATGGAATCCTTATTGCCTGCATAAATTACATCAACAGGTGGAACATTTCCTGTAATTATGACTTTATGGCCCATTATCTTCTTAGCTTCTTCTAAATCTTCTACATTGTCTATACTGAAATTAGAAATGCCTGTGGATACCACATCTTCCCATATTTCTTTACTTGCTCCACATATGTGTATACTTGGAGCACTACCCGTTTTTTCCTTTATTTTATCAACATTTTTTTGGAGGGCTGGTAAAGAAAACTCTCTAAACTGCTTTGGACTTATGAGACTGGTGGATGAAACTGGATCAGCAAAGCCAATGGATACACCTAATTTTGCCACCTCCTCTATATACCTATTGTTAGATTCTGCGACTATATCCATTAGAGTATGTACTTTTGCAGGATATTTGATCATCCATTTTAGCAGATTTTCTGTTCCTACTATGGAGGCAGCAACGCTAAAGGGTCCAGACATTGAAGCACCAACATCTACTTCATCTGCAAGAGCATCTTTTGTTATTTTTATAGCCTTAATTAAAATTGGTAGGATTCCATCCTTTAATGGATCAACAATTTTAAGGGATTCTATTTCATCTACAGATTTTATAGCTGGTTCTAATAGATAGGAAATATTGTGATCAGGATAAGCTACCTTTGAGCCCATGGCCTCAGCCACACCTCTGAGGCTTGTAGATATCCCTACACTATCATGACGAAGTCTTTTAAATAAAGCTATTTCTAGTTCTGCCATGAGTTCTGATGAATGATAATAATTACTTACCTTGACACCGATAAAAGGTGCCATAGTAGCCCCCATGTCTGGGACACAGATTATACGGTCGATTTCTTGACCCTTGGCAAAGGCATTCATTCTTTCTCTTGGAGTCATTTCTTCTTTTCTCACTTAAATCACCTTTCTAATATAAAATAATCATTGGGAATTAATTCACAAACATAATCCATAAATCATTATATATTTAATTGAAACACTATTACAATTAAACTATTTTATAATGAAGCGAACATTATAAATATTTTTAATATAAGAACTAAAAATATTTTAAAATGCTGAAAAAGTAGATTCAAAGTATTATTGAAATTTAATCTTAATTACGCAGGTTAAAGTATTGTTACTCTTGGTATAACAAATGTGCTATAAATAACCATGGGGTATGTATTATGAATTGAATTGTGTTATAATATAATATTAGCAATACAAATGAAAGGTTGATATTCTTGGAAATAAGATTAAAGGGATTGGAAGAAACAAAGGATTTTGGGATTAAATTAGGTAATATACTAAAAAGTGGAGATATTGTTTGCCTAAATGGAGATTTGGGTGCAGGTAAGACTACTTTAACCAAATCAATAGGACTAGGTCTTGGAGTTACTGATTATATAACTAGCCCAACTTTTACCTTAATTAACCAATATAATGGGAGACTTGCAGTCTATCATTTTGATGTATATAGATTGGAAAATGTAGATGAACTCTATGATTTAGGATTTGATGAATATTTCTATGGAAAAGGAGTTTGTATTATAGAATGGGCAGAAAAAATAGAAAAATTATTGCCTAGAGAAAGAGTAGTATTAGATATAGAAAAGGGTAAAGATATAGATGAAAGGGTAATAAGAATAACAGGACATGGTAATAGATATATAGAGATACTTAAGGAGTTGGAGAAGAATTGAAAATATTAGCTTTGGATACATCAACTATGATGCAACATGTGCCGTACTAGATGAAAATAGGGTACTAGGAGAGTATTCATTAAATCAAGAGGAAACTCATTCAGAAAAACTAGTGCCTATGGTTAAAGAAATATTAGATAGTTTAAATTTAAATGTTAGCGATATTGATCTTTATGGAGTCGCTATAGGTCCTGGTTCATTTACTGGACTTAGAATTGGAGTAGCAACTATAAAGGCCTTTGCTCATCTATTTAAAAAGCCTGTAGTAGGTATATCTACCTTAGAAGCTTTAGCTTTTAATCTGCCTTATGGAAAAATAATTGTGCCAATGATAGATGCAAGAAGGGACAGGGTTTATACAGGTATATATACATGGGAAGATGGTAAAATTAAGATAGTAATGGAACCTGATGTATTAGATATATACCATCTATTAGATATTCTTAATAAGTCATATGATAAAGTACTAGTAAATGGAGATGGATCCATGTTACATAAGGAAAAAATTCGAGAAGGACTAAAAGGAAAAGTAGAATTTTCAACTATTGGTCAGAATTTCTGTAGAGCTACTAGTATAGGAGAGTTAGCCTTTATAAAGTATAATGAAGGATTTGTAGATGATTATTATACTCTGGTACCAGAATATTTAAGAGAATCTCAAGCTCAAAGGGAATTGAGAGAAAAGGAGCAAGGATAACATGGATATTATTATCCGTAAAATGGAGGAAGAAGATTTAGATAGAATTATGGAAATCGAAAAGGATGCCTTTACCACTCCCTGGCCTAAGGAATCCTTCTTATTAGAGATTACAAAAAATCAGCTAGCTAGGTATATAGTAGCTGAAATAGACGATGTAGTGGCAGGATATGGTGGTATATGGATGATATTAGATGAGGGACATATAACTAATATTGCAGTGGAGAGTAAATATAGAAAAATGGGTGTGGGTAAAGCTATAGTAGAAGGACTTATTTATCTATGCAGTAAAGAGAGAATTAGTGCAATGACTTTAGAAGTAAGAGAATCTAATATAGCTGCTCAAAATTTATATAAAAAATATGATTTTGTTGAATCGGGAATTAGACCAAATTATTATGCAGATGATAATGAAGATGCAATAATTATGTGGAAAAAATTATAGAATTAAGAGGTGTTAGATTATGTTAACATTAGCTGTAGAGACTTCCTGTGATGAGACCTCTTGTGCTGTGATTAAAGATGGCAGAGAAGTTTTATCTAATATAATATCTTCTCAAATAGATATACACCGAAAATTCGGTGGTGTAGTACCAGAAATAGCATCAAGAAAACATATTGAAAGTATAAATCCAATAATACAAGAAGCATTGGACAAAGCAAATGTTGGTTTTAACGATATAGATCTAATAGGGGTAACTCAAGGACCAGGTTTAGTTGGAGCTTTGCTAATAGGAATATCAACTGCTAAATCGTTGGCTTATGGATTGGATATACCTATTATTGGAGTAAACCATATTGAAGGACATGTATGTGCAAATTATATTGATCATAAAGACTTAGAACCCCCATTTACTTGTTTAATAGTCTCTGGCGGGCATACCTATTTAGTACAAGCAAATAGTTATACTAACTATGAATTAATAGGTCGAACAAGAGATGATGCAGCAGGAGAGGCATTTGATAAGGTAGCTAGAGCGTTAGGACTTCCTTATCCAGGTGGGCCAATTATAGATAAACTATCCATAACTGGAAACAAAGAAGCCATAGATTTTCCAAGGGTATTATTAGAGCCAAGATCCTATGATTTTAGCTTTAGTGGACTCAAGACAGCAGTATTAAATTATTTGAATCAAAAGGAACAAAAAGGTGAGGAAATTATAATAGAAGATGTAGCCGCATCTTTTCAACAAGCTGTATTAGATGTGCTTGTGGATAAGTCTTTTAGATTAGCTAGAGAAAGAAATTCAAATAAAATTGTGTTAGCTGGTGGAGTAGCTGCAAATCAAGGCTTAAGATCTATGATGGAAGAAAGAGGTAAGAAGGAAAAGATAGAAATATTCTACCCATCTAGGATATTATGCACAGATAATGCTGCAATGATTGGTGCAGCTGCCTATTTTAATTATAAAGAAGGAAAAGAATCAGATCTTTATCTAAATGTCATACCAAATCTAGACTTAATCTGATATCTTTTAACAAATTATTCCACAAATTGTCCACATATAAAAAATCGATTTATTATAAATTTATGTGGGCAATGTGGATAAACTGAGAGAAACCTTAAAACATAGGCCTTGTATTGTGGATAAGGTTGTGGGTATTGTGTATAATATGTGAATTATATGTGGAGTTACGCTTCAGTTAATGAAATCCATTCATCATATAGATCATCTAGTTGAAGCTGAATTTTCTCTCTTTTCTTTGTCAATTCAACAATTTTTTCAGGTATCTCATATATTAAAGGGTCACAAAGAAGGTTGTCTAACTCTTCTAGTTTACATTCTTCTTCAGCTATTCTTTTTTCTACATCAGATATTTCTTTTCTTTTAGCTCTTTCCTCTTTTTCTAATTCCTTTTCTCTTCTTTTTTCTAGTTTTATTTGAGTTTTTGTTTTACCATCATCTTCATCCTCTACGTATAGTAATTCATTTTTCTTTTCTAGATAATAATTATAATTTCCTAAATATTCTTTAATTCCTTCGCTGGTTAAATCCAAGATTTTATCTGTTACCCTATTTAGAAAGTATCTGTCATGGGATATTACAAATAATGTGCCATCATAATCAAGTATAGCCTCTTCCAGCACCTCTTTGGAATCAATATCTAAATGGTTTGTAGGCTCATCCATTAGAAGAAAGTTTGCATTAGACAGCATTAGCTTTAATAAGGAAAGTCTACCTTTTTCTCCGCCACTAAGATCAGAGATTTCCTTAAATATATCATCTCCTATAAACATAAATTGACTAAGGATTGTCCTTATTTGATAGTGGTCAAAGGTTGGGTTCTCATCCCATATTTCATCTATAATGGTTTTATCTAGATTTAGACTTTTCATTTCTTGATCAAAATAACCACTAACAACATGATGACCAATATTTATATTTCCATTATCTTTAGGAATTTGTCCCAAAATTATTTTAAATAAAGTAGTTTTTCCTATACCATTTGCACCAATAAGACCAACCTTTTCTCCTCTATAGATGTTAAAATTTATATCTTTTAATAACCTAAACTCACCAAAGGACTTCTCTAAGGATTCAACTCTGAGTACATCTCTGCCAGATTTAATACGAGGCTCGAATCTTATTCTAGTCTTCTTTTGGTCAGTAGGTTTAGTCATTATTTTCATTTTATCTAATATTTTTTGTCTACTTTGAGCTTGTTTTATATATCTAGAACCTCCGTAGTTCATAAATCTACTGATGATTTCTTCCTGTCTCTTTATTTCCTTCTGTTGATCCTCAAAATGTTTCTTGTATATTTCTAATTCTTTTTTTCTTCTTGTCATGAAATTAGTATAATTAGTATTGTAAATATTTAATTTTAAGTTTTCTATATGAAATATTCTATTTACAACATTATCTAAGAAATACCTATCATGGGATATTATTAAAGCTGCTCCTTTATAATCCTTTAAAAACTTTTCTAACCAATCTATAGCCTCTATATCTAAATGGTTAGTAGGTTCATCTAATAGTAGAATATCTGGTTTTTTGAGTAGTAATTTAGCCAAAGATAAACGAGATTTTTGTCCGCCACTAAGGACATTAACTTCTTTTTCCATGTCCTCCTCGTTAAAACCTAAGCCTTTAAGAATTCCTTTGATTTCTGATTTATATCCATAACCATTTAAGGATAAAAACTTTTCTGACGTATGTGCGTATTCATCCATTAATATATTTAGTTTTTCTGTCGTACCATTTGCACTTTCTGAAGATATTTCATGCTCAAGAGTTCTTAAATTTTCTTCCATTTTTATTAGAGGAAGGAAGACTTCCAAACATTCATCAAAAACAGTTTTATTGCTTTCTATTTTCGTATGTTGCTTTAAATATCCAATTTTTATATCCTTCTGAATATATATGTCTCCACTATCTTGTTGGATTTCACCACTTAAAATATTGAAAAGAGTAGTTTTGCCTGAACCATTTAGTCCAATTACTCCGATTTTATCTCCATCTTCTACAGTGAAACTAAGGCTATCCAAAATAGTATCTATCACATAAGTTTTAGTTATATTGCTACATGAAAGGACTAACATTTTATTTCCTCCTAAATATTATTCTCCTATAATGAAATAGGAAAGTTCTACTTTAATATTCTAGTATTGAGAACTTGACTAAATTGAGTTTTAAGCAGATTTCCCAAATCTTTGATTTCCTGCAAGTTGCTTATGCAGTGGACAAAAAGGGTTTCCTTAATATGATTTGTTAGAAGTCCTTTTAATATTGTACCAAAAAAAATGATCCTTTTCCATTGTCTTCGATACCCCTATATGGTAAAATGAAATAAATTTATCTGATAGTAAAGGAGAAATGATGGATATATATATTGATGAGAAAGCGAAGGAGTATATAAGGAGTGAGTCTGGAGATAAATCTGTACAAGTTATAGTTATGAAAGTGGGGGGAGGATGATGCGGGTCTTATCAACCATCAGTGAAGATGGGAAGACCTTATAATGAAAGTTCCTTTAATATGTATAAAATAGAAGATATAAATGTATATATTTCACCTAGTATTAGAGTGCGTAATAATAAATTAAAGATTAGTTTCAGTAAGTTTTTTTGGGTAAAGTCTTTAAATGTAGATGGTATAATTTTATAATTAAATAGAGAAAATACTCCTGCAAAAGTGAGGAGTATTCTAGGATTTTAGATTTAATTCCATTGCCATTGAAGATAGAATTGGATCAATTAAATTTAAATCGCATTTACCTTCTTTGGTATAATGGATACAATTAAGGCAGTTTTCGTATTTATCTTCATAAGCACGTGCAGAGGATGTGAGGGTACTTGATGCAAGATTATTTCTCGAGGGGTCATATTCATTACAATATAGAGCTACTTTTCTAAGTTGTTCTTTGCTTGCCATTCAAATCACTCCCTTCAATAGTTATTGTGTCAAAAAAGTAATTAAATATTCAAAAAACATTATATGAGTAAATTGACATATTAATATCAGAATGTTATAATAGTCTGTAAAATATTATTAGGTGGTGATTATAGAATGGACAGAGACAACAAGGTTTCCATAACGGTTATAAGGAGATTGCCAAAATATTATAGATATTTGGGAGATTTGTTAAATAAAGGAATCAATAGGATTTCATCGCAAGAATTAAGTAAGATGACTGGCTTTACAGCTTCTCAAATAAGGCGGGATTTAAATAATTTCGGTGGATTTGGACAACAAGGCTATGGATATAATGTAGAAGAATTACATAGTCAATTAGGAAAGATACTTGGATTAGAGACTATATATAGAGCTGTAGTAGCGGGTGCAGGAAACCTAGGTCAAGCCATAGCAAATTATAAAGGTTTTGAGGATGCTGGGTTTAAGGTGTTATCACTGTTTGATAAAAATCCAAAAGTCATAGGACTAAAAATTAGAGATATCGAAATAAGAGATGTAGATACAATGGTTGATTTTATCAAAGAGAACAATGTAGATATAGGAATTATTACTTCTCCAAGAGATAGTGCTCAAGAATTAGCAGATACCTTTATTAAAGCAGGTGTAAAGGGTATATGGAATTTTGCTCCAATAGACTTAAATGTGCCTGAAGATATGATTGTTGAAAATGTACGTTTAAATGAGAGCTTATTTACACTTTCTTATTTCTTGAGAGAGAAGTATAACAAATAGAATTAAGATGTTAATATAATGACAACAATTATAAAGAAATGTTAATAAAATAGGAAAAAAGTCTAAAAAAAGGTCTAATTAATCAAATTATGTGATTAATTAGACCTTTTATATTTAAAATTAAAGATAAATATTTAACAATATTAGTGGAAATAAAAAATTAAATAGATTATAATGAAATTATAAGGATAGCCAATATATTAGGGAGGGAAATAATATATGAATTTCAATTTAACTAAAGAGCAACAAATGGTAAGAAATGTAATGAAGGAATTCACTGAAAAAGAAGTGAAACCTATTGCTGCTGAGATTGATGAAACGGAAAGATTTCCGAGGGAAACTGTCGAAAAAATGGCAAAGTATAATATGTTAGGTATACCTTTTCCAGTTCAGTACGGTGGGTCAGGTGGAGACGAATTAGCATATGCCATAGCAGTGGAAGAATTATCAAAGGCTTGTGCTACTACAGGAGTTATATTATCAGCCCATACATCTTTAGGATGTTGGCCGATATATAAATATGGAACAGAAGAACAAAAACAAAAATATTTAGTTCCTTTAGCCAAGGGAGAACATTTAGGAGCTTTTGGTTTAACGGAGCCTAATGCTGGTACAGATGCAGCTGGACAACAAACTACAGCAATACTTGATGGAGATTATTATATATTAAATGGTACAAAGATATTCATTACAAATGGAGGACAGGCAGATACATATATAATATTTGCTATGACTGACAAAAGTAAGGGAACTAGAGGAATATCTGCATTTATAGTAGAGAAAGATTATCCAGGATTTAGTATCGGAAAAATAGAAGAAAAGATGGGTATTAGAGCTTCAGCTACTGCAGAATTAATATTCCAAAATTGTAGAGTTCCAAAGGAAAATTTATTAGGTAAAGAGGGAGAAGGTTTTAAAATAGCAATGGGTACCCTTGATGGTGGTAGAATCGGAATAGCTGCTCAGGCTCTTGGTATAGCAGCAGGTGCATTAGATGAAACCGTAAAATATCTAAAGGAGAGACAACAATTTGGTAGACCAATAGCTAAATTCCAAGGTCTTCAATGGATGGTAGCAGATTTAGCTACAGAGATTGAAGCAGCAAGACTTCTTGTTTATAGAGCAGCATATAATAAAGCTAATAATCTTCCATATAATAAGGAAGCAGCTATGGCTAAATTATTTGCAGCAGAATGTGCTATGAATGTAACTACTAAATGTGTTCAATTATTTGGTGGATATGGATATACAAAGGATTATCCTATGGAAAGAATGATGAGAGATGCGAAGATTACTGAAATATATGAAGGTACATCTCAAGTTCAACAAATGGTTATAGCAGCTCAAGTATTAAAATAATTTGTTAAGGAGGAAGAAAATGAATATTATAGTATGTTTAAAACAAGTACCAGATACTAATGAAGTTAAAATAGATCCAGTTCGTGGAACTCTTATTCGTGAAGGAGTACCAAGTATTATAAATCCAGATGATAGAAATGCTTTAGAAGAAGCTTTAAGACTTAAGGATGAACATAAGGATGTTAAAGTAACAGTATTAAGTATGGGACCTCCTCAAGCAGATGTTGCACTTAGAGAAGCATTAGCCATGGGAGCAGATGAAGCAGTATTGTTAAGTGATAGAGCTTTTGCAGGATCTGATACTTGGGCTACATCCACAGCTTTAGCGGCAGGAATTAAAAAGATTGAAGACTATAGCATTATTTTCTGTGGTAGACAAGCAATAGATGGAGATACTGCACAAGTTGGGCCTCAAATTGCTGAGCATTTAAATTTACCTCAAATAACTTATGTTGAAGAATTAAAGATTGAAGATAATAAAGTTATAGCTAAGAGGGCATTAGAAGACGGACATTTTGTAATAGAATCAAATATGCCCGTACTCCTAACAGCTATAAAAGAATTAAATGAGCCAAGATATCCTTCTATTAAAGGTATATATGATGCTCATAGAGATGATAAGGTAAAGATTTGGTCAGCTAAAGATGTAGATGCTGATTTCAGTAATCTTGGTTTAGATGGTTCTCCTACTCAAGTAAACAAATCTTTTACACCACCAGGAAGATCTAGTGTAGGTGAGATATTACAAGGAAACCCTAAGGAATCAGTTAGAGAGCTAATAGTTAAATTGAGAGAAAAACATCTTATTTAATATAATCATTAGATAAAGGAGGAAATTTAAATGGCTGTAAAAGTTATAGAATTGAAATGTATTGGCTGTGGAAAATGTGTCAGAGTATGTCCCTTCGAAGCTATAAATATGATAGATAAAAAGGCTAAAATAAACGATAAATGTACGGCTTGTGGTCAATGCGTAGAAGCATGTCCAGTAGATGCAATAGAAAAGGAAGAGAAAAAATTTAGAGCTGGCGGAGTAGATGTAAGTTTATATAGAGGTGTTTGGGTATTTGCAGAACAAAGAGACGGAAATCTATTAAATGTAGCTATAGAGTTAGTTGGAGAAGGGCGAAAGATAGCTGATGCTCTAGAAGTACCGCTTACTGCAGTTTTACTTGGAAATAATATAGATGGTTTAGCTGAAAAACTTGTTAAATATGGTGCGGATGAAGTTTTATATGCTAATCACGAACTGTTAAATGTATATACAACTGATGGCTATACTAAAGTAATTTATGATTTAATCAAGGAAAGAAAGCCTGAAATTATGTTAATTGGTGCTACAAATATCGGTAGAGATTTAGGACCTAGAATATCTGCTAGAGTACACACAGGTCTTACTGCTGACTGTACGAAGTTAGACGTAGATTTAGAAAACAGAAGACTTATGCAAACTCGTCCAGCATTTGGCGGTAATCTAATGGCAACGATTATATGTCCAGATCACAGACCACAAATGTCTACAGTTAGACCAGGAGTTATGGAAAAAGCAAAATATGATGAGAATAGAAAAGGTAATATAGTTAAGTTTACCCCAGACTTAAAAGATGAAGATATAAGAGCTAAAGTTAAGGAAGTAGTTAAAGGTGGAAAAGCAGAAGTACAATTAGAAGAATCCAAGATAATAGTATCTGGCGGTAGAGGACTTGGAAATCCAGAAGGATTTAAACTAATTGAAGATTTAGCTAAAAAACTTGGTGGAGTAGTAGGTGCTTCCCGTGCTACAGTTGATGCTGGCTGGATAGAGCATAGTCATCAAGTAGGACAAACAGGAAAAACGGTTAGACCTTCACTTTATGTTGCCTGCGGTATTTCAGGAGCTATTCAGCATTTAGCTGGTATGCAAGAATCTAAGGTAATAGTAGCTATAAACAAAGATGCAGATGCTCCTATATTTAAAGTTGCTGACTATGGTATAGTTGGAGATGTTTATGAAGTATTACCAGAACTTATAGAAGCATTAGATAATGTTGATGATATAATGGATGCCTTTAAGGCAATGAACAAATAACAATTAATAAAGATAATTAACGATTAACATAGAACAAAGAACAATTAAAAGATTAATGCCTTTAATGTTTTTTAATTGTTAATCGTTAATTGTTAATTAAACTAATATTCTGAAAGGTTTACAAAAAAATTTGCTTGTGTTATAATTTCAATGAAATGATATACGACTAAAAATAAAGTTTCGCTATTAAAATTATAGGGAGGTTTTGTACAATGTCAAAAGAAAGTTTAAATCCATTAGAAAGTGCCCAGTTACAAGTTAAGCATGCTTGTGATGCACTAGGACTAGAACCAGCAGTTTATGAATTACTTAAAGAACCACAAAGAATTATAGAAGTTTCAATTCCAGTTAAAATGGATGATGGAACAGTAAAGGTATTTAAAGGCTATAGATCATCACATAATACAGCTATTGGACCTGCTAAAGGTGGAATTAGATTACACCCAGGAGTTAACCCAGATGAAGTTAAGGCTTTGTCAATTTGGATGACATTCAAATGTGGAGTTATGGGGGTTCCTTATGGTGGAGGAAAAGGTGGAATCACTGTTGACCCACTTACACTATCTCAAGGTGAATTAGAAAGACTATCTAGAGGATATATACAAGGACTTTATAAGTACTTAGGAGAAAAAATAGACGTTCCAGCTCCAGACGTAGGATCTAACGGACAAGTTATGGCTTGGATGGTAGATGAATATATTAAATTAAACAATGATAATATGGCTCTAGGCGTACTTACTGGTAAACCAGTTGCATGGGGTGGATCACAAGGAAGAAACGAAGCTACAGGATTTGGAGTTGCAGTTATAGCAAGAGAAGCAGCTAGAGAATTAGGTATGGATATGACTAAGATAACTGTTGCTATCCAAGGTTTCGGAAACGTGGGTAGATATACAGTTAAAAACGTACAACGCCAAGGTGCAAAAATTGTAGCTATAGCTGAATGGGCACCATCAGTTGGAACTTATGCATTATATAATGAAGATGGATTAGATTTCTATGATATGGAAGCTTATTTCAATGAGCACAGAAATTTAGTTGATTATCCAAAGGCAAAAATGATTTCCTTAGATGAGTTCTGGACACTTGATGTAGATATGCTAATTCCAGCAGCTTTAGAAAATGCTATTACAGAAGACGTTGCTAAAGTTGTAAAAGCTAAATTGATTTGTGAAGCAGCAAATGGACCTGTTACACCAGGCGCAGATATTATATTAAAAGAAAGAGGAATTCCGGTTACTCCAGATATTTTAACAAATGCTGGTGGAGTTACAGTTTCTTACTTTGAATGGGTACAAAACCTACAAGGATATTATTGGTCAGAAAAAGAAGTAGAAGAAAAACAAGAAGTTGAAATGGTTAAAGCATTCAATGAAATATGGAAACTTAAAAATGAGTATAATGTTACAATAAGAGAAGCAGCTTACATGATTTCAGTTAAGAAAGTTGCTGAAGTAATGAAATTAAGAGGATGGTATTAGTATAAAAAAGACTGGCTTAGGCCAGTTTTTTTATTGACAAATTTTCCATAATTATCTATACTAAAGGAGTGACCGACCAGTCGGTCACTAATATTATATATTAGGAGGGCTAGTATGTTATCTAGATTTAGTGTAAGAAAACCTTATACAGTAGTTGTAGCTGTAATCTTAGTATTGATATTAGGAGCTGTATCTTTTATTAATTTACAGACAGATTTACTTCCTAGTATAGATCTACCATATATAGTGGTCATAACTTCATATCCTGGAGCAAGTCCAGAAGAAGTGGAGATGGTAGTTACAAAACCTATAGAGCAAGTAGTTGCCACTACTAGCAATATAAAAGATATTAGTTCAGTATCGCAGGAAAATTCATCAATAGTTATATTAGAGTTTAACAATGATGTTAATATGGATTCAGCCATAATAGAGATCAATGGAAGTCTTGATTTAATTAAAGGAGCATGGAATGATTCTGTTGGTTCACCTATGATTATAAGATTAAATCCAGATATGCTGCCAATAATGGTTTCATCTGTAAATGTAGAAGGTATGGATGTAGCTGAGATTTCTGATTTTGTAGGTCAAAAAATAATACCTGAATTGGAAAGCATAAATGGAGTTGCATCTGTTTCTGGAGTGGGACTTGTTGAAGAAAATATTGAAGTATTTATTAATCCAGATAAAATAGAAACTCTAAATAAGAAAATATTAGATAAGGTGGATTCCAAACTCTCTCAAGCGGGAGATCAGTTAGAAAATGCTAAAAAAGAAATTAAAGACGGAAAAGCTAAGTTAGCTTATGAAGAAAAAAATCAAAATGAAAAACTTATAGAAGGGGAAAAAGTAGTAGCCGGGGCTAAGGAACAAATAATTCAAGGAGAAGCTAGTATCAATTCTGGATTAGAGGGATTAAATAAAAATAAAGATAGTCTTCAAAATATATTAAAGGAAATGAATGAAAAAGAGGAAGAATTAAAGTCCATAGAATTTTCATTACTAGCCATTAGCAGAGAATTGACTCAAGAAGAAAAGATTCAACTAGAAACAGTTAAACAAGGTATAAAAGAAATATCACAAAAGAAAGTAGAAACAAATGCTGCATTATCATCAATAGAGTCTAAAATAAAAGAAGTTGAAAAAGAAAAGGTTAATCTCGAAGAAAAGAAAAAAGAGTTGAATATACAAGAAGAACAAATAATCAAAGGGAAAGCTACATTAGCAGCTGAAATGAATAAAGCAAGGTCCCAGATTATTAGTGGAGAAGAAACTTTAAATCAAAAAACAGACGAATTTGAAAAGGCTCGAGAAGAAGCCTTCAAACAAGCATCTTTAGAAGGTGTAGTCTCTACAAAGATGATTTCTGGGATATTGGCGGCACAAAATTTTTCAATGCCAGCGGGTTATATTTCTGAAGAAGGTACTGATTATTTAGTTAAAGTTGGAGATAAGATAAAAGATATAAATGAGATTAAAGGGTTACTTCTATTTGATACAGGAGAGGATGGAATAGGTAGAATTAATCTTGAAGATGTAGCAGATATAAGCTATATAGATAATTCTAGGGATATATATGCAAAGGTGAATGGAAATAATGCAGTAATATTAACTTTTCAGAAACAAAGTAATTTTTCTACAGCAGAGGTATCACACAATATAAGAGAAAAGATGAAAAAACTATCATCTGAAAATATTGGGCTAGATTTTACTACCTTAATGGATCAGGGAGTTTATATTGATATAGTTGTAGACTCGGTATTAGATAATTTAATCTATGGTGGAATATTGGCTATATTGATACTTATCATATTCTTAAGAGATATAAAACCTACATTTATAATAGCAGTATCTATACCTATAAGTATAGTATTTGCGATTGCAATGATGTATTTTACAGGAGTTACAATAAATATTATATCTTTAGCGGGGCTAGCTCTGGGAGTAGGTATGCTCGTAGACAATTCAATAGTTGTAATTGAAAACATATATAGATTAAGAAATGAAGGTGAAACTTCCATAAAAGCTTCTATAGAGGGAGCAAAAGAAGTCGCAGGAGCTATTTTCGCATCTACTCTTACTACAGTTTGTGTATTTTTACCAATAGTATTTACTAAAGGAATATCCAGACAGTTATTTACTGATATGGGGTTAACCATAGCTTATTCTTTATTTGCTAGCCTTATAGTAGCATTAACTTTAGTACCTACTATGGCATCCGCTATGTTGAAAAATACGAAGGAAAAGGAACACAAACGATTTGATAAGTTTATTGATGTATATGAAAAAATGCTAAGGTGGTCTTTAAAATATAAAACTGTTGTGATGATAGTCGTAGTAGGGTTGCTTGGACTTAGCGGAATTCTTGCATTATCTATGGGTACATCCTTTATTCCAGAAATGGAAACCCCACAAATGTCCTTAGCACTTGAAATGCCGAAGGAAAGTACCTATGAGGATACAATTGCTATGTCAGATATAGTAATAGACAGAATTATAGATGTAGAAGGAATAGAAGCCGTAGGAGCATTTGAAAACCAAAGTATAGGTGGATTATCATTGGTAAGTAATAAGGGAAATTCAATGTCCATGTATCTGATCCTTGATGAAAATAAAAAAATAAGCAATAAAGAAATAGAAGGACAAATAAGAAGACTAACAGAAGATTTAGACTGTAATATATCAGTGAATACATCTAATATGGATATGACCGTATTAGGAGGTTCTGGTATAGAAGTTTTGGTAAAGGGTAGAGAATTAGATACCTTACGGGATGTTGCACTTGATATATCGAAGATACTCGAAGAAACTGAAGGAACTGTGGATATTTCAACTGGATTAGAAGAAAATACAACTGAAACGAGAATCACTGTAGATAAAGAAAAGGCTATGGAAAATGGTCTAACAGTAGCTCAAGTATTTGGAGAAGTTAATTCTATAATATCAAAAGGAAAATCTGCCACTACTTTATCTGTGGCAAATAAGGATTATCCAGTAATAGTAGTAGATGGAGAGAGCCAATCTATTACAAGAAATGAATTGGAAGATTTAACAATTAAGTTTAATAAAAATGGTGAAGAAGCTGAAATAAGAATTGGAGACATTGCTAAAATCACGGAAGAGAGGGGCACTTCATCTATAAGTAGAAAATCTCAGGAAAGGTATATATCTATAAAAGCTAGCATTGAGGATGGGTATAATATAGGACTTGTCAGCCGTGATTTTGAAAGCAAATTAAATAATTATAAAATACCAGAGGGATATACTATTGAATTATCAGGGGAAAATAAAATGATAAAGGATTCCTTTAAGGATTTAATTAATATGTTATTATTAGCAATTGCCTTTATCTATTTAATAATGGTAGCAGAATTTCAATCATTGCTATCACCATTTATAGTAATGTTCACAATACCTCTTGCGTTTACAGGAGGACTATTAGCTTTAGCAGTCACTGGATATGAAATTAGCTTAATTTCAATGCTTGGTTTCTTAGTTTTATCTGGTGTAGTAGTAAATAATGGGATAGTATTTGTAGATTATACTAATCAATTAAGGCAAAAAGGTATTGATAAAAGGGAAGCTCTCATATTAACAGGAAGAACTCGTATGAGGCCAATACTCATGACTGCTATAACTACTATACTTGGGTTATTTACATTAGCCATAGGAGTAGGAGCAGGTGCAGAGATGCTTCAACCTTTAGCAATTGTAGCAATTGGAGGATTAACCTATGCAACAATACTTACTCTTTTAGTAGTCCCAGTAATGTATGATTTACTTCATAAAGATCAAGTAGGTAAGCTTTCAGCAGGAGGTGATAAGTAGATGATGAAGGATGTTGAATATTCGGAGAAAGAAATAGCCATATTTGAAGGATTAATTAATTTAATTAAAGAAGGAGCTAATCCTTACTCTATTAAAGTATCTGATATAGCCATAGCATCTAATGTGGGAAAAGGAACGATTTATGATTATTTTGATTCAAAGGAGGAGGCCATATCTAGAGCTATAATCTATAATATAATTCATGAGGCAAAAAATGCATTCGAGAGAATAAATTCTAAGGATAACTTTAAAGATAAGTTTTATGAAATATTAAAAATTCTAGTAGATAATATGGAAAGTAATTTTTGTACGTTAAATATGCTATTATCTGTTGGTGGAATTCAAGAATTCTATGAATATATTAGGGATGAAAATTATGATTTATCTAGATTTATAGTTATAATCAATGATGAAATTAATAGGTTATTAGAATTAGGTTTTAAGGAAGGAATCATTAATACTACTGAATCTAAATACTATCAAATAACAGCGGTAAAAGGATCAATATCAGGATTTGTTCATTATATTAGTAGAAAAGATATATATAAAGATACTAGTGTAGAAGAGGCAATGAGTGCATCATATAAATTATTAACAAAATCATTAAACTAAAAAAACTGGCATATGCCAGTTTTTTAGTTATAAAATGGGGTAAACTATAATAGAACTAATAATAAATTTTAAGGAGAATAATATGAAATATACTATAATAGAAGAAAAAGATAAAATTATCCTAAAGGATATAAAAAATTTTAACCCTAAACATATATTTGAATGTGGGCAAGCCTTTAGATGGTATGTAGAAGAAGATAAATCATATACAACGATAGCTTATGGTAAGGTAATAAATGTAAAGAAAGAGAATAATGATATTATACTGTCCAATACAAATTTGCAGGACTTTAATAATATCTGGTATCATTATTTTGATTTAGAAAGAGATTATGATGAGATAAAGAAGGAATTATCTAAAGACCCAATATTAGCTGAAGCAATTGAATTTGGAGAAGGTATTAGGATACTTAATCAAGAACCCTTTGAGATGGTAATATCCTTTATAACTTCCGCAAACAATCAAATACCTAGGATAAAAAAGTCTATAGAATTAATGTCTAAACATTATGGGGAAAAAATAAAAATAGATGAAAATTTCTCAGGTTTGGAATGTTATAGTTTCCCTACATCAGAAGGCTTATCAAAAGCTAGACCAGAGGATTTAAAGGAAGTCTGTAAAGTAGGGTTTAGAGGAGAGAGAATTGTAGAGACAGCAAATGTTATAGCCAAAGGGGAATTGGATTTAAACTCAATTTATAATTTAACTAGAGATGAGGGAAAAGAACTTCTAATGACATTGCCAGGAGTCGGACCAAAGGTATCTGACTGTATACTATTATTTGCTTTTAATAAGGATGATGCTTTTCCAGTAGATGTATGGGTTAAAAGAGTAATGGAGCATTTCTATTTGAAGGAAGATACAAATGTAAAATTAATAGGCTCTCATGGGGCTAGGATATTTGGCAGACTTGCGGGATTTGCACAACAATATTTGTTTTACTATGCAAGAGAATTAGGTATAGGAAAATAGAATTGTAAATAATATGTAACTTTTTTCAAATAAAAGGTTGATATACTAAAATTAAATAGAGTAGATGTCTGGGATAATCAGTTATATAAGATAAATAGTCCCTAATACATTGAAGGAGAGGCTATGTTATGAAATATTCTAAGGTTTTAATAGGAATTATACTAATATTTCTTATGAGCCTCTTGTTTTTGTTTTTTGTAAAGGAGCAGAGGAACTTTACTTTGCTATGGAAAGATCAACACATACCTATAAAGATAAAAGAAAATGTTAAAGAATATGCCCTAGGAAATATCAATGGAGATAATAAAGATTATTTAGTAGTATTGACAGGAGCAAGATGGAAAAAGTTTGGTAAAGAAGTAGTTGTTTTTTCATTAGAAGAAATGGAAGAAATATATAGGCGAGACTTTTCAGAATTTAAACCTTGGAAAATAGCTATAGGAGATATAGATGGGGATGGAAAAGATGAGATATCTATAGGAGTATATAAAAAATCTCCTCTTCATCAAGTAATGGCGAAAAGACCATTTATATATTCATTTGAAGATAGAAAATTAGAACCAAAATGGAGAGGATCAAGATTATCTAGACCTTTTATTGATTATGCTTTTCTCGATATAGATGGAGATGGAATAGACGAAATATTATCTATTGAAATTCTAGAGAATGATAGAAAAGTTATTAACACGTATAAATGGAAGGGTTTTGGATTTGAGGGATATTTAGAAACTAATGATCATGAAGATATTACTAGGCTAATAGTAGAAGAAAATAAAGTATATATTGATATTAAAGAAGGAAAAGAAAAATACTTAGGGATGATAAGATTACAAAATAATAATTTAATAATAGAAAGGGTGGACTAGAGTGAAAAGAAAATCGTTATACTTAATCATTTCTTTGATATTGTTTTTATCTATTATTATGACTGGATGTATTGGAAAGGAAGTAAATAAAATAGAAAAAGAAGACCTTGCCAATGTGCCGGATTTTAACGAAAATAAAGAAGAAACCAATATCGAAGTAAATCAGGGGTTAGTCAATATAGGAGTTCCTTATGAGCCTATAGAGTTTGAGGTAAAAGTGGAGCCCTATAAGGTAAAGGCTGATTTATCTAATATTGAAAATTTAAAGATATTTGGTGAATTTTCTGAAGAACAGCTGGAGCTTTTGGTCAAAAATAATTTTGTGGTAAATCCTACAAAAAAAGAGCAATTATTTTATATTTATGAAGATAATGAATATAAAGATATTCCTTCTTTTATTACTACCGATTCTATTTTGCAAGTATATCATATATTTTATGACTATACTTTAAGGACATTAGAGAATGATAAACTAATAGGCCTAATAAAGGGAATGACAGAAAAAAGTTTAGTTGATGTTATTGATTTATATGGCAAACTGAAAGATGGAAAAGTAAAGGATGCCCAACTAAAAAACATAGCATATTTTTCTGTTGCACAATTGCTATTAGGAAATGAGCTTCCAGAGAATATCCCAAAGGAGTCTAAGGAAATAGCCTTGGAGGAATTGGAAAAGATCAATACTCACTCTGGATTTGAAAAATCCAGCTTGTTTCCATATGATTTAGATTATAGTCAGTTCACAGTAAGAGGACATTATACTAGATCTGAAGATTTTGAAAGATATTTTAAAGCTATGATGTGGTATGGTCAGGCACCATTTCCATTATATTTTGCTGATGGAGAGAGAAATATAGAGCAAACTCTTCAAGCTCTATTGATAACCTATAGTTATATTCAGATAAAGAAAACTATAATAAATGGGAGAATATATATGAACCAACAAATTTCTTTGTAGGGAACTCTGATGATTTAAATATTTACCAATATGGAGAGTTATTATTTAAAATATATGGTAAAAATCCTGATTTAAATAAACTTAATGATGAGAAAAAGTTAGATGAATTTTATAAAGAATCAGATAAACTTCCAGAACCAAAAATAAAGCCCAAATATACTTCAGTAACTACTCCCGCGGGCAAACAGTTCAGATTTATGGGGCAAAGGTACGTCCTTGATGCTGAAATAATTCAAGAATTAGTAAAACCAATAGAAAGACCAATACCATCAGGACTTGATGTAATGGGAGTTCTAGGTTCTGAGAGAGCAAAGGAAATTCAATTATCTAAAGAAGAAAACCAAGGATGGAAGGATTATCCAAAAGAATTTGATAGACTAAGAGATAAGTTTGGGAGATTATCAGACAAACAATGGATGGGAAATATGTATCAAGGATGGCTCTGGACATTAAAGGGATTTTTAGAACCTTTTGGAGAAGGTTATCCATCTTTTATGACTAATAAAACTTGGGTAGAGAAGGATTTAAATACAGCCCTTGGGTCTTGGTCAGAACTGAAACATGATACTATTCTTTATGGAAAGCAATCAGGTGCAGAAATGGGTGGCGCAGGATTTAAAGAAGTGGTAGGATATGTAGAGCCAAATATAGAGGTATATGAAAAATTATTATGGTTGACTAAATTCTCAAGAAAAAATTTATCAGCTAGGGATTTAACTATAGAAGGAATAGATATGAAGATGGAAGAATTTGAAAAACTTCTAGATTTTTTAATAAGCTGTTCAATAAAAGAGCTTAAGAATGAAGAATTAACCATTGAGGAATATGAATATATCCAAGTTTATGGTGGTGTACTAGAGCGTTTAACAGCTTCTTTTGCAGGAGATTATTTGCGTTGGTTTGAAATAACTTCTGAAACAGATAAAAATATGGCAGTAATAGCAGATTTCCATACAATAGCACCAAATTCTTATAGTCAAGGAGGCTATATGGAGGCAGGAGTTGGGCCTGCATATGAAATATATGTAGTGGTGCCTATAGGAGGAAAATTATATCTTACAAGAGGTGCTGTATTTAGTTATCATGAATTTATATCAGATATGAGATTAACAGATGAAAAGTGGCAGGAAATGATAAAGGAAGATAAACAACCGAATATGCCAAAATGGACAAATTCTTTCGTAAGGGGAGGAAAGGGAGAGATACCTTATCCTGAGGATTATGAATAATTAATGATAAAAAATGGAATTCTAAAAAGAATTCCATTTTTTATGTGGAAAAATTATCTTGAATAGGATATCCTAAATATATAATTATAAAGGTTTTCAGATTAAGAGGTGGAAAAATGTATAAGATTTTTGTTATAGAAGATGATGAAAAGATTTTAAATCTTATCAAAGATAGATTAGAGAGATATAATTATATAGTGACAACAGTGGAAGATTACTCTAACATAAAGGGAGAATTTATAAGAGAAAATCCTCATATAGTCCTTTTAGATATAAATTTACCTAATTATGATGGTTTCTTTTGGTGTAGAGAGCTGAGAAGTATATCTAAAGTTCCTATAATATTTATCTCAGCCAGATTTTCAGATATGGATCAAGTAATGGCTATAGAAAATGGTGGGGATGATTATATAACAAAACCTTTTTCCTTTGATTTGTTGCTGGCAAAACTAAAAGGGGCAATAAGAAGAACCTATGGTGAATATGCAGAAAGTAGCTCTAAGGATATATATGAAGTGGACGGAGTATATTTATATAAGAGCCAAAGTATAGTTGAATGGGAAGGAAAAAAGGTAGAGTTAAGTAAAAAAGAATTTGGACTCTTATATATTCTTATGTCTAATATAAATGAAATAGTGTCCCGGGAAATACTTTTAGAAGAATTATGGGATGATATTGAGTTTGTAGATGATAACACTTTATCAGTAAATATTGCTAGGCTAAGAAAACGCTTAGAGGATATAGGAATATATGATTCCATTCAGACTAAAAGAGGCCAAGGCTATTCAATGATAAAAACTTGGGATTAGGTGATAAAATGAAATTTAGAGATTATTTGAAAGACAGATTATTATATATCATTATATATTTAATTAGCACTTCTCTAGTTATAACTATAATGATGTTGGACTTAATAATTAGAAAAGAAAGGCTTCATACATCAAATATAATCTATGCATTTATTTTATCAACTATATTTCTAATAGTTTTTTTAT
>NZ_NPMN01000046.1 GCF_002266425.1 Tissierella sp. P1
TTATCTGCTTTTTTATTGTTAAAAACTATCTTCATCTTTTATTAAATCAGATACTTGAGATATAATTGTCTGAAATTGTAATTCATCTAAATTTAAGTTATCTATCGCTATTGGAGATAAACTATAGGATAGTCCATCAAGTCCAAGCCCTACTCCCATCATCATAGTAATAGCATCAGCAATATGAACTATCGAAACTAAAAGAGGATTTATAATTGCTAATTCTGGAGTATGGTGATATCCAATTGCTTCTACTAAATCCTTAGGAAGATTCCACTTTTCAGCTATCTTTTCTCCTATTTCTGCGTGTCCAAAACCTAAAACCTCTTTTTCAGCATCTAAGAAGGATATATTATCTTTTTCCATCTTTAATAATACTTCCATATATTCTTTTTCCATATGCTGATTCAGTATGGTTTTTCCAATATCTCTCAGAAGTCCTGCTATATAAGCTTCTTCTGGATTATAATACTTTATGCTCTTAGCAATAAACCTTGATACTATGGCACAGGTTTGAGATTGTGACCATAGTTCATTTTTCTCTAAAGAATATCCTCTTAACTCATTCGTTAAATATGTTCTTACAGTAGAAGCAAGGGCTATTCCCTTTATTGCTTGAAACCCTAATAAAACAGTTGCTTGAGATATAGTAGAAATTTTTCTTGCATAACCATAGTAAGCAGAGTTAGCAAGACGAAGAATTTTAGTAGTTAGAACCTGATCTTGTAATATTACTTCCTCCATATCATGAACTGTAGAATCTGGATCATCAGTTAATACTATTATCTTATTTATAATCTCAGGTAAAACCTTCATATCTTCGACTTTATTGACTATATACTCTAAAGTAAGTTTTGTCACATTAATCTCCCCAATCAATATAAGCATTTTCTTTAATTATACCCAAAATTAATCATATATGACATAGACATAAAGACTCAAAAAACATTGGGACAATTTAGTCCCAATAATTATCTGCTTTTATTTCATTTAAAATAATTCTAATGTCAGGATTTTTTATATTATTATAAACCCTGTAGAAATCATCTTTTCTTTCCTCATAGTCCAATTCCCTTTTTAAATACCTATCTAGGAATTCTTTAAACAATATAAGCTCTCTATCATTTTTATCTAAATCCGTTAACAGCTCTATACCATCCATCAGTTTTCCCTTACTCATGAAATATAATTTAGTATTTTCATCTTTTAAAAATTCTATTGCCCTTTCATATTCACCATGGTATAAATCTATATATATAATATCTGAATCCCTTACATTATCTGCAAGAAATAAATCTTCCCTAGCTTTTTCAAATTCACCTATAGATCTATAATAATCTCCTCTATACCAATAATAGTAGCTATCTCTATATTCTTCAGGTATTATATTAAAAACTTTTTTCCCTAATTCAATATTTTCTCTATATTGACTTGGAGTTGTGGCTCCTAATACCCTAAGGAGTACATCTGCTTTACCTGTTAACTCATATACCTGTATTCCATAATTTATAGCCTTTTCAGCATCTGAAGTTCCCTTACCCCAACCATATATATATAGTTTAGCCAAATATGATAATGCTTCTATATTTTCTTCATCATCTAGCAGCAAATTTTCATAATGACTTATGGCTTCTTTATACTGTACTTTTGATATTAGTCTTTCTCCCTCTGTTTGCTTGCCTCCTACCTTTAAGCTAGGCATCATATCATAATAATTAGTCATCGGAGCACTGCTGCTCAACATATTTTCATTCTCATCATAGGCATCAACCATAATATAAACTGTAATCTCACTATATACATATCCCATTATGGCTCCAGGACTTACAACACCATTTTCATCAATAGAGTACCCTAAAGGAGAATGTTTAAGAACCTCTATATCAAATACTGCCTTATTTCCTCTTATATCCACTTGCCTTTTCTCATCCATTATAACAGTAGTAAACATAGATGAATTTCCTACCCCTACAACCTTAACCCTATAAAATTCTGCTCCTTGGACTTCTTCCCATTCTACTTCAAATTTATTTCCATCTACTAACTCTTCAGCCTTGGGCTTTATAATCTTCATAGCAGAGCTAAATTGAAAATCATACTCTACATCATCTAATACCTCAAAGTTAAATCTATTTTTCTCTAAATATGCCTTTTCAAATAATATTCCCGTACCTACTCCAATACCTAAATCATATTTCCCATCCTTCACCCCAATGGTTTCATAATATCCATCCTTATCTGTAATGGCAACGAAATCTATACCTCTGGAAGAATAGCCTTGCCTAGCTTTTTGCAGATATACTTCCACCAATGGAATGCCTACTCCATCAACAGTTACCCTCCCCTTGATTTTATTTTCTCCATTTTTATAATCTAACTCTTCTAACCATAACTTTCTATAACTTGGAACTAAATTGCCAAATAAAGTACTATCGAATCCCCACCCAACTTCACTGGCTTTTCCATAATACTCATCTGCTTTCTGAAAATCCTCCCTAGCAAATTCTATATGCCCTTTTAAAAAATAATACATATAATCTATATCCTTATTTCCTAGTACAAAAGATTCCAACACATCCTCTGCCTCAGTATATTCCCTATTGGAAAAATGTACATACCCTTCATAAAGCATAGATATACCTCTTATTTCATCTTTCTCTGAGTATTTTCCCCATTTTATCCAATTCTCTAAATTATTTGCATCACCATTATATATATATAAATCTAATATACCCTTGTAAGCCAAAGTGTATCTCTTACTCTTAGGATAATCCTGTATTATTTTTTTATAGCTGTCTATAGCTTTATCTATAGTACTATAATCTAAGTTTCGTTCTCCCATCTTCATTCCCATCATTATTCTATATCTACTTAATCCACTAATTATAGTCTCAGCCCTTTTATATAGTACCTCATCTTTTTGAAAAGAAACAGGGTATTTTAAATAGTAGTCATAAAGTTTCTCTGCTACTTCTGGCTTAGATTTATTAAAAATCTCAGCCAATGTCAGATTGACAAAGGGTACTACTGCTAAAATTAATACTACTATTAATAGTATTAATTTTACCTTTATTCTAATCTTCACGACTACTCACTCTCCTTTCTTCTCTAACTATAATCTGAGTTGAACCTAAATCTATAATATTTTCGCTCTTAACCATTATATCCTTAGGTACTCCCACTATTATGAAAAATATAATAAAAGATGCTACCATAGGCACTAAAGGTATTTCTATTTCCTTATTTAAGAAATCCCTTATTTTTTCATCAATGCTTTTCTTTCTATTACTTAGTATCCTGTCTCTTAAGCCCTGAGAAAGTTCTATGTCCTTCGCTTCACATTCCATAATAATATTCAATTCATTACCTAACCTATCTTTATTCATATAACTCTCCTCCTCTCTCAATGGCATTCTTCAATATTACTCTTCCACGGCTCAATCTGCTCTTTATCGTTCCTTCCTTTTTCTCTAGAATTTCTGATATTTCCTTAATTGCTAATTCCTCAAAATAAAATAATATTAAAATTTCTCTATACAGAGCATTCAAGTTAAATAATTCCCTTCTCAAAATTTCCCTGTCAATAGAGTTAAATACTATATCTTCCACCTTTTCCTTGGTTTCAAATATATCCTCGTAAATTTCAAATTCTCTCCTACTCTTTATCTTATCCTTACATAAATTCAATGCTATTCTATAAATCCAAGTATATAAGGAGCTATTCCCATTATAATTATCTATCTGATTAAATACTCTAAGGAATGTATCTTGAACTATATCCTCAGCATCCTTTTCATTCTTAAGGATTAGGTAGCAAGTTTTTAATAGCCTATTTCCATAGATATCCAAAAGCTTTATATATGCTTCTTCATTTCCTTTTCTAAGTTTTCTCACTAGCTCTTTCTCTTCATTTCTAGCCACCCCTAACCCTCCTTTACTATTTAGACGACTTATATTCAAAAAGGTTGCATTAATTCAAAAGATTTCTTATCCCAATTCAATTTTAACAGTGGTGTTCCATTTCTTTCTTTATATAAATAGTATATAATAAATATTAGATGCACTAAAGAATTAATGGAGGGATGTACGTGGAGAATTTAAAACTAGATGACTTTACAAAATATAAGTTTTTATCAAGCATTAGATTATCACCAAATGGTAAAAATACTGCCTTTGTACTACATAGAATAGATGTCGAAGAAAATAAATATCTATCTAATATTTATATCTATAATGAAGAAAAAAAATCAGAATATAAATTAACATCCTTAGATGAGGAAAAATCCTTCATATGGAAAGATAATAATACTATACTATTTCCTGCTATAAGAGGTAAAAAAGATAAGGAAAGAAAAGAAAAAGAAGAAGTGACTTTTTATTATGAAATCAATCTAAATGGCGGAGAGGCTAATAAAGCATTTGAAATCCCACTAAATGTTAATTCACTTGAAATCTTAGATGGAAATAATCTTCTTCTAACTGCAACCTTTGATCCTAATCGGCCAAATCTTAAAGAATTATCTGGAGAGGAAAAAGATAATGCCGTAAAAAAGATGGAGGAAGATAAGGATTATGAAGTACTAGATGAAATACCATTTTGGTCTAATGGTGGAGGGTTTACAAATAAAAAAAGAAATAGACTTTATCTTTATAATCTAGAGGATAAGGAACTTACTCCTATTACAGATGAATTTACAGATGTAGAGAGTGTTAAACTTGACAAGAACAAATCTAAAATAATCATAGCTGCTAGTTCTTATACAGATAAAATGCAGTTAAAATCTGATTTACATCTATATAATATTAAAGAAAAACAATTAGATAAGTTAACACATGAGGAAATCTTTAGTTACTCTTACGCTGATTTCCTCGGGGATAAAATAATATTTGCTGGGAAGGATATGAAATCCTATGGTTTAAATGAAAACCCGCATTTTTATTTAATGAATTTAGATGGTTCCAATGCCATTAGAATATCTTCTGATGAATTTGATTATAGTATATGGAACTCTGTAGGCTCAGACTGTAGATTTGGTGGCTCCAAATCTATGGTAGTAGATGGTGACTATCTATATTTCATAACTACTGAGGGAGATAGCTCATATATAAATAAAATAGATAAAAATGGAAATATGGAAAAGCTAATCCAAGGAAAAGGTTCTGTAGATGGCTTTGATATATTAGATGGAAATATAAAATTTATAGGGCTTAGAGGACTTAAACTTCAAGAATTATATAGCCTAGAAGGAAAGCAAGAAACTCAATTAACTAAATTTAATGAATGGATAATGAAGGAGAAAAAATTATCTATCCCTGAACATTTAAGTTTTGAAGTAGATGGAATAACTATAGATGGATGGATAATGAAGCCTGTCGACTTTGAAGAAGGAAAAAAATATCCTTCAATACTAGACATTCATGGTGGACCTAAGACCGTATACGGTGAAGTATTCTATCATGAAATGCAATACTGGGCAAATGAAGGTTATGCTGTATTCTTCTGTAATCCAAGAGGAAGTGATGGTAAGGGCAATGAATTTGCAGATATAAGAGGTAAATATGGTACTATAGATTATGATAATATAATGAAGTTTACAGATTTAGTCCTTGAAAAATATCCTTTTATAGATAACGAAAGAGTCGGAGTAACTGGTGGCTCCTATGGCGGTTTCATGACCAATTGGATAATAGGTCATACAAACAGGTTTAGAGCCGCTGCATCTCAAAGATCCATATCCAACTGGATTTCTAAGTTTGGTACTACTGATATTGGATATTATTTTGTAGAAGACCAAAATGCTGCTACTCCCTGGTCCGATGTGGAAAAGCTATGGTTCCACTCTCCTATGAAATATGCAGATAAGGTAGTCACACCTACTCTATTTATTCATTCAGAGGAAGATTATAGATGTTGGCTACCGGAGGGTATTCAAATGTTTACATCCTTAAAATATCATGGTGTAGATTCCAGACTCTGTATGTTTAGAGGAGAAAACCATGAATTAAGCAGATCCGGAAAACCAAAACATAGGATTAGAAGATTAGAAGAGATAACTAATTGGTTTAATAAATATTTAAAATAAAAACTGGTCAGATGACCAGTTTTTATTTTCCTGATATAGTTAAGCTACCAATATAAATGGAGGGGGATCCAAAGTAGCTTGAACTAGGATGAGAAAATTTAGTATCATTTCCTATATATTTTATATCTTTTAGCATAGTATATAAATTACCTGCCATAGTTATTTGCGCCAATGGTCTAATTACCTTCCCATTTTCCACAAGTAATCCATTTGACGATAGAGAAAAATCTCCTGATGTCGGATTGATTCCCGCATGTAATCCATGGATATCAGTAATAATAACACCATTCTCCATGCTCTTTACCATATCCTCTAAAGATTTATCTCCTTCTTCAATATACATATTTGTAGACATTACTCCAATAGATGATTTATGCGAAGTCCTAAAACCATTTCCAGTGGATTTTGCACCATCTTTTTCAGCAGTTTTATTGTTATGAAGAAAAGTCTTCAATATTCCATTTTCTATTATATGCTTTGAATAAGTAACTGTCCCCTCATCATCAAAGGTTCTAAAATATTTTCCATTTTCCATTAAGGGATCTTCAACTATGTTGAAAAAATCTACAGCTACTTTTGAGCCTAGTTTTCCTTTCATTAGAGATAGATTTTTCTGAACTGTGCTTCCTAAGAATATAGGTGAAAAATAACTAAACATATCTGCAGCTACATTATTTCTAAGGATAATTTTATAATTACCAGATTTTATAGCCCTGGCACCTAACATCCCTATAGCATCTCCGACACTATCTTCAATAAGCTTATCCTTATACTTCTCAGAAAGTTCATTGAATACATAATTTGAATATCCTGTTTGCATATTATTTCCTTCTTCTGCAACAGATGAAAGATTTATTATACCAATAGTATGTCTGTCTTCTACTTCCAGTCCCTTAGTATTTCTAATATACACCTCTTGAATCTTTTCTTGATAACTACAATCATCTATGGTCTTTACTCGTTTATCATAATCATAAGCTCTTTTCTCTAGATCCAACAAATATTCAATTTTTTCTTCCTCTGTGTATCTATTTAATAAATTTTCTCTATGAACAGTTTTTTTACATTCCAATATAGATGAAGACATTTTTTCTAACTCTTCATTATCGTTATTTTCCGCATATTGAATTAAATTATTTATCAATTCACCTAAACTATCTTCCCTTAACTTTTCCGTATATGAATATCCCATTTTCCCTTTGTAAATACCCCTTAGAGATAAATTCTCTTCCTCTGCTACTACATATTTTTCTAACTTACCTTCATATATGTTAAAATCTATGGATGAATCCTTATTGATATAGACTTCTACTTCCTCAATATTATACGCTTTAGCTTTTTCAAATAATAGCTCTATCAATTTATCTCTCTCCATATCTATTCCTCCCTCCCACCAACAGTCATAGTCTTAACTCTGATGGTAGGTTGTCCAGCACCAATGAATAACGCTCCACTCCCTGCATAACAATATCCTTGTCCTATTTCAAGATTGTTTCCTACCATATCTACATCCTGAAGTATTTTATTGCCATTTCCTATTAGAGTTGCTCCCTTAACAGGTTTAGTTATCTTACCATTTTCAATCAAATAGGCTTCTGAAAGTGAGAAGTTAAAATCACCTGTAGCTGAATTTACGGAACCTGCAGAAATATATTTAGCAAATAATCCTTTTTCCGTATTTCCAATTATTTCTTCCTTTGTACTAGCACCATTATCTATATAAGTATTAGTCATACGTGACGTAGGAGCAAATCTATAGTTTTGTCTTCGTCCTGAAGCTGTAGGAGCCATATTCATCCTTCTTGCGTTTAATTTATCTATCATATATCCCTTTAAGATACCGCCTTCAATCAATATATTCTTTTGAGTCTTCATTCCCTCATCATCTACTCCAAGGGAACCCCATGAATTAGTAATAGAACCATCATCCACTAAAGTAACTACTTCTGAGGCTATTTTTTCTCCTATTCTATTGGAAAAAATTGAAAGACCCTTAGCTACAGATGAAGCCTCTAAACTATGACCACAGGCTTCATGGAACATTAATCCGCCAAAGCCATTATCTACAACAACCGCCATATTCCCAGCAGGACAATAATCAGCCATTGCCATAGTTTTGGCATTTCTAGCGGCTTCCCTTGCATAATCTTCTATGCTGATTTTTTCATAAAACTCAGTACCCATTAATGCTCCAGGTCCAATGTAGCCTGTCTCTATCTGTCCATTATACTCAGCAGCTACTAGAATCAACATTCTAGTCCTTACTCTTTTATCTTCTACATAAACTCCTTCAGTATTTGCTATTAGTACATTTTGCTCTTGATCTAAGTAATTTACTGTAACCTGAGATATTATCTCGTCATAAGTCTTTGCCGCATTATATGCTCTCTCTGTAAATTCCATTTTCTTTGTGAAGTCTACTTTTGATGGTAACAATCTATAGGGATGATCTACTGGTATTACCTTTTTATCAAAGTTTACTACGATATCCTTTTTATTTTCTTTAATGGCTTGGGTTGCCCTTCTAGTAATATTTATAAGATTATCTTTAGATAAATCATTGGTATATGCATATACAGATCTTAATCCTGAAAATATTCTAATTCCTATACCAAAATCTCTACCACTCATACCTCTTTCAATATTGCCACCAACTGTGGCTATCTCTGTAGAAAAATTATCTTCCATAAATATCTCAGCAAAGTCACCGCCGCTAGCCAATGCTTCAAAAAATATATCTTCTATTATTGATTTACTTAACATAAAATCCCACCTTAATTTTCTAATATAAATGACAAGCTACAAAATGATCCTTTTCTACTTCTTTAAGTTGTGGGGTCATCTTATGACATATATCCTTTGCATGAGCACATCTCTTAACAAACTTACATCCATCTGGTGGATTAATAGGAGATGGTACCTCACCTTCTAATTTTATTCTTTTCCTTGTTTCTTCTGTACTAGGATCAGCAATAGGTATCGCAGATATTAAAGCCTTAGTATAAGGATGTAAAGGATTTCTATATAATAATTCGTTGCTGGCTAATTCTGCCATTGAACCTAGATACATCACGCCTACTCTATCAGATATATGTTTTACCATAGAAAGGTCATGGGATATAAATAAATAAGTAAGTCCCATTTCCCTTTGAAGTTTTATAAGAAGATTTACTATCTGAGCTTGAATAGACACGTCTAAGGCTGATATCGGTTCATCACACATAATAAATTGTGGTTCTACGGCTAAGGCACGGGCAATTCCAATTCTTTGCCTTTGTCCTCCAGATAATTCATGGGGAAATCTAGAACCATGCTCAGCGTTTAGTCCTACCTTACTTAGTAAATCACTAATTCTCTCTTGTCTTTCCTTATTGCTCAAATTTAGATGAACATCCATTCCTTCACCTATGATTTCACCTATGGTCATTCTAGGATCCAATGAAGCATAGGGATCTTGAAATATAATTTGAGCATTTTTCTTGAATTTGAGCTTTTCTTCTCTATTCATTTGATGAACATCCTGCCCATTGAAGTACACATGCCCACCAGTAGCTGGATAAATACCTAGTATAGTTCTACCACAGGTAGTCTTTCCACATCCAGACTCCCCTACTAACCCTAATGTTTCACCTTTTTTAATATTAAATGTTACATCGTCTACAGCTTTTAGAGTTGCATTTTTCCCCACCTGAAAATACTTTTTCAAATTTACTATTTCTAATAAATTTTCTTTACTCATTTCTCCCACCTCCAAAACTCACAGGTCTTTCTACCTTAGGAGCATCTGGATGTTGCAACCAACAGCTTACCCTATGGGTATCTGATAGACATGTATCTACTGGTTTTCTTTCCTTACATATTTCCATAGCATGCTCACATCTAGAAGTGAATGGACAGCCTTCTAATGGAAGTATTAAATCCGGAGGTGTTCCTCCTAATGAATAAAGTTCCTCTTTACTCTTTTTATCTATACTTGGTACAGAATTGAGTAATGCCCAAGTATATGGATGCTGACTGTTATAGAAGATTTCTTCTTTGGTTCCGGTCTCTACAATACTTCCCGCATACATAACTTGAATTCTATCTGCAAAGTTTGCAACAACTCCAAGGTCATGAGTTACAAGGATAATTGATGTATCAAATTTTTCTTTTAATTCCCTTAATAAATCTATAATCTGTGCCTGAATAGTAACATCAAGAGCAGTCGTTGGCTCATCTGCAATAAGAACCTTTGGATTACAGGATAATGCAATTGCAATCATAATTCTTTGTCTCATTCCACCTGATAACTCATGGGGATATTGCTTTACTCTTTCTTCTGCATTTGGAATATTAACCAGTTTAAGAAGTTTAACAGCTTCCTGCTCTGCCTCTTTTTTACTCATTTTCTTGTGAATTTGTAAGCTTTCCATTATTTGTTTACCTACAGTCATAGTAGGATTTAAAGATGTCATAGGATCTTGAAAAATCATGGCTACATCTTCTCCCCTATAAGAAAGCAGTCTTTTTTTATTCATTTGTACAACATCTTCACCATCAAATAAAATCTGTGAACCTTTCTTTATTTCTGCTGGTGGTGTCTTTAATAGTCTTAGAATAGCCTTCGCTGTAACTGTCTTACCACAACCTGATTCTCCAACAAGGGCTAAGGTTTCTCCTTTATTTAAATCAAAACTAATCCCTCTAACAGCCTTTACTTCGCCTGCATAGGTATGAAATGATATATTTAAATCTTTAACTTCTAATATCTTGTCCATCTTTTTCCCTCCTTATTGTCTTAGTTTAGGATCTAAAGCATCTCTAAGTCCATCACCTAGCAATGTAAATGACAACATGGTTAAAGCAATCATAAGTGCTGGGAAAAACAATTGATGAGGATAAAAAATAAAGTTTTGTTGAGCAGCTGATGCTAAAGCCCCCCAAGAAGTAGCTGGCGGTTGAGGTCCAAGTCCAATATATGATAAAAAGGATTCAGCAAATATATATCCTGGAATATCAAAAGTAATAGCAACAATAACTATACCAAGAGAATTGGGTATCAAATGCTTTGTGATAATCTTCCAAGGTTTAACTCCCAATGCTTCAGCCGCCATAATATATTCCTGTTGTTTTATTTGTAACATCTGTCCCCTAACAAGTCTTGCCATTCCACACCAGCCAGTTAAAGTCAAAGTCAAAAGCAAAGTCCATATATCTCTTGATTCCGCAATTATAGATATTAGGATAACAACTATCAAATATGGAATAGATGTTAGAATTTCAACAATCCTCATCATAATGTTATCTACTCTACCACCAAAATATGCTGCAACAGCACCATAGATACTTCCTACTACAGTAGAAATAATTGCACCAAAAATACCTATAATCATAGACGTCCTACCTGCTTGCCATACCCTTGAAAAAACATCACGCCCAAGTTCATCTGTACCAAACCAATGCTCTCCATTTGGCTTCATATTCATCTTAGTAGAATCTATCTCTTCATATTTATATCCATTTATATATGGTCCTATTACAGTCATTATACCTATAGTGAAAAGTATTATAATGGCTAACATTGCAACTTTGTTGCTTCTTAATCGTCTCCAAGCATCTTGCCAATAGCCAACTCTAGGACGTGCCATGCTTCCCCAGAAGATGAATCAATACCAATCTTTCTAAATTTATCTTTTGAAATATTTTCCATTGCCACCCCTCCTACTTGCTATTTTTTGAAACCCTAATTCTAGGATCTACAACACCATAAAGTAAATCTACCACCAATTGAGATATTACAAATAATGCTGCATAGAAAACTGTGGTTCCGATGATCATAGTATAATCTCTATCATTAATGGAAGTAATATAATATGATCCTAGACCTGGAATACCAAATATTCTTTCAATAACAAAAGAACCTGTAAATATTCCAGCTATTTGAGGCCCAAGTATAGTAATAGCAGGAAGTATTGCATTTCTAAGTACATGTTTTCTTACGACATTAAATGGGCTAACACCTTTAGCCTGAGCAGTAAGAATATAATCTTGATTTATAACCTCTAATACATTAGAACGCATATATCTTCCATAGGTAGCTATAGAACCAAAACACATAGCTATTGTAGGAATGATTGTATGTTTGAATTTCCCCCAACCAGTAGTTGGTAACAATTCAAACTTTACTGATAATGTATATTGTAAAAGTGCAGCGATAATAAATACTGGAACTGTAATACCTAAGATCGCTATAAACATAACTAGATAATCTGGCCACTTGTTTCTATTTAATGCTGCAATTATCCCCAAAGTGATGCCTATGGTAATACCTAGTGCTATTGCTTGAGCACCTAATCTACCAGATACCTTTGCATTTTTTAATATGGTTTCAGTAACTGATCTTCCTGGATATCTTAAAGACTCTCCTAAATCACCCTTAGTGATTAAATTTTTCATAAATTTTCCATACTGTACTATAACAGGCTCATCTAGTCCATATTTTTTATAAAAGTTTATCCTAATTTGTTCAGGTAATTTTTTTGCCATATGTGCTAGTGGATCTCCTGGTATACTATGCATTAGGAAAAAAGTAAGAGTTATAACAATCCATAAAGTAAGTAGCATATAGCCAATTCTCTTTAAAATATATCTACTCATAATCTTCCTCCTTGTCCTATTTACAAACTAGCAGTTTGTAGGCACAACCCACAAACTGCTATGAATGTTTTTAACTATCTGCCTTGTGTAAAACCGTATTTATATCCTTGAGTACCGAATGGAGTAACGCCTAGATTATTAACATATTTATATTGGAATACATTTAATCTTTGATATACTACTGGAGCTAATGCTGCTTCGTCATATAATAGTATTTTTTCTGCTTCCTTAAAATATTCTAGACGTTTAACTGGATCCATTTCCTTAGCTGATAATTCTATAAGTTCATCATATCTAGGATTTACCCAACCAGTCCCTATAGCTGCTGAATCAGACTTTAATAAAGATAACATAGCAATTGGATCATTAAACTCTGCACCCCATGCCATATAACCTATTTGGAAATCTCCTTCTTCTACATTACTATTGAATACTGGCCATTCCATTTGTTCAACTTCAAAGTTAACACCTAGATTTTTAATATACATTTGTTGTAAATATTCCCCAAAAGTCCTAAACCATTGATCTGTTGCTCCTAAAGATATCTTTACTGTTAGTTTAGATGGATCTGGGTCCATTCCTAATTCTTCCAGACCCTTAATTAATAGTGCCTTTGGATCTGGATTTTGATCAGCTAATTTTTTAACTGGTGATTCTGCTACAGTTCTATATTCATCATCACCTATATTTATATTTGGTGGAACCCAACCATATGCTGGAGCATGTACTCCATGGAAAATAACATTAGCTAATTCTTCTCTATTTATAGCTGCTGAAAATGCTTTTCTTATGTTAGCATTTTTAAATACCTTATCTTGAGTATTGAAAAACATAAAGAAAGTATTTGGATTAACTACTTCAAGATGAGTTAAGTTCTCATCCTTCATAAACTTTTCTTTCCATTCTGGTTTATTAGCTGTTGCTAGGTCAACAGAACCGTTAGATAAGGAATTATAAACTGCATTTTCATCTTGAATAATCTTAAGATTTATATTTTGTAATTTAACCTCATCTTTTCCCCAATAATTTTCATTTTTAGTTAAAATTAATTCACTATTGTGAACCCAACTAGTTAAAGTAAAAGGTCCATTATATACTAAAGTATCAAGTTCTGAACCATATTTATCGCCATATTGTTCAACTATATCCTCTCTCTGAGGTAACATAACTCTCTGATAAGTTAAAGATAGAAAATATGGCGTTGGAGACTCTAGGGTAATTTCAAGAGTGTTGTCATCTAATGATTTAACTCCAAGTTCCTCTACTGAAAGTTCTCCACTATTAACTTTTTCTGCATTTTTGATAGGTGTTAATAAATATGCATATGGAGCAGCTGTTTCTTTTGCTACTGATCTTTTTATACCATATTCATAGTCTTGTGCTCTTACCTTAACCCCGTCTGACCATACTGAATCTCTTATCTTAAATGTCCAAACAGTCCCATCTTCATTATGTTCCCAATTTTCAGCACCTGCTGGTGCTAAAAAATTAGCTTGGTTTTCATCTTCTTCTAATCTAGTAAGTGGTTCTAGAACATTATTAAGTATTCCATTTGAATAACTATCTGAACCTTTAGATGCATCTAAAGTGCTTGGTTCTGCACTTAATATTAGGTTTAGATATTGTTCACTGTCAATTGCTGCTACTTCATCATTTTCTCCACCAGCAGTATCTGTTGGTTTGTCAACAACTGCATCGTCTTTTTTTCCACAGCCTGCTACAGCAAGTAAAATTAACAAAATCGCCATTGATAATGCTAAAAACTTCTTGTTTCTCATCTGTGAATCCTCCTTTTTATTATTAAGTATATTAATTTTATCAACTTTAGTATAGAATATTTTCTAACATAAGTCAATTATTATCTAACATTGCATTAGAATATTTTCTAACATAGTTTATTATAGGTATTGAATAAATTTTCTGTATAATGTATCATTTACTTAACACTACTTAGGAGGATGAGAAATGGAGAATAGTATTGCATGTAAAATTCAATATAATAAAGCAGTAGAATTCATTACATCAATTTTAAAATATAGCAATAATAAAACACGCCAAGTCCACTGGAATACTCCAGAGTTAGAAAAAGACGTTGCAAAAGATATTATGGATTTTTCACCCAATGAAAAGGTAAAAGAATGGCTAAAATATGTAGATAATAATATATCACCTTTTTTACGCAGCGATATAATATTTGTGACAAATGATACCTATAGATTATTAGACGTTTGTTTTCATCTGATTCTAATGGAAAATATAAAAGAACCTCTCGCCCTAATAGAGTCATTGAAATCATTAGATTTATTTACTATGGTCAAGATTGCCTACAAATTTTATGAATTGGATACTTCATTAGATGATGATGAGAATTTAAAACTTGCCTTAACCGAGAATTTTTCTGACGAAATAGCCTCTTCTTTTCTACATTTTAAAAATCATCCAAAACAATACCTAGATAGGTCAATAGATGTACTCACTATTTTTTATGATCAATTCTATAAACCTTTTGAAGAAAATATTTATAGCTATATGAAAGAAAGACTTGTTTTTCATAATGAATTATTTCAAAAAGACCCTGTCTATTTTATAAATACTATAGGTATGGGTGACTATTCTAAAGCTATGGCTCTTCACAATAATATCATTATCTATATGAGTTTTTTTATTGATGTGGGACTTCTTTATTTTACATTTGAAGATACATTAGTTATGTATTGTGGTCAGACTATTGAACATCGATTTGAAAACAGAAAAGCATTGGATACCTACAAAGCATTATTTAAAGCATTGTCTGATGAAAAAAGAATTGAAATTCTAAAAATGACATCCAAAAAACCATGGTATAATAAGGAACTGGCAGACTATTTTAATCTAACTACTGCTACACTCTCCTATCACCTAAATTTATTGCTAGATTTAGAAATACTAAATTTTGAACCTAGTATTATAAATAATAGATATTACTATACAACAAATAAAGAAAATCTTCAGAAGTTATTTGATGCAGCTTTAAAGGATTTATTAGAATGAGTCATGGAATTCTTCCATGACTCATTGTTCAAATATGTAATTATATGGTAAAATAGTAATATATTGAAAGTGGGAGGTGTGTCTTTTGCTAAATTGGCTAGACAGATATAATAATAAATATGCAAAATTCTTAAAAGAGTTTTTATTTAGAATGAAAGATGATAGTGTAACAGCCATAGGTGCACAACTATCCTATTTCTTAGTACTATCTATTTTCCCATTTCTTATATTTTTTCTGAACATATTAAGCTATACACCTATTGCTAGAGAAGATGTATTACATAGCATAATAGTATTATTACCTTTAGACACCCAAAGATTAATTGCTACTTTGGTAATTGAAACTATAAATACCAGTAATCAAACCTTACTTTCCTTAAGTGCCATAACTGGTATATGGGCTGCTTCTAAAGGCATAATGGCACTTATTAGGGTTCTAAACAAGGCATATGATGTTGAGGAAACTAGATCTTATCTTGAACTTCGGGGATTGGCTGTATTATTTACTATTGCATTATTGGTACTCTTGGTTATAGTACTTCTTACTTTGGTCTTTGGTGAAGTTTTAGGAAATAAATTATTTGACTTTTTAGGCATTACACAAAAATTCATTATATTTTGGCAATATTTTAGAGTAATTATATCTCTATCCTTTATGGTTCTTATATTTGCTTTATTATATAGATATATTCCATCTATCAGAAATGGTAAAAAAATAAATTTCAAACATGCAATGCCTGGAGCTATTTTTACATCTCTTGGATGGATAATTACATCTACTATATTTTCTTATTATGTAAATAATTTTGGCAACTATGGAAAAACTTATGGCAGTCTAGGTGGCATAATAGTTCTATTAATATGGCTTTACATAAGCAGTATAATAATTATTATGGGTGGAGAAATAAATGCAACTTTAAAATCAATGGATAATTAGAGAAATAGGGACAGATCATATTTACTGTCCCTTATTTCATTCTTTTATTATATTATCAAATTTAATCATGGCTAACGAAGAAAGATTTACGTTAATTATTCCCTCTTGAGCACAAATTCCATTATGCGGATGATATAAAGGTATACAGGGTGCATCATCGGATATTATGCTTTGTATTTCTTTATAATATTCCAATCTTCTCATTGGATTTACTGTAGCCTTTGCTATTTTGAGTAATCTCATAACTTCCTCATTACTATATCCGCTGAAATTAGATGCACTATCTATTGAAAATAATGGTTCTATAAATGAAGATGGCTCTACTGCATCTGCATACCACCCATACATATATAAATCATACCCCTTATACAAATTAGCTGAATTTGCAAATTCTTTACTTGATATCTGATTATACTTGCATTTAATTCCTATATTATTTAAATCCTCTTCTACAAATTTAAATAATGGATGAATACTCTCACCACATAAAATATTTAACGGCTGATTTAGATTCACATTGTTCTGTTTTAATATTGATTTTGCTTTTTCAGGATTATATTTATAACCCCTTACATGATCACATGGTATTAGTCCCGATGGTATCATACATTTTGCCTCAGATGCAAGTCCTCCCATGAGTTCATCTATAATCCTTTTCTTATTTATAGCGTAGTTAAGGCTTGTCTCACTGGTTTTGAAGTATAATGAGAATCCTTATTTTTCATCTTAAATCCTAAATACAAAGTCGCTAATAATTCGGTGCTTTTAAAACCTTTAAAATACTCTGTTTCCTTTAATCTATCTAATTCTCGCTTGCCTTGAACTACATAGAAATCATATTTTTTATTAATAAAATTATCTAAAGGACTTCTATCACTACTTATTATTTCCATAATATCACAATAGGGTCTTCCGCCTATATAATTTTGAAAAGCTCTTAATCTATAGATATTATCATTATAACTTTCTATTTTGTAAGGACCACATCCTACAAAATTACCCTTGTCTAATTCCTCTTGATCCATTACTGCGCAGGAAGTCTGTGATAGAAACATTAAAAATCCACTAAAAGGCACTGATAGCTTAATAGCCAATCTATAATCATTTAGTATCCTTATCCCTGTGACTTCTTTTGCCTTCCCATCAATATATTCTTTAGCTCCCTCTATATAATCTATAAACCAAGTATTAGGAGATTTAATCTTTGGTGACAGCATTCTTTCCAATGAATATTTTACATCTTTACTATAAATCCTTTTACCATTGTGGAATGTAGCATTGTTTTTGAGATTAAATATCCAGGTGAGATTATCATCCTCTACATACCAATTCTTAGCTAAAGATGGCAACACATCACCTGTTTCGCTGGTAGCCAATAGTCCCGTATGTATATTCATTAAGAACCTAATATTTTCCATGGCATTTGCCATTGCTGGATCAAGTGTAAATATAGGTTCTGATAAATTATGCCTTATTACAATTTCCTCTTTATTATCAGCTATTTCACCAATTAACTCATTTGTCATTCCATTTAATAAATTTGCTACTTGCTGTAATGCCACCAAAGCAGCTTTAGTAAATTGTGTATTAATCAATGCACTCTCTACCATAGACATGGACTTGTCAGATATATTTGACATTCCATCTGTAGAATTTACTATTTCTTCTAAGCTATTTGTCTGCACTGATATGGCATTATTTATTTCGTCTATAGTTTCTAACATTGACCCTATGGCCATTTCAATTTTCTTAAATGAGAGATTTGATTCTTCTGCAATCTCAGAACCTTCTATTATTTTTTATTACTCTTCTCTATAGCATCTATAGTTCTAGCTACATTTACATTTATCTCCTTAATTATAGATGAGATATCATTTGCAGATTTTGCACTTTTATCTGCTAATGCCTTTACCTCATTGGCTACAACTGCAAATCCCCTTCCGGCTTCTCCTGCTCTAGCAGCTTCTATAGCGGCATTCAAAGACAATAGATTCGTTTGATCAGCAATATCCTTAATTATGTTTAATATACTATCAATTTGAAAAGCAGATGATTTTAATCCGTTTATTTCTGTCATTACAGAGGCAATTGACTGTTTTATTTCCCCCATTGATCGAATTGTATTATGCAAAGCCCTGCTGCCCTCATCTACAACCACAAGAGTATCTTTCGCTGTTTCATAGGATGTGCTTGAGCTTGCATTCAACTCTTCAGCCATAGCTGAATAATTATTTATCTCTTCAACTACCTTTGAAATAAATGCCATTTGTTCTTCTACCTTTATTGATAAGGCTTCTATTATATTGGTTAAGCTTTCCGTTTGATTGTTTGAATCCTGAATCTTTATATTCAGATTGTACAATAAATTTTCTTCATTTTGTTTTATCATTGCTGATTTTAAAGACTTTATAATCACTTCTTTATCCGCATTTACATTAATTTCTTCAATACTTTCTACCTTCTTAGGGTTCCATCCATTTCTCCATTTCTTAATCATGGCAACCTCCTATGTTAGAAATTATTCTTATATGTTAGAATTATATCATAATGGCTTTGTAATTAAAAGGAAATATAAGGTATATGTCTTTAAAATTAAGGCTTAATAATTGATAAAAGGACAGAAATTCTGTCCTTTTATCAATTACATTTCAAATTTAGATACTAAATCTCTTAACTCCATAGCTAATTGAGATAAACTTTCAGAGGATGAAGCAATTTCTTCCATAGAAGCTGTTTGCTCTTGTGTTGCGGCAGATATATTTTGAATACTATCATATATACCTTTAGTCATCCCTTCAATAGATACAGCTGAATTTACTGCATTCTCAGTTCCTTCTGCTACCTGATTTATAGCCTTAGTTATATTTCCTACTTGTACCACTACCTTATCTATGGCTTCTGATATCTGGTTAAAATATTGAATAGCTTCACTTACAGTATTCATACCTTTTTTAACTTCAGAATTACTTAATTCCATATTATAATTGGCTTTACTTATTAGTGCATGATTTTTTTCTATTATATTGTCTATTTTCCCTGTAGATATTCCTGTCTCTTCTGCTAGTTTTCTAATCTCATCAGCTACTACAGAGAATCCTCTCCCTGCTTCTCCTGCCCTTGCTGCCTCTATTGCAGCATTTAAAGCCAGTAAATTTGTTTGTTCTGCAATAGATCTAATAACATTGATTATTTCATCCATTTCATGGGAACTGCTATCTACTTCTTCTAAGGATTCTTTTACTTCTTCTGAGCTTCTTACAATATTATTCATCTGTACATCAGTTTCTACCATTTTTGTTTTCCCAATATTAGTCTTTTCTGATACCTCGTTACCCAAATTATATATTGAATCAGCATTGTTGCTTATCTCTTGGATTTGAGCAGCTATTTCTTCCATATATGATGTAACACTTAAAATCTCATTTAATTGGTTTTCAGAGCTCTGAACAATTTCACCAGAACTTTCAGCCATATTCGCAGCGGCAGATGTTGATTCCTCAGATATTGCAGTTAATTCTTCCGAAGAAGAAGCAACTTGCTCGGCAGATTCATTAATTTGGGTCGCAAAATTTCTTAGATTTTCAATTACGGTATTATTTGCACGTCCCATTTCTCCTATTTCATCTTTTCTATTTAAGATTTTAATATTTACATCTTTTTTGATATTTAATTCTGCTACTTCTTTCATATGTTCAGTAATTTTCCTTATAGGATTAACAATAGCATTACTTGAAAATATTGAATATAATGCTCCACAGATTAGGGCCAAAGCTGTAATACCAGTCATATAAAGCCTTAATTGCTCTATATCCTTTGCCATTTCTTTTACATCTATAGCCACAGCTACGGACCATCCATTATATCCTAATGTTGTATAGCTGGCATATCTCATTCTACCATCATAATAATATTCATCTACGGCTGATTCTCCATTTACCATCCTTTGAAAAACTTCTGTTAGTCCTTTAAGTTCTGGGACATCTTTCATTTTTTCTATTGTAATATCTCCTGATTCAACAACTTCTTTAATATGATAGGATATTAGTTCTCCTTTCTCGTTAATTAAAAAAGCATCACCTGTTTCTCCAAAACTTATTCCATCAATAATACTATAGATTTCTTCTGCAGGTTCAGCACCTATTAATACTCCAACTATTCTGCCATTATATTTAATTGGTGTAGAAATAGGTAGTACATCTGATCCTGTTATCCTGCTTTCAGTAGCTTCTAACATAGTACTTTTTCCAGTCTTAGCAATTTTAAAATGTTCTCTATCTGATATATTTAGAGTTTCACCATTCTCTAATTTTATATTACCATTTAAATCTGCTATATATAATTCTTCGTATTTCATTCGTTCCTTTTCTTCCTTTAATGCTTGAAACTTTTCTTCCCAACTTATTTCTGGATTAGATATTCTTGCATGACTAGCTACACCTTCTATAGCAACTAAAAACTTATCTATCTTTTCATCTATTAATCTTGCGGAATCATGAGCTCTATTGGTTAAAATCTGATCCATATGATTGCTTATACTTTTGCTAAAAAGTATATAAGATATAAATGCCATAGATAAAGATACGACTAATAAAATTAGTACGTTTGATAAAAGCATTCTTGTTTTCAAAGTGTTAAAGTTGATAATACCTTTTTTTTGCTTCTTCTCTTTCTGCATTCTCCCATCTCCTTGTCTAACTTTTATTATACTAATATGGGATACATAAAATTATCTTATATCCCAAAACATTGTAACATTTTTTCACAAAGTATTCCATTTTTTTCCATATTTATCTTTTAGCTATATAGATATATAATAGGCTTTATTATAAAATAGGACTTTCTTATCAGATTAAGAAATATAAGAAAAGAGAGGTTTTATTTTTATAAAAATACAAATAAATGACATATAAATAAATAGTTAATTTTTTCCACCATATGTCGATAAATATAGTAGAGGTGATAATGATGAAAGTTGAAAATATACAACCAACTCAACCTATAGTTCAACCTGAAAAAGTGGAGTCTGAAAAAAAGACTACAATAAAATCAGAAGTAAAAGAAACTCCTGCAGCAGTTTATGAAAAGACAGAAAACAAAGAGACATCTCATGTTTATGACAAAAATACAGTAGCTAAATTAAAAAGAGACAGCCAGCAAGCTCATGCTCATCTAATAAGATTAGTACAGGAAATGCTTAAACGCCAAGGAAAGACTTTGGAACTGCTAGGTGAAAATGAAATTGTAGAAGTAGATGAAACTGCAAGAATTGAAGCACAAGCACTAATAGGACCTGATGGTCCACTTGGAGCAGAAGCTGTAAGCCAAAGATTAGTAGATTTTGCAATCGCTATCTCAGGTGGAGACAAGTCCAAAGCGGAAACTCTTAAATCTGCTATTGAACAAGGCTTTAAAGAAGCAGAAAAAATACTAGGTGAACTTCCAGAGATATCAAAGGAAACCTATAGATTAACTATGGAAAAATTTGATGCTTGGGTAAATGAAGAATAAAAAATACATATCCACTGGACAACCAGTGGATATGTATTTTTCTATTTTATCTTATTTAATTTTTATAAAAAACATTATATCCTTTATAGGTCATATATATATCAGCTTTACTTGCAATTTCATATGGAGCATGGACACTTAGTAACGGTACTCCACAGTCTACTACCTCCATTCCATAATTTGCAAGTATATAAGCGATGGTTCCTCCACCACCTTGATCAACCTTTCCTAATTCTCCCATTTGCCATACTACATTATTATCATTGAATATCTTTCTGATTTTACCTAGATATTCGGAATTAGCATCATTACTTCCGCCTTTTCCTCTAACACCAGTATATTTTACTAAAGTTATTCCATTCCCTATAAAAGGTGAATTCTTTCTATCTAAAACCTCAGGATAGTTAGGATCAAAACCAGCCAATGTATCAGCCGAAAGTACACAAGAATTTGCTAATGCTCTTTTTACTATAAGCTCTGAATATTTTTCTTCTATAATATCTATTAATTCTGAGACTGCCAAGGCTACACAA
>NZ_NPMN01000047.1 GCF_002266425.1 Tissierella sp. P1
GGTTTGTGGTGCTTTCTTTTTTTATTTAGCAAGCAAGGCAAGGTGGCAATATGAGTTTTTAGATTTCCTATCTCTGTCATACGCTTTTCAGTGGCTTTAATTTGAACCGATAATTGATTAAAATTATTGGCAACAGTCTGTGTTTTTTTCCTTAAATCCTCATAACTAAGCAGATTATTTTCCATTAAAAATTTGATGCAAGAGTGTGAATTTTCCTTTGCTTTTTTTCTATCAACAAGCGGCTTTTCTCCGCAAATGATAGCCTTGATTTCTTCCTCTGTATAACCCTCTTCAAGAGAACGCATTGGTTATAATATGTATTGTTCATAGTAGTTGCAGTATACACTGTAACGGAGGAAAGATGGTTATGATTAGCCATCTTTTTTCTTTTTTATAAAAAAATCAGTACACTCCCTTAAGAATATACTGATTTTTTACTGAGCTACTTCCCGACAGCCCTTCCATGTTTTATTTCTCCTTAACATTTTCAAAGAACTGAATTCTAAGACCATTGGGATCCGATATAAAGAAAAACTTAGCCTGTGGGCTAGGTTGAAATGGACCATCCAAAATCTCTATACCCTTCTCTTGTAAGAATTCTATTTTCTTATCTACTGAATCCACAATAAATCCCCATGAGATATCTTCACCAATATTGATATCTTCTTTACCCTTGTAGCAAATTAATTCTACCTTTGTTTCACCATCACCTAAAAAAGCAATTTCAGCATCTGGACCTGCTGGATATCTCCTATCCACATTAAGTCCTACAATATCTTCATAGAATTTAATTGATTCCTCCATATTTCTAACTGTCAATGTACTCCAACAAAACTTCATATTACCAACCTCCAATTTTTTTATTATATTATTATGTCTTAATTCTTTAAGATTCCTTATTCATTTCATATATCTACAGTAGTATTAATGGTACTATGACCCAACCAGTCGCTTAACCATTTAATGTTTACATTCTATTCTAATAATAAGGTAGCATTTGTATGCATAAGATCATGAAACCTTATTGGCTCTTTAGCAACCCTGCAAGTCAAATCCCAAGTATGATTATTTTCAATGAGGCTGTATTTTAACTTAGCCCTCTTTTTTGTAATATCAGTTCTAAAATTTTCTCTAAATTTCATCTCTAATTTTACATCAACAAATTTGCTCAGCTGTGATGCCGTCCAAGAATAAGCTATAAGTAAAATCACTAAACTTAATGGTACAAATATGTCACTATAGTTCTTTGAATTATATACTATAGCTAAAACAGTATCCAAAAACTTAGCTGTTACTATAACTTGTATCGTAGGAACTACACCTTCTAGCACCTTTTGGATTCCTATTATGAATGCATATTGTGGCGCATATCTGAAAGGGATTTTAATAATATCAGATGTACGCTCTCTATTTCTATTCATTTCATCCCCATTCCCCTCTTTAAATCAAGTAGTACTTTTCAATACTTCTAATGTTTTTTCATTATTTTAGTAGATCATTTTAAGTAAAATAAATTTTTTTCACATTAAATGTCTATTTTAATCCTTACTTAATAAAAGTAGCATTATATTATTGGAAAGGCAATCCCTTTTTAGACAAATTTACTCTGAACAGAAATTTGGTTCTTTCCATAGATAATTGAATTTAATTGATATTTAATAGGAAATTAAAGTAACAATCCTATTAATCAAGTGACGATATATTGTCTTTCAACTAACCTTGTAAAAAACCAATTTTAGCTTATCATAAATAATTTTGCCAACGACACCTTTTTGGTTGGCTATGGAGATTACTTTTGCGTTCAATTCTGTTCCTCCTTTCAATTTTAGGTACAAAATCATGACCACCTGCTTAGCGGGTAATATTCATAAACAACAATAATCTTGACAGTAGCAATCACCGCAAAACTTTCTGTTTCTATTTTGTTCGAGATGCATTTTTATAAGTAAATCTTCAAAGGATTTCACCAGTGATTCAGTAGATTTTCAAACTATATTTATATAAAGTAGAATACCGAACTTTGGAATTTTATGAGTTCTTCCAATTTTGAAATGTTGGATTTTGTTTTCTCGAAGTAATCTGCAAGCTGTTTTTGTACTCATTCCAATCATTTAACTCATTTGTTCCACATCTGCGGTGTAGTAACTCATCCACACATAAATGCGAATTACCACTTTCATCGTAAAGTTGCCTTGTAAACAATGCAGCTATATACCCTTCATAATGTTTCAGAACGGCATTAATAGCATCCACATCACCATTTACGGCCAATACGATAAGAGGATAGGAAAGCAGGATAATATCTCTTTTATATTTAGGTAAACTTTGTAAAACTTCGATAATAATATCATCTATAACAATGACATCAAGCCCTGGAATATTGAAAATCTGCTCAGTAACAAAGTATTTATCTTCTGTGTAAAGCTGTTCCATCTCCTTTTGCAGACAAATCTGAAAAAGTTGCTTCTCGACTATGTTGCCGTTTCAATTTTTCTGGAACATATTTAAATAATCTCTTATAGGTATTCACTAAGTTTTTCTCTCCTTCCCCTTACCTAATACTTGACCGCCTACTCCATAGGGAAGACATACTGGTACATCTAAAATAGGATGGCGAATCACCTCTGCCCCTACATCAAAAACCTCTCGGAGAGTTTGAGGTATAATTACATCTTCCGGGGAACCAGTGCTATGCACCTTCCCCTCCTTAATAACTATAAGATAATCAGAGAACATTATGGCATGATTTAAATCATGGAGAACCATAACAATAGTGACTCCCTGCTCTATATTTAATTGTTGTAATAGATACAACGTTTCCAATTGATGAGAAATATCCAGATAAGTAGTAGGCTCATCAAGAAATAGGATATTAGTTTTCTGTGCCAATGCCATGGCAATCCATCCACGCTGTATCTGCCCCCCTGAAAGTTGATCCATCTCCCTATCAGCAAACTCTTTCATGTTTATACAAGCTAGCGCCCATTTAATAATTTTCTTATATTCTAAGCTAAGCCCTGACATCTTACTTCGGTATGGAAATCTTCCATACTCTACCAAGTCAGCCACAGTAATACCAGAGGGGGTTTGTGCTCCTTGAGGAAGAAGAGCCAAATTTTGTGCCACTAACTTAGTTGGCATACTATGAATTGACTTTCCCCCTAAACATACTACGCCTTCGGTAGGAGCAATTAATCGGGACATAGTTTTAAGAATAGTAGATTTTCCCGAACCATTGGAGCCAATCAGCGTTGTAATTTTCCCTTTAGGAATCTCTATATTAAAATCAGTAAAAACTAAAATTCCATTATATCCAGCAGATAATTTGCTGGCTTTTATGCAATATTCCACTATATTTCACCTCTCTATCTGCTTTCGAAGCAAATACAAAAAATATGGTGCAGCCAGAACAAAAATGACAATTCCAACTGGTATTTCAATTGGCTGAAATAGAGAACGTCCAATAGTATCAGCTATGAGTAAAAGCAAACCTCCTATTAGCATTGAAGTAGGAATAAGCATATGATGTCTTGCTCCTATATACCTTCTTGCAATATGTGGTCTTACTAGACCAATAAAACTAATCCCCTCGCTGGCAGAAACACAGCTTGCAGCCAATGCAACGGGAACAATCAACAAGATTCTTCTTTCCCTCTCTACCTTAACACCTAATGCTAAAGAAGTTTCCTCACCCAGAAGAAGTAAATCCAAAACATTAGCCTTAGTAAAAAGAATTGGAATAAGGACTAAAAGATAAGGAATCAGCTCTTTTAATTGATGCCAGCTAGTTCCCCATATGTTTCCCGACAACCATCTAGCCACCAACTGATAGCTGCTATTATCCATATCGGAAACCATAATAGTCATAATTGCAGTAAAACCTGCAGAAACACCAATGCCTCCTAGCAGAAGATAAGAAGGTCTTACTTTTCCTTTCGTTTGGAAAAAACGTATAAAATCCATGCCACTAAAAGGCCTACAATCATGGCAAAAATAGGCTGATGTACCATTGTACTGATGTGTAAAGAAGGGAAAAGAGTTAGAAATAGCATAACCATAAATCCTGCTCCAGCATTTATTCCTAAAATCCCCGGATCAGCCAGCTGATTTCCTATCACAGCTTGCAGTATGCATCCTGATAATGCTAATCCCATTCCACATAGGAAAGCTAGGATGATACGAGGAAGGCAAATCTGCAAAAGGACGGTAGATGAATCCACAAGGTATGGATTAAGTAAACTATCAATGACATATCCATAAGGAATTTTGGAATATCTCAAATTTACAGATAAAAGTATGACAATAAAAACTGCCATCAGAAGAAACCATAGTAATAGTCGTTGTCTGCTTTGTTTCGTCATATAATCGCTCCTTTCTTCCGATACGCCAACGCCAGAAATATGGGAACACCAATTGCTGAAACTAGTGCCCCTACAGGAGTGTCAAAATGAGCATTGATAGTACAAGCCACTATATCAGCAAGTACCAATAATATTGCACCTAACAGCACACACACGGACAAAAGCCTTCCGTAATCTGTACCAACAATAAAACGAGCTGAATGTGGCACTATTAATCCTATAAAGGAAATTCCTCCTATCAAAGAAACACTAGCACCTGCCATAATCAAAACTACAGCCATACCCATAAGTGGAACTAATTTTACATTTATTCCAAGTCCAGCAGCACTTTCCTCACCTAGAGCCAATATTGATAATTGGGAGGAAAGGAACTAATCCAAGGAATTATTATAATAAGCTACTGCCATGTAATTCCTGACAAACTTCCAGCCGTCCAAGAGGATAAAGATTTTGAAAGACCAAAAACCAGAGAAATCCCCTGACTCAAAGCAGTTAACAGAGTGGAAACAGCTGAACCCGCTAAAATCAACTGAATTAAATCAGATTTTCCCTTCCCCATGCCTAAACCATATACTATCAGTACCGCAAAGGCCGCCCCTATAAATGCTGCAAACATCATACTAAGAGCCGATATTGATGGAAGAAAAACAGCAGTAAGGGAAACAAGAAAACTTGCTCCTGCATTTATTCCCAAAAGACCAGAATCAGCTAATGGATTCCTTGTGATCCCCTGCATAACAGCACCTGCAAGAGCAAGGGCCGCTCCAGTAAAGCAGACGGCCAATGCTCTAGGCATATGCATTTCCAGCATGACTCTTCCTATTTCGGAAGGATTGCCTTTATAAGTAAGTGTATGTAACTGTATGTTTAGATTTCCTCCAGCGACTCCAATGTTAACGAATAATAGGATAGACATCAGCAATATTAAGACCAATATTAATAAAAATAGTGAGTATCCAGTCTTTGAGCGTATCCATCTTGCAAAAGCTACTTTAATCTTCACAGAATTTCTTTCCTTTTCCATATTTTCCTTATTCCACATTTGCGTGATTGATAATGCATTCGCCATTTTCTCCATATAAATTAGTTTGCCATTAGGGGTATAGGCCATGTCATACTGCACATTGTTCACACCATAGTATATATTTTCATTTTTAACTGCTTTCAGACTCTGCCAAGTAGGACTGTTCATCCTATCTCCCACCTTCCCATCATCGCTGAAGAAAAATATATGATCCGCATCGATTCTTGAGAAATATTCTGCATCCACTACCTCTCCCCATACATCCTTAGGGATTCCGCCAGAAGGAGGAAGGTTCATCGCTTCAAAGATTAGTTCTCCTGGGCCACCTGTTCTATAAACATAGTAGGATCCAAAATATACTGAGTTAGCCTTTATGACTGCAAAAGTTTCATCTCCTACTACTTCCTTTACCTTTGCGGCAAGCTCTGTAGCCTTTGCATCATAATTTTCAAGCCAGTTGTCTACAATTTCCTCTTTACCGAACCACTCTCCCGGCTGCTGAAAACATCCTTTCCAGTTAACAAAACCCATGTCATCGCTTAGCATAACTCTAGGTGAAATAGATTTCAGCTGTTCATATACCTTTTCATGGCGAATGTTCATGATAGTAAGGTCTGGGTTAAGCTCTGCGATTTTCTCAAGATTAATATCTCCTGATGAAGTTGCGCCAGAATAATTTCCTACTGTATCTACGTTATTTTTAGTAAAGTATTCCTGAAGATACTCCGGCACCGTTACACCGTCAAACATGCTGGTATTGGCCGAGGCAACAAAAGGCATTCCTAAAATAATAAGCTCGTCTGCAGAGCCCGAAACATCCACAATGCGCTCTGGATTAGCAGGAATTTCAACATCACCCTTCATATCCTCAACTATAATAATCTTACTACAGACGGAACCCCACTCTTTATAAAAGTTTTGAGAATTTAAACAGATTTCCGTTAGCCATAATCAAAATTAATTTTCCCAACATAAAATGTAGTTCTTGATCAGTTAGCTATAGCTAACTATAATGGAAGTAGATGATGTCTTCTGTTCTACTTTACAGTAGATAAATATGAAGCAATGTAGGAGTGATAGAATATCATATTTACCGTTAAAGTTTGAATCTTCCAATATATTTGCAAAAGAGATCATCACTGTAAGACCGGATGTACATATCATGATTTCCTCAGGCATATTACCGGATAAAGCAGAGAGAAGATCTGGAACTATATCTCCTGTATTTGAATTAAGTTATAGCAGAAAAAATTACATTTGTGGAAAAGTAAATAACATCCCTGTGGAACTACGACCAGGCTATTCATCCTTAGGTTTTCTAGGACAAACTAGTTGTCATTCTAAGTACGATAGAGATGAAGAAATACAGTTATACTCTATTTGGGTTAGCTCCAGTGCCTTTGACAACTTTTGTGAAGCAGTTTGCGGTAAAAACAATATCGATTTTAGTTTATTTCAAAAAGGTGCGTACCATTGCTGCAATTTTAAAGGTGATGCACGAGAAGAGAGTATTATAAGAAAACTAGATTTATGTTTTGCTGAAGGATCAGACAATCTCAACAAGCTGTTACTTGAAAGCTATATTTTAGAACTGATGTCCATAAATATTGAAAGATTACTTTGCGAAGATTGTTCTAAATATCCCCTTAATCAACCGTCAAAAACTGATATGGAGCGTTTGGTGTATGCCCGTTAAATTCTATTAAACAGGTTGGAATCTCCTCCCACATTACTAGAATTATCCCGCATAATACAGATGAATAATTGTAAGTTAAAACGTTCATTTAAACAATATTTCGGAAAAACAGTATATGAGCTCATTCGTGAACAACGGTTTGAAAAAGCTTTCTCTCTACTTGAGGCTGGAAAGCATAATGTAAGCGAAACAGCTTTTGCTGTAGGGTATACAAATGTAAGCCACTTTTCAAAAACTTTCAAAGAAAGGTTTGGTATTACTCCATGGGACTTATGCAAATAGGAAAATCCAACTCTATGTAAAGTAAAAGGCGGCTTTGAAATAAAATCAAAGCCGCCTTTTGGCCATGCAGTTCAAATGGAATATATGCTAAACTTCATCTAAAAAGACGAAAGTGGGGATTTGCATACCTTCGTAAGTAGTATATAGTGTTTGAGAACGGACGGAAAAATACTTTTTGATATTTGAGTCTGTCATTACCTCCTGTACCACTCCTTCTTGATAATCATTATCCCCCAGCAAAAAGCATTTGTCAGCTATCCTGATTGCATGATTGGGATAATGGGTATTGATAATGCAAGATATATTTTGCTCAGAGACAACGTTCTTTATCAACTTTAATAGCCTTAATTGATTACGAAAATCTAAATGGGCTTCTGGCTCATCTAATATCAGAAGCTGGGGGGAGTTTACCAATGCCCTTGCGATAAAAACAAGTTGTAATTGTCCACCACTTAATTCATTACACCGTTTATCGCTTAAATCCGCAATGCCTATACACTCTAAAATCTTATCTGCTTTTTGATAATCTTCATTCCGTGGAACTGCAAAATATGAATTGTGACCTACTTTCCCGAATACAACCATATCCCGGACAGAATATGAGAAGGAAGCTTTATGTGCCTGCGGAACATATCCAATCTCACCAATGGGTTTGTTGCTGTTGCTTTTTTGACCAGCAACAATTGAATAACCACTTTTCCATTTCAATATCCCCGCAATACATTTAATCAATGTTGTCTTTCCAACTCCATTACGCCCCATAACAGCCATGGTTTCACCTGGCCCCATTTTAAAATTGATGTTTTCTAATATAGGTGTCTTTGAATCATAATAAAATGTTCCGTCTTTAACCTCTAATAACATCTACGTTCCTCCTTTGGATTGCCTATAAATTACTGCAAAGAAAGGGGCTCCAATTAATGCAGTTAAAATTCCAATGGGTATTTCTGCTGTTGTCAGATTCCTTGCTATGCTGTCAACCAGTATCATAAATACCGCACCCATTAAGCAAGAGACTGGAAGCAGTCTACCATGATTAACACCTACAACTCGTCTGCATATATGGGGAATAACAAGGCCAATCCAGCCAATTATACCTGATACTGTCACACAAGCTGCAGTTACCAGTGTGGAAAAAATAATTATATGCCAACGTGTACGCCCAGGATTGATACCCATTGTATAAGCATCCTCATCTCCAAGGGATAATAGATTGATTTTCCAGCGTAAGACCAGCAAGCCTATAATACCTATTGATGCGGGAATGATTGCAATCTTTATATGGGTGTATGTGGTGTTGGAGAAACTACCCATAAGCCAAAAGGTTATTGCAGGTAGTTTGTCTCCTGTATCAGCCACATATTTTATAAGTGATGTAAGTGCATTAAAAATTGATGATACTATAATGCCCGATAATACAAGGGATAGTGTTTCTCTCCTACTTTGTCCATTTACAAGAAAGAACACCAATAGAATAGTGGAAATCCCAAATACAAAGGGAAGCAGGGACGAAAGCACACTGTCGTCAGGAAAAAGCAGTATTCCTAGTGCTGCACCAAATCCAGCTCCTGCACATACACCCAATAGGTCAGGGCTTACCAATGGGTTTTGGAATGTCCCCTGTAAGGCGGCACCAGATATAGATAATCCAGCACCCACCAATCCAGCTAATAATATTCTCGGAAGTCTGACGTTTATCAACACATGATCCATAATTTTAAATTTATCGTCATAGGTTCCATTTATTCGATTTTTAATTACATTACCAATATCCACCAAACTCATTTCATATCTTCCGAAAATCATAGATCCCACTATTGCTAGCACTAGTAAAATACCAAGCAGAGTTATAATTGTTAAATATTGATTTCTGACAGTTCTATCCATACCTATTGAATATTCCTTAAACTCAAAATCGAATCCATATCCGCCTCTGTCAGAGTAACATTATGTAATCGCTCATAATATCTGACTAATTCGGTACGGAACTCTTCTTCACTATAGAGTTTAGGATATGCCTTTGAAATCAACCACGAGGGCATTAGCGGAGAATCCGCACAAGGGGCACCCCATGAATAAGCTGTCTGCGGAATATCATAAATAGCTTGATTTTTCCAAGCCTCTAAAAGTGACCAATCTTGTCCTTCTATACTATTATTCAAATACCTTTGTGCTGATACATTGTGGAATACAAAAATAATATCAGGGCTCCACTCATAGATTTGTTCCATATCCACCTCGGTAGTTCCCTCTATACCGGTTGCCACATTCACAATACCAGCCTTTTCAAAAAAACTTTCTGCATAAGCGTCAAACGAACTACTGCCAGCCACAACCAAACTACCACTAACATTGCTAAACATCCACAAAGCACGTTTTGGTTCTTCAGTCTGTCCTGCTAAGATTTCTTCAACTTTTGTATCAAAATACTCCCATTCCTTTTCAAGGCTTTCACTGTCATCTACCTCAAAGATCTGACGCAGCAGATTGTCCCAAGCAACTGTTACATCTTTAGGGTCGGTCAATTTAGGTGAAAAGAAGTTAATAATAGGAAGTCCAATATTTTCAAGACCTTTCTTCTGTATCTCCCCATAATAAAGAATAATATCCGGATCCAGTGCTAGAAGTGCTTCGGTATTGATAGAAAAATCGTCACCAACAAAGGTTGTTTCAACATCTTTATAATTAGGGAATAACTTTTCCATAACATCTTCGTTAGAATATACAAAAGCTTTTGGGCTAAGTCCCGCAATCATATCTGTGTCAGGTATAACTTCAAGCAAAACTGAAGTAACTGGCGGTGTAATGACAACCACATGCCTAATTTCCGTTACTGCAGGAATTTCTACTTCATTGCCTCCCAAGTCTGTTATTGTCCTCACCTGAGATTGTATATCCTCATCTGATTCATTGTTTGTGATGTCTATATTTGTTTCAGTTTGACTGCTTTCTTGCTGTATATCTCTACCACAACCAGCCACTGAGTATAACATTACAATAGCCAACAGCAAAATAATAATTTGTCTTTTCATTTTTCCCTCCTATTTTATGTATATTTCACGCATGATTTTGAATTAAATTATTTGCATGTTCTAAAAAGTCCTTGATTGCCTCTAATTGATCACTAGGTAATCCATCCACATAATCAAATAAGGATTTATCATGCTGATTGTGATACTCTTCATGATACTGATAGGCTAGTTGCCCCTTTTCTGTCAAAAACAAATTATGACGTTTTCTATTTTCATCATCCTGCTCTTTTATTACAAGATCCCGTTCTTCTAATTTGAGTAGAGTTTTATGAACAACAGCACGGGTAATACCAAAACGCCTGGCAATCTCTGAGCTAAAAATCCCCGGATAATCACCGACCATCTTGATAATATGGATTTCACCACGATAAAAGGTCATATCCTCGCTTCCAAAATTCAAAATATTTGTCCTGCTATTTGCAATATTCTCTGTAAGAGTGATAAAAGCATTTATAACTTCAATTCCTAATCCTTCCATACTACACCATCACTTTCTTATATAGATAACCTTGAAATCGCCCGGATTGAATTGAACGAACAAGTTGAAGTTGTGCCTTACTCAGTGCATTCTCAACCCGACTTCTTGTTGGGGAAGGCTTAATCCCATCCATATATCCTGAAAGCCAGCCTAATATATTTTCCTGAGTATATCCTTCTGTGTCTGAGTATCGTCCTATTAAAAGGAGATATCCTTTATCCAATAGAGATTCCGAGATTTTTGACATAAAACTATCTAAATCATCTGTGGTAAAGTCTAATATACCAGAAGCTATAACCATATCATAAGAGCTGCCAATCTTATCAGTATTAAAGTCACCAGTCAAAATCGAAACTCTATCCCCCATATCGTGTTGAGTAATAATCTTTTTAGTTGTAACTGCTACATTGGGAAATTCAAATACATAGGCTTTACTATAGGGATAGTTTTTAGTAAACTCAATGGCTAGTATGCCGGAACCTCCACCTAAATCAAGGATTTTGTACTGCTTCGTCCTGTCAGTAAAGATAGTTTTTATTTCTGAAACAAAATTTTCTACCCGACCAGTAGCATACATTTCAGGAACGGTAACTTCTGCTAAAGTAGCAAAATCGTATCCAATGCCAGCCTCTTTTTCAGAACCATGTTTAACTTTGATTCCAATATCAGAAAGTGAAGTCATGGTTTCGCGGAATATAATTGTTTGTCCGATATAGTTGGGACTTTTCCTTGACAAATATTCTACTCCAGCCTTTGTGTTACAATAACTGTTGTTCTCCTTATCAATATAGCTGCATGATGAAAGTGCAAGTAAAAGCAATTCCACATTTTGTTCATCATATCCTGTCTCATTAGCAATTTCCTTTGCTGTTGTTGGCTTATCTAAGTAAGAAAAAACATCTAACTTAATTGCCTCAAATAGAAGCTGCGCAGATTGATATTGATTGAGAACTTCATAATAGATATTTGGGGTAATCTGTGCATCCAATTTAACACCCTCTTTCCCTCGTTAGCTTTGGCTAACTACATATTGTATACATAGGATACAATAAAAATAATTGTATGTCAAGCATACAATTATTTTTATATTAAATCAATAACTATTCTCTAATCAATTTAAATGGTATTTTATCTATAAATTATCACTATTATCTTCCAAAATTCTTTTTAAACCTTGGAAAGTCTCATCACTAATTACATGCTCTATTCTACATGCATCTTCTTCTGCTATTTCAGGAGATACTTTGACTACAGTAGTAAAAAATTCTGTTAAAATTTTATGTTTTCATAGATATTTTTAGCAACTATAGTACCCTTCTCTGTTAATTCTATACAACCACTTGATTCCACTGATATTAAGTTTCACATTCTCATCCCTTTTCGGGCGGCAATCCCTTTAGCTACTACTACGATGGGAATTGCAAAAATGCCCGACTGAAAATACAATCGAGCATTAATAGAACTATTAACATTTATTAGGTGATGTATGTCTTCATATTGATAGCAGTAATATTCCGTTGGAGGGTGTAGCCCTTTTTTAACGGATAGAATTTGGGATACTTTTAGGCTATCATAAACATAAAGTATAGGAATTGGGATTCAATATTAAACCAACTAATGATATTCTTTGATGGAAGAATGGAAAAACATCTATAAATATGAATAAAGTTAAATTCATAATAATAAAAATGGATCATAGGCTTAAAAACAGCCTGAAGGGCTAGTCTTATTGCTATAAATCCAAAATTAAAATTAGAAACCTTTTTAAAAAGGTACACCCTTACATTATTAAACTATTGCTAAAACATCAGTTTCTGATGCATAAAAAATTAATAGACTTGGCAAAACAAATCTAAATTAGTAAAATTGTTAATTCAGTACAATTCTATAATTCTTATGAGGATAGTATTCCATGATTTATATAGAAGCACAAAGCTATTTACATACTCTTTATACTAAAAACTAAACATCCTCATTTAGCTAAATCGTAAATTCAAATTTTTCTGTAATACTTATTACTTTACCGTCTTTCACTTGAATAAAGAAAGGAACATTCTGAGCTGGAGGCAAATCAGAATATGATGTACTCAGATGTTCAATAAATTCCTCTTTTTTTGTCGTAGTATAAGACCTGTCACCACCTTCATCATTTACAAAAAGGAGGTTTGAATCAACAAAGGTATATACTGTTTCATCTGTTAGATCATACGTATCTTTTTCCGTATCTGAATTGTAAATATAGTACCCATTCGGAAAATCATCTTGCTGGTTTAATCCAAGCTCTGTTATTCTCTCAATATCTTCAAGTGTAATCACTTCAACCATATCTAAATATAATGTATTGTCTTCAATAACTATATATCCTACTAAGGATTCAGGTTCAGACTGTTCTCGTTTTGGGGTACATCCCACTAGTGCAAGTACATACACCATAGCAAGTAATAGAATTATTAGCTTTTTCATAATAACCTCCAGTTGTACAAAATAATTTTTTAGTGGCACATAAAACACATTTGCTATATCACCCATATACACAAATAAATGCCATTTTAATTATGGCCATAGAATTATCAACCAAATACGTATTCAGATTATCACTGAGAATCAGCGTTTTAAGTCTTTTATCATAAGTAGCTATGCTCCTGATAATACTTTCATATTTGGTAATGATGTGCTACTCTCAATTTTGGTCATATAAATCAAGGCTTGAGATTGCTATATCAAAGCCCTACTGAATTTTGATACAGCAATCCCTTTTAAAACACTTTTTGCTTTCATTTCCCAGCTTTGTAAAATATAAATTTAGTTCATAATAGAGGTTGAAGGCATGTAAAAATTAACGTTAGAAACATATACGCCATTAGCATCTCGATACACATTATTTTTATTATTTACTGCACCATGCTGTGCGTACATAATTTTAACAGTGTCTCCATACGTCACCAATGCTACATGGCTAGTTGCTGTCCAATTCATTATGCTTCCAGCAAATACCTTGCTGTCGTTAGTCTCTTTATAAAAATATCCTTTACCAGTCATGTATGGAACAACCCCACCATTATTATAGTATCCTGTTCTAAACCAATTGTCGCCCGGCCAGCCACCCCAAGTGCTTGCCTATACCATTTACCGCTTTTATCTTCAGGTATTCCCCCGGCATTAAGTGCCTTTGACACAAAGTTAGCGCAATCTGTGCCTGAAACATTTGCTGAAGGAAATTCCGAAGCGCTAGTAGCGTTATTATTTGCCCAATCTCTTGCTGCTAATCTATCATAAGTAAATGATGCAAAAGGTTGAATAGAATTTGTTTCTGCTTGAACTCGATTCACTATTGTCTGTGCTGCATTATATCCGCTTTGTCTGGCAAGACTTTCATTTTCTACTTCCGCTAAATCATCTACTCTTATCAAGATAATTTCTTCTGAAGTATCATTTCTATAAAACAATTCGTAATTATTATTAACTTTTGTTAATCCAGCATCTAATCCGACATCTTGCGTTTCGTTAATAGCTATTGTGTAAGTGAATGTTGAAGCGTATGGCTTATTATAGTACATTTCTATATTTTCTGTATAAAAATCAATTTCCTTTTGTATGGCGATTTTATTATCTTCTATTGTTTCGTTCACAAATGCATCATTCAATCCTTGTATAAACGGACTATCAGATGGAGGTCTAGTTAAAGTCATATCTGTATGAATGTTCATATCAATATACTTTATACTGCCTTCTTCTCTTACGCTATAATCATACGAAAAGTTGTCTAGTGCGTAAATTGCAGAATAATCTTCAATTATCTGTTCTCTAAGTTCTTGATAGATGTTGTCAAGATTATCGCGATTTTCAAATGGGGTATAAGCATAAGCAGCTGTTGAAATTAAGAGAATAAAACAAAGAATTAAACTAATTTTTATTTTTTTCATAATATTCATCCTTTCATGCTTTATTGTTAGTAATAATTTGTTATACGCCAACTATTACCCATCTGTTTTAAATCACCATTGGAATCACCCCTTCAACTTCGTTATCCCTCCTATAGCAACCAAATAAATGATACTATTTCGCAAAATGCCCTAAATGTATTTTCATCTTTGGCTCATATAACAAAATAAATGTAGTCATAAGCCACTCAGATATTATATTTCAAAGTTTAAATCCCTAATGTACCTGAAATAGCTTCAGCTCTTTCTCCATCCACAGTAACTACAACTCTAGTACGATATTCTGTTCCTAAAGTTCCTCTATAACTTTTAGATGCAAATGCACTACCAGTTCCCTTTAAACTCCACGACGTTACAGTTGTCCATCTACTAGAGGTATATTTCTCTAAATACATTGTTCCGCTAATTGAACCAGAAGAACTTTTTGCCTTTACGTATACCTCTGAGTAAACTGTAGTACCCTCTGCTGAAATATCTGGAGAAATATCACTGATACTGTTCCAAAAAGGGGTAATTATATGATAATTAACATCTATTAATGCCTGTTTCTTTGATTCCATTGCATAAGACATATTTGGCATACCACCCCCAATCGCCAATGAAAGAGCTATTACTGTTAATCCCAATTTTTCTAGTTTCATTAAAAATCCTCCTTCCTGATATTTAGGTTCTTACCTATATAACGCACAAGAAGGAAAAAAGGGACATGTTTTTTAAATTATTTTTTACTTTGAAATATTTTCTGCAACTTTTATAATCTCATCCTTACTTAGGTTTCCTGAAATATGGCATTCAATATCATCCTGATACCATATTAAATAGGTCATTTTATCGGTTTGCCAAGTAAATGCCTGAGACTCTTTAAAAATAAATTCTTCTATTTCAGTATTCTCAGTATCGTAATATGATTTACCTTTTCTATCAGAAGCAAATAACTTTATAATTAACTCTTGATTATTATCCGATGAATAGTTATAAACTAGCATTCTTTTAAATTCTTGTGTATCTTCCAATTTAAATCCGTTTGGAATATAGTTAACCTTAAGTGATATTGGTTCTGCTAAATTATTGTGTTTATCTATATCTTGAGGGGTAAATATGCTAAACTTTTCAAATACCTCAATAATCCAATCAAACATCTTTTCACGCGCTTCTACATTAACCGCCAATACAGTAGTGAAACTCAGTATACATACAAGTATAATAATAGCTACTCTTTTAGCTGTTAACATAAATTTTTTATTAGGGACTTGTCTAATCTTAATATGTTTTAATTTTCGCCTGAAGTTCTTAGAATAGTTAGGTTGATGTAATATCTCAATATTATCATAGTTTTTTGCATCTTCTATAAGAACTATTTCACAAGCCTTTTTCAAAGAATTATCATCAATCCATGAATTTCCCAAATCCATAAAGCATGATAGCATTTTTTGTATATAACGTAATTTATTTTTAGAGTTTTCTATTTTCAATATCTTATCTGTTTCAGAAGGTGTACTATTAAAATAATATCGAAAGAAAAGGATGTTTTTATATTCAAAGGGTAATAAATCTATCTTTTTAACTAGTTTATTAATCTGCTCAGTCGATAGAACCTCATATATTATATCATTAAAATCTAATTCCTCCATTTTCTGTATATCATTCATAAGAGATAATTCGCACACTTCCTTTAAAACGATTTTAACCGTATTGTCCACTTTTCTCACCTTCCTTATAATATAATCGTATCTTTTTTAAAATGCGTTGACTACGTTTTTTTGCAGTTTCTTCAGTAATTCCTAAAAGCTCTGAAATATCTTTAAATTTCATTTCATTGACAAAGCGCAGATGAACAAAAAATTTTTCATCATCTGAAAGTCTATTAATACAGGAAAGTAATTGTTCTTTATTTACTGTTTCTAAATATTCTTCTTCAATGTCATAATCTCCTTCGATATGGCCAAAATAGTCTACATCCTCTACATGTATAATTTTCTTACGTTCTCTTATAATATTCATTGTTTCGTTCTTCAATATTATAACGCAATAAGGTTCTATTCGGGGACATGGTAAAGCAGAAATTTTTTCTATATTGTCAATAATCTTTAAAAATGTTTGTGCTACAGCTTCTTCTGCATCGAATTTGTTCCTTAGCATATTAAGAGAAATATTATACATTTTTATATTCATTTTTGAAAAAACTCTATCAATTAAATCCTTTTCATCATCCGACATTTCTCCAAAAAATATAATTATCAAAACACTCATCCCCCAGTGAACACTATTATATGTTTTTAAATTCTATTATTTCTAGTATGTTTTATAATTAACATATACCCGTCTTTTGAACCATTTAATATCTATTCTATTAAACACTTTATATATCTAAATAACTAGATTATACAAGTATATATTTAAAATCTTGTTATAATCTTAACAAAGAGAAGCTTGAAGAATAAAAGTGGAAAGCAGGACAAGGTGGTACACACCTTGCGATAAGGCAGCATAAACATCACGGGTTTTTGAATAGTTGATGATTAGAATACATTCGCTTGGATAATAGGAATTCTCCTTGTACTGTTTTAGAGTCGCATTCATAGGAACTGACGTATTTACACCGGCATTGGTTTTGTTAGGATTTATTGAAATCTGTACGCTCTGCAATACAGTCAACAATAGGCTTTCCTTCATTTAGGCGCATTAAAATTAAACGTGTTGTTGTCATGAAAAGTTCCTCTTTGGATAAAGAAAAGCCCAAGGACTATTGTCCTGAGCTTCTGAAGTCTCTATTTATTATTTATTCTAATAGTTCAGTATCATAAATTGTATAATCACATCTATATATAAAAAGATATTTGCCATCTATTAGTATTCCAGTAGACTTGTCTATTCCTGTTGCAAAATAACTAACTTTATTTCCTGCAAATGTAGCTAAAGGTTTTCCAGATTGTGATCTTATCAATACTACTCTACTTTTTCCAGTAGTAAAATTTTTCATATCATTTACCATTCTATTAACAAAGGGGGTTGACCTACCAATATTTTGAATATCAACTGTTTTACTATATTCATTAAATATATCAGTCAAACCTTCTTCATAAAGAATTAAGCTGCTACCAACATGAACCATTGATTTGCCACCTATAGTTAAATTTATTACAGAAGACTTATTAATGGTATTTCCTTCTTCATCTTTAGAATTAAATTTATCTTCTGAACTAATACTTATTGAACTGCCTTTGATGCTATCAATAATATTGCTTTCTTCGTCATAGGTTTGCACTATGGCAGTTCTTCCCATTAATGCCTCTTTCATTTTTCCAATTTCATTGCTAAATAATGCACAGCCACTTAACATTGATAGTATAATTATTAATACTGCTAATAATGCTATAAATTTTATCCTTTTAGTTTTCATATTAACCCCCTCCTTTCATTATATTAAAACAACATAGCCTGTATTTCAACTATTTTTACTATACATATTTACACCTTCATAGTTAACTATTCCTTTCAGCATCATAAATATTTTTAGTCTTACACCTATATTCTCCCTTACATTCTGATATAAATAATAGTTTGCCACATTTGATGCATCTTGTTTTTTATATTCTTCTTCTACTTTTAACTCAACATTTTATATAGTCTCGTCTTTACCTATAACTGTAATTTTAATATTTCTATATTTATTTTTAAGTTAGGAAGCTCTTTATTTGAAAATTTTTCATATTACACTTCAGTCTATCTCATATCTAGTTCCCTGAAATACTATTTTCTATATATTTTTAATCTGCAATTAGCTTTTTTATAACCTTAGTTCTTATCAAAACGCCCTTCTAAATGGTATATATCCTGCTGTATATATCCCATTAAAAATATAATTAACAACTTATCACCATCTTTCATATGCTATTATGGGACCTTTATTTTCACCCAAATGAAAATAAAAAATGGGAGGTGCTATCATGGGCGATTTATTAGGTAGAAGAGATTGTGATAACGGAGATTCCTTATTATTCTTCTTTTTACTTTTAGTAATTCTTTTCTGTAACTGTGATGGTTTTTTCGGTAGAAGATGCTAAATCTCCATATTGAGTCGGGGCTTGCCCCCGATTCTTTCTTATGTTTCATTCTGTTTTCTAAACCTTTCTTTATATCTCATACCATCCATCTAATATTTCGGACATTTTCTCGCCAAATCAGTTTCTACTTCTTCTACTGTTTCAGATACTATACAACTTTATAATTATACTTATTCTAGGACCATTTACTGCACTATAAAATTAGGAGTAAATCTTGCTCTCCTTATCAAATATCTTAAAAATAGACTTTCTCTTTCTCTTAATTGGCTAATCTTCTCACCTAAAATCATTTGCTTAACTACCTTAAATGGTATAGTTTTTTTAATCCAATGCTACCTATGGTATCAATAGCTAAATAAGGGGGTGTATGTATGACATCATATTTAATATCCTGTAACTTAAAAAATAAAGATAAAAATTATGAAAGTCTTTATGGAAAAATTAAAGAAAGTTCATACGACAATGCTTGGTGGCATTATTTAGATTCAACTTGGATAATTAAGTCAGATTTATCTCTTTCAGAAATCACTAGCAACCTTACTTCCACAATTGATAAAAATGATTGTTTACTAGTAATAGAAGTAAAAAATACTTACAATGGCTGGCTTCCTAAAGATGCTTGGGATTATTTGAGAGATAGAATTTTTAGCTAATTATTTTTACACTGAATTAATTCCTAGCATATTAAATCACTATCATTAGAGATAAATTTTTTATTATGCTGTTCTTGAGTTTGAACCTCTAGAGCAGCTACTCTTTTTTTATTAGTTCTTTTTTTCTTTACTGTCTATCTTTAATAAAATATGACTATTTCTATATTGTCTACTTGTAACAAATCTATCGAATTTAAAATAATATTATCTTCTTACTTCATGAGAATAATATTAAATACTTTTTATACAACATAAAAAATACCATAAGATTCTATCCTGAATAATACGGTATTTCTAATGATATTGGGTTTTAGCAATCATAATATTTAATAATAAAACTATGAATTGGAGTATATAATTTTAAATAAGTTCATATTATATAAACTTACTTAATACACTAAACTCTTTGTCCACAACATAGATGTCATGCTCATCCTCTAAACCTGCTTTCTCAAATATTCTTTTATTCCACCTACAAGTTCCTCTACCGTAGAATATATATTACCTTCCCTCTGCTTAATTAAGCCAATAACAAAGAGATTTCTATATATAAATTGATTTTCAGTACTATCATTTATCAGTGCTTCAATCTTTTTATTATTATCTCTGCCTTGCTGACGTACATCTGTATATAAAGCAAAAATAGGTTTATCCATCATATAAAATGCCCCTATTTCAGCAGCAACACCACTATCTATTTCAACACCATCTATTACTGCTATTAAAAATTCACTTTCTCTAAGTTTATCCATATCAGCTTTTGCAATAGTAATAGAATCAGCATATGAACTCTTATCATTTATAGCATCATTCTCTTGAGGAACATATAAATCAATTTCCTTTATTTCTTTTCTTATTTCTGATGCTATCAATGAATTTAATAATCTGTCTCCCATGCCAAATAATCCATTCGCTAAATATGCCTTCATTGAATCCCTCCTAATTATATCTTATATATAAGTTCAAGTATCAGTAAAATTATACCACATTAAACCTTTCTATCAAAAAGTAAAAAATTTCTAGACTTTATTATAATATCTAATTTTCATTCTATTACTCAGTTTCCTCTCAAGTTCGTTTAAAAAATTAAATTTTGTTCCATATTTTAAATATTTATTTCACCAAATTCAATTAAATTAATATAATGGTATTAGGCGTTTCTTTCTTATTTAGAATCAGCCATGTTAAAAATAAAAAAACACTCCAATTATATAAAGAGACCTTCTAGAAGGTCTCTTTGTTATCTTAAATCTTAAAACAGTAAAGACTAGTCAGTTAATCTCATTCAATATTTTGTTTAGCTGCTCTTCATTATTATTTAAAAAGGCTAAGGTTTCCCCGAGCCTTTTTGTTAAACTACTACTATTGCATCATAACCTTTAGCTCTTAATTCATTTGCTAAAACATCTGCATTTGCTCTAACACTAAATGCCCCTACTTGTACTTTATATAATCCTCCTACTGTAACTACAATCGGACTATAACCTTTTGCTTTAAGTTCATTTGCTAGATTATCTGCATTCGCCTTTACTGAAAATGCACCTACTTGCACTTTATAAAGTGTTGAACCACCACCTTGATATGGTATTCCAAGGTAATTTAATATTCCCTTAGATACTGCTACTGCTAAATCATTTTGTCTATTTCTTAATATATCAGCATCTTGTGCATTAGTTATAAATGCTAACTCTACTAAAGCCGCTGGCATATTAGTTAATCTTAATACTGCAAAATCTGCCGTCTTAGTTCCTCTGTTAACTGTATATGCTCCACTTGCTATTATGC
>NZ_NPMN01000048.1 GCF_002266425.1 Tissierella sp. P1
CATCACAAGTCTCGATTCTTTTTTATGTTGAGTTTAGAAGAAATCGCAGTTACAGAATATAATCACTAATAGTAGAAAGAAGAATAATAATGAGCTATTGTTTTCACATTCTCTTCCGCCTAATAAATCTGACATAAAAGCACCTCCCATTTAAATTATAATTGGGGAAAGTAAAGGGTGTAATAATAGAATATGAGGGATAGTGAAAAAAGGTTAATTATATTTTTAAGGAGATATTATCTGGCAAAATTGAAAAGGTGATAGAGCCAATTAAAAATGAATTAGTTTTAGGCTGAATTTAAGCTTAATTATGTTGAAGATTGAAAAAGGATAGGAACTGTTATACACAGAATATGTCTAATTTATCATTAAAGGTAAATAATTAAAGGCAATTTGCTTTATAATTACATACAAGACAAATTTCCAGTATAATTTATCTAACCTATAGGATTTTCAATTAAGGTAGCAAATATAACTTCATGGAAATGACCATCATCCATTGTAGTTCTAGCTGTAACAAGATGAACATGTTTTCCGCCTCCTACAGGAATAGCGGGACCAGTTTCAGTTGCAAGCTCATGGTGATGATTTATAAAGAAATCGGTGTTTGTAAATAATCCATGCTTATGATTTCCGCCTTGTATTGGGATAACCTCACTTGTAACTCCTGCAAATCTGTGATTATGACGATCTTCACCTTGTTCAGCTAATCTAGTACTACCTAAAAATTCATGAACGTGAGTTTGGCTACCTTCTTCTTCGGGAGGGCAACGATTAAAACTTTCAGTATCAAAATATTCATAGGATTCTATACTTGTAATATCCATTAGGAGCACATCCTTATTTATAATTTGTAAATGTATATACACAAGCAATGTTTATTAGGCTTGTATATAGTTTACATTATATTATATTAAGGCGTAGGTATATTTGATACAGAAAAATAAAATTTAAATATGAAGATATAAAGTAAGTATAGTCGATGGAATTTTAAAACTTTATGGATGATAAATATACTATTGATGAAAATAGTTGATACGTTATAGTTTGAACAAAATATAATATCACTATTAAAATATCAAAAGAATAGTGTTCTCTAAAAAATAAATAGCATGACATTTAAACCATCTTAATCACTCATAAACTTGTATTTAAGTTAATAACATATAAATATAGCTATTAATTATAGGGGGTATCTTGATGGGATATTATGTTAGTGTAGAGACAGATGTAAAAGTTTATGTAGAAGATCTTAATCCAGAGGGTTATAAGACCATAGTTTTTTACATGGTTGGCCTGGAAGTCATGAATTATTTGAATATCAATTTGATCAACTTCCTAAAAGAGGATATAGATGTATTGGAATAGATCAAAGGGGATTTGGTAAGTCGGATAAACCGTGGAGAGGATATGACTATAATCGGTTAGCCGATGATGTTAGATGTGTAGTTGAAACTCTTAAATTACATGATTTTATACTTGCGGGTCATTCAACAGGCGGAGCAATTGCTATTAGATATATGTCTAGACATAATGGATATGGAGTATCTAAACTTGCTCTTTTTGCAGCAGCGGCTCCAAGTCTTATAAAACTTCCTAATTTTCCTTATGGTATAGATAAAGAAACTGTGATTAAAATTATTGAGGGAACATATAATGATAGGCCTAAAATGTTGAGTGATTTTTGTGATATATTTTTCTTTCAGTATATAACTCAGCCTTTCTCTTACTGGTTCTTACAATTAGGATTACAAGCGGCAGGATGGTCAACCGCAGCTATTGCAAATACTTGGCTGAATGAAGAGTTGTTTTATGATTTGGGAACAATAAATGTCCCAACACTGATTATTCATGGTATACACGATAAAGTCGTTCCATTTGAATTAGGTGAGGTACAAGAGAGAAGCATTAAAAATGCCAGACTTATACCGTTTCAATATAGTGGGCATGGATCATTCTATGATCAGAAAGATAAATTTAATGAAGAATTGATGAATTTCATTGAGGAATAAAGTTTTTAAGATAGAGCTTACTAAATAGAAGAGTTAGAAGTAGACAGTTTATTTTAGTGCCGTATTATTCATAAAAGAATTTTACGGTATTTTTATGCTACTTATGTTAGATAACTATTGAAGGTGCGAAGACATTGTGTTGAAAATTGATTAATATTATATCTATAAAGCAAGAATTTCTATACTATATAAAATATAACTAATATGCTATAATCTCTTTGTAAGTAAGTCGTCATAGTAAAATTGAGACATATTCACTTTTGATATGCCTTATTATAATTTCAATAAATACAAATGGTTTAAATCTAAAGATGTTGCAAGGAGGGGTTAGATGTCACAAAGAGGATTATATTCATATAACTTTAATGGTAGTGAACGTATAGAGTTTAGATTAATTACGACCAAAGATTCGATTGAAGAATTAACTCAGCTTCTTAATAAATCTTATAAGATTTTAGCTGATATGGGTCTTAAATATGTAGCAGCTACACAGGAGGATAGTGTAACATTAAACAGAGTGAGAAATGCCTACAAATGTTATATTGGTATATATCAGAATAGAATTGCTTCAACAATATCTCTTTATAGTCCAGAACACTCGGATAAAAGTAGTTGGTATAGTAAAGAGTTTGTGGCCAAGATTGGACAGTTTGCAGTTGCGACTGAATTACAAAAATACGGAATTGGTGGTAGAATGATGGACATTGTTGAAGAAGAGGCTAGAAAAATAAATAATGTGAGAGAGATTGCGTTGGATACTGCTGAAACGGCATATCATTTAATTGATTTTTATAGAAAAAGAGAGTACAGATATATAGAAACTATTGAATGGGGTGCAACAAATTATAAGAGTGTAGTATTAAGCAAGAAATTATATTCTTATTAAATACATATATATTAAAATACATATATATTAAAACTAAATAATCATTGTTTAGGAACTAATTATATGATATTTTACTAACATTATAAATCTTATATTGACTAGATTAAATATAGACTAAAGGTTCTAGAAATTCAAGGAAATAAAAAACCTTGAATTTTTCTTTTTTAAAAGTTCTTTCTCTAAGATTAATAGGAGAAATCTGTTATACATTGTAATGTAATCGAAAATGTAAATGTCAAAGAGATGGTTAGTAATAAAGATATGGCATTAGCAAAATATATTTAATATAGCATAATTCGGATTTAAACATATTCTATAAATAAGGGAATAAAAACAGTTAGCTTTGTGGTATTAAGAGAGATTAAGATGACATCAGATCTGGTAAAATTAGTCTTTATTACTAATCTAGAGGACAATGAGATGAATTAGTTTTGAAGTAGCAAAAGGAATACTAAATTATCTGGGAGTTAAGTATGCTAAAGATGAAAAATATCTAATTTTAAATAGGGTTATATGGCAAAGATGTTGAAGCAGCCTTATGAAAGACAAAGTTACTTATATTCCTGCTGGATTTTAAAAAAGAGGATATAAGGCAGGGTGGAATGATGGCAAATTGATTATTAATCATAAGGAGGTCTAACGAATTGATGAACTTAGACATATTAATAAATTTTGCAGGATTAGTGGCTGCGGTAAGTTTAATTGTTCAGTTTACTAAATCTATGGTAAAGAGGAAATTCGGAGATTCTATGGTAAGGATATATGCTCTAGTGATATCCTTAATATTAACCTTTATATTCGCTAGGTCTGGTGGAAGCATAGAAGGAATAACTCTTACTATTATAAATTCAATATTAATCACTATAACAAGTATGGGAGCCTATGAAATGATAGTAGATCCAAAAGCAGAGAAGAGCAAATAGTTATATTGATTAGATTCTAGAATAAAATCTAGAGTCTTTTTTCTGCTTTTAAATCTATTTTAATATGTTTAATAATAAAGAATATTATATAATAGTTAAGTGCAAAAATATAAATCAAGTATTTTACTGAATTTAAAACTAGATATTATTCGATAGAGTGTTATGTTTAAGGTTTATGTAGAGGTGGAAGATATTTATTTCTTAGTTCAAATCTTTATGCATCATATATGTCATTTTAGAATCAAAGATTCTAGATTTGTTATAATCTATTAGAAAGTTTTATTTTCTAAGTTAAACTTTCTGTAAACGAATTCCAAAAACTTCATAAAATTTATTAATGTTTTAAGTAGAAATCTTTTTTATATTTAAATTGAGGTGATGAGATGAATCCTTTTATTCCCCCAAAATCAGCTAATGTAGCCATAGTAGATGGCAGAATAGATAAAGAAATAGAAAATAACTTAAAAAGACTAGGTTTGAAAATAATTAAAACTATAAAATGCCATGAGGTTCATGAAAGTATTGCGTATCATCCAGATATAGTAATTCATCCAATAAATCACAATACTTTGATTATCGCACCTAATGTTTTTGAGTATTATGAAGAAATGTTAAGTAATATGGGTATTAAATTAATTAAAGGAGAAAAATATTTAGATAGTAAATATCCAGAAGATATAGCATATAATGTAGGAAGACTTATAGGAGCAGCTATTCATAATTTCAAATATACTGATGAAGTTTTAAAGTATCATTTAAAAAAGGAAAATATTGATTTTATAAATGTAAATCAAGGATATACAAAATGTTCTTTAGCTATAGTGGGAGAAGATTCAGCTATTACTGCCGATTACCCTATGTATGAAAAGCTAAGAGATTTTGGCTACAAAGTTTTGCTAATTCAGTCAGGATATGTATCCTTAGAAGGACAAAAATATGGATTTATTGGCGGAACAAATGGAAGTTTATACAATGGAAAATCTATTATATCGGGAAGTTTAAATGGACATCCTAATAAAGATGAAATTTTAAATTTTTTCATAAAAAATAATACAAATTTAATTTTTTTTATCGAAAAAAAATATATTAGATATTGGTACTATAATTACTCTATATTGCCATTAAAGTAAGTCTTTATATTGTATATGTCTACTCTCTAGGTACATACTAGTAAAAGAAGGGAGTGATACAATGCAAACTATAAAAATTGGTGGAAATGTAAATAAAGACGAAGTAAAAAATTTAATAAATAGGTATTTCTCCAATTCTAAGGTAAATGTTCAAGAGGAAGACTATGAAGAAAGATATGAATTTTCGCTTTCTTTGGGAACTAAAAAAAACTTAGAAGATATTGCGTTTTATAGGGCTGTTGCTAATTTAGTGCAAGATATTATTTTAGAAATATATATTAAACCAATAATTATGAATAGAGTAGTGAAAATATGCGATGATTATTCGTCTAGTGATAAAGAGGGAATAGTTACCTCAACACATTTAGCAATATTGAACGAGAATTATTATATAAAAGAAAAGAACATGGTTAATGAAGAAATACTTAATCATTTAATAGAAAATAATAGTATTTTAATAGATGGATTTATGAACTTTAGATTAAGAAGATTCATATATATAGTAGATATTTCTGTAGAAAAAGCAATAGGTCAGTTTGAGATAGAAAGAGAGTATCTGGAGTTTTTGAGTATGCTCCAATATTTTGTTGATATACAGGAACCTAAATATGAATTAGTTAATGTTATTATTAAAGAAAACGATTATTTTTTACTAGATAAGGATAATAATATAATTGAAAATGGTTTGTTAGAATATGCGCCAGATGATCAGTGGTATGAAGATATAAGTAAAGCTGACCTTTTAGTCAGCTCGTTGATAGTTCTCTCTCCTATAAAATTAGTGTTGCATGTTGAGGAAGGTAAAGAGAAAGAATTGGTCAATGTGATTTCTCAAGTTTTTAGGGATAAAGTACAGTTTTGTGATGGATGTGATACTTGTAATTTAAAAGCCAAACTGAAAAAGGGCAAGTGAGGAGAAGTTGATTAAATCAGCTTCTTTTTTATTCAATAAGAGATTGGAAAATATTAGATTCTTTTATTTAAACATCCTTGGAAATTATTAATATATCTGTTATTATAATATAAAATGATACATAAGGAGGTATAATATGAGTAAAGATATAGTGAAACCATCGATTTTACCAGGTTTTATGGAATTAACGCCAACAGATCAGATATTATTTAATAAAATGCTAGATACAATTAGACAAAACTATGAAAAATTTGGTTTTCTTCCTATAGATACTCCTGTAATAGAAAAAACAGAGGTGCTTTTGGCTAAAGGTGGAGGAGAAACAGAAAAGCAAATATATAGATTTGAAAAAGGAAGTACAGATATGTCCTTGAGATTTGACTTAACTGTACCTTTGGCTAGATATGTTGCACAGCATTATTCTGAATTAAGTTTCCCGTTTAGAAGATATCATATTGGCAAAGTATATAGGGGGGAAAGAAACCAAAAAGGCAGGTTTAGAGAGTTCTATCAGTGTGATATAGATATTGTAGGAAATGGAACCCTAGATATAATTAATGATGCTGAAATACCTTCTCTTATTTATTCCACATTTAGAGATTTAGGTTTTGATTCCTTTACAATAAAAATAAATAATAGAAAAATGCTAAAAGGATTTTTTAATAGCTTAGATATAGAAGATTCTACTTTTGTTCTTAGAGCTATAGATAAATTAGATAAAATAGGAATGGCAGAAGTAGAAAAGGAATTGGAAAGTCTGGGTATTGCAAATCACAATATAAGGAGAACCAAAGAATTTCTTAATATAAAAGGTTCCAACAACGATATAATAGGAAATCTTGAGGCTTTAAAAATAGATGATGAGACATTTAAAGAGGGACTAGAAGAATTATCTACAGTAATAAAATATATTGATTTATTTGGAGTGCCTGAGAAAAATTATAGAATTGATTTAACTATGGTAAGGGGATTGGATTATTATACTGGAACTGTATATGAAACCATATTAGATGATTATCCTTCACTTGGGAGTATCTGTGGAGGTGGAAGATATGAGAATCTAGCAGAATATTATACTAAGCAGAAACTTCCCGGAGTTGGAATGTCTATTGGTCTAACTAGATTATTTTATCAGTTAAGAGAAGCTAAAATAATTGAAGCAACAGAGAAATCTCTTACTAAGGCATTAATTATACCTATGGATAGTTTTGTGGAGAAAGGTGTTGAAACCGTCAATGAATTGAGAGGAGAAGGTATATATGCTCAGATTTATCTAGAATCAGGAAAAATAGGAAAAATATTTAACTATGCAGATAAGTTAAATATCCCATATGTAATAGTAATAGGACAAGAGGAAGCTGAGAATAATACTTATTCCCTTAGAGATATGAAAACAGGGGAACAAAAAAATATTTCTTTGGAAGAAGTAATTAAGTGTTTAAAATAAAATAATAATGGTATAAATATAAATAATTACTTGACAGATAGATAGGATAATGGTAGAATATAAGTTACTTTAATAATATAGGTGACGATGGGAAGAGTAATATATTATTTCCTTTTAGAGAAAGAGGATCGTGGCTGTAAGTCTTCTTATGAGAAAGATATATGAAAACTACCCCTGAACCGAGTCTGAATAAAGGACTTCCGCTTATTAGCGTTATTTAAATTGAGAAGTAATTAGGGTGGAACCACGAAACTTAGCCTTTCGTCCCTACATAGATATATGTAGGGATGGAAGGCTTTTTTTATGACCTAACACAACGAACGTTAGGTCCTGACGGACACCACTGAATAATACCCTACGGGGTAGAATAAGGTTGTGAGTTGATGTAGGTCAAACGCAATGAGAGCCCAATTTATACGAGCAAGGCGAGTAAATAAATTGGTGTTCGAAACTGCGGAAAATGACCTGATTTAGCCAACGCTAGTGAGCTTTAGTAGGTCAAACGCATCTACGCTGTCCGTTTTGTCTACAACTCGCGAATGCTCGTTGGACAAAAAGGCAACGAACGCCAAATTCATGCGAATGATAATGAGCCCTAAAGGACTACTGAATTATACCCTGCAGGGCAAATTAAGGTAGCAAATGAATTTGTGCAGTGAAACTGGGGGAAATGACTTAATTTGCATGGTAGATAATGTTTTCAATTTTGAAATTAAATAATAGGAGGTTAGATTATGGAAAGGATAAAGATTACACTACCTGATGGTGCGGTTAGAGAATATGACAAAGGTGTGTCTGTATACGATGTTACTAGAGATATATCTGAAGGCTTAGCAAGGGTTGCTCTGGGAGCAGTTGTAAATGGGGATACAAAAGGAATGCAAGAAAATATAAATGAAGATTCTACTTTTAAGGTAGTTAAGTTTGAAGACAAGGAAGGAAAGGCTATATTTTGGCATACATCAGCTCATATTATGGCTCTTGCGGTACAAAAACTTTTTCCAGGGGTTAAATTTGCTATAGGTCCTGCAATAGACAACGGATTCTATTATGATTTTGATACAGAGCATAGATTCACTCCGGAGGATTTAGAGAAGATTGAAGAAGAAATGGCCAAGATAGTTAAGGAAGGTCATATCCTTGAAAGATATGTAATGCCAAGAAACGAAGCCCTTGAGTATTTTAAGGAAAAAGGAGAAGAATATAAGGTTGATTTAATTGAACATTTTCCTGAAGACGAAGAGATATCCTTCTATAAATTAGGAGAATTTACTGATCTTTGTGCTGGACCTCACTTATATGATACAAAGAAGGTTAAAGCTGTTAAGCTTTTAAGTATTGCAGGTGCTTACTGGCGTGGTGATGAAAAGAATAAAATGCTTCAAAGAATTTATGGAACAACTTATGAAAAGAAAAAAGATTTAGAAGAATACCTTCAAATGTTAGAGGAAGCTAAGAAAAGAGATCATAGAAAACTAGGTAAAGAATTAGATTTATTTAGTATTCACGAAGAGGGACCTGGATTCCCATTCTTCCATCCAAAAGGAATGGCATTAAGAAATATCTTAGAAAATTTCTGGAGAGAAGAGCATGTTAGAGCTGGATATGATGAGATTAAAACACCTTTGATATTGAACGAAAGACTATGGCATCAATCAGGTCACTGGGATCACTATAAGGAAAATATGTATTTTACAAATATAGATGATGGGGATTATGCTATTAAACCAATGAACTGTCCTGGATCTATTTTAGTATATAAATCTAAGATGTATAGCTATAGAGATTTGCCTCTAAGATGGGGAGAACTTGGATTAGTTCATAGACATGAGCTTTCAGGAGCTCTGCATGGATTAATGAGGGTTAGATCCTTTACTCAAGATGATGCTCATTTATTTGTATTACCATCTCAAATAAAAGAAGAATTGATTAATATAATAAATTTAGCAGATCATATGTACAATATATTTGGATTTAAATATCATGTAGAGTTATCCACTAGACCTGAGAATTCTATGGGAACTGAAGAACAGTGGGAGATAGCAACAAATGGTCTAAGAGAAGCGTTAAAGGAAAAAGGAATAGACTATATATTAAATGAAGGTGATGGTGCTTTCTATGGACCGAAGATAGACTTTCATTTAGAGGATGCAATAGGTAGGACTTGGCAATGTGGTACTATACAGCTAGATTTCCAAATGCCAGAGAAATTTGATATGAGTTATGTGGATAAAGATAATGAAAAGAAAAGACCAGTCATGATTCATAGAACTATATATGGTAGTATGGAAAGATTTATGGGAATACTGATAGAGCATTTTGCAGGTAAATTCCCAGTATGGCTTGCACCGGTACAGGCGATTATTCTTCCTATATCAGATAAATTCAATGACTACGCTTATGAAATTAAGAAGGAAATGGCAGATAAGGGTATTAGAGTTGAATTAGATGATAGAGCCGAAAAGATAGGATATAAGATTAGAGAAGCTCAATTGCAGCAAATACCTTATATGTTAGTAGTAGGTGAAAAGGAAGTAGAAGAAAAATTAGTTTCTGTAAGAAAGAGAGACGAAGGAGATAAAGGTCAAATCAAAGTTGAAGATTTTATTGACCAAGTAATTGAGGAAGTAAAAGAAAAGAAGAAATAATATTATATCTCTTATATAAAAGTCGTATGTTATGAGGAAACTGACAATGACACTTGTTCATTTAGAAATATGAAGAAGCAGGAGAACAAAGAGTATTTTGTCAGAAGGAGTAATCCAGTGTCTGGGAAAGCTACTTGACAAATAGTTATCCTAAGTGTAAAAACTAATTTAATATTATAGGTATTGATGAGAAGAGTAATATATTGTTTCCTTTAAGAGAGAGAAGATCGTGGCTGCAAGTCTTCTTATGAGAAAGATATATGAAGACTGCCTCTGAACCGAGTCTGAATAAAGGACTTCCGCTTGTTAGCGTTATTTAAATTGAGAAGTAATTAGGGTGGAACCACGAAACTTAGCCTTTCGTCCCTACATAGATATATGTAGGGATGGAAGGCTTTTTTTATGACCTAACACAACGAACGCCAACCTTAATATAGAATTTATCATTGGGAGTGTCCGCTAGGACCAAATTCATGCGAATGATAATGAGCCCTAAAGGACTACTGAATTATACCCTGCGGGGCAAATTAAGGTAGCAAATGAATTTGTGCAGTAAGACTGCGGAAAATGACCTAACACAACGAACATTAGGTCCTAACGGACACCACTGAATAATACTACGGGGTAGAATAAGGTTGTGAGTTGATGTAGGTCAAATGCAATAGAAACCTAATTTATACGAGCAGGGTGAGTAAGTAAATTGGTGTTCGAAACTGCGTAAAACAACAAAACCAAATCTGCAGGCAAATAGTGTTTTCAATTATGAATTGTGTAAGTGGTCTATGGCTATTAATTAAATAATAGGAGGTTAGATTATGGAAAGGATAAAGATTATATTACCTGACGGTGTGGTTAGAGAATATGACAAAGGTGTATCTGTATATGATGTTACTAAAGATATATCTGAAGGCTTAGCAAGGGTTGCCCTTGGAGCAGTGGTAAATGGAGATACAAAAGGAATGCAGGAAATTATCAATGAAGATTCTACTTTCAGGGTAGTTAAGTTTGAAGATAAGGAAGGAAAGGCTATATTTTGGCATACATCGGCTCATATAATGGCATTAGCAGTAAAAAGATTATTTCCCGAGGTAAATCTAGTCATTGGATCAGTTAATGAAGATGGTTTTTACTACGACTTTGATAAAAAAGGGTCATTTAATAAAGAAGACCTTACAGAGATCGAAGAAGAAATGAAAAGAATAGTTAAAGAAGGTCATGATTTAAAGCGGTATGAGTTGAAACAGCAGGAAGCTTTAATGAAAATTGAAAGTTTGGGTGAATCATATAAGGCTGAGTTTATAAACGACCTACAGAAAGGCGAATTAATTTCCATATGTGTTTTAGGTGAATTAACAGATATATGTATAGGGGCGCAACTTATAGATGTCAAGCCAATAAAAGCAATAAAGGTTATGCAAGTAGCTGGTGCTTATTGGCGTGGGAATGAGAATAACAAAATGCTTACCAGAATATATGGTATTACCTTTCCTAAACCTAAGGATCTTAATGATTATTTAAATATGATTGAAGAAGCAGAAAAACGGAACCATGTAAAATTAGGCAGAGAACTGGGACTCTTCATGCAATCAGAAGTAGTAGGTCAAGGTCTACCGCTCATAAAACCAAAAGGAACTTTGATTATAAAGCTTTTACAGCGTTGGATAGAAGATTTGGAAACTGAATGGGGATATAGACAGACTATGACTCCATACATGAGTAAGTCAGCGTTGTATAAGATATCTGGACATTGGGATCACTACCGAGAAGGTATGTTCCATATAGGAGATCCAGATTCTGAGGATGTATTGTCTTTACGGCCTATGACTTGCCCCTTCCAGTTTACTATTTACAATGATGATCAACACTCCTACCGGGAATTACCAATAAGATATTCTGAAACATCTACATTATTTAGGAATGAATCTTCTGGTGAAATGCATGGACTAACAAGAATCAGGCAGTTCACAATATCTGAAGCTCATCTCATTGTGCGTCCAGACCAACTAGAAGAAGAGTTCAAAGGAGTTGTGGAATTGCAGCAATACATTATGAAAGTACTGGGCATTGAAGATGACATTACTTATAGATTCTCTAAACGTGATCCTAAGAATAGGGATAAATATATTGATAATGATGAGGCATGGGATGAAACTGAGCAACAGATGAAAAAGATTCTAGATTCTCTTTCGATTGAATATTCTGAAGCTGAAGGTGAAGCAGCTTTTTATGGCCCAAAACTTGATATACAATGTCGTAATGTTTGGGGAAAAGAAGATACCATAATTACAAATCAAATAGACTTCTCTCTGCCTGAAAGATTTGATATGTATTATGTTGATAAAGATGGGCGAAAAAAACGTCCATATATCATACACAGAACTTCAATTGGATGTTACGAAAGAACTCTGGCAACTTTGATTGAAAAATATTCTGGTGCATTTCCATTTTGGCTGGCTCCAATACAAATAAAGGTGCTTCCAATTTCTGATAGATTCAATGAATATGCTGAAAACATAAGTGGTGTCTTAAAAGAAAGTGGTCTTAGGGTGGAGACTGATTATCGACCAGAAAAAATAAATTATAAAATTAGAGAAACGAGATTAGAAAAAATTCCATATTTTGTAGTCGTCGGACAAAAAGAAGAAAATGAAAATACTGTCGCAGTAACTTCAAGAGAGAATGGTGATGAAGGTCCATGGGACTTAGATATGTTTACAAAGAGATTGGTCAATGAGAATTATATCAAATATAATTACCATAAGAAAACTGGCATTAAGTAATTATTTATAGTGAGAAGTGGATCATGAGGCCATGTCTGTAAATGAGTAAAGCCTTTTGTAGTATAGATGGTAATAACCACAAAAGGCTTTATTTTACAGTTCACCTATTATCTAGTTTGTTTACAGTTTGAAGGAAGAGTTGTAGCTCTTCATTTTTAATTAGTTTCAGTTGCACAGGGTAATGGCTTTTTATAAAGTCTAAAGATATTATCTAATTCATCACTATTTATTGTTTCTTTTTCCAATAGGTTATTAGCAATATAGTGGAGTAAATATTTATTTTCGTCTATAATTCGGAGTGCTTCAGTATATCTTTCATCAGTAATTTTTTTGATTTCAATCCTAATTATATCAGAATTATATCTCATAAAGGTTTCATCTAAAGCCATGGTGCCTAAATTACTCATGCCATAGCTACATACCATTTCTCTAGCTATATCTGTTGCCTTATTTAAATCATCCTTGGCTCCTGTAGTAATCTCTTTAAATATCAATTCTTCAGCAGCCCTGCCAGCCAACAAACAAGTGATTTTATTTTTTAACTCTGATTGGGTTAGCAAATATCTTTCTTCATCTGGAAATTTAAGTACATATCCTAAAGCCTGACCTCTCGGAACGATTGATATCTTTTGAACTATATCAGTTTCAAGAACTTTAGCAACTAAAGCATGACCCGCTTCATGTATTGCTACAGTTTCTTTCTCTTTTCTTAGAACTGTAGGATTTTTCACCTCTAGTCCTGCTAAGACTCTTTCAATAGCGGCATCAAATTCATTGATGGATATAATCGTTTTATTTTTTCTAACTGCGATGATTGCTGCTTCGTTGGCGATATTAGCTAACTGTGCTCCAGATAATCCAGTGGTCTTTCTTGCAATTGTTTTAATATCAATGGATTTATCTAGAGGTTTGTTTTTAGTATGAACTTCTAATATTTGTTCTCTGGCTCGTATGTTAGGATTTCCTACAAATATATGTCTATCAAATCTACCAGGTCGAAGAAGAGCTTCATCTAATAAATCTAATCTATTTGTAGCACCTATTACTATGACAGTTTCATCAGTATTAAATCCATCCATTTCTACCAGAAGCTGATTTAGAGTTTGATCCTTCTCATTGTTAGATTCTAGATTTCTTCTTGCGCCTATAGCATCTATTTCATCTATGAAAATAATGCTTGGGGCTTCTTTTTTAGCTCTTTCAAAAAGTGTTCGAACTCTTTTAGCACCAACTCCTACATATTTTTCTACGAATTCAGATCCAGATGCATAGAGAAATGTTGAATTCGTTTCTCCTGCTACTGCCTTGGCTAGTAAGGTCTTACCAGTACCGGGTGGTCCATGAAATAAAATACCTTTAGGTATCTTGGCTCCCATCTTTCTGTATTTCATAGAATTATTGATAAAGTCTATGGTTTCTTGCAGCTCTTCTTTTATTTCTTCCAATCCTGCTACATCCTTAAAAGATACATCAGATTTATCTTTATCTCTTCCTGTATCTTTTTCAATAGATAAAACAGAGGGGACCAGCTGAGGTTTTGTATCTGTTTTGCTATAGAGAATAAATAGGACTAGAGTTATTACCCAGACTGCTAATCTATCTCCAATTCTAAAGGATGAAAAGCTTTTAGTCGGGAAAAAACCATCATAGATAAGTAAAAAGGATGCAATCAGCCCTAATACTAAAAATAGAAATATTATTTTTTTCTTTTTCAATTTATCCCCACCTTATTTATTTTTCTAAAAATAGTGTAACCATTTAATTCAATTTCTATAAAAGAAAATATTAAAGTTGTAGGAAAATAACAACAAAGGTATAATAATGATAGATAGGAAAGGAGAGGTGATTAAATGAATTACATTAACTTAATTGATGGATATAAGGAAGAAATTGTTAAATCAACTCAAGAAATTATTAGGATTAAAAGTGTGGAAGAAGAAGCTAAACCAAATATGCCATTTGGTGAAGGACCATATAAAGCTTTAGAGTATGCGTTGAAAATATCTAAGGAAATGGGATTTGAAACTAAAAATTTAGAAGGTTATGCTGGATATGCAGAATTTGGAGAAGGCAATGAAACCGTAGGTGTTTTAGTCCACCTTGATGTTGTACCTGAGGGTGAAGGCTGGACTTATCCTCCATATAGCGGAGAAATCCATGATGATAAAATATTCGGTAGAGGCGCAGTTGATGATAAAGGACCGGCTATAGCTACACTCTATGCTATGAAGGCTTTACAAGAATCTGGTCTAACTTTAAACAGAAAGATTAGAATAATATTTGGAACTAATGAGGAAACAGGATGGGGTTGCATGGATTATTATTTTAAACATGAAGAACCCCCGACAATGGCTTTTACTCCAGACGCAGACTTTCCTGTAATCCATGGTGAAAAGGGCATAATAGTATTTAATTTAGAGCAAAAATTAAATTCAAATAGCTGCTGTGGAATTAAACTTGTAGAATTAAAAGGTGGAAATGCACCTAATATGGTGCCAGATCACGCGGAAATTATTTTAGAAATTGAAGAACCAGAAGTTTTCTATAATAAATATAAGTCTTATATAAAAGATAAGAATTATCCAGCTAATATTCATTTAGATAATAATATTGTAAAGATAACAGCTAAAGGAATATCTGCCCATGGTAGTACTCCGGAAAAAGGAGAAAATGCAATCTCTTATTTAATGGATGCTTTATCCAATTGTTTAAGTGGAGAATGTGATCTTTGTGACTTTATCAACCTTTATAATGAAAGAATAGGATTCAAACATTATGGCGAGGGAATTGGGTGTGGCTATGAAGATGATGTATCTGGTAAGCTAAACTTTAATCCGGGGATGATAAAACTAGATGGAGATAAGATTGTTCTGACTATAAATGTCAGATATCCTATAAAGAGCAGTGCAAAAGAAGTATATGATGGAATAAGAGAAAATCTTAAGGGAACAAAAGTAGAGCTGGTAGAAGGTAAGGGGGACACTAAGCCCTTATATGTACCTAAAGATAATTTCTTGGTGGAAAAATTAATGGAAGTATATAGAGCTCAAACTGGAGATTTAGATAGGGAGCCAATTACAATTGGCGGAGGAACTTATGCCAGAGCAATGGAAAATGCTGTAGCTTTTGGACCGATGTTTCCAGGGCAACCAGATGTGGCTCATCAGAAAGATGAATATATTTCTATAGAACATCTGATGAAGATAACTAAGATATATGCTCATGCTTTATATGAGTTGGCAAAATAGTTATTCTACGAGGATTTTATATCTTATATTGAATTATCATAGGATATTTTATTTGAAGATACAGTCTATTGCTGCCATTAAAATTTGAAACTAAATTATAAAATATATTTGACAAACAACTGTACCTAATGTATAATCATATGGTAAACTAAATATGGGGTTTAAGTAGAAGTGTCCGCTTCTCACCTTATAGCTATGCTCATAAGGTTTTAGATAATAAAATAGTCTTATTTACATAAGGCTCATGTTTCTATGAATTTAAGCGGGTATTCTATACCCGCTTTTAATTTTTTGAGAAAACTTAGGAGGTGCTGTACTATCAAAGAGCTTCAAATTAATGAAGAAATCAGAGATAAAGAAGTAAGACTAATTGATGTCGACGGAACACAACTTGGAATTTTACCTATTAGAAAAGCTATGGAGATTTCAGAAGAAAAAAGATTAGATTTGGTAAAGATAGCTCCAACGGCTAATCCACCTGTATGTAGAATAATGGATTATGGAAAATACAAGTATGAACTAGCGAAGAAAGAAAAAGAAGCCAGAAAGAATCAAAAGGTGATTAATGTTAAAGAAATCCGATTAACACCTAATATTGAATCTCATGACTTAAATGTAAAAGCTAAGACAGCTAGTAAATTCCTGGAATCTGGAGATAAGGTTAAGGTATCTGTTAGATTTAGAGGTAGAGAAATGGGTCATACGGAGATAGGTAAAGAGGTATTAAATGATTTTGCTAAACTAACTGAAGAAGTTGGAACTATAGAGAAGGCAGCAAAATTAGAAGGACGAAGTATGGTAATGTATTTAACACCGAAAACGGAGTAATAAAGGAGGTAACATCATGGCAAAAATGAAAACTCATAGAGCATCAGCGAAAAGATTTAAAAGAACTGGTTCAGGTTTACTAAAGAGATTTCAGGCTTACAAGAGCCATAAAACTGGTAAGAAATCATCAAAGAGAGTTAGAAACCTAAGAAAAGGTACTTTAGTGAGTAAAGGTGACCAAAAAAGAATAGATTCAATGATACCATAATAAAACTATATTAGAAATACGGGAGGTACTATAGATGGCAAGAGTAAAGAGAGCTGTTAATGCCAAGAAAAGACATAAAAAAGTATTAAAACAAGCCAAAGGCTATTTTGGAGCGAAATCTAAATTATTCAGAACTGCTAATCAAGCTGTTATGAAATCACTTAATTATGCATATATAGGGCGTAAACAAAGAAAGAGAGATTTTAGAAAACTTTGGATTGCAAGAATTAATGCTGCTGCGAGATTAAACGGAATGAGCTATAGCAAATTCATTAATGGTCTTAAAAAAGCAAATATCGAAGTAAACAGAAAAATGTTATCCGAAATGGCTATACATGATGCAGAAGGTTTTTCCAAATTAGTAGAAATTGCAAAAGGTGCAAATTAGTAAAAATTGCAGAAGCTAAGTTATAGTAAAAGTTCCATTAAGGGACTTTTATTTTTCTTTATTTCATAGTTTACTATGATTATGGAATAATAATATAGGTATATATAACTGGGAGGAGTTATTATGGGGTTTATAAAGAAAAGACTTGAGAGATTTAAATTAGATCCCCCAAGAGTTTTAGCATTGGGATTTGGTAGCCTAATACTTATCGGAGCTATATTGTTAAATCTACCTATAGCTACGCAAAATGGTAAGAGTATTGGTTTTCTCAACGCTTTGTTTACTTCTGCATCTGCTGTGTGCGTTACAGGCCTAGTAGTCGTGAATACTGGCTTATATTGGTCTCTATTTGGGCAAGTTGTAATAATTTTACTTATACAAATGGGGGGGTTAGGATTTATGACCATGGCAACTATTGGAGCTTTGGTTATTGGAAAGAAGATCACATTAAAGGAAAGATTAGTAATAAAAGAACAATTGAATCAGGAAACTATGTCTGGATTAGTTAAATTAACTAAATATGTTATTCTTTCTACCTTTGTTATAGAAGGTATGGGAGCATTACTACTATCGACTAGATTTATACCTATATATGGAACTGTGAAGGGAATTTGGTTTTCAATATTTCATGCTATATCTGCTTTTTGTAATGCTGGATTCGACCTCACAGGAGACAGTATAGCACCATTTGTAGGAGACTTTACCATAAACATGACTATATCAGCTTTAATAATACTAGGGGGTCTTGGCTTTTATGTATATATAGATATCTCCAGAAATAGGAGCTTTAAAAAGCTTAGCCTGCATTCAAAGTTAGTTTTATCTATTACTGGAGTTCTACTCTTGGTAGGAATGATAATAATTCTTCTAATAGAGTATAATAATCCTCTTACTTTGAAACCATTGAATATTTTTGAAAAGCTTATTGCATCATTTTTTCAATCTGTAGTTCCTAGGACGGCTGGATATTACTCTGTTAATCTAGCAGGACTTTATGATACAACTGTATTTCTTATGATAATATTAATGTTTATAGGAGGTTCTCCTGGTTCTACAGGAGGTGGTATAAAGACTACAACTTTTGGTACTCTTATATTAACCACTATTGGAGTAATAAAAGGGAATAAAGACATCGTAGCATTTAGAAAGAGGATATCTTATGATGTCATCAATAGGTCCTTGGCCATATCTACTGTAGGAATGATTTTAATACTTGGAGTATCATTTATTTTAACAGTAACAGAACCAGCGAATTTTTTAGATGTATTATTTGAGACTACGTCAGCGTTTGCAACTGTAGGTTTAACAAGAGGACTTACACCAAATCTTACTGATTTTGGTAAGGTTATGATAATATTAACTATGTATATAGGTAGGGTTGGACCTTTAACTATGGCATATGTTTTTGCTAGAAAAAGTAAGGCTGGTAATTTTAGATATTCAGAAGGAAATATTATGGTAGGATAGAGGGGAGTTATGAAAATGAAATCATTTGCAGTTATTGGATGTGGAAGATTTGGTGCGGCTGTTGCTAGAACTTTATACAGCTTAGGTAATGAAGTCTTAGCAATTGATATTTCTGAGGAAAGAATTAATGAAATATCTGATGAAGTGACTCATGCTGTTCAAGCAGATGTAATGGATGAAACAGTATTAAAGGATTTAGGATTACGAAATTTTGACGTTGCCGTTGTGGCTATTGGTTCCGATATTGAGGCATCAATAATGGCAACGTTAGTTGTTAAGGAATTAGGAATTAAAAGGGTAATAGCAAAAGCTTTATCAGATATCCATGGAAAAGTGCTTACTAAAATAGGAGCTGATAAGGTAATATTTCCGGAAAGAGATATGGGGATTAGGGTAGCTCATAACTTAGCTTCTACTAATATACTGGATTTTATTGAATTATCACCAGACTATAGTATTTTGGAAATTACTGCTCTTAAGGAATGGGAAGAAAAATCTTTGGGTCAGCTAAGATTATCTACAAAGTATGGAATAAATGTAATGGCTATAAAGAGAGGAAATAGTATTAGCGTTTCACCAAATGGAGAAGTGGTAATTGAAAAAGATGATATTCTGGTAGTGATAGGAAGCACTAATGATATTAAGAGAGTGGAACAAAAAGCTGGTGAATAATATGATAGAGATCACTAGTATCAAGAATCCATTG
>NZ_NPMN01000049.1 GCF_002266425.1 Tissierella sp. P1
TATCAAAAAGTGTAGTTATTGTTTTCCTATCCCAAATTTATATCCAGCTCCATAAACAGTATGGATGTATTCAGGGGATTTTGGATTAGTTTCAATTTTTTGTCTAATATTTTTTATATGAGTATCGATGGTTCTATCAAATCCTTCGTATTCATGACCAAGGGAAAATTCAATCAATTGATCTCTTGAAAGTACATGATTTGGGTTAGATACAAGGGCTAATAAAATTTTGAACTCATTTGTTGTAAAGCTAATATTTTCATTGTTTTTTCTGACTGTCATTTTGTCTACTTCAATTTCTAAATCGCCATTATTGAAACTAAGTTTTTCAGCTGAAGGTCTAGAATTAGGATAAGATCTTCTAAGTAATGCTTTCACCCGGCCAATCAGTTCTCTCGGACTAAAAGGTTTTAATACATAATCATCAGCCTATGGATAAACCTTCGATTCTATCGTCTTCATGAGTTTTTGCAGTCAGCATTATAATTGGCACATTAGATACAGATCTTATTTTCTTACATACTTCTTCACCTGAAACTTTGGGTATCATCAAGTCTAGTATAATTAAGTGAATATCATTATTATTAAACAAGTTCAAGGCAATCTCTCCATCATTAGCCAAAAACACATTAAATTCTTCTTTGATTAAATACGCTTTAATAACATCTGAAATATTTTTTTCATCTTCTACTAATAAAATATTTGTGTAATTCAAATTTAATCACCTCATACTCATATTACCCAAAAATAATATAAATAAAAAATAAAAAAATGCTTTATTTTTAAGAACTATTATGCTATACTTGAATATAATATTTAAAACATACTAAAATGCTATGAATTGGTAAAGTAAATTATATAGAGTATTTCAGAGAGGATTCTATTGGTGAAAGGAATCTATACAATATATATTTGAAGTGCACTAAGGAGCATGGAGTCGAAAACTATAGTAGACTTATACGGTTGTTCCCGTTATAGAACTAGAGTATGAAAGTACTTGAATCGAGCTGGGGATTACCCCAAGCAGAGTGGAACCGCGAAACTTACCTTTTGCCTCTGTATATTTATTTATACATGGGTAAAAGGTTTTTTTAATTTAACTTAAAAGGATACAAAGAAGGTGATAAAAATTTCGGAGGAATTTTACCTATAGATGAGGATAAACTAAAAGTATGTTTTATTTATAAGAAATAAAATTTCTAGTGACTTATTATTTTAAATTGTAAACTATGAATTGAATAAAGGGAGGTAGCAAAATGATATTAAATAATATTGGAGAATTGGTGGGAAATACACCAATTATAAGACTAAATAATATGAAAAAAGAAGGAATGGCAGAGATACTTGTAAAAATTGAGTCCTTTAATCCTTCTGGTAGTGTAAAGGATAGGGCGGCTTTATATATGATAGAAGCAGCTGAAAGAGAGGGATTTTTAACTAAAGGTGGAACAATAATTGAACCTACAAGTGGAAATACAGGTGTTGGTTTGGCTATGATGGGAGCTGCAAAAGGATATAATGTAATTTTAGTTATGCCTGATACTATGAGTATAGAGAGAAGAAAACTAATGCAAGCCTATGGTGCAAAAATTATTTTAACCGAAGGCAAATATGGGATGGCAGGATCCGTAGAATTAGCAGAAGGATTAGCCAGAGATAATAATTATTTTATGCCAAATCAATTTGCAAATAAAAATAATTTAATGGCTCATTATGAAACAACTGGTATAGAAATACTTAAGGCCACTGATGGGAATATAGATGCCTTTGTGGCAGGAGTTGGAACAGGTGGAACTATATCAGGAGCAGGAAAAAGACTAAAAGAATATAATAAGGATATATTGCTTATAGCAGTTCAGCCAGCTAAATCTCCAGTTCTAACAGGAGGGCAGCCAAGTGGTCATAAGATACAAGGTATAGGTGCAAACTTTATACCTGATATATTTGATAATGATATAGTAGATGAAATACTAAGTATTGATGAAGAAACTGCATATTCATATGCAAGGAAATTGGCAGCAGAAGAAGGGATTCTATGTGGAATTTCATCAGGAGCAAATCTGGCTGCTGCAAATATAATAGCTAAGAGACTAGGTGAAGGTAAAATAGTATTAACAGTCCTTCCTGATACTGGTGAAAGGTATTTATCTACTGACTTATTTAATGGAGAGTGATTCTATGTTTAAGTTTCTCATAGAAGAAGGAAAAAACATATTGGAAAAAGATCCTGCAGCTAAAAGTCTTTTTACAGCTATGTTTTTCTACCCAAGTCTAAAGGCAATATTTTATCATAAAATTGCATATAAACTATATAAGAAGAAGAGATTTGTGCTCTCTTGGATAATATCTCAGCGAGCTAGGAGAATAACTGGCATTGAGATACATCCTGGAGCTAAAATTGGAGAGAAATTGTTTATAGACCATGGAATGGGTGTAGTAATAGGTGAAACTGCTGAAATAGGAAATAATGTACTAATGTATCATGGTGTGACTTTGGGAGGAATAGGCGGAGAAAAGGCTCTAAAAGGCATCCTACCATAGAAGATGATGTTATCATTGGTGCAGGTGCTAAAATACTTGGACCTATAACCATTGGAAAGGGAGCTAAAATAGGAGCAAATTCTGTAGTATTAGAAGATGTTCCACCATATTCTACGGCAGTAGGAGCTCCAGCTAGAGTAGTTAAAAAAAGAAATTATGGATATATTTATGTCGTGTAAATAATATTAAATTTTATTGTTTACAATATAATATTCTAGAGTATAATATATATAATATAGGACTAACAATGAACAAGAATAGTAATCATAATAAAGATCTAAAGAGAGCTAGGGATGGTGAGAACTTAGCGATACTATTATGATGAATGGACTTGGGAGTATATATCTGAAATAATTAGGATATAGGGTTAATCACCCTTAAAGGATTAAAGTTGGCTTTTAGCAAAAAGAGTGGTACCGCGGAAATTACCCTTTCGTCTCTTTAATTAGAGATGAAAGGGTTTTTTATGACCTAACACAACGAACGCTAGTGAGTTGATGTAGGTCAAACGCAATGAGCACCAAATTTGCACGACCATTAGGGAGTGAACAAATTTGAGTTGCGAAACTGCGGAAAATGACCTAACACAACGAACGCTAGGTCCTAACGGACACCACTGAATTATGCCCTACGGGGTAGATAAAGGTTGTGAGTTGATGTAGAGTCAGTACATTAAGAAATGTGAATTGTGCAAGCGGCCTATGTCTATGAATTATGAATTGAATTATAGGAGGGACTATTATGGAAAAGAAAATTGTATTTAGTGGAGTGCAGCCTTCAGGAGCACTAACTATAGGGAATTATATAGGAGCTATAAAAAACTGGGTAGAGCTACAAGATGAATATGATTGCTACTACTGTATAGTTGACATGCATGCTATTACAGTACCTCAAGTACCTAAAGACCTTAGAAAAAACACATTAGATGTCTTAGCTTTATATCTGGCTTGTGGGATAGATCCAGATAAAAGTACTTTATTTGTCCAATCTCATGTACCAGCCATGCAGAATTAACTTGGGTATTAAATAGTATATCTTATATGGGACAATTAAATAGAATGACTCAATATAAAGAGAAATCTAAGAAATCTGAGGAGAATCTAAATGCAGCATTATTTACTTATCCAGTTTTAATGGCTTCAGATATACTCTTATATCAAACTGATTTAGTGCCTGTAGGAGAGGACCAAAAACAACATTTAGAATTAGCTAGAGATTTGGCAATAAGATTTAATAATAAATATAGTGATACTTTCAAGGTGCCAGAGCCACTAATAAAGGAATTCGGGGCTAGAATAATGAGTCTTCAAAATCCAGAGGCAAAGATGAGTAAATCTGATTCAGATGAAAATGGATATATATTGATTCTAGATAATAAAGATGTCATAAGAAGAAAAGTAAAAAGAGCTGTTACAGATTCTTTAGGAGTAATGGCATATAATGATGAACAGCTGGGGCTAAAGAACCTATTAACAATTTATAGCATATTTTCAAATGAGGAAATACCACAAATAGTAAATCGTTATGAAGGGCAAGGCTATGGAAAATTTAAAGAAGATTTAGCAGAGGTAGTAGTTAATGGACTTTCACCTATTCATGATAAGTTTGAATATCTGATAAAAAATAAAGATTATCTAGAAAAGATATATAAAGATGGGGCAGAAAAAGCTGAGTATCAAGCCATGAAAACCCTTAGAAAGGTTTATAAAAAGATAGGATTTATAGCAAGGTAGGGAGAACTTATGGAACTGATAAAACATTTTTTTAGAGGGACTCCAGATGGATATGTATTTCCTGTCTGGAGTTTGACTCATTTGGTAATTATTTTAGTTGCATTTCTAGGAATTCAATTTATATTATTAAATCAAAGAAAACTCAGAAACCCTCTGATAGGAAGAAAATTTAAGCTTTTAATGATTATTATTTTATTTTTGCAGCAAATAATATTATATCTTTGGTACAGTTTTTCGGGATATGGTACTATAAAAGAGAGTTTACCATTATATAATTGTAGAATTGCTATCATTTTTATAATACTTGCTTTTATAACAGATAAAAAAATATTTAAGAATGTTGGATGCTACTGGGGATTTATAGGATCTATATTAGTTCTAATGATGCCTGTTGATTTATATCCCTTCTCATTTCCTCATTATACAAATATTTCCTATTTCTTAGGACATATTGGGTTGTTATGGTCTACAGTATATATTTTAGTGGTAGATCAATATAGGATAGATAGAAATAGTTTAAAATCAATATTGTATTTTACTAATACTTATAATTTACTAATTTATATATTTAATAAAGCAACTAATTCTAATTATTGCTATTTAAATAAAGCCCCTTTTGCCGCTGCATTTTTTGAAAAATACATGTCACCTAGAACATATAGTTTAACAGCATTTTTTGCCTTTAATATATTTATGATTTTAGTATATTTTATAGCAAAAACTATATATAAAGCATTAGAGATAGATGAAGAATTGGTTGAATCTACTTTATAAGGAAAAGTATAAAAATCAAGCTATAATTATAGCTTGATTTTTATACTTTAAGTTTTTATATGTATAAAAAGGGGTAAATAGAATATAATGTAAAAAATATTAAAAGATGAGAATAAAGAAATTATTCTATGTATTTAAAAGAAAGGAGAAATTATGAAAACAAGTATAGATTGGAACATAATTAAATCTGAACTAATTAAGTACATAAAAAAGTTAATAATTATGATAATGATTACAATTGTAATAACTTTCATATTAAGTAGGTTTACTAATCTAGGCTTTAAGAACTTGTTAGAATATGCTTCTCTTGCAATAATATGTGTAGGAGCATTATCAGTACTTGGTGGCAGTAAAATGGTAATGAATACCCAATATAACTATCAAAAATTTTCTACTGGGAGAACTAATCCAACAAAGAGTGATTTGAGTTTAATTCCTGATAGTTATAGATTTTGTATATTTATGGGTATTTCAGGAACCATTATTTACCTTATTAGTTTAATTTTCTAATTTAATGAAAAAACAGAGTAAAGAATTAAGCCACTTATGTCTTATTAATTTTTATCATATTTATGATCTTTAGCCCATTCAATAATTTTATTAGTTGTTTGTAATTCATTATCATTATAAAATACTGCCTCATAAACTCTATTTCTATGCTCGTAAAGAGGGTCATAATATTTTATTATCAGTTCCTCTATTACTGGTTTATAATCATGTTTTCCAATTAGTTTTATATATTTATCAATATTACTATCTCCCAAATATTTTCTTAGATTATGGAGTGAGGTTATAAGTTCATTATCTGTATCATGAACATATTCCTTCAAAAGATTATTTACTCTTGTTTCTATATTAGCTTCAATCTTTACATTTATTCCATTGTTTATGGCATTATACAAATAATTAGGTATTATATCTTTACCTATTCTTTTACTTTCACCTTCTACAAAAACAAAATTTGTCTTTCTATTTTTTAAGGACTTGTATACAAGACTTTCAAACATTTTTTGACTGTTTTGCTCACCAAGACCAACACTACCAAGGATAGAACCTCTATGATTAGCACAACCTTCCAAATCAAGAGTATCCAAGCCTTGACTTCCCAGAGATTTTAAAATATTAGTTTTACCTGTCCCAGTATTCCCATAAAGGACTATAAATTTTATGTTTTCTACTACTGTTGGTAGGTGATCATTGACATATTTTCTATACCCCTTATATCCACAATCCAGTTTAGTGGCATTTATTCCAAGGGTTTTAAAAAGAGAAACCAATGAGCTGCTTCTAAATCCACCTCTAGCACAGAAAAATATAAGATTATTATATTCCTTATCGAGTTCAGATACCCTATCATAAATACTTGGAAGATTTTTTGCTGCAGTTGCTATACCAATTTTCTTTGCTATTTCAATACTTTCTTGTTTATAGATTGTACCTATTAATTCTCTTTCCTTATCATCAAAAATAGGGATGTTAACAGATCCTGGTATTGTTTCTAATGTATATTCATGGGGGGATATAACATCAATTAATACATAATTTTCATCTAGTCTATTTTGATCTATATCTTCATAATTAATAATTTTAAACATATAATTCCCTTCTTCTATTAAATAATTTAAATACCTATACATTATACCATTAGTTTTATCTATAGAAGAGAAAATAATATAAATAAATTTAATTTTATAAGTGGTTTTAATGATAACTATAGAATACTATAGTATAAAGTCGCATTGGGAAGGGGGATACTTATGTATGAAAAGGCTTTTAAGAAGTTGTTTTGGGGATATATCTTCATATTTATTAATTTAAGAATTTCTGGAGTTGATATATTACCAGACTCTATAGGTTATATTATTATTTTACAAGGAATAAAGATGTTATTGCCTAATAGCGAACATTTTACTATGGCAATGAAATATAATTATCCATTAATAGTTTTATCATTATTTTCAATTTATCAAAATAATATTAGAGGTGGATATTTCACATTGCCGCAATCTAGTCTAATAGGTACTATAGTTGGGATAGCCTCAACTGTTTTATCTTTACTACTCATGTATAATTTGCTTGTTGGAATTAAAGAGATGTGCAGAAAAAACAATATAATAGATTTATCTAATATGGCTGATGAGCTATGGAATTATTATTGGAAGGTTTTATTGGCAGTATTTCTAGGAATACCTATAGCATTGATTCCTGTAATAGGTCTTATATATTTAATAGTGGTTATCATAATAGCTATAGTTGTAAATATTAAGATTTTGAAATTATTCTGGGATATCTCAGAACGTTTTAATATTGATAAAGTTATTAACTAAAGGTAGATAGCAAACTGCTATCTACCTTATTATATATAGTTAAGATATTTTTTTGCTAAAGATACTTTCCATACATCTGGTCCTTCCTCAATATATTCCCATTCAAATTTTCCAAATCTTTTTTCTTCCAATTGATTGAATACATGAGATGGGTCCGTATCGTTTATTAACACCATTTTTTCACCTACTGGCAGGGAATCAAAAGTTCGTAAAACTACATCATTTATATCATTAATTTCATATCCACAAGTATCTATTTGCAAAATAGACATATTATCTCCTCCTAATAGTTTTAAATTATTATGCCCAGCGAATAGAATATTATTTTATTAGTAAAATACTTTCAATACATAGGATAAATAGGGTATAATAGGATATATATCATTAATTTACAAAAAAGGAGTGGTGATTTATGAACTATAAAATACTTCATACTTGTATAAGAGTAATGGATTTAGAAAGATCTTTAAAATTTTATAAAGAAGCTTTAGGCTTAGCAGAGACAAGAAGAAAGGATTTTCCAGAGGATGAATTTACTTTAGTTTTTTTATCTGATGAATCAGGGAAACATGAAATAGAATTAACATATAACTATAATCCAGAAAAACCATATGTAATTGGTGATGGCTTTAGTCATATGGCATTTGGAGTAGAAGATTTAGAGGCATCAAGAGAAAAACATAAAGAAATGGGATATGAAGTTACAGAATTAATGGGTCTTCCGGGTGAAAAGCCAAGATATTATTTTGTAACAGATCCAGATGGATATGATGTTGAAATTATAAGAACTAAATAATAGAAACAAACAGTGAATTACCTCTGAAATATAGAGGTAATTTTTAAATAAAACTTTGTCGAAAAAAGTCTAAAAAAGATTGATTCAAATATTATGCCAATATATACTCGTGATATTAAATTGACACTGAATAGAGAAAAGGTGATAATGATATGAAATCCATTAGAAATCAAATACTAATATATCTCGTGGTAGGGGCAATAATACTATTTGGATTATTGTTTGTTTTTTCTGATTTGAAATTAAATGAACTTCCAAAGCATATTAAAGCTCAGTATAGTGAAATAGTAAATGCTAGATCAGATGAAGTAACTAAGGAGTTAAAAGGATTTATTGAGCAGATAACCATAATATCAAAATCACCAATAATAAGGTCAATGGACTTGGAAAAGATAAAATCTTATTTGCCTAATTTAGTACTAAAGAATAAATATAGAAATATGACTATATCTTATCCAGATGGTAGGGCTTGGTCAACAATATTAGATGAATTTGATATCTCACATCAAGAACAATATCAAAAGATTTTTGTAGAGGAAGAGGAATGTATAATCTCTCAGCCATTTTATAGCCCATATGTTCATGAATCAGACAAGCCTATTATAATTATTTCCCATAGTGTTACTGATGAAAAAAATCGAGTTATTGGGCTAGTAAATATAGTAATAAATAACGAGTTTTTGAACGAGGTTGTAAGAGGAATGAATTTGAAGGGAGAAGCTTATGGTTGGATAGTAAATAAGGACGGTGTATTAGTAGCACATCCAGATTCTCAAGCATCTTTAAAGAAAAATATTAAAGATTATATAATAGATGATGGCAATATAATAAATGAAATACTAGAAGGGAAATCTGGTATCATTGAATATATAGATGAGAATGGTGAAAATATATTGGTGTTTTTTAATAAGATTAGAGAATCTCCAGAGTGGACCTTTCTTATTTCTATTTCTGAAAAATCAATTTACAAAGAAATAAATGGAGTGAGGAATACAATTTTAGCAGCTATTATTATAGGATTAATATTAGTGATTGCATTTTGTTTCTTCTATTCAAGAAGTCTATCAAAACCAATTCTAGAATTAAAAAAAGTATTCGAGAGAGCTGCTAATGGTGATCTGAATATAAGGGCAAATGAGAAAATATATAATGAATTAGGTTTAGCGGCTAAAAGTTTTAATAAAATGCTAGAAAAGATTAAAGATTTAACTTATAGAGATATGGTAACAGAACTTTATAATTATAATGGTTTCTTTCTGGAACTTCCTTATAAGATGAAGAAGTTAGCTGACAAAAAAATAGTGACATCCATAGTAATAATATCTATCGATGATTTTAAGAGGATAAATAGTATTCATGGTTTTGATTTTGGAGATGGAGTGCTCTGCGATTTTGCAAGACAGCTTAAGAATTTTTTGAGAGGAGAAGAAATTGTAGCTAGATTTCTGGGAGATGAATTTATCTTATTCTTATACGAGGATGATATATTAACTATAGAGGAACGGATAAAGAAGTTATGGAATTTATGTAGTGGTGAGGTAAAAGTCAATGATAATCAATTTGTTATGAGGGTGAGTATTGGGGCTAGTGTTTCTACTAATAACAGTATAGCTATAGAAGAAATCATACATCAAGCAACTATCGCAAAGCTCATAGTTAAAAAGATGGGAGGAAATCATTATAGATTCTACGATTTTGAGTTGGAGGAACTGATTAAAGAGGAGCAAAAAATAGAGAATGACTTATACCATGCAATTGAAAACAATGAATTTAAATTAGTATATCAACCTATTAGAGAATTGGCTACAGGCAGAAACATAGGTATAGAGGCATTGCTTAGATGGACAAATCCCTTATATAGTAAAGTTTCTCCTTTAGTGCTGATACAAATAGCTGAACAAAATGGTTTAATAATAGAGATAGGCAGATGGGTTTTAAAGGAAGCATGTAGGCAAAATAAGCAATGGCAAAAAGAAGGTTATTCACCAATTATAGTGTCGGTAAATGTTTCAGCTATTCAATTTGAACAAACGAATTTTGTTGAAATGGTGAAGGAAATATTAGAGGAAACAGAATTAGAACCTAAATATTTAGAGTTGGAAATTACAGAAAGAATTGCTATGGATAGAGTAGAGGAGAAGCTTCTTAAAATGAAAGAATTAAAAAGTATGGGAGTTCGCATATCTATAGATGATTTTGGTACAGGTTACTCTTCATTAGCTTATTTTACACGATTTCCTATTGATACATTAAAAATAGATCGCTCATTTATTAATGATATGTTGAATGATGAAAATGCAAAAACTATTGTAACGACTATTATTAATATGGCTAAATCTATAAAGATAAAAACTATTGCAGAAGGGGTAGAAACTTGGGAACAGTTAGAATATCTAAAGAAAAAGAGCTGTGATCAAATTCAAGGATATTTAATCAGTAAGCCTGTTGACCCACATATAATAGTAGAGATGTTTGAGGAGGAAATTCTTACTAATTAAAGTAAGGATTTTTTTCTTAGCTTTATGTTAATATAATAACGAATAGGGTATATGTATTATGAAAGTAGTTGCAGACTGTATAATTTTGAGCATATACTTTTAATAAAACAATATAAAAGGAGGGTATGACTATGAAAAAAATCTTAGTGGCAATTGATGGCTCTGAAAACTCAACAAAGGCGCTAGAGAAAGCAAAAGAACTTGCTTTATTAAACAACAGTGAATTAATGATATTAAATGTTGTTAGTGATCTAAGAAATTACCATCCATATGTTATAGACAGGGTATATGAATCTGAAATAAATAAGGTATTGTTAGAACATGGTAAGAAATTATTAGATGAAGCATTAAAAATTTTTGAAGGATACGAAGGGAAGGTTGGCACATCTATTAAATGTGGTGATGCCGCTCGTGAAATTATAGAAATGGCGGAAAAGGGAGGATATGATTTAGTAGTTATGGGAAGCAGAGGATTAAATGCTTTATCAAGAGCGATGCTAGGTAGTGTATCAAATAAGGTGCTAAATCATATTAAAATTTCTGTATTAATAGTGAGATAGAATTACTTTTTTATAAATAATAAATTAAAATTTTTATCTACAGCCCAGTTAATCCAGGTTGTAGATTTTTTTATTGAATTGTCACAGAATCGTAATTTGAAATCTCCATAGAATTATAATATAATTCTATGAAACAGCATAATTTATTTGATTGGAGTTGGATAGGAGATGAAAAAGAAAATATTTAAATTTATTACAATAGGTGCTACTGTTTTAACTATGACTTTAAACACTATTTCTGTTAATGCAAATTCTAGTGGTATGGGAATGCAGCTTTTAAAGAGGTATAACTCAAATGAAATAATTTACTTAAAAAATAAACCAATAGAGATACCTGTATATGCCAAAGAGCAGACAGAACAGTTAAGAGGGGTATGGGTGTCCACGGTGTATAACTTAGATTTTCCATCTAAAAAGGGATTGACTGAATGGGAGTATAAGAATGAGTACATAAGGATTTTAGATAATTTAGAAGCCTTAAATATGAATGCAGTTATATTTCAAGTTAGACCGAAATTAGATGCATTTTATGAATCAAATATAAATCCTTGGTCAGAGTATTTAACTGGTACACAGGGTTTAAGTCCTGAATGGGATCCATTAGAGTGGATGATTGAAGAAGCTCATAATCGTGGAATGGAATTTCACGCTTGGTTTAATCCATATAGAGTAACTACTGGAAGTGAACAGTTGTCTGATTTAGCTTCTAATAATTGGGCAAGACAAAATCCGCAATATGTTTTTAATTTTGGTGGTAAGCTTCAATTAAATCCAGGAGAACCTGAAGTAATTAAATATATTAATGATAGTGTAATGGAAGTAGTAGAAAACTATGATATAGATGCAGTTCATTTTGATGATTATTTCTATCCTTTTAAGAGTGGAGATAGCTGGTATGCAAAGGAGGAAGAAGCCGCATTTAATAAGTATGGAAGTGGATTTAAAAATAGGGATGATTGGAGAAGAAACAATGTGGACAAGCTAATAGAAACTGTTCATAACTCCATTAAGACTTATAATAATAACAATAATAAGAGTGTACAATTTGGTATTAGTCCTTTTGGTATATGGGGGCATAAAGATCTGCATCCAGAAGGAAGTATAGAGGGAACAGGTTCTTTAACACCTAGAACATCTAGAGCTTCTTATGATGATCAATTTGCAGATACAAGAAAATGGGTTAAAAATAATTGGATTGATTATATAGCACCACAAATTTATTGGACCTTTGATGAGAAGGCGGCACCTTATGGAGAATTAGTTGATTGGTGGGCTGATGTGGCAAATGGAACAGAAGTAAATTTATATATTGGTCATGCCAGCTATAGAAAAGCTGATGTAAATAATAAGAATTTAAGTTGGAAAAATCCTCAGGAAATATCAAATCAGCTTAAGTTTAATAGTTTATATGATGAGATAAAGGGAAGTATATTCTTTAGTTATAGATCTTTATTAGAAAATGTAAATAATCCAGTGAATAACGAGTTTATTAATATTCTCAAGACGGAGCATTTTACTAGTAAGATTTCATCACCCACTAAATCTGAGACAAGTCATAGTGAAGTACAAGCTCCATTGAGTTTAAGGTCAATAGGAACTAACTATGGAAATATATTGATTTGGGAAGATTCCCCAACAAATGATGCTATATCTTATTTAGTATATCGAGGAGCAATTGAAGATGGAAGTAATGAAGGAAAAAGTATTGTTAGAAAAGTAGATAGAGATAATTATAATGCTTTTGTCTTTATAGACAAAAATGTTGATTTGTCTATGAGATATAAGTATGCAATAACAGCTTTAGATAAAGTAAATAATGAGAGTAGACCTCGTGAGCAGGATTAGAAGATATTATAAATAAAATTAATATAAAATAGCCATTGTGAACCTAAATTCATAATGGCTATTTTAGTTATGTAAATTCTATAATAATGTAATTATACTTTGGTGATAATAAATAGAAGCGAATATAGGCTATGGTAGTATTATTATAATGATTTTAACTATTATTATTTAAAACATATATTTTATAATTTCTCAAATTCAATTTAGGAGTTTTTAATAGCACATACTTTGCTAATCTATATGGAATACTATTTTATAAACAAGTTGCGGAGGATTGGCATGAACCATTCTATTACAAATAGACAGATAGCATTTATGATTTTTGCAGTAGTTGTAGGCTATGGTATTATTAATCTCCCCAATACTACTGCAGCTGAAGTAGGTACAGGTGCATGGATACCCATTGCTATTAATACTATAATAGTTGCCATATTTACATATTTCATATCATATCTAGGATACAGTCATGAAAATCAAACATTATTTGAATATGGTCAAAAGCTTGTGGGAAAAAAACTAGGAAAGTTAATTATTATTATATATATAATTTATTTTATATTTCTTTTAAGTTATTTAGTAAGATCATATTCAGAAATTGTTACATCGATTTTTCTTCAAAAGACACCAGTATGGGCAATAAGCATATTTTTACTGTTAGTTGTAAGTTATGGACTTACTAAAGATCTCAAAACCATTGCAAGAGTAACAGAAATTTATATATTTTTAGTCATAATTGGATTTGTCTTTATACAAATTATAGTCGCTACACAGGGAAAAATAGTAAATATTAGACCAATATTAGGAGTGGAAGATATAATGACATATGCAAAGGCTTCTTTTGAACTCTTTCTTCCATTTATAGGTTTGGAAATAATTATGTTTATTCCACTTAATAAAAAAATAAATAAAAGCATTATTAAGTACTCAATTTTATCAATAGTTTTTATTGGGTTATTGTATATTTTTGTTATAGAATCCACCATATCTGTTGTTGGAGTTGAAGATATAATTCGTTATGATGTATCAGTCTTTAAGGTGTTAAAAGGAATTGATTTACCTTATTTAGAAGTCTTAAAGCGTCTTGATGGGTTTTATGTTATTTTTTGGACCATGAACTTATTTTGTGATGTCTATATAGTATCTTATCTAATATTAAAACAATCAGAAAAGTTTTTTAAAAAGATATCTCCTAATATAATTATTTTTATTGTTATAGCTATTGTGTTTATCCTATCACAAATCCCTAAAACTCCTAGTGAAATTCGTATGTTGCCGACTATTGCTAAGAATTTAGGTATTATTACACTAATGATAATTCCATTAATTTTATTTATTGCTATGAAGGTGAAGAAAAATGATAAATAAAATAAGAATATTTCTATTCATGTTCCTTATTATAAATATACTGCTATTATCAGGATGTTGGGACTATGAAGATATAAATAATAGAAGTATTACATTATCTGTAGGAATCAATAAAGTAGATGAGGAAATTATTTTTAATGGCGAAATAGCTAAGTTAATTTCAGAATCTAATAAAAGTGGTACTTCTGCTTCTATTACTGATACATATTATTATAGCTCAAGCGGGAAAAATTTTGAAGAAGCAAAATATGACTATGATTATAAAATTCCTACTGTAGATTTTTCTGGAGCAATAAGAGCTATTGTATTTTCCAAGAAATATGCAAAAGAGAAAGGAATAGAATCGTATATTAATAGATTCAGTTTCATGCCTGGATTTAGATCTTCTGTGCTTACTGTCATAAGCGAACAACATACTGAAGAGTTGTTCAAAGAAAAGGTTGTTAATGACATATCTACAGGTCATAGTATTGAAAATACAATAAGATATTTGGAGAAGGATGGAGCTACAATATATACTACAGTTGAAGATATAAGACACAATATATCATTTGCAGAAATAGGTTTTCTAGTACCATATATAAAGAGAGAAGAAGATACTATAAAATATTTAGGTCTTGCTGTAATAAAAGATTCAAAGTTTATAGGAGCAATTAATGCAGAAGATAGCAGCGGAATTCTTTATTTAATTATTGATAATGCTTCTTCCATTGAAGCAATACCTAGCACCGAAAATAAAACTAATTTTATCTCTGTAAAAACAAAGCTTAGAAAAAGAAAAGTAACTACCTCTTGTAAAGATGGTGAAATTTATATAGATATAAAATTAGAATTAGATTCGAAACTTATTTATGAATATATCCAAGAACCTATTTCTGATGAGACAATAAAAGAATTAGAGAGTATTATAGCAAATAAGGTTAAGAATAAAGTTGTTTCCTCTATAGAGCGTTCTCAAAAAGAATTTAAATGTGATATTTTTGGTTTTGCTAGACATTTTAAAGCAGATAATCCTGTAAGTTTTAATACTGTAAATTGGACAGAAGTGTATCCTGATATTCACTTTAATGTAAAGGTGAAGTCCAAAATAATAAATTATAATTTTATTAACACCAAAGTAAAGGGAAATAATAAAGGAGAGGCAGAATAATGGAAGAAAAGGATATACTAGAAATCATAGAAAATATCAGTTCTTCAAATAGAGATGTTACAGTAAGAAAACTGACAGGAGACAGAGTAAATATTTATATATTATTCATAATGCAATTAACTGATAGGGTTAGAATTTCAGAAGACATAATCAAGCCAATTCTTTCATACAAGGGAGGTTTTCAGCTTAGTGCAGAGAAAATTGGAAATTCGATAATCTACACTGACAATGTTTCAATAGAGGAGGGCAAAGAGAATATTCTCAACTTTATTTTACAGGGTAATGCAATTATACTTATTCCCAAAGATAAAAACTTCATTAAGGTTAATACATTAAAGGTCGAAAAGCGAAATGTGGATTTGCCTCAAATAGAGACTGCTGTCAGAGCTCCAAAAGATTCTTTTACAGAAAATTTAGATTCAAACATATCATTAATAAGGTATAGAATTCAGGATTCTTCATTATCTATAGAATATTTGTCTCTAGGTAAGAGAACAAAAACAAATGTAGCAGTAGTTTACCTTGAGGATGTTGCAAACTCTGATGTTGTTAATAATATAAAGAAAAGACTATCTAATATAGATATTGATGGGATACTAGAGTCAGGACATGTGCAAAAACTAATATTAGGGGGCTCACCTCTTTTCCCAGAAATGGGGGTCTCTGAAAGATCAGATTCAGCATGTGGACATATACTAGATGGTAAAGTGTGTATAATAGTAAATGGTAGTAACCTTGCACTTGTTGCTCCTTTTACATTTTTAGAATTTATAGATTCTGGAGAAGATCATTATGATAATTCATATATTTCAATATTTATTAAATTTCTTAGAATTTTATCCATATTTTTAACTCTTACCCTTTCTTCTTTATATGTTGCAGTGGTAGCTTTTCATCCTGATGTTCTTCCTTCTCAGTATATTTTAGCTCTTGCATCTTCAAGAGTTGCTGTGCCTGTAAATGCATTTTTGGAAGCTTTTATTATGGAGATAATTGGAGAAATTCTAAGAGAAGGAAGTGTAAGGTTACCTCGGCAAATAGGACCTGCTTTAGGGATAGTGGAAACAATAGTTATAGGTCAAGCAGCTGTAACTGCAGGACTTGTAAGTCCATTAATGGTAATTATTGTGGCTTTATCCTCTATGGCTTCATTTGCAGCTCCAGATTATAGTATTATGAATTCTATTAGGATTTTGAAATTTATGTTATTAATTTTCACTGCTACATTTGGAGTTTTTGGCTTAATAATGGGGATTAATATTATAGCAATCAGAATGGCTTCTATTACAAGCTTTGGAGCTCCTTATACCGCACCTATGGCACCTTTTAATCTAAGAGATATAATTAAGTTTTTCCACTCTAATATAGTATATGAAAAAGAGAGAGCAGCATATTTGAGAACTAAAGATAAAAAGAGACAATAATCTTATCATTATCTTTTTATGGGGTAGGATACTATTAATAGCATTTTACTCCATAAAAATTTCAATAGTCTTTAAAATCTATATTAAATGTTTTCTCACCTAATTTTAATTTTCTTTCTGAATTACATATAAACATTCTCTAATAAGTCTAATAGATTCTTTTTCATCTCTGGCATCTAGGTTTAGCATTTCTAATAATTAATTTCACGAAACTCTCCTTTTAGGATTAATATTTGCAGTCTATAAAGTATACCCCTTGTAAATTAGATTTTTTATATATCTACCTATTTTGGAACTAGTTATACTGAAATTTAGAGATTTGTGAGGCAGTATATGATTGAAGATATAATAATTCGAAAGAAAATAAATCATTAGATACAAAGGAGTTTATTGGGTATAATGAACATGAGGAATAATATGATAAAAATGAGACTTTATTAAACTAAATGGAACAGGGGGTGAAGTCTTATGTTTAAAAGAAAAAATAAAATTCAAAAGAGAAATAAATCAGATGACTTTGAACTAGTTCTATTAAAAATTATTAATAATGAATACGAATTTAACATGGTAAAAGGTATATTGGATGAACATAAGATTCCGTATATAGTAAAGGAGCATGGAATTGGCGGCTATATGAGAATAATTAGTGGTACATCTAATGAAAGAGTTGATATACTAGTAGAAAAATCAGTATTTGAAAAAGCAAAGGCTATTTTAGAGCAATTTGGGCTACAATAGTAAAATTCAACTACTAAAAATAAACTTATTTAAAAGCCATATAGATTTTTATATGGTTTTTAAAGGATGGAAAAAATAGGCTTGTGAAATTATTGAACAAATATAAGCGAGGTAAAAATCTAAAAATACATTAAGAAGATTAGTGCATATTCTTAAAGCTTATAATCCAAGGATTATTTATATTTTCTTCAATAATTTTTCTAGATAAATTAAACCAACTTTTGCATTCGTCAAGTATTATAGAATCTGAAGTTACTACTCTTTCCATTTTAGAAAGTATACTATCAGGATTCGATACTAGTTCTACATTTAAAGGTATTTTCCATGTATCTTCAAGATTAGTAATTTTACTTTTTAATATCCCAGAATTAGAGACTGGTGCGTCAAGGAAAAAAATTACCTCAGGAACTTCAAGCTGATTTAGTTTATTTCCAATAAGTTGTAAAGCTATGTCAGTTTTATCTATAGGTTTATAAGTACCCCTTAAGCCTGCTAAATCTCTTATAACACCGTCATTTCCAAGTATAAGTGGACTTCCTGATAATGCTACCTCAAAGGTTATAATTAAATTGAATCCATCTATATGCATACACCCATTTTTAGCTATTTCCAATGGAAGCATAGTTGATTTTCTTTTTTTATATTGTAATTCA
>NZ_NPMN01000050.1 GCF_002266425.1 Tissierella sp. P1
TCAAATAACTTATTAAAGTGAGAATGATTTTTGCTATAAGAAATTTAAAATAATGGATATAACTTTTGCTATTTATCTTCACTATTGAAGTGAACGAAGACTATGGTGATGAAAAACATACAAGCTAATATTTAAATTAATACATTGTGTATTAATTTAAATACAAGAATTTAATTGAAAGGATGATAACTATGGAATTTTATGAATTATATGATATCGCAAAAAACACATTAAATCCTAGAGCAATTTCTAAAAACTCTTATGCTGGTTCTGTTGCAGCAGCTATTTTGAGTGAAAGTGGAAGAGTTTATACTGGAGTATGTATAGATACTCCTTGTTCTATGGGATTCTGTGCAGAACATGCGGCTATTGCGGCTATGATTACTGCTGGAGAAAATAGAATAACAAAAGTAATTGCAGTGTATGAAGATGGAACAATAATTCCACCATGTGGAAGATGTAGAGAATTTATTTGTCAAATCCATGATGAAAATTATAAATGTGAAGTAATGATAAAAAAAGATAAAATACTTACCATTAATGATTTGTTACCCTATCGATGGGAATAGAGCTAATTTGTAATTTAAAATAAACAAAAATAGCAAGAAAAAAGGAGAAACCTAAAATGAGTGAAATTCTATTAATTAATGGTAAAAAATATATTTATAGATGTAATTACAGAGATGATAATATGTTAAGAAGTAGTTTTGATAGATTAACAGAAAAAACTTATGGTTTTAATTTTAAACAATGGTATGAGGATGGTTATTGGGGAGACAAATATATACCATATTCTTTGTTAGAGGGAGATAAGGTAGTATCTAATGTTTCAGTAAATATTATAGAATTTTTGATTTTAGGAGAGCAAAAGAGATATATACAAATTGGAACAGTTATGACAGATGAAGAGTATAGAGGACAGGGGCTAAGTAGAATACTTATGGAGAGAGTTATAAAAGAATGGGAGGATAAATGTGATCTTATCTATCTTTTTGCTAATGACAGTGTTCTTGATTTCTACCCAAAATTTGGATTTGAGCAGTGTGATGAATATCAATACTCTATAGAAAGAATAAAAGAGGATAAGTCAGAGAAAATAATAAAGATGAATATGGATAGTAATATAGATAAAGAATTTGTTTACAATATGGCTTGTAATACGATACCTCTCTCAAAGGTTTCTATGAAAAATAATGCATCTCTTATAATGTTTTATTGTACGTATTTTATGAAGGACAGTATTTATTATATTGAAGACTATGATTCTATTGTTATCTGTGATTTTCATGAAGATATTTTATATATACAAGATGTATTTGCCACGAAAGAAATAAATTTAGAAAAAATTATTAATGCAATGATAAGTGAGAACACTAAGAAAGTAGTTTTAGGATTTACTCCAAATAATATCTCTTCTTACGAAAAAAGTTTAGTGAATGAAGAGGATACCACTCTTTTTATTAAGGTAGGAAAAGACAACCCATTTAAAATAAAAGACTTAATGTTCCCAGTATTGTCTCATGCATAATAATAAACAAAGAGTAGGCTAAATAGTCTACTCTTTTGTTCCTATAATATTAATATTACTTACCGAAGTCTAAGGTCTAGAATTCTAGACCTTTCTAATCTTATAGCAAAAACCTTCAATTTGATTCATAACATATGTAGATGAGCATATCATACTATAGCAAGTTCGCTCTTATAATGCAAGCTATAACGAGTATTAGGTATTCAGTTCAAGTTAGCTTATATTTTCAATTCTGGAGTGTTTTTTCTACCCCATTTACACATTTCATTAATAATCGGAAGCAATGACAGTCCTTTTTCGGATAAAGAATACTCTACCTTTGGAGGAATTTGCGGATACTCTTTACGGGTGATAAGCCCGTCATTTTCTAATTCTTTAAGCTGCGTACTTAGCATTTTATGTGTGATATAGGGAATATTGCGCTTAAGTTCTCCATATCTTAATACGGATTCACAACCTAACTCGTATATAATTCTCATTTTCCATTTGCCGCCTATGATAGAGAGAGTATATTCAAAAGGTGCTTGTTTACTCCGGCATAATGTATCCATTCAATAACACTCTCCTTTTAGTAAGTATACTACTAAAAAGTGCATACTTTCTTTTTACTTTATTTTAATTATAATTAAAATAAGTGAAAAATACAAGTGTGTGCATATTGCTTTATAGGAAGTTAGCTATAGTGAGAAGTTTTGACTCAACGAACATAGGAATGCATTACTTGAAAACAGTCTGTGTGATTTTATGGCATATGGAAGGCCGTTTTTAGCTGATGCAGCATTTCTAACAAAGTCTTTGAAAAATTACGACTACAAGCCCTGTTTTGAATGCAGAACCTGTCAGTGGTTTATAAGCGGAGAGAAATGCCCAGCACAAATAAAAGCGAAAACTGTCCTTTAGAACGATTGAAAACGAAATGAATGGAGGTAGAACTATGGATTTTTTAGAATTAGCAAAGGACAGATATTCTGTTCGAAAGTTTTGTGACAAAAAAGTAGAAAAGGAAAAACTGGATTTGATTTTGGAAGCAGGTAGAGTTGCTCCAACAGCTGTGAATTATCAGCCGCAGCGTATTCTTGTGCTAGATACTGAGGATGCTTTAAGTAAACTAAAAACCTGTACCACATACCACTTCCATGCACCTTTAGCTCTGTTGATTTGCTATGACAATACCGTTAGTTGGAAAAGGTCATATGACGATAAAGATATGGGGGAGGTTGACGTAAGTATTGTAACTACTCACATGATGCTTGAGGTCGCCAATTTAGGCTTAGGCAGCACCTGGGTAGGACATTTTGATCCTCAGAAGATAAAGGAAGTCTTTGAGTTGCCTGAAAACATCATTCCAGTTGTACTTTTACCGATTGGTTATCCTGATGAAACGAGCGTTCCTCATCTATACCATGACAAACGTTTCGACATAGGAGTAACAGTATTCTATAATTCATTCTAAGGAGAAGCATATGAAGCTAGATAAATCGCCTTTTCAAGCGGCGGTATGAAACTGGGAAGCCTTACGGCTTCCCGATTTGCTCATTACGAGGTTTTATAAACACATCAACCCACGAAGGAAAACATGAATTAAGATTTATTTTTTAACTTTGAACGTAATATCATGGACATTATGAAGCATAGAATACCTGGTATCAAAAATATTACACCATGAATTAGATAATAAACAGATAACGGTGTAGAATTGTACGAAGGAAGTGTATTAGTATAATAATCATAGCGCAGATACATTAAACCTCCCAAAAAGCATATCAATAATACAATACCAGCAGCAAGTAGAACCTTGTATAAGATAGATTTCATCATATCATACTCCTTTAAAAATAGACGAAAACATAGATGACATTGGGTAATTTGAGTGATGACAGCGGAAATGTTGAAAAGTAGAGTTGGAAAAAAGGTATTGTTGGTTGATAGATTGGCAGATGAATTATATAATATAATGTACATAAGTGGATTTATGCGACTTATAAATGATATAAACAACTTAACAAATATGAATTTGAGGTGAAATGTTCTGTATAAATATACAAAAGAAGAGTTGATAGAGGCACTGCGCCCCGTATCTTCGATTATTAGCAAATGTGAAAAAGCACAGCTAAAATTTGCGGAGGGTACCTCTCAACACACTCGCTTCAAGAACTTAATAAAAGCGATGGATATTTCAAAATCATTAATAACAGATGAAATTAGTAAAAGAGGTTAAACTTTTTCAGTTTTAGTTAAGACGTATCATTTATATTTTGTTTATCTAGCACATTGTAAACATGCTAAATATTCAAAGGAAAGTTAAGTGAAATAAGTATGCACTTTATCACAACAAACAAATTTAAAATATCAATAGCACTGAGATGTAAAAATGAACATGCCCCTGTCAAGTTGATATTGGATTCTGTTAAAATTTGATTGCCTTTTATCAGCTTTACCAACTGTAATAATGTCAGCTAAGTGAACTTTAGGACATATATAATATTCAGTATCTTGAATTGCTAATAACAAAACATCATAGAAATTCTTTTCAGCAACTGTCAATAAATATTTCTTCTTTGTATAAGGATAAATATCATCAGAAGTATCATAGTTAGTATTCTTATTCTTTAGTATCTCACTAAGAAATAAGAATATAATACCAAGTACCATAATAGGAAATAAAGTTTTAAACATAAAAATCCCCCCCTATATTTTTATAATAATTATAGCATATAAAATAAATGTTTCACCCCTATCCAAGATTATCGTATAAGTAAACGGTCTTCTCCATAGTTTTTTTATTTAACAATTCTTAAATATGGTGTTTGCGTGCCGCCTTTATTATTTGTAATCATATCATCAAATTAAAAATCTGTATGATTACTTGCCTTTTTTTCGTCTAGAAGTACGTTTATTGTATTTTCTTGATTGTTGATTTTTAATTTTTATTATTAAATCATCCAATATAATTAGCTATTGTATAGTATAAATTTACATAGGGAATGTAATTGAAAATCAATGTAAAATAAAAATTTATATTCTTATTGACAAGTTAAGACTATTGTGATAGTCTTATATTAAAATTCAGACTACTACAATAGTCTTAAGGAGGGATTTTATGGATATGAAGCTTTTTGATTCTGAACTCAAGGTCATGGAAGTTCTATGGGAGAAAGGCAATATGTTGGCTCGCGATATTGTAGAGGTATTGACAGAGCGGATTGGATGGAATAAAAATACCACTTATACGGTCATCAAAAAATGTATTGAGAAGGGGGCAATTGAACGAGAGGAGCCTGGATTTTTATGTAAAGCTTTAGTTACTAGAGACGAAGTGCAGCAGAGTGAAACGGAACAACTGATTGATAAAATGTTTGGAGGTTCCAGTGAATTGTTTTTTTCAGCATTTCTGAGAAATCAAGGAATTTCAGAAGAGGAAGCAAATAGCTTGCCAAATTGATTAAGGAGGCGAAATAGGATGCTGCATTTCAGAATGGATATGCCATTATACTTGATGTCATTGTATGGAAGTATTATGATTTTGGTGGTTTGCTTGCTACGAAGATTTTTAAAGAACCGTTTATCCAAGTTTGTCTTTCCGATGTTATGGGCATTGGTGCTCCTTCGTCTGTTAGTTCCATTTTCGTTATCCAGCCCAATTAGTGGGCCAGTACCGGATTTGTACTTGCAGTTTATAGGAGATCCGACTGTTTACCTTGTAGAAGATACAGATGTAGTAAGTGAGGTCGCTTCGGAGGCGACGGTGTATAGGTTTACCGAAAGCTCCAGGACTTTATCTCTAGATTGGCAGCTTGCACTGCTAGCACTTTTATGTCTTGGGGGAATGATAACAGTGGGAATTCTATTGTATCAGAAGAGATGTTACTTAAAAAAGCTAAAAAATAGTCTGCTAATTGAACACAATGAAACTATTAACACCATTCTTCGTGAGATGGAGATGGGACATATACTTGTATTTACCAATGATGAAATTGCTTCTCCCTTGGTATGCGGCATATTCAATCCCCGCATCTATCTGCCCACGGGAATGAATTTTCAGCAAACACAATTTTTACAGCATATCCTTATTCATGAAACCATGCACATTAAACGTAAAGACAATTGGCTGAAGACCGCTATGCTGATTGCTCTCTGCTTGAATTGGTATAATCCGTTGGTATGGCTTATGTCTAAGTATCTTTCCTCAGATTTGGAATCTGCCTGTGATGCCGCAGTGCTCAAGCAGATTGATGTAGATCAGAGACAGAACTATGCCTATAGTCTCCTCACCATGGCAATTACAGAAAATCGCCCTACACTTCTCTTTAGTGCCTTTTCCAAAACGGAGGTAGAACGACGTATCAAAAATGTTCTCAGTTATAAGAAGGCAACTTCTTTTACTTTGGCACTTTCAATTATTTTATTGTTAAGCACTACTATTGTGTTCGCCACTGGAGGACAAGGGCCTTTTTCAGCACATCTAAGCAGTTACTGCGGAACCACAGCTTCAAAATGGGGTGTTAAGGCGGGACTTACAAGAGATATCGCTTTAGGAGAAAATCCAGGACAGCGTGCTGACCATATGATCTTTGACGTATTGGAGGCAGATGAAACCAATGACCCCGAAATCATTGCGGCACAAGTAAAGACGGCTTTGGCAAAAGAATTTGGGGTTGAGAAAGGAGCATTTCGACTTGTTGTAAGCCTTTGTCTGAGTGAGGATGAAATTGCACTGGAATATGCAAAACAGGGTATCACTAAGGGGCAAGACGGTTTCTATCTTTATAAAGGAGATAGCGTGCGTATTTATGAGGATGAAATGCTTGGTTCGATACAAACACGAGATAATGGCATGGTGGATATTTCTGTCCGCAGAAATCGTCTAGGAGAAATCACCTCAGTAACAGTATGGCGCAAAGGAGATAGGGAGTTTGACCGTCGTACCAAAGAAATTGAGCGTATTCGTAGCTATGATATGCGGATTTCCAATGAAACAGTAATTATACGAAACAATAATTCTGTAGTTGAGGAGTCAACTTCTATTGATACAAAACTAGGAAACGGGTTTTTTTATGAACAGTAAACAGCTTAAAATTCTTGCCCTTATCTCCATGTTTTTCGATCATTTTATTCGGATATTTTCTTTAACAGAGACCATTTTCCCCATAGGTGACTGGCTAATTGCAAAAGGGCTAGATAGTCTAGGGATTTGGTTTACATCATGGCTACCGTCTATACTTGCTTATTTTGGTCGGCTGGCTGCCCCAATTTTCATGTTTTGTATTGTACAGGGATTTTTGCATACTAAGGATATAAGGAAATACATCTGGCGTATTTATGTAACTGCATTTTTAGCGCAAGTCCCTTACATTCTGTTCGATCTGGCACAAGGTAGGCTATACGGTATTAAGGGTGACTGGAGGGAAGTTCCGCTGAATATCTTATTTACCTTGGGTTTAGGGCTGTTGTCACTTTTAGGTTATAGGAAATGCGAGGAAAAAGGTAAGAGGATGTTAGGGATTGGTATTATCGTGCTGGCAGGTGTATTAGCGCGACTCCTTCGATTTGAAGGCAGTGAAGGCTATATTTTTATTATTTTTATGCTCTATATAATGAGAAATAGCAGCCTATGGAAAAAAGTACTGATATTTTTACCTGTTGTTATTTTTTCTCGTTACAGACTTGTTGCTTATACGTTGGAAGATTTGAATATGCTGCGGAGCTGTGTGCTAAACATATTGGGGCCTTATCTGGGCATTTTGGTGACCTGTCGCTATTCCGGAGAAAAAGGAAATATAAATAGGAGATTTCAACGTTTTATGTATTGGTTTTACCCGCTGCATTTGCTTGTCTTGGCTATTGTTGGATACTTACGGCCTCCATTTTTATGAATTAGAATTAGATTAGAGAAAAGTTGCCCTGCTAATGGTAAAATCAGCAGGGCAACTTTTTTATTTAATAGGAGCGTGTCCAGCAAAGCTGTAATTTGCTTACTGATGAGAGTTCAGTCTAGGTTAATTGCCAAGAAGCCTAGTTGCTATAAGACCAATTTAATCAGAGATGATTAGGTTGAAGCGTCTCGAAAATGTGCCTTAGTGGTGCTAGAAAAGATGCAGACCGTAACATAAAGTGAATCCTGCAGCACTGTTAGAAAACCCTGTATGGGAGAAAAGAGGAAGACGAGTCCCTTCCTATTGGATGAAGTCCATGGAATGTGTGAAGAGCTTGGATTGCAGCACAGAAGAATCCTCCGGTGTATGAGGAGCGGTATGTATTGACAGTAAATTATGGAACTGGGGAGACCCTACTCTACACAACTTAGCTGTAAAGCAGAGGTATATAAGCCAATGGTGAAATTACTATCTGGTAGAGAAGGAGTCGGAGGGGGATATAGTACCGAAGATGGATAGGACAACAAAACCTATTCTAGGGAAGGTGCCCTGCTTACTCATGTTTTACAAGGAGGTAAGAGTGAATGAATATCCAATGGACTAACAACATCAAAGATAAAGTTCGAAAACTTCAAGTAAAACTATACTTATCAGCCAATGCAAACAAAGCAAGAAGATTTCATGCCCTATATGATAAGATATATCGTATGGATATACTATAAATAGCATGGAAAGATGTAAAAGTCAATAAAGGTAGTGCTGGAGTAGATGATGTAACAATAAAAGAAATAGAGGAAATTGGAATAGATAAAATTCTTAAGGAGATGCAAGATGAACTTAAGAATAAGAACTATAGACCAAGCTCAGTACTACGTGTAGAAATACCAAAATCAAATGGGAAAATACGTCCATTAGGTGTTCCGACCGTAAAAGATAGAATAATACAAGCCTCAACCAAGATAGTTATAGAACCCGTATTTGAAGCCAACTTTAAAGACTGTTCCTATGGATTCAGACCAAAAAGGAATCAACATATGGCATTAGAATTCATAAGAAAGGCATGCAATAATAAGGGAGTATGGGTACTAGACGCAGATATCAAAGGTTGTTTTGATAACATTAATCATGATAAATTGATGATATTACTAGAAATAAGAATCAGTGATGGAAGAGTACTTAAGCTAATAGGAAAATGGCTTAAGAGCGGTGCAATGAAGGATGGAACTCTAGAGACAAATGAAATGGGGAGTCCTCAAGGTGGTGTAATATCTCCACTATTAGCTAACATATACCTAGACCACATGGAATACAGTATAGGATAAGTACTTTTCTCACTTAGGTAAACTCATAAGGTTTGCTGATGATTGTGCGCCACGAAGGCGTGTCCAAGTAGCGTAGCTACTTGAAGACAGCTATGCTGTACAGATAATGGCGGATGGGCCGCCTAAATCGCCATACAGGTGGAGGTTTCAAACTACCTTAAGGTGCTGTGGTCAAAAGTTATTGTACTGAGCGTTAAGGAAAAGGCAGTAATAAAAACTGTCAAGCGCATATTAAGGAGATGAACGAACAAGCGAACCGCTTACGAAAATGTCGAAAGCATAGATATTCCATCAAAACCAGGGGGTAATCGTTAACCTGGGATAAGTCTAGGGGAAACCTGTTTACTGCCTAGACGGTGGGTCGCATAAAGGTGGCATGAATTTAATACAGGCGTTTGTACGGAACGTAGGAACCCACGGACTGATGTTAAGGGAGTATATCAAGCGGAAGAACTGCAAGATAAGAGTACCGATGCAGTCATAGGGGCGGGCAGATTGGGTTGTAGTAGTGAAGAAGTTCCTGTAATGGGAATGGAGCGAAGAACCCGAATTATTCAGTATAGATTCATGTTTACCTATGCCTGCATTTTTCACTAAATGTGGACTTGCTCAATTTATTGTCTGATCAAAAATAAATAACTAGAATGTGGTTATGGTAAATAATACAGCATCAATCAATATATAATACATTGTTATACCATAACCAGTTTTGAAAGTAAATATTTTTCACACTAATTTCAGGATAAACTTTTATCAGTTTATCCTGCTTGTATTATGAATACCCCCAGTCTAACCGAGGGTATTCATAATACAAAAATATCCCGTAATAAAAAGCGGGATATTTTCCATTAAGAGAATCATATTTGACTTTTATGGCAATCAGGTAAATTAAGTTTTATTTTTGCCTTATTTATGATATTTTCCTGTACACTCTACGATATCAATCTCAATTACAGCAGTACCTTTGATCATGTTATCAGGAAGTTCTTTTCCAGCAAATTGCGGATTGTACTTCTCAACCAGCTTATTCAATACTTTACGTTTATAATCCAAGTCCTCAATCAACGAAGCATTTCCAATAATTACAACACTGTTGTACTCTGCCTCAGTATCACAGGCATTCTCGATATTGTCAGTCAAGAGACCAAACAATTCATTAACTTCAAAGCATACTTTGGGGTTTCGATTTACATTATCGATTTTTTGTCCCTTTGGTAGTCCATGCATATAAATTTTGTCATTGTAGTAAACAAAGTGCATTGCAACAACATACGGATAACCATTCTCATTGATAGTGGCCAATCGTCCGGTATCCGCACGATCAAGTAGCTCGTCAATCTGCTCTAAGGTTAATTGAAACTTCTTCATTCTGTATTGCATAACTTAATCATCCTCCTAATCATATAAATTTGATTTATATTCAAGGTATATATGTACTTGATATACAATCAAAGGTATTATATCATATAAGTGTACCTACTAAAAGATACACTTATATGATATAACATGGGGTACACTTTGATATAAGGAAGGTAATAATTATATGATATATATTCAAGAAAATTCAGATGAACCAATGTATCTTCAAATCTATAATCAGATAAAAAAAGATATTGAACAAGGAAATATTGCACCCGGAGAACGGATTCCAGGTATTCGCACACTAGCCCAAACATTAGGTATTGCACGGAATACTGTCAGTCTGGCTTATACCCAACTGGCTGTGGAGGGATATATTCAAGCAAAACACGGGTCAGGATTTTTTGTTCTAGACACTTCAAGTAAATTTACGGAGAGGAATTATGTGCCGCAGGATATAAATACTTTATACGTCGAAAGATCAGAGTCGGAGCAACCTATAAGTCTATATGATTTTCAGTACGGCACGATTCCTTATGAGCAATTTCCTTTCAAGTTATGGCGAAAATACACCTCTGAAATTCTTCTATCATCGCAGAAAGAGGTAGTTAATCAGTATCCAGATAAGCAAGGTGATCTGTTGTTACGACAAGAAATCAAAAAACACCTATACAGATCAAGAGGTATGGTTTGTTGTGAAGAACAAATTATCATCGGTTGTGGGCTACAATATTCGTTAAATATCTTGTGTACTCTTTTGCGTAAAGAAAATAACACTGTTGCAATGGAGGAACCAGGATATAATGGATCAAGGGATGTATTTATCAACAACAATTATAATCTACATGCAATTCCAGCTAGTAAAGATGGACTTATCCTCTCATCCATTCATCGTTCTGATGCATGTGCTGCTTATGTAACTCCTTCGCATCAATTTCCCTATGGAACTGTTATGCCAATTTTTCAGCGTAAGGTGCTTCTTAATTGGGCAAATGCTAACGATGCATATATCATTGAAGACGATTATGATAGTGAGCTCAGATATGATGCCAATCCAGTGCCAGCGCTCTATTCCCTAGACACCGAAGACCGTACTATCTATATCGGAACTTTTTCAAAGTCTCTTTCTCCTTCTCTGCGGGTGAACTATATGGTATTGCCAGTACGCTTGCTAAGGAGGTATTATAGTTTATTCTGTTCCTATAGTTCTCCTGTATCATGCTGACACAACATGTTTTAGCCGCGTATATGAGGGATGGAAACTATGAGCGTCATATTCGAAAAATGTGCATCACCTACAAAAGGCGTCATGATGTATTTGTACGGGAAGCAACGAAAATGTTTGGAAGAAAAGTAATCCTACATGGTCGAGGAGCAGGGTTGCATTTCGTTTTGGAGTTTCCGGGTGGTGAAGAACAAGATTGGCTTATTAAACAGGCAGAAAAAGTCGGAGTTAAAGTATATTCTATGATTCCATTCTGGAATGATAGGAATGATTGCCCCAAAAACATTATATTTGCAGGATACAGTTTACTGAGTGAACAACAGATACGAGAAGGTATTGCATTGCTACAATCTGCATGGTTCAGTGCATTACCATAATGAAAATTGAATGGTGAAATTTCGGAAGACATACTAGGTAAAATAAATGTATACTAAAGATATAATAAGACAAGGAGGCTATTCATATGAAAAATATTGCATTCTATCCGACATCCTTCGGTTTGATTGGCATTGTAGAAAAAAACGGTGCAATTGTTGAACTCTTCTTTGGCAAAGAACATAAGTCCACAGACTTCGTGGAGCAGGAAACACCGTTACTAAAGGAAGCAGCACGTCAACTGGAGGAATATCTTGATGGTAAACTTAAATCCTTTGATCTACCCCTTGCACCAGAAGGTACAGATTTTCAGCAAACTGTATGGGCTGCTCTGCGGGATATACCCTATGGTGAAACTTGTACCTACAAGCAGGTGGCGGAGGTGATTGGAAAACCAGAAGCATCCCGTGCAGTGGGTACAGCCAACGGTAAAAATCCGATTTTAATTATTACACCATGCCATCGGGTTATAGGTACAGACGGAAAGCTTATAGGCTACGCCGCGGGACTTGCAGTTAAAGAAAAACTGTTGGAGATGGAAAAGAATTATGTCAACGGTTAAAACAAAGTATTTTGAATACGGCAGTATAGAATTAAATTACCTGGTGTCCATGGATACGTCCTTGGTGCTGAAATCAGCCATCTTGGGAGGGGGGAATGTCAGGCTATTCCAAATACTTTTATAGTTCTCGGCATTAATAAAGCATTGCAGAAATAATAGAATTCTATCTTGTAGATAAAGGATCTGAAGAGATAATCCGTGATATCAAGCAAAAATAAAAAAGAAGGTGATATGTATGCTACTCAGCGATGAGCAGAAATGGAAAGCTGCTATTGATTGTGATTCATCCTATGATGGTCAGTTTTTCTATGGAGTGAAAACAACTGGAATTTTCTGTCGACCGTCCTGTAAATCTAAAAATCCAAAAAGAGATCACGTGATATTTTTTGATACTGCTAAGCAGGCTCAAACTGCTGGATATCGTCCTTGTAAGCGATGCAGACCTGATCTCTTGAAATTTGAACCTAAAATAGAAACCATAGAGGGAATTAAAAAAGTAATCAATGAGCTTTATACTGATTCAAAGCAACTCAAAGAGGAAATCGATGGACTTGGTATTAGTAAAAACAGTATGATTAAATTATTTCAGGAACAGTTAGGCATGACTCCAGTTCAATATGTTAATAAACTTAAAATTGAGAAGGCAAAGGAGCTTTTGTTAAATTCGCAGGACACGATTTTATCCATTGCCTTGCAATGTGGCTTTGGCAGTCTCTCAACATTTTACAGGTTTTTCCGACATTTAGTAGGTATGTCGCCTACACAGTACAGAAAACTTTTTGCTGGAAAGGAAGATGTGAAATGATTATCAGTGCAAGTCGCCGCACAGATATTCCAGTTATTGTTCATTCTTTCTTTTTGGATATGAGTATATATCATGTACATGATTCAGATAGATCACTTATTTACGTGGATTACATTGATATTATTCGGCTGTCCATATACAATTTATAATAAGAAGTCTTACGAAAGGATAGTTAATTATTGAATATATTTCTGCTCCCAAAGTAGCGAAGAAATGGGACATTTCTGAACGGGGATACAAAAATTTTGCGAAGAGAACAGATACCTAGTGTAGTACGGTTTAGTCGTATGTGGATGATACAAAAAGATGCACAAAAATCTGCCGATGAAAGATATAAGGTAACAAAACAATAAAAACTTCTTGGTTTCATATACGCTTCACATTACTATGCTAAATTGAAGTTGAGGAGGTGTACTTATGGCTACATTACTGATTGTTGAAGATGATAAACAAACAAACGAAGCAATTTGTGAATACCTTAAGTTCGCAGGACATAAAGTTGTGCCTGCTTATGACGGAGCAGAAGCATTGCGGATTTTTAATCAAGGAGAAATTGACCTTATTGTTTTGGATATTATGCTGCCTAAAATCACAGGGGTGTCCGTATTGCATGAAATGCGGCAGACAAGCCATGTTCCTATCCTTATGCTTACCGCTATTGAGGATGAATATACGGAGGTTCTAAGCTTTGATGAACAGGCAGATGATTACATAACAAAGCCCTTTTCTATGGTCTTGCTTGGAAAACGTATAACAGCACTTTTGCGGCGAAGTGGAAGAACAATATCCCTTGATACTATGATGTTTGGCGATGTGACCGTAAATTTTTCTGGGTATACCGCAAGTGACAATAACGGCAAAATCGACATCACACCAAGGGAAATTGATTTGCTGAAACTGCTTGTAGAGCATAAAGGCTTAGTGCTTACGCGCTCTCAAATACTTGACGATTTATGGGGAGATGATTACGTGATTGTCGACAGGACGATTGATACCTATATTAAAAATCTACGAAAGAAACTGCGGCTTGACTGTATTGTTACTGTTAAAGGTATAGGTTATAAATATGAGGTGGATAGATGAAACGGCTGAAACTATTTCCTAAAATTTTTTTCTATACGCTGGTACTTATGCTGGCTATCACGTTGCTTGCAAGTGGAATTATTTATCTTCTTGCTCCGATTATGAATGATGGCGGTACATTGGTTGAAGATATACCGGGAATAGCCCAAGTTTACATTCCAAGAAACCCCGAGATTTCAAATGTCATTCTTCGCTCTCTGTCATATTCCATAACGATATGTATAGTTGTTTCTCTTATATGTGCTTTTTTCTTTTCCAAAGCAATTACTAAGCCTATCAAGCATATTTCAGAGACAGCGATTCGCATGGCCAGTTTAGAAAAAAGCGCTGTTAGTAATATTCAATCAAGTGATGAAATCGGAATGCTATCAAAAAGCATAAACGAACTATATCAAAAATTGCTGTCTACCATTGAGAGCTTAAAAGAGGAAAAAGATCGTGTGAGTAAAGCGGAAAGACAAAAGGTGGATTTTCTTCGGGCAGCTTCCCATGAACTGAAAACACCTGTTACTGCGCTAAACGCTATGCTTGAAAACATGATTATGGAAGTCGGGAAATACAAGGATTATGAAACATATTTGCCGCTGTGCAAGGAACAGACCGAGCGGCTTGGCAATATGATTTCCGAGATTTTAGATACCTCAAAATTGAGTAAGAGCATAGAGAGTGAGGAATCGCAAACATTTAATGCTTCTGTTTACCTGTCTAAGCTATGTGGTCAATATCAGTTGATAGCGAAAGCGAACAGACAGCATTTCAAAATGGATTGGCCCGATAATTTGACCGTTTGTCTGCCACCAAAAATGTTTACTAAAGCATTCTCCAACATTCTTTCAAACGCCGTTGCTTATACCGCACCGGGTAAATCCATAACTGTTTATATCAAAGGTCGTGAGCTGATTGTCGAAAATGAATGTCAGCCTATTCCGGAAGAACATCTAAAGCGTATCTTTGAACCATTTTACCGCCCCGACTATGCCCGCAATCGTGAGGACGGCGGTAACGGCTTCGGTTTGTATATAGTAGCTTCAATTTTGGAGGCTTTGAACTGTTCCTATTCTTTTTGCTCTATGATAAAGCCACTGGGTATGCGCTTCATAATAAGATTGTAGTGGTCTTACTGCAAAATACTTTGATTCCATGCACTTTTCATATACACTCCATACATAGATGTTATCTTATTGTTGCACTCAAGATTGGGGGCAATAAAATTTATGGAGGTATATCATGAAAACAAAAAAAATCAAATCTTCATTGCAAGGATTTCTCCTTGTACTTGTGGCCGCAATGACTCTGACCGCTTGCGAAATGACAGAAAGCTCAAAAGGTACCATAATGTCTTTGACTGGAAATGAGAATGGCAGTGTACTCTTTACCTCAACGATCAATACTCGCCACTCTACGTCCGGAATCGAAAACGGCAGGGCAGGTTTTACTGGCGAGTATCTTGTCGAAAGCGTTTCCGGTGATGAAAAGGACAGCCAACTTGAATATTGGGAAATCAACGAATTTGAGGAATGGATGGAACATCAGCGCACCGAAAATAAAAAACTTGCAGATAGTGGTGACAAATCCTTTTATTATAAAAATACCAATAGCGATTATATCTGCCGTGAATGGACGCAGGAGGATGTAGATACCCTTTATGCTCAATGGCAGAAACAGATTGCCCTAATGAAGCAAGGGTACCATTACACGAAGCCTATCACGCTTTCAGACGGTGGCGTCCTTGTCGGTGTGTTTGACCCTGAAACATGGAATGCCAAACCCGAATCGGTTCCCGGCTCAACAATCATAACCCTGCCAGATGGCTCTGCAGTTGATTTAGGTCATTTCGATACATCAAGCGAGGCTGCAGAAGCAGTCAAGAGATATTTGAGCCAGCAGGTAAAAGATGGGGTGCTTACACAGCATGAAGCTGATACCATACTAACTCATGGTTCGGTAGAATAATTTATTATTGTATCTCAAAGTCATTCTTAAGATCTACTTTATACTGGATGAATAATAAACTTTTGAAAGGCTCCCTACTTGTGGGAGTCTTTCAATTACCTTGGTATATTTTTATAATATTGCCAAGAGCACTTTGTGACTTAAGTCGCAGGATGAATTGGCAATAGTCTAGAGTTAAAATAAACACAAACAAAACATTTGTTCCTATATGTAGTATAAAGTATAATATAATTGAATGATATCAAGTAAGAGAGGAGGTGTAAGTATATGAAAAGTCAATCGTACAATAAATCACTCTATGAAACACAGAAGCAGCAGCTAAAAAGTTAACTAAGAAAGAATACATTGCCCTAAGAGAAATGTGTATTCTAAGTAAAAATCTATATAACGTAGGCCTTTATAATATAAGACAATATTACTTTAACAATAATAAACACTTGGATTATATATGTAAAGAAAATGAAAACTATAAACTATTAAACAGTAATATATCCCAGCAAATACTAAAAGAAGTAGACAGCACCATGAAATCATTTTTTGGATTAATTAAACTAGCCAAATTAGGTCAATACAATTATAAAGATATAAGATTATCTAAATATCTAGAAAAGGAAGGTTTCTTTAGTATTATCATAGGTCAAATAAGAATAAAACTTAATGGGATATTAGACATACCCATGTCCCCAGTATTTAAAAGGCAATATGGAAAAGTCAGCATAAAAGTTCCAGACAATCTATTAAACAAAAATATCAAAGAAATAAGGATAATTCCTAAATATAGAGCTAGGTACTTTGAAGCTCAGTATTGTTATGAAATATCTGAATCAAAGGAAGAGCTAGATAAAAATAAAGCACTAGCAATAGATTTAGGATTAGATAATCTTTGTACTTGTAGCACAAACCAAGGAGATAGCTTCATAATAGATGGAAAAAGATTAAAATCTATCAATCAATGGGCAAACAAACAAAACAGTAAACTACAAAGCATAAAAGATAAAATAAGTATCAAAGGAACAACAAAAAAACAAGCTATCCTTTGGAGAAAAAGAAACAACCAAGTAAATGATTATATAAATAAAACCTGCTCCTATATAATAAAATACTGTATAGATAATGATATAGGGAATATAGTAATAGGATATAATAAAAACATTCAAAAAGGAATAAATATAGGAAAGAAAAACAATCAAAACTTTGTAAATCTACCAATAGGAGATATAGCCAATAAACTAGAATATTTAAGTAAAAGAAATAATATAAACTATATAAAGCAAGAAGAAAGCTATACCAGTAAATCTGATTTTCTAGCCAACGATGACTTACCAAAACTAAACCAAGATAATCCCAAAAAACATACCTCCAGTGGAAAAAGAATAACAAGAGGACAATACAAATCAAGTTAATAAATGCAGATGTAAATGCAAGCCTTAATATACTAAGAAAATCAGATATATTAGGTCTATCCCATATACAAAAGAATCCAAATATATTAAAACAACCAAAAAGAATAAAAATATTATAAAAGTAAACTGATAGACTATTAAGTCTTAGAGTCTAGAGGCGACTTGGTTATGCCTTGTTGTTTACAACAGAATCCTGCGACTTTAGTCGTGGGAGGTTCAAATACTAATCACAAGCTGGTTTCAGCTATAAGGTTGTATGAAAAATTTGGATTTAGGCATATTCCTCTTATCAACAATAAATACTTAGAATCTGATTTAAAAATGGTGCTGGAACTATAAAATAATATGAAAGGTTGAGATACAAATTGAAAAATTTCAATTGTACTGAGATGTAAAAATCCTGATGCTGTTATTTTATATAAAATCAAAATTAAATATAGAAATCCAAAAGAGGCAAAGTCTTCGATGAAGTG
>NZ_NPMN01000051.1 GCF_002266425.1 Tissierella sp. P1
CTGGAGAAAAATTAAATACCATTAGTGTTAATATTGATAGTGATGGTAATATTGTATTCTATGATAGTTACTCACCAGCATACGAAGAACCAAGCTCAAAATTACCTAATTATACGAAGGACGAAGCACAAAAATTTGCTATGGAGTTTATAGCTAAGGTAGACCCAGTTATTGCAAAAGAGATTAAATTGATTCCAGAAAATTATCCAACGAGTTCTATGGATACTCAATACTATTTTAATTATAGACGCTATATAAATGATATACCATTTCCAGAGAATTCAGTTACTGTAAATGTGAATAAATATACTGGAGAGATTAGACATTATTATGTTAGTTGGGATAGAAAAGCAGTGTTCCCTTCATTAGAAAAAGTAATAACCTTAGATAAGGGAAAGGAAGCATATAGAAGAGAAATAGGCATAAAACCAATATATAAGACTAATAATTACTATTATAGATCTATGCCTAGAAATGGAGAAGAAAAAGATTACTATTTGGCATATTCAATATTTGGGTCAAGTAAGGGTATTGATGCCTTAACAGGTAAAAAAATAAATTTAAGTTATTATGGAGCTGAAGAAAATGCGAAGGCCATGGATTCTGGAACAGGACTTACTCCAGAAGAACAATCATCTGTTGATAAATTATCGGGATTATTGGACGAAAAATCGGCAGAAAAAAAAGCGAGGGAAATATTAAATATAGATTCTAGTTATAAGTTAAATGGAAAAAATCTTTATAATAATTACAAAAATCCAGGGGATTTTAACTGGTATTTATATTTTAATAAAGAAATATCAAAGGATAATTTCTTATATATGGATATAGGATTAGATGCCAAAACAGGAGAAGTTATAAATTTTAATAGAGGAATAAATTACGGAGAGAATCCTAAGCCAAAGATAAGTAAAGATAAAGCCTTGGATATTGCAAAAGAATTCATAAAAAAAATGCAGCCAAATAAAGTAGATCAAATAGAGCTAATGGAAGACCAATATGCAGAAGAAAATCAACTAACCTATAATTTTAATTTTATTAGAAAAGATGGAAATGTATATGTTGAAAATGATAGAATTCATGTAGGAGTAGATGGAGTTGGAGCAGAAGTATATTCTTATAATTTAGATTGGTTCAAAGGTAACCTTCCACCAAAGGACAAACTTATTCCGATAAATGATGCCTATGAAATCTTATGGGATAAGATTGGCTTGGAGTTAATGTATACTAAGACTTATGATCATACTAAAACAGAAGGTCAAAATTTTGAAATCAAGCTAGTATATGCATTGAATCAAAATAAACCTGCAATAATATCTGGAACAACAGGAGAAATATTAGATTACTCAGGAAAGCCATATGAAGAGATGAAACCGATATCCTATAAGGATATAGATAGTTCCTATGCTAAGGATAAAATAATAACATTAGCTGAATATGGAATTGGTTTCAAAGGGGAAGAATTTAAACCAAAGGATAAAATAAAGCAAAAAGATTTTGTATATATACTTTGGAAATCAATGAACCAATATAGAACAGATAATATAACTGAGGATGAGATATATAAATCATTTATCTCTGCAGGCTATATGAAAGAAGGAGAAAAGAATCCAAATAAAATTGTTACCAAAGAGGAAGCTATAAAATATATAATTAGAGCAATGAGAATGGATAAAGTAGCTGAGATAGATGGTATTTATAAAGATATCTTTAAAGATGATAAAGACATATCAAAAGGTCTAAAGGGATATATAAATATTGGGTATGGGTTAAAGATAATATCAGGAGATGGAGAGGGAAACATAAACCCAAAATATGAATTAAACAGGGAAGATGCAGCAAATATGATTTACAATTATATGTTTAATCAATAAATAGAAAAGTCAGGTCTTAAATTTAAGACCTGATTTTTCTATTTCAAAAATTATATAAAATTAATCCTTACTAAATATAGTAAAGGTGATGGGTAAAAATAGAAGGTTCATTAATGACTATAAATCAATACCAAAAATTTCTCTACAATTCTCTATAATTTCGTCTTTAAGTTTGTTCTGGCCAAGAGCTTCACATAAAGTTATTGAAACATTGAGAGATTGTATATATTCAGATTTTTTAAGATGGAATTCAGCAATTCCTTTCCCATAGTATAAGAGATTCAGTCCATTCAGATTTCTTACTTCTTGGCAAACCCTAATACCTATGTTAGAAAATTTCAAGGCTTTTTCAAAATCTTTGTTTCTTCTATAAACACCAGCCAAATTGTGACATAGTTTAGGATAAATTTCATCATTAATGTCAGTAGATTGGAAACAAAACTCCATTATCTCCAGATATTTTTCTTTAAGATTTAATCTATTTAATATAAAGGCAATATTCATCAATATTCTTATTTCCATAGAAGAATATACAAATGAATTATAATCATTTAAGTCAAAGCGGGGAGTAGTCATTTTAAGAGACTCTATTAGCATATTAAGAGCTTTATTATCCATGTCACTATTATTTTTATATAGAAGAATAGCTTCTGTAAATAAGATCAATTGTTTAATAATTACTTTATAATAGTTATTTTTAGTGGACAATAATAAAATATTTAGTTCTTTAAATTCATTATGTAAAGTATTAAATTCTACACTATCTAGTTTGAATTCTAATCTATTTTTAATTTCATAGAAAGTTAAATAGTCATCAAATCTATATTTTAATAATAAATTAATTAAATCCTGTTTATAAATAGGAGATAATATTTCTAATGTATCTAATTTGGGTACTACTTTTCCATTTTCTATTCTTCGAATAGTTACTGAATCTATACCTGCTAATTCGCATATTTTTTTTTGAGTCAGATTTAAATTTTTTCGTATTTGTTCCATTTTTTTTCCAAACAAATCAAGATTATAATTCAAGAAAAGCACCTCCCAATCCAGATTTGTGTTTATTCTCCAGAACCAACATGGTAAAAGCGACATTAAAGTCGCTTGAAAAAGAATTATTTATTTTATAGTATATAGATAAGAGTTAATAAAGTAAAGGAGAGATTGATATATGAAAAAAAATTTAGTAGCAGTTATAATGTTATTTACTATGATTTCAGCATTTATATTAAACTATGGGAAATCTACAGAATATATAGCTAAAGGTGATGGCGAAATCGAATGGCTTGCCTATAGCAAGAAAGGCTAATATAGGAAACTATAATTAATCTCAAAGAATAGAAAAGTAATAGAATATTTATCATATTAATTTTGAAATATATACTGAAAATTAGAGACCTCGGATATTTTAATATAAAGTCTATGATTTATATGAAAGGAGATTACTAGGGGGAATTATCGTGAATTCATTTGATAACATAGACTATAAATAGATATTAACATTACAATATTTTGAAAGAATAAATGGATATTAAAATTAATAGACGTAGCTAAAGGGTCAGAAAATTTGAATAAGTTGACTTAAGATAAAAATATTCAGTAATTTCATCTAAGGAAATAGATATATAAGAATTATCATATCAATATATGATAAAGATAAAAACATTAATAGAAAATCAAACTCAAAGTCTTCCAAGATCTATTTTTGGAGGATTTTCTAATATAACATTTGGAATTCATTTTATTCCTTCTATTGTAAAAGATTCATTGATGATTTAAATCAATTTATGGCACTTGGGTTACCTATGATTATAAATGTAATGATCATCCAACAAGAATATATACAACGCGTGTATACCTAGATTTAATCTTAATATACAAATATAAAGTTATTAGTTAATTAAAATGATTAGCTAATCAGATTTATTAGCAAGAGGACAAACTTGATATATTATTATGCATAATAATATATCAAGTTTTCAATATTTGACATGCAGAAAGGATGGACTTGCTTAAATGAAGCTATTATATAATCTAGAATTAGAAAAAGTAAAAAAAATTATAGATGTAGATACAAATGCAGTATTGCTGAAATCCTTAGATAAAATGGTTGGTATAATTAAAGATCCATATAAACTTAATGAACTGCTCGTCGATAAAGGTAATATTGAATCTATCGTGAGTATATATTCATCAATCTGTATATTTATAGGAGAAGTTAAAGAGTTGATAAGTAAGGAGATTGACATCGAAGATTTATCATATAAGTATATGACAATGATTAGGCAAATAATTCGAAGTAGAGGTCAATTAAGGGTTCCTCTATTTGGAGGTCTTTCGGATCTAGGTTATGGGATTAATTCAATTTATAAATCAACAGGTTATTTTAAGAGATTTATTGATAGCTTCAATAAGTTGATAATTTCCTTAATAGAAGATGAATTACCTAAATTAATAGCTGATATAAATGATTTAAAAGCTGAAAGTTTTGGTACTATGGCAGGAATGGCAGGAGTAGCTTCATATCTGCTACTTTATAAAAATGAAGATAAGATAAGAAAATATATAGAAGATATATTTAGATATCTAATAATGCTAACAGAAGAAAAAGAAGTGTTTGGACAAAAGGTGTTAAAATATTATTTATCTTCAGATAATCATTATTCACAGAAAGAAAGAGAGTGTTATACTAATGGAAGTTTCAATTTAGGACTATCTCATGGAATAGCTGGCCCATTATCAATTCTATCTACTGGACTTAATGAAGAAATAGAAGTAGAAGGACAGAAGAAAGCTATAAAAAACATATTAAATGACTTAAAAACATTTTCCTGTATTAATGAAAAAGAATTTGTATATTGGCCTGAGAAAGTAGGGTTTGATGATTATGTAAATAGAAGAGTCAATATGGGAGCAAATAGGGCTAGTTGGTGTTATGGTTCCCCAGGAATAGCAAGAGCAATGTATTTGGGTGGAAAGGCAGTAGATGATGAAGATAGTATAATATTATCGTTAAAAGCAATAGATGGACTAACTAAAATGAACATAAATCAATGGAGGCTAAACTCCCCAACTGTATGTCATGGATATGCAGGATTATTAGCAGTTATGGAGGCAATGTACATGGATACAGGAAATATTAATTACATAAAATGTATAAACAAGCTGGAGAATATATTACTAAACTTTTATAAAGAGGACTCTATATTCGGATTCATGAACATAGATACAAAAGAGGTCGACAACGGAGTATATAAAATAATTGAAGAAGATAAGATAACATTGCTACAGGGTTCCATAGGAGTAATACTAAGTCTGTTAGCAATAGTTAAACCTATGGAAACTAACTGGATGAAGCATTTACTTATATAAATGCATTTTTTATTAAAAGGAAAGCTATATTAAATTAAATAAAAAAAGCAAAAAAGATTAGAAAGTATAGGGAGCAAATTATAAAGAAGTTTAATAAAGACTTTATGCAATATTTTTTATAGTACTAAGTCTTATAGGATTTATATCATCCTTAGCCATACTACTATATTGGAAATGCTGGGTGATACTTCCAGTGATTATTATCCAAATTATATCAACAAATTATATGGTTAGAATGGTGCATTTACAATATAAAATAGAATACAAAAGACCCAAAGAGAGGAGAAAAGCTTGGCATCTTAATTGTCTAATGCATAGATAGATTATTTAAGAAACTGGTATGATTTAATATAAGGATCATACCAGTTTTTTAATAAAATTGAATAATATATTTTGATTTATCTTTGAAGTATGGTAAAATGAATTTTGTTAAAAACTATATATAAGAATTTTAAATATGAAAGGATCTGTTGTATGAATATTAAGAGAGAGGATATAAGAAATATTGCAATAATAGCTCACGTCGATCATGGAAAGACAACTTTAGTTGATAGTCTATTAAAGCAATCGGGAGTTTTTAGAGCTAATCAAGTGGTCGAGGATAGGGTAATGGACTCCAATGATATAGAAAGAGAAAGAGGTATTACAATACTAGCAAAGAATACTGCTATATATTACAAAGATATTAAAATTAATATTATAGATACTCCAGGCCACGCTGATTTTGGTGGAGAGGTAGAGCGTGTGCTTAAAATGGTGAATGGTGTAATACTAGTAGTTGATGCTTTTGAAGGACCAATGCCTCAGACAAAATTTGTTTTAAAAAAAAGCCTTTGAACTAGATTTACCAGTTATAGTGTGCATCAATAAAATTGATAGGCCAGAAGCAAGACCAAATGAAGTAATTGATGAGGTATTGGATTTATTTATTGAATTAGGTGCAAATGAAAAGAATCTAGATTGTCCTTTTGTTTTTGCTTCAGCTAAAAAGGGAACTGCTACTTTAGATTATAACGAAGATGTAGAAAATATGGATGTATTATTTAAGACAGTAATTGACAATATACCAGCACCAGAAGGAGATACAGAAGGACCTCTTCAAGTCCTTATATCTACTATAGATTATAATGAATATATTGGTAGAATAGGTATAGGTAAAATAGAAAGAGGCAAAATATCTACTAATCAAGAAGTAGTTATAGTAAATAAGGAATATCCTGAAAAGCAGGAAAAAGTAAAGATATCTAAAGTATACGAGTTTGAAGGACTAAATAGAGTAGAGGTAGAATCTGCCACAGTAGGCAGTATTATAGCCATAACAGGAGTAGAGGATATTCATATAGGAGATACAATATGTGATGTTAATTCTCCAGAACCATTACCCTTCGTCAAAATATCTGAGCCAACTATTGCAATGACATTTTCTGTAAACAATAGTCCATTTGCAGGGAGAGAGGGAAAATTTGTAACTTCAAGACAAGTAAGAAATAGATTATTTAAGGAATTGCAAACAGATGTAAGTCTTAGGGTAGAAGAAACAGAATCTACAGATGCTTTTAAGGTATCAGGTAGAGGAGAACTACACTTATCAGTTCTAATTGAAAATATGAGAAGAGAAGGATATGAGTTCCAAGTATCTAAGCCAGAAGTACTTTTTAAAGAAGAAAATGGTAAGAAGATGGAGCCGATGGAAAAAGTAACTATTGATTTATCCAATGAATTTGTAGGAGCAGTTATAGAGAAATTAGGGCAAAGAAAAGGAGAATTAGTTAGTATGACTGAGTCCAATGGAGGATATGCAAGGCTGGAATTCCTTATACCTGCTAGAGGACTTATAGGCTATAGACAAGAGTTTATGACAGATACCAAGGGTAATGGTATACTTAATTCTGTGTTTGATGGTTATGCTCTTTATAAAGGGGAGATTCCTAAAAGAAAGGTAGGTTCAATTATTTCCTTTGAAACAGGAGAATCTACTGCATATGGGCTTTATTCTGCTCAAGAAAGGGGTATATTATTTATAGGAGCTGGTGTTCAAGTATATACTGGAATGATAGTAGGTGCTAATCCAAAAGGATTGGATATAGATGTAAATGTATGTAGAAAGAAACAACAATCTAATATTAGAGCTTCAGGATCAGATGAGGCTTTAAGACTTTCTCCAGCTAAAGATATGTCACTAGAGGAAGCTCTGGAATTTATTGAAGATGATGAATTAATAGAGGTAACGCCACTTAACTTTAGAATAAGAAAGAAAATATTAGATAGTACTAAAAGGTATAAATCAAAGAAAAATAATTAGTTTCTAGGGGGATATTATGGATTTCCTATTTACATCTTATGGATGGGTATTTAGAAATATATTATGGTTAAATATTCTATTTGCTATTTTACTTGTATTTTTTGAGAGAAGGAATCCCACCTCGACATGGCTATGGCTTATGGTTTTAACTTTTTTACCTGGCATAGGCTTTATTCTATATTTATTCATTGGTCAGGATTTAAGTAAAAAGAAACTATTTAAAACCAAGGAAGAGGAAGATTATTGCTTTCGTGATATTGTATTAGTTCAAGAGAAACAAATGGATAAAGATGAATATAGGTATCGAGATCCTAATTATATTAAATATGAGGATCTAATAAAAATGCATTTAATTAGCTCAGAATCATTTTTTACACAAGATAACAATGTTGAAATATATTTTGATGGGGAAGATAAATTTAGAGCATTATTAGATGGAATTCATAATGCAAAACATTATATTCATTTACAATACTATATTTTTAAATCTGATGGATTAGGGAAAAAAGTGATAGAATCATTATGTAAAAAGGCCCGTGAAGGTGTTGAAGTAAAACTTCTTGTTGATGGAATGGGCGGCCGAAAATTTTCAAAAAAATATATTAATCAACTAAAAGAATCAGGAGCAGAATTTGGGGTGTTTTTCCCCCCATTTGTGCCCTTAGTAAGCCTTAGAATTAATTATAGAAACCATAGAAAAATATGTATAATTGATGGAAGAGAGGCATTTGTAGGAGGATTTAATGTAGGTGATGAGTATATAGGATTATCAAAAAAATTTGGATATTGGCGTGACACTCATATTAAAATAAAAGGATCTGCCATATCTTCCCTTCAATGGAGATTTTTTTTAGATTGGAGATTTGCTACTGGCAAGGAAATAGCTCAGTGTCAAACATATCTCGCAGAAGAAGATTCTTTAGGTGATACAGGAATACAAATAGTATCATCAGGACCAGACTCAAAATGGCCTAGCATAAAAGATGGATATCTTAAGATGATTTCCAATGCAAGAGAAAAGGTTTATATAGAGACCCCATATTTTATACCTGATGATAGTATATTTGAAGCACTAAAACTTGCAGGATTATCTGGTTTAGATGTTAGGGTAATGATACCATGTAAACCTGATCATCTCTTTGTCTATTGGGCTAGTATGAGTTATATTGGCGAACTTTTACAGGCTGGAGTAAAGTTTTATACCTATGAAAAGGGTTTTCTTCATTCAAAAGTAGTTTTAATGGATGATTTTGTTTCTTCTATTGGGACTGCGAACCTAGATATTCGAAGCTTTAAATTAAATTTTGAAGTTAATGCATTTTTATATGATGAATCTATAAATTTAAAATTAACAGATAAATTTTTAGATGATTTACAATATTGTAAAGAAGTTACATTAGAAGAATATAATAACAGAAGTGGAATTGTAAAAGTAAAAGAGTCTTTTTCTAGATTGTTATCTCCTATTCTTTAATAAGAAATCACTATAAAAAAGACTTCTATTGAGAAACTATATTAAGGTTAATTAGAATTTTCACATAGGTTATAATAAAATCACCTCTGGAGATAATAATCTAGAGGTGATTATTTTGAAAAAGATTAAATGGTATATATTATTTATAGTAATGATATTTACATTAAGTGGTTGTAGAGCTCAGAGAAATCAGACAGTTAAATTCGAAAAAAAGGATAAAGCCCCTAAAGCACTGGGAGATATAAGTAAAGGGCTTCAGGATATATTGAAGGAAACTGAAAAGGTAGAAAGTATATTAGAAGGAACAGATTATGATGTAAATAAAGTTGAATTGGAGAGAGCTAGGGCAGAAGAGAAAGCCAAAATAGAGAAAACTATTGAAATAAAAAATGAAACAGGGGGAGCAATGGGTACTCAAGGAGACAGTGGTGGAAACCAAGGGAAAGGTGGTGGAAGTCAGGGTAGTCAAGGAGGTCAGCCTGGAGATCAATCTCAAGGTGCCAAGAGTAAAGAGCAAAAAAAGCCTGAGGGTAGAGAAGAAAAACTTTTAAGTACATGGGAACAAATAGATAAGAAAATCGAAGAAACTCATAAGAAGTGGAATGAATATGAGGTAGAAGGAGTAAAAAAGGGGGTAACCTTAGAGAGAACTGAAAAGTTTAAAGAAAGTTTAAACGCTTTAACTAAGTCTATTGAAGATAGAACAGTTGCAGGCATTTACAATTATGGCAGTCAGAGTATGTCAAATCTTGCTCCTATGTTTGAAATATATAAAGATGAAATATGGGGAGAAATAAATAAAATAAAATATTCTACTTATCAGTCATACTTAAAGGCTTTAGAGGGAAAAGATATTGAAGCCTCAAGTATGTTGGGAAATCTAGAGGAAGAAACAAATAAAATTAGGTTGAAGCTTGAAAAAAATGATAGTAAAATAAAGATGTTAGATAATATTAATTTAGCAATAATAGATATGAAAAATGCATTAAATGAAAAGAGCATAAAATTGACCAAGATAAAAAAAGATATAATAATAAAAAATCTTGAGAAATTAGGGGAATAAAAATAAAAAGGGGGATAAAAATGAAACCAGAAGCAATTAAAGATTATTATGTTATAAATGGACAGATTAATACTACAGAAAATGCGGAGATTTTTGAAAAGATAGAAAGACCACCTATTTATGAAGTAATTAGGGTAATTGATGGTGTACCTCTTTTCCTAGAAGATCATTTAAATAGGATGCTCGATTCTGCAAACATAATAGGATATAATATAGATAGAGATGAACAAGAAATAAGAAAAGATATAAAAAGTCTTATTTTAAAAAACAACATAGACAAGTTAAATATAAAGCTTTTATCTACAGAAATTGAAGGTAAGGCTAAGGTGTTTTTAGTCTATAATATTGATAGCTTTTATCCACCAGAAGAATATTATAAGAATGGAATTCATACTATATTATTTCACTATGAAAGAAATAATCCTAATGCAAAAGTATTATTTACTTCTTTTAAAGAAGAAGTGTCAAAAGCTTTAAAAGAAAAGAATGCATTTGAAGCTTTACTGGTGAATAAACTAGGATATATACCTGAGGGAAGTCGTTCTAATATGTTTTTTGTGAAGGGTGATAAGGTATATACTGCCAAAGCATCAGAGGTTCTAATAGGTATTACAAGAAAGCATATTTTTGATGTTTGCAATAAATTAAATATTAAAATAGTAGAGGAAAGTATTCATATAGAGGACTTAAAAAAACTGGATGGAGGTTTTATGTCTGGAACTTCCGTAAATGTATTACCTATTTCAAGAATTGACGATATATCCTTAAATTCTATTAATAATAAGATAATAAAAGAAATAAATAATGGATATATAAGAGAAGTGGAGAATTATATTTTAAAACATAGAAATGAATGGGTTTAAAAAATAATGGCAAATGCCCTTAGATTAATCTAAGGGCATTTCTTGTACTAATTCTATTATTTTTAAGATAGTCTCCACTGACTTTTCCATAGCGAATATAGGAATATATTCAAATCTACCATGATAGTTATGTCCTCCTGTGAAAAGGTTAGGGCAAGGTAATCCTATATAAGAAAGTCTAGCTCCATCAGTACCTCCACGAATAGGTTTAATCAAAGGTTTAATGTCTAAATTTTCCATAGCTTTTTTAGCAATATCTATTACATACATAACGGGTTCAATTTTTTCTTTCATGTTGTAATAAGAATCACTTATTTCCAAGGTAATAATATCACCATATTTATGATTCAAGAATTCTATAGCTCTTTTTAAAGTTTCCTTTTTGGTTTCGAATTTTTCCATAGAATGATCTCTTATAATATATGCAATTTCTGTTTTTTCAACGGAGCCATTGAAAGCCATTAGATGATAAAATCCCTCATATCCCTCAGTATATTCAGGTCTTTCATCTACAGGAAGCATAGAGTTGAGCTCATTAGCTATTAATATAGAGTTTATCATTTTGTTTTTAGCTGTGCCTGGATGAACATTTCTACCTTGAATATATATTTTAGCTGTTGCAGCATTGAAGTTCTCATATTCTAACTCACCTATTGGACCTCCATCTACAGTATAAGCAAAGTCTGCACCGAATTTCTCTACATCAAAACAATCAGCACCTCTACCAATTTCTTCGTCAGGAGTAAATCCAATTTTTACAGTACCGTGAGGGATATGTGGATTTTGAATTAAATATTCCACCGCTGTAATGATTTCAGCTATTCCAGCTTTATTGTCAGCCCCCAATAAAGTTGTACCATCAGTAGTGATTAAATCATGCCCAATATAATCTTTTAAATCAGGGAAATCTTTTGTCGACATAATAATATTTTCTTCATCATTTAATACTATATCTTCACCATTATAATTAGATATGATTTTAGGCTTCACATTATTACCTGACATATCTGGGCTAGTATCCATATGAGCTATAAAACCTATGATTGGAGCCTTATTTTCAGTATTTGAAGGTAAGGTAGCCATCACGTATCCATTTTCGTCTACGGATACATCAGATAATCCAATTTCTTCTAATTCTCTCCCCAATATTTTAGCAAATTCAAGTTGATTAGATGTACTAGGCACTGAAGTAGAACTTTCATCTGAAGTAGTTTCATGTTTAACATATTGTAAAAACCTATCAATTAATTTACTCATCATATTCCCTCCCATATTTATTTTACATTATCTATATTATACAATATAAAAAACAATATATTGTGGAATTTTGTAGAAAGATTAAAAAAAAATTAATTTCGTTTTATGTTACTAAGTGTTATAATGTTCAAGTGAGTGAGAGTAGGCTAACTATAAAAAAATACAAAAGAGGTTTTTTAAATAATAAAATTGGGTATACTACAATAAAGCATTAAATTGAAAATGTGTATCCAGAAGGGTAATGGTAATGAGATGAAAAGAGAGGTAAAGGGAGTAATCATGAAGAAGAGCATGAGCATAGAAGAATTAAAAGAAGAGATTCAAAAGAAGCGGGAGGAACTCAATAAAATTGTATCAGAAGGTTTGGATAAAGATAGGATTCTAAGGTATAGTCAAGAATTAGATCAACTTATAAGTAAATACTATTCACTAGGAGCATAGGATAAAAAATAGCAGATAAATTATCTGCTGTTTTTTTTATCCTAGAGTAACATCTAGTATCATCATTATAATAAATCCAATAACTACTCCGTATGTTGCTTGTCTTTCATACCCGTTATTATGAGTCTCTGGTATTATTTCATCAGATATAACGAATAACATTGCACCAGCTGCAAAGGCCAATATAAATGGAAGTATAGGTTTAAAAATAGATACAAGTCCAATTCCCAATAATCCGCCGACAGGTTCTACTAAACCCGTTAGTAATGCAATCAAAAAAGCTTTCTTAACATCATATTTTTCTCTAACCAAAGCTAGAGCCACGGCTAAGCCTTCTGGCATATTCTGAAGACCGATGCCGAGGCTATAGATAAACCATTTTTTATGTTATCATCACCAAAGCCAACACCAACGGCCAATCCTTCAGGAAAGTTATGTAGAGTTATTGCAATAATAAAGAGCCAAATCTTTTTTAAAGATGTGTAGATCCTTCTACTCTTTTATCTAGTAGATGTACATGAGGAGAGTATTTATCTGTTAAATCAAGAAAGACAGAACCCACTAAAATACCTAAACCAGTTATTAGTGCGCCTTTTATTCCGCCACCTGAAGCTTCTAGACTAGGAACTATAAGGGAAAAAGAAGTAGCGGCTAACATTACGCCAGCAGCAAAACCAAGTAAAGTATCTAACATTTTTTCAGAAATATTCTTTGTAAAAAATATAGGTATCGCTCCTACACCTGTCATTACACCAGCTACTAAACTAGCTAAAATACCTAATATAAAAGTGTTCTCCAATAGACCCATTCATAATCCTCCTTTTATAACCCATAGGAAAGTCTTATTTTTATTTTATGTAAGCTTTCTGTCTAGATGGGTTTCATAAAAGGATTCCTTAATATATTTGTGTTCAATAGAATCCTTTTATATATTAAGTATAAGAATGTATATTTCTTAAGTCAAGGCCTAAACTAAAAAAGGAATCCCTATGAAGAAAACAATTATTAAAAGTAATATTGCAATTATCCAAAATAAAGTCTTTTTCTTAATAAAGAATAATTTCATAAGACCAACTCCTTAAAATAATAGTATTATAATCTATTTTAAAAATAAAAAATATATGCCATTATTTTCATTTTTATGTTAAATCTATGAATATAATAGTGTATAATATTATATGGGAAAGGGAGGTAATAAAATGTCAATAAAAATATTAAGTGACAGTGCCTGTGATTTGTCAAAAGAAATAATAGAAGAATATAATATAGATATTTTACCTATAATCGTAATTAAGGGGGATGAAGAATATCTAGATAATGTTACAATAACACCAAAAAAAGTATATGAAGATATGAGAAATGGTCAAACGTATAAGACTGCACAAATACCGCCAAACGCATTTAGTGATAAGTTCTCAGAATATGCAAAAAATGGAGATAGTATCATCTACATAGCTTTTTCATCTGGATTATCAGGAACTTATCAAACTTCTTTATTTGTAAGAGAATCAATACTTGAAGAGTATCCAAATTTTGATTTAGATATAGTAGATACAAAAGCAGCTTCAGGTGGTTTTGGACTCATAGTTTTACAAGCAGCAAAATTGGCAAAGGAAGGTAAAAGTAAAGAGGAGATATTAAAAGCGATTGAATTTTATAAAGAAAATATTGAACATATCTTTACAGTAGATGATATAGAATATTTATTTAGAGGTGGAAGAGTATCAAGAGTTCAGGCTTTTGTAGGAGGGTTGTTAAATATTAAACCTGTGCTTCATGTTGCAGACGGGAAGCTAGTTCCCTTAGAAAAGGTAAGGGGTAGACATAAGGTATTTAAATGTATGCTAGATCTAATGGAAGATAGAACAAAAAATGCAAATCTAAGTGAACAAATAATAGGAATTACTCATGGAGATGATCTGGAGGGAGTTTTGAAACTAAAAGAGTTAATTACTGAAAGATTTGGAGCTGAAAAATTTGTCATTAATATGATAGGTGCATCAATAGGTGCACATTCTGGTCCAGGTACAATAGCTTTATTTTTCTTGAGAGAAAATTATGAGAAACTAAAGAATCTAAAACTAAATAAGAAAATATTTTCTTATTTAGTTTTTTTTATTATAAAACTATGGACAAATATAAATGAAGGTAGTATAATAATAAATGTTGAAAAAAACATATGCACCTTTAGCTCAGTTGGTAGAGCAACTGACTCTTAATCAGTGGGCCCAGGGTTCGAGTCCCTGAAGGTGCACCAAAGGAAAAACCCGTATTCTCAATGAACACGGGCTTTTTTATTTTACTTAACAACTCTTAAATATGGTGCTCGCGTGCCACTTTCAAATTCTTCTTATTTCTCCCCTTTATTTTTTGTATATATGTCGTCGAATACATTTGCTTTTTTTCTTTCATTAGACTTGAGGGCATGGGTGTAAAAATCCGTTGTGGTGGAAATTTTGGCATGTCCTAAGCCTTTCGAGATGCCAGCAATATCCTATGCCTTCTGAAATTAAAATCGTCGTATTCGTGTGTCTAAGACCGTGAAAAGTGATTTTCCTTAAATCATGTTTTTCTGAAAATTCAGCAGACCATTGTGACGGTGTAGAAACATACATAGCCTTTCCATTTCTCTGAGTAAATACAAAATCGTCTTCATGCTTATGATTCTTTCCATAAAACCATTTATCTCCTAACCACTCTTTTTTGTCCAGTTCATTTTTCTAATGTTCTTTAAAGAATGAAACTAAGAATTTAGGAAAAGCTACTTCTCTTACTGAAGTATTATTCTTAGTCTCTTTAATAAAACTTCCTATACTTTCCGCATAAGCATTAGATTCAAAGAATTTTATCTTTAATTTGTCATAATTTACATATTTCTATCTAACCGCCCAGCAATAGACAATGATGGTGGCGGAGAAACTGTTAGAGGTGGAGGTAAATGCGATTTAGATATGCTTGATTATTAAATTCCATGAAATAAATATTTATTGTGCGAAGAACACTGGAGTAAAATCTAAGGTCCTTCTTTATTTTTTGGGTTGGAGTAAGAATCGTATCTATTTTTCAGGTTGTATTTTATAAATTCAAAAGATATGGGGTTATGTTTAGATAAGAAAAGGACCATTTAAAGTCCTAATTCTTTAATGTGTTTTTTAGATATTAGTATAATATGGTAACTTGAAAAAGTTCCTTCCTTTATATATGCATATTATTTATATATTTTTGGAATTAATATTTTACCCCTACATTTTAAAATCCCACCCCTACTTTACCCCTACGGGAATTATTTTTCGTGCCAAATAAAAAAACAAGAACTTTAAGAGGTCCTTATTTCAATAAATTATATCATTTCAAATAAAGGGTTACTTAAATTAGTATAATCAAAATTTTATAACTCGTAAAACTAACTCTCAATACCTTATATATATGTCTCCACCTTGCAAAGAATAAATCATTATATAATATTACACTATATTACAAAATAATCTACAATACAAAATTATATAGGATTTAATAAGAAAATTACTGACACTTTATATTTCTTGATATTTAGACATTTTCTCAGCCATATTTTATAGAATTTAAATTCTTGGGCTTATAGTATTAAACTAATATCACTTTATAATTGACATAAAAGAGTGAATAATGATACAATAGGATAAGTTTAGAAAATAATACAATTTTATAAAAGTAAGTAATTAGATTTTTATTGGAAAAATATTACTATTTCAAAAAACAGTTTTCAACAATATTATTATATATAGATATTTATAAAATAAACTTGAGGGAGGACTGTTTTATATGGTATTTATTGGATGTATCTGAAGCTTAAATATTAGTGCTCAAATTTACATAATACACTAATAAATATAATAAGAAAGGAAATGGAAAATGGCAAATGAAAAAATATTAGAGATCAAAGACTTACACACTGCCTTTAGATTTCAAGATGAGTATTTTGATGCAGTCGATGGTGTCTCTTTCTCTTTACACAAGAATGAGCTGCTAGCAATAGTTGGAGAATCTGGCTGCGGAAAAAGTACAGTTGCTAACTCTATAGTAGGATTACATGACAAGAATTTTACTCGAGTCAGTGGTGAAATAATTTATGATGGCGAAAACATGGTTAATTATTCTGAGGAGCAACTAAATGAAATTAGAGGTAAGGAGATTGGTTTTATTTTTCAAGATCCATTAGCATCATTAAACCCATTACATAGGATTGGGAAACAGATAGAGGAGTCTTTAATCTATCATACGGATCTGAATAGTGATCAAAGACATGAAAGAATGTTACAACTTTTAGATCAAGTAGGGATAGTTAATCCTAAAAGAACAGCTAATCAGTTTCCTCATCAATTATCAGGCGGTATGAGGCAAAGAGTTTTAATTGCTATAGCTCTTTCCTGTAATCCTAATATAATTATAGCTGACGAGCCTACTACTGCTTTAGATGTTACAATACAAGCTCAGATATTGGACCTTTTAGTAGAGCTTAAAAATAAAATCAATGCTGGTATTATTCTTATTACCCACGATTTAGGGGTAGTTGCACAGATGGCAGATAGAGTTGCTGTAATGTATGCTGGACAAATCGTTGAAATCGCTGAAGCAAATGAGCTTTTTAGTAATCCGCTTCATCCTTATACAAGGTCATTGCTGCAATCAATACCTCAATCTGACTCAGATGATGAAGAACTTCATGTTATTCATGGAATGGTTCCATCATTGAAGAATTTACCAAGGCAAGGCTGTCGTTTTTCGTCAAGAATTCCTTGGATAGCAGCTTCAGAGCATGAAGATAATCCTGAACTTCATGAAGTTTTAAAGAATCATTTTGTAAGATGTACTTGCTGGAAAAATTTCCA
>NZ_NPMN01000052.1 GCF_002266425.1 Tissierella sp. P1
GTCGACTTTTTCATCTTTCAATATATAAATAGATTCTTGAGAGAGTTTTTACTATGCTAATTTGAAACTTTTTATTTGATTAGTTTTTCTTTAATTACATGAAACAGATTTAAAACCTAGAATCGGAAAATCTTTATTTAAAAAGTATAATATCTTAATTGAAGAAAAAACTTATGAATAAAAAAATAAAGTAGTCTTAAGTCAAGACCTAAATATTCTCTTGATTTATTAATAAGGAGCAAATTAATTAAGTAATGAAAATCTTTTCTTCCTTTTACTGTAATTTTTAGATATCCATTTTGAAAACTCGCTTTAAACATTCACGTTTCATTAACAATATGAATATTGTGTATTAGAGGTTGAAAAAACCTCATTCTCCTAGATTCTGACAAAATTTTACAGTATAGTAACTAATATCACAATCTTTTTATTACTCTCCAGGAGGTGTTAATAATGTCTGACAATGAAGTACGTGGCAATTGGTTTGGCGGCGGATGCGGTATGGATACTTCACTATTATTCTTCTTTTTAATTCTAGTGATTATTTTCTGTAACTGTGATTTCTTCTAATTTAGAATAATTAAATCGGGGCCTGTCCCCGATTTTTTATAACGAACAAGAAAGTTCTACTATCAATATCTTAGTGTTAAGAATTTAACCTAAATGAATTTAAAGCAGATTGCCGAAATCTTTGGTTTCATGCAAGTGCTTATGCAGTGGCAAAAAAAGCTACCTGTAGTGCAGACTTAGAAACCTTTCTTATATTACTCTACTATGGTTATTATGAGACCTTTCAATCCTTTAACATATTTGATTTGATTTCATTATATTATTCTTTGATACAGAACTCCTACTATACTATCTATTACTTAATTATTATAAAATAATAATTAACACTTTATCACTATCATTCATATTCTATTATGAGAGTTCTACTCTTAACTAAATTAGGAGGTGTTCTTATGGGTGGTTTATTTGGCGGAAGAGGCGAAGGTTGTAATGGTATGGATGATTCTTTACTATTCTTCTTTTTACTCTTAGTAATTATTTTCTGTAACTGTGGTGATTTGTTTGGCAGAAGATGCTAGACTATCACATTAATCGGGGATTATCCCCGATTTTTTTATTAATAAATTCTATTCTTTATTGCTTTGATTTTCAATTCATATAACAAATATCTATTTATGAATAAATTAAAAAGCAAGGGACTTTAACCCTTGCTATATCTGTCTTCCTTGAATCAGGTCTATGCTTCCTAATACTATATGAGCTAATCCAAAGCCCACAACTCCAGCAGCAATCATAGGTGCTATATCCTTAGTTCTTGTTCCTTGTACTGCTACTAAACCAACTCCAGTAACTGCAGTTCCTAATAGCGTTGGTATTAATCCTTGTCGTATCATGTATGTCCTCCTTCCATAATAATTACATTCCAGATTATTATCTTCATTTCTAACTTCATATATTCAGACATAATACCTAAAAATCTTAAAAGTTGTCAATTTCTCAAAGTGGCTTTTATCATATTTTTATTAAGTAATATTTCTAATCCTTCTAAAGCAGACCTAGCTACTATATCGGCCTTAGATAATAATTTCCCCGATGTACCTTCCCTTTCTATTATAGCTATGGATAAAGCAGATTCTTCAAACATTAAAACATCATTAAATCCGTTTCCTAAGCATGCAGTCATATGTCCACCTAAATCTTTTACTATATCCTTTTTTGATCTCCCTGCATTTTCTTTGGGAAAAGTTAAGACCTTTCCATTGATACCCATACATTCTTTTTCTACAGTTCCATAAGTATCAGCCGTTAATATATATATTTTTGCATATTCTGCTAATTTATTTATTAACTCTTTTACACCGATAACTAATTTCCCATCCACTGCTATAGTACCATTATAGTCAAATACAATATTTTCGATTTGAATGTTATCTCTACCTGGTATTTCGTATATTAACAAATTCATCCCTCCACATAAGTCTATCCATATATTCCTTCTAAATATTCTCTTGTTCTATTATCCTTTGGATTAGAAAACACTTCCTCAGTTTTTCCATATTCTATTAATCCTCCATTTAAAATAAATGCTGTATAATCTGATATTCTTCTAGCTTGAGACAAATTATGAGTCACTATTATTATCGTATATTCCTTGGAAAGTTTCAGTAACATTTCCTCTATAATAGCTGTATTTTTTATATCTAATGCTGAACATGGCTCATCTAAAAGCAATACCTCTGGTTCCACAGTTAATGCTCTTGCTATGGAAAGTCTTTGTTGTTGTCCACCTGATAACTTCATCGCCGACATATTTAATTCATTGTTTATTTCTTCAAAAAGCCCTACTCTTTTTAGATTATATTCTACTATTTTTTGTAGTTGACTTTTATCTTTTATTCCATAATATATAGGTGCATAAATCATATTCTTGTATATAGACAAAGGAAAAGGTGTAGGTTTTTGAAATACCATACCAATCATTTTCCTTACGTCATTTTTATTATATTCTTGAATATCTTTATCTTTAAAAAAGATTTTTCCACTATATCTACCACCTTGTTCCTCCAGCATCAAATTTAGAGTCGTAAGAAATGTGGACTTTCCGCAACCTGAAGGTCCAATAATTGCAGTTATCTTATTTTTCATAAAGGACATAGACAAATCTTTTAATATCAATTTATTATCATAACTAACATTTAAATCATTCACCTTTATTACTTCCATTTATCTATCCCCCTTCTATTTCTATTTAAAATCAATGATGAAATATTAATTATAAGCAATAGTATAATAAGTATGGCAGCAGTACCATATGCCTTTTCTAGTGATATTCCTTCTCCCGTTAATATATAAAGATGAAAAGGAAGTGCCATAACTGGAGAAAATATGGATTTAGGTATTGACGCAAATATTACAGCCCCTGTTAATATTATTGGTGCAGCAGCTCCCATAGCGAATCCTCCGCCTAAGAGAATGGCTGAAGTAATGTCTTCTATACACATTGGCAATATCAATTTAAATATAGTATAAAATTTAGATACTCCCAAAGCATATGATGTACCAATAATATTGGAATCTACCTCTCTCATTATTTTTTCAATTCTAACCTCAATATATGGAAATATCATAATTCCCAATGTTATACTTGCCGTTAATAGAGATCTATCAATTTTAAAATACAAGATTAATAATGTATAACCAAACATTCCTAAAATAATAGAAGGAATACCAGCCATACATTGTATTATTAAATGGATGATATCACTTATACATTTGTTATTACAATAAAAAACTGTGTAAATAGCTGTTGCCATAGCTAAAAAAGATGCAAAAATACAAGATAACAGCATTAATAATAAGCTTCCAACAATAGCTGGAAATATTCCACCTTCTGATCCTAGAGGTATACCCTTTGGATTACTGAAAATAAATTCCAAATCAATAGAATTCAATCCCTTTTTTAAAATATATCCCAAAATAAATATAGTAACTCCAACTACAATAATAGTACTTATTGTAATCCATAACTTAAATATATTATCTTTAACTTTTTCCTTCATAACATCCCAATCCTTATTTTATATTATTTTTCTTTTTATTATATATAGAAGAATATTTATAATAAGTAGAATCATCATAAGTACAAATCCAGCAGCATAAAGCCCATGATAATGGAGGCTACCAACCTCAGCCATCCCCATCTCAAGTGCAATTAAAGAGGGAATTGTTTGACATTTCCCTAATAATTTAGGCATTATAGGAGCATTACCTATTACCATCATTACAGCCATGGTTTCTCCCATACCTCTACTTAAAGCTAATACCGTAGAAGCTAATATGCTCCTCTTACTATTAGGTAGAATTACTTTTCGAATCATATAGGATTTAGAGGTTCCTAATGCATTTGAATATGTAGAGTATTCATTATAAATCTTTTCCATAGACTCCTCACATGTTGAAATGATAAATGGTAACATCATAATAGAAAGTATTATACCACCTGCTAATACAGATTCCCCTGCAGCGAATAAAAACTTTGTTTCAAAAAACTTTATAACAACCAATAATCCAATAAATCCATGGATAACAGAAGGTATACCAGCTAATATATCTATTAAAGTCCTAATTATTTTTTTAATTTTACTATTGGTATAACTTGATAAAACAACAGCACTCCCTACACCTATAGGTAATGCAATAACAATTCCTACTATTGATACATATATGGTCCCTAGTATAGTAGGATATATTGATAATTTATCTGGAGAATTAAGAGGGTTCCACCTTTTACCAAAAATAAATTCTAATATAGAAACTTCTTTAAAGAACACAATACTTTCCTTCAAAATAAAAAATATTATGAAAGATAGTATAAATAAAGACAATATAGTAAAAAAACATACTATGGATTTAAAAATTTTATTTTCTAACTCTTTCACTATAATCACCTCAAAAAAATAAGAGGCTAAAGCCCCTGATTTTAGTTTGCTGGTACAAATCCCATTTTTTCAATAATCTCTGAACCTTTATCTGACAAAACAAAATCCATAAATACCTTTTGCTCAGGTGTCAATTCTCCTTTTTTAACTACAATAAGGGGCCTTGATACCTTATATGATTCATTTACTATATTTTCTTCTGTTGGCTCTATTCCATCAACCTTTAAAGGTATAAGTTTTCCTATATTTTGATTTACCATACCAAAAGAAGCATAACCTATTGCATCTTTATTTTCGATAATTTTTGTAACTAAAGCACCCATTGAAGGAGATTGAATAGCGTCTTCTCTTACTTGCACATCTCCCATTATACTCTTTTGGAATACTTCATGTGCTCCACCGCCTAAATCTCTAATAACAACTACTATCTCTTTATGTTCAAGACTATTATCTAAATCATCCCAATATTTATATTCTCCTGAAAATATCTTCATAATTTCTTCAGTGCTTAAACCATCTTTCAATTTTAACAATGGATTTTCTGGATTTATAGAGATAGTTAAAGCATCTATTCCTAAAACAAATTCTTTCATATCGCCTATCTTTTCTTTTTCTTCATCCTTCACACCCCTAGCTAACATACCAAAATCACTAGTACCTTCTATGACTGATTTAACCCCTGCACCAGAGCCTCCTGCTGATACATATATTGATATATTTTTCTCTGGAAAACTAGGATCTACTTTGTCCCAAGTAGTATTACCTTCAATGAAATCTGTCGCTATAGCTGATATTACAGGTGCTAAAGTTGATGAACCATTAAATGTCATCTCCGCTCTAAATTCATTGTTATTAGATATTAAAGCAGACTCATCTTTTGTACATCCTATTAAAGACACGATAAAAAGTGATACAATCAATAACAAACTAATTTTTCTTTTCATATAATCCTCCTTTATGTATTAAAATTAACAAAGTACATAATATAGTCTATATTCAATACTTAGGTAAGTCCAATTAATTTCATCTATAAGTGAAGGTGCATTGATAGAAAATATTAATAAAGATTTTAAAATTAAATAGAAAATCCGAATAAAGATTCTTTATTCGGATTTTCTATTTAATATCTTAATACTGCCGCTACAGTGCCACCGTCTGGAACCTTATCTGGATCTACCACATATACTGTTCCACCTCTTGATATAGTAAGAGTAGCTGCACGCTCCATGAGATCTTCATTTCCGACCTTTTCGTCTTCATAGAAATCTATCTTATTAATGTCTGGATTAAATTGGCCCCATTGATGAGCTCCATTAGCAATAAATAATGTTTCGATTTGACCATTATAAGCTTGTGATAATATTTTCTTTAAGGAATTTGAGGACAATCCATTTCGTTGACCTGAAAACTGATTATATTTAGATTCTGCTAATTCTTGTACCTTTAAAAATTTAGGCTCCATAATTTCCCACGCCATTTTTTGCAAATCATTCCCATATAATATCTCAGGATTACCTTTAATAAATTCATCCAATATATTTGGATATCTACTGATTTCCTTATATACGGGAATTAGATATTCTACTCCAGCAAGAACTAGAGGTATTTCTTCTCCTTTATGCAATTTATTTAAAGACTCATCAATTGCACGGAAATATCTAGTAAGTTCATTCTTTTCAAAATCATTTTCAACAGCTTGCCCTTGGCTTGCCGTATTATATCCAAGCGAAGAACTACTTACTGGATTTGCAGTACGAATTTGCAGTTTAGTCCTTGGGTCATCATCTATTTTCATGTCCTCCATACTTCGAGGTGCATCCTCCATTACTATTTCATTAACTGTTTGCCTAGAAGCTTTAAATAACCTAACTTCATTTTTACTTAAAGCTAATATATAAAATTGACCATCTGCTGTAAAGAGCGGTAGAAGTGGTTTAGTATAAAATTTATCTGAAATTACCACTTGCTCTTTAACTTCAAATGGAAGGTGATAATAATTCATTTCCTCTGGAGTTATAAATATCGCTAAACCTTCTGTCTGGTTTTGCCAAAATGTTGTTTCATCAATCAAATCACTAGCTGATAATAAGATGCTTCCAACTTCTGATTTACTTAAACCCATATTAAATAATTTATCTTCTGCTTCTCTAATGCACTGTTTATATCGTATTGGGTTTTGTTTGATATCCGGTCCCATACGACAGGTAGGCATATAGATTGATATACACCATTCTTCTTCTGAATTTATTAATTCTTCAAACTTCTTTCTAGTTAGTATATCCATTTTTGCCTCCTTGCGAAAAATTATTTTATAATTTAATAAACTATTATCTTTATTAATTTACCCACTATATAATTCACATATGTAGATATTTATTTAGTTTATTAGGCTATATATTGAAAAATTCCCATATGCTCAAGTGCCACCTGGGAATTTTTGGATTTTTTTATTTTTAAATTTAAAATTCATTTGCTAAATCAATAAGTGCCTGATTGTGTACACGATATACTGTCCATTCATCCATAGGAACTGCACCTATACTCTTGTAGAAATTAATGGAAGGCTCATTCCAATCTATACACCACCACTCAAATCTTCCACAATTCCTTTCTATAGCCAGTTTTGCTAAAAAAGATAAGAATATTTTTCCGTAACCTTTCCCTCTCATTTCAGGTCTCACATATAAGTCCTCTAAATAAATCCCTGGCCTGCCTAGGAAAGTAGAAAAATTATGAAAAAACAAGGCAAATCCTACAGGTTCTCCATCATGCTCTCCAATAATAACTTCAGCTGATTTCCTAATAAATAATGAATCCATAAGTATTTCTTCCGTGGCAACTACTTCATGTAACAGTTTTTCATAATCTGCTAGTTCTTTAATAAAATGTAAAATGAGTTTTACATCTTTTTCTTCTGCAAACCTGATTTTAAAATGCTCATTTTTCGTTGGTATTAGGGTTTTCATTTTGATTTATCTCCTTTACATTATTTAAAATCAATTAATTTCCTACTAGATTCCTAGCGAAATTATTCCAACCAAATATTCCACCGGTATGAATAAATAATATGTTTTTATGTTTATCGAATGTTCCCCTTTTAATTTCTTCAACTAATCCATACATAGCCTTACCAGTATATACTGGATCTAGTATTACCCCTTCTTGTTTAGCTAGTTTATGAATAAATTCTATTTCTTGAGGCTCACTCAAGGCGTATCCCTTGCCCACATATCCATCTAAAATATTTATATCTTCTTTATTTACATAAATTTCTTCACCTGTATACTTAGATATTTCTTTCAGTAATCCTAATACAATATTTTTAAAATATTCGTCATCATCGCATACATTTACTCCATAAATTGTTGCATCAGTATTTTTAATATGGTTCTCATAATATAATCCTGCATAAGTTCCTCCCGACCCTACGGCAGTAACTATTGCATCAAATTTAATACCAAGTTCTTTTTCCTGATCTAATATTTCTTTCATAGCCTTACAATATCCTAATGATCCAATTCCATTAGATGCTCCCTCGGGGAGTATATATGCTTTATATCCTTCTTTTGCTAGTTCATTTCTAATTTCCTCCATAATCTCCATTCTGCTATTCTTATATTCCTCAGCAGTAATAAGTTTAATCCTAGCTCCTAACATCTTATCTAAGAAGTAATTACCTTCTACTTCTGAATTTTCCTTCCCTCTAAGAACAAGATAAGCTCCCATACCAAGTTTTGCTGCTACCGCTGCTGTTGCTCTAGCATGGTTTGACTGTATACCACCACAGGTAATCAAATAATCACATTCATTATCCAATGCTTCTTGAACTGCAAATTCTAGCTTTCTCACTTTATTTCCAGATATTTCACTACCTGTTTGGTCATCTCTTTTTATATAGATTTGTGCTCCTAGCTCTTGACTGAGTCTCTCTAGTTTTTCAATTTTAGTTGGTAAATTGGCAAAATTAATAGATTTCGGTAAGTTCATAAAATTCCCTCCTAGTATATTGACGTTTCTATTTAATTATATTATACATATGAAAAGTCACCTTTTCCAATATAATCTATCAAATGATGATATTCTTATTAAAAATTTATTATCCTTAGTTAGCATTGACTTAAATTCATTTATACTTTAATATATTTATGTTATATGCACTAATTGGAAAATTAATTAAAAAATGTTTACTCATAGCATAATTGAGGTATATTTTAACTATTCCTCTAAAAAAATTATTATTTATATTTACTATAGAGAATAAATATTATATATTTGATTTTAGCTACAATAATCTAAAAGTCCTACTACTAAATAAAGAGGTGATTTTTTTATGTTTAAAAGAATTTTTCGCAAGCCACCCTGTGAAGAAGCAGAGTGTATAGTTAAATATGTAGAAGACTCATTGAGTGGAAAAAAAGTTAATGCACCTGATGTTAAATATCCTATTCATATACAAGTTTTCGAACATTTTGAAAAATTACTTACTAATGAAGAAATAATGTCACAATCAACAAAAAAAATGCTTAATATAGTTAGTTCCCTAAGTAGTTTTGATGTTGGAATGACTCATATTTCTAACCAGTTAATGAATTTTGCAGAAGAAATGGGAGCTTTAAGTGAATCTAATCTTGCAATAGTTGAAGAAACTACTGCAAGTATGAATCAAGTAAATGAAGCTATTGATACAACTTCTTCTACCCTAGACAATCTTGCAAAAGAATCTCAATCCTTGGCTCAAAAAAACAATGAAAGTATGGATTTATTAAAAGAAGTACAAAACTTAAAAGACAATGTTGTGCAAGATACTGAAATCATGAATGATAAAATTCAACAGCTAGTTAATCTAACTAATGAAATTGGTAAAATAGTAAATAGTGTCCAGACCATAGCAGAACAAACAAATCTTTTAGCATTAAATGCAGCTATAGAAGCTGCTAGAGCTGGAGAACATGGTCGTGGCTTTGCGGTTGTAGCCCATGAGATTAGAAATTTGGCTGATGATACTAAACAAAAATTAGATGGAATGAGGCAATTCGTAAATCATATCCATGATGCTACTCAAGATGGAAAACAGAGTTTAGATAGAACTATGTCATCTACTGGACAAATGAGTGAAAGAATAGAATTAGTTCATGAAACCGTGGGTAAAAATGTAGCAATGCTCAATAATGTAGTTAATGATGTAAATATAGTCTATGAGTCAATGGAAGGTATAAAAATTGCTGCAAATGAGATTAATCAAGCAATGGAATCTTCTAGTAGTGATGCAGAAAGACTTAGTGAGATGACAAATAATATACACAATGAGGCAGTTCAAAGTGTTGATTTTGCTGGGCAAATAGCATCAATAGATGATCAGCTATCAGCAATTGTCAGTCATATGTTTAAAGGACTAAAAGGAGGAGTTAATGCTCTTACAAATGAAGAATTACTTGAAGTAATTAATAAGGCTAAGGATGCTCATAAAAAATGGATAGAAGGACTTCATAAAATAGTGGATGAAACTCGTACATATCCACTTCAAACTAATTCTAAAAAATGTGCTTTTGGTCATTTTTACCATTCAATAGAAATAGACCATCCTGCTATTATAGAAGAATGGACATTAATAGATAAGGTACATCATGAATTTCATTCTATAGGAGACCATGTTATCGATGCAATACAAAAATCTGACAAAGAATCTGCAAAACAATTATATAAAGAAGCCGAGGCTCTCTCAATACAAATGCTAGATCTTTTAGATAAGGTTAGCACAAAGGTAAAAAAACTTATTGAAAATAACATAGATATTTTTTAACATCATTTTATATAAAAATGCTAGTAGATATTCTATCTACTAGCATTTTTAAATCAATCATTAGGTGTTATTATTTATTAATTATAATTTTTACTTATAACTTTTATTGAAACATTAAATCTACAAATTCTTCTTTAGAAATATTACCAAAATATTTTTCCAAAGGTTCGTTTTCTATTATTTTTGACACTTCCATTTTATCATATTTCTTTCCATCTAATTTTTCTTGAAGTAAAGCTACATCCTCAGTACCAAAGAAATCTCCATAAATCTTGGTATCTGAAATTAATCCACTTATTACATTAAATCTAATATCTATACTTCCAAAATCAAATCTCTTATAATTTTGATAATTTGACTTTGGAGATTCTCCATAATTCCATTCCCAAGTTGAGTATTTTTCTTCAAATAATTTTTGTATCTCATCTAAATCTTCCTGTGATAATTTATACTCTTGAGGTACTTCACCTTCCATTTCAAAAATATTTTTAAGCAAAACATCTCTAAATTCATAGATATCTATATCTTTATCTATATAAGGTTTAATATTTGTTACTCTACTCTTTACTGACTTTACTCCTTTAGATTCTATTTTATCTTGTTTAACATTTAACGCATTTGATAATACATCTAATTCAGTATCAAATAATAATGTTCCATGATTTAAAACTCTTTTCTTCCATACGGATTGAGCTATACCTGAGAATTTTTTCCCATCTAAAGTAATATCATTTCTACCTGATAACTCACAGTTGATACCAAGTTTTTCTAGAGATTTAACTATTGGTATATTATATTTCTTAAAATCAATTTTCTCAATCCCAGTTGACATAGAAATTATACTGAAATTGAGGTTTCCTAAATCATGGTATACTGCTCCTCCGCCAGTTATTCTTCTTACAACTTTTATACCTCTTTCATTTACAAAATCTTGATTTACCTCTTCAATCGTATTCTGATTTTTACCTATTATTATAGCTGGACCATTAATCCAAAGTATTACATAGTCTTCCTTAAGATCTAGACTTTTAAAGCAATATTCTTCAAAAGCTAAATTATATCTTGGGTCATTTGAATTATTCACTAAATACTTCATGTGTTCCTCCTTATCTTCTTGTGACTTTCTATTTCCCAACTATAATATTTAAATCCATTAATCTATGCTGTAGGTCTATTAGCCGATTCTTGATTTCATCATATTTCTTAGTTAGGAGCTTATCATCTACCATTTCACTGGATTTATTTATTAAAGCCTCAAATTGATTATATGCTGTTTTCAACTCATTTTCAATATCTTCTCTGAGCATCTCAGGTAATATCTCAATGCCTTTTGTCAATTCAACTTCATTTTTTGCGATGCTGAAGCTGTCATTTATATTAGGAATTATAGTCTCAATTTTATACAAATGTCTTATGAGAGTAGAAAGTGCATTAGCTGGTTCTTCTTCCCCATGAACTACAAATATTTTTTTCGGCTTCTTCTTGAACTTATTTATCCAGTCAAGTAACACATTTTGGTCCGCATGGCCTGAAAATCCCTTTATATCATAAATTTGTGCTCTTACATGAATCTCTTCTCCAAGTATTTTCACTTGCCTCTTTCCATCTAAAAGTATTCTACCTAAAGTTCCCTCAGCCTGGTATCCAACAAATACTAAACTATTTTTTTCATCCCACAAATTATGTTTTAAATGATGTCTTATTCTTCCTGCTGTAGCCATTCCACTAGAGGATATTATTACCTTTGGAAATGTATATTTATTTAATGCCATCGATTCCTCTTGACTTTTTATATATCTTAAATTGGAAAACTGAAATGGATTATCTCCCTTTAATATAAGTGCTCTTGCCTCATCATTAAAACTGCTTGAATTTCTTTTAAACGCCTCCGTAGCATCTACTGCCATAGGGCTATCTATATAGATAGGAACTTTCATATATTCTTCTACTTCTGGATTGTACTCATAATATTTATTTAATTTATAAATAAGTTCTTGAGTTCTTCCTACTGCAAATGATGGAATGATTACAGTGCCACCTCTCAATACAGTTTTATTAATTATGTCTATTAACTTTTCAGTACTCTCTTCATAACTTTCATGTATAGTATCACCATAGGTAGACTCTATGACAAGATAATCTGCTTCATCTATATAATCTGGACTATTGATAATAAGTCTTCCTGGCATACCTAGATCTCCTGAGAAAACTACTTTTACCTCCTCATTTACTTCTCTAACCCATAGTTCTAATATAGCTGATCCTAAAATATGCCCTGCATCCTTAAATCTAATTTGAATATTATCATTTATCTTTATTTTTTGGTCGATAAAATATGGTTCAAAATACTTTAAACTATTCTCTGCATCTTTCATTGTATATAATGGTTCTATAGCTTCTTTCCAGCCCTTTGTCTTTTTCTATTTTCCCATTCTACATCAGATTCCTGTATTTTTGCACTATCTTTTAACATGATCTTACATAAATCATAGGTAGCATTTGTAGTTATTATCCTACCTCTAAAACCATCCTTTACCAATTTGGGAATTCTTCCACTATGGTCTATATGTGCATGTGTTAATATGAGGAAGTCTATTTCACTAGGATTATAAGGAAAATCATTATAGTTTAATTTCTCCATTTCCTCATTTCCTTGAAACATTCCACAGTCCACAAGTATATTATATTTCTCAGTCTTTACAAGATAATTGGAACCTGTGACCATCTTTGCTGCACCATAAAATTGAATATCCATAAGTCTACCCCCAGTATTTGTACTCTTATTAAAGTCTATTTAAATCTTCTATCTTTTTCAATATATTCATTTACATCCATATTTGATATAACTGCATTTCTAAGGGCATTTACTTCTTTCAAATCTCCAAAGAGAATTACGCCAACTATTTTCCCATCTTTTGTAAATATCTTATGATGAATATCTCCCTTTTCATCTTTGTATTCATATACCTTATCAAAATCGTTAATAATTCCAGCAGAAAAGAGTTCTATGCTGCCTATTTGTAAGGTCGTAAATATCTTAGGTTGGTTGTATTCTAATTCCTTGCCTGCCATATTTGCCCCTGCCACTTTACCCTGCTCATTCCCTGCAGTCCAAAGCCCTAGAACCATCCCTTCTATTTCAACTACATCTCCTGCCGCATATACATTATCTATATTTGTCTTCAAATGTTTATCCACTTTTATACCTTTATCATATTCTATTGTAGTATCTCTAACTAAGTCTAAATTCGGTCTAATTCCAGAAGAAACTAGGATTGCATCAGCCTTAATATTTCTCTCCCCATTTAACCTTATGCCTATTGCTTTACCTTCTCCAGTTATTTCTTCCGCTTGAGAAGAAAGATAAACTTTAAATCCAGTACTGGAAAGTTTCTCTTCTAATTTATTAGCTATTTCTTTGTCTAATTGCCTAGGCAATAAATAAGGTGCAAATTCAATTATACTCACGTTTTTTCCTGATTGTTTCAAAGACCATGCCGCCTCAAGTCCTAGAAGGCCTCCACCAATTACCGATACATCCTCGCAGGATTTCATATAATCCTTTATATAATGTAAATCCTTTAAAGTTCTTAATGCAAATACCCCCTCTTGATATTTTCCATTGATTGGAGGAATAAATGGGCGACTTCCTGTTGCAATTAGCAGCTTTTCATATTCTATTACTTGACCATCATCAAGCCTTACCTTATTATTTATAACATCAATATCTTCTACAAATTTTCTGAGCATAACTTTAATATTTTTATCTTGATACCAATTTTCTTTGCTAACTAATAAATCTTCATCAACAAAGTCCTTAGATATATATTCAGTTAATTTCACTCTATAATAAGTAAGTGTTGGTTCATTGCTTACCATTATAATAGTACCCTCTTCACTATTAGATCTTATTTCTCTAGCTGCTGCAAGACCAGCTATTCCATTACCTATAATTAAATATTTTGCTTTTTCCATATTGTCCCCTCCTAAAGAATTATCTTCATAATTATTACCCATTTTAATATGCATTACACAAAAGCCTCCATAAAAAGGGAGGCTCTAATTAGAATAATTTACTAAATCGTCATGTTCTTAGGTCATAAGACTTTGTTTATAACAAGTGAAACTCCTATTCCTATAAGAGTATCAATTACCCTATTTAATGCGAAATACATTGGTGCCATATCTCCACCATGAGAAACTGTTATACTCAAAAATACTACACAACTAATATAAGTAGAGTTTGGAACTTTTAAATATACATTTGAGTAGATTATTGGAATTAAAAACAAACTTAAAACTAAATAATGTATGTAATTAAACAATTCTATCTTAAAAAAGCTAATCAAAATTATGGCTATGAATCCATATACTCCACCAATTAAGGTACCTATTATTCTACTCTTTCCAGCTTGCCAACTATTTTTACTATCATTCTGCATACAAAGTATTGCTGCTATAACAGAATAAAAAGGCAAAGACTTTTTAATAAAACTTATTAAAAAACAAATATATACAGCTATCACCGTTTTAATAACCCTCATTCCAAGAAATTTAATTCTTCTATCTTTCTTATTTTCAATAGACTGCATAATCATACTCCTTATTTAATATCAGTATAAAATCTTTATAACTATCAAATTTGTTGGAAAGCTATGGAAATATCCTTTAGTTTTATATTATCAGAATATAATAATATTTTCAATAATTTGAAACTAAAAAAACACCTTCTGATATTAGATTATCAAAAGGTGTAGATGTATTAGGTTTTATATTTAAATCTGTTTGGGAGATTCTTTCATACTCTTTAATAAGGCTAAGGCTTCTATTGTACCCGCTAGTTTAGTCATATCATCATTCTCTTTGATTGATTCCATTTCACAGATATTACAGATTTCACCCTCGCCTATAAAGCTTTTTTCACATTGCTTACAATTCCTTATAGTCATTTATAACATCCTCTTTACTATTTATCATTTTCTTGATTTTGCTTGTTTGGGGTAGGTATAAGCCCTCTATTGTTTTTCATATCTTCATTATCTATTATACCAATTTCTCCTGCAAGTTCATAACTCATAGCCCTAAAAAAGTTTTTATCAACTATTTCTTTATTTTCTCTATTTTCTTTTTCTCCCAATATTATCACCTCATATGTAGTTTTTCTATATCCTAATATTACATACGAGGAAAATTAAGGAATGTTTTAATTAGACCATGAAGGAAAAATAGGAATTACCTAGAATAAATATTATTAAACTATCTATGTTGAGTAGCGTTATCTAGCATCTAAAGTTATTAATTCCTTATATTAAATCAATTAAACTTAATTAACAATTATAATATAATTACTCTAC
>NZ_NPMN01000053.1 GCF_002266425.1 Tissierella sp. P1
GATTATTTCTTACCTGTAATTTTCTCTGCAATACTATTTGGCACTGGTTCATAGTGATCAAATTGCATAGAATATACTCCTCTACCTTGAGTATTAGAACGAAGGTCTGTTGCATACCCAAACATTTCTGATAGTGGTACGAAACCTCTAATCACTTGGGCACCACTTCTTAATTCCATTCCTTCTATTCTACCTCTTCTGGAGTTTATATCTCCTATAACATCACCCATGTATTCTTCAGGCACTATTACTTCTACCCTCATCATCGGTTCAAGCAACGTTGGTTTGGCTTTTGAAATAGCTTCTCTAACACCCATAGATCCCGCTATCTTAAATGCCATTTCTGAAGAGTCTACATCATGGTATGATCCATCATAAAGAGTAACTTTTATATCTAACACTGGATATCCTCCAAGAACACCTGATTCTAGCGCTTCTTGAATTCCATTATCTATAGCTCCGATATATTCCCTAGGGACTACTCCTCCTACTATAGCGTTTACAAATTCGTAACCTGCACCTGGTTCTTGAGGTTCTACTTTTAATTTTACGTGACCGTATTGTCCACGACCACCAGATTGTCTTACATATTTACCTTCTGCTTCTGCAGGAGCTTGGATAGATTCTTTATACGCTACCTGTGGGCTACCAACATTTGCCTCCACTTTGAATTCTCTAAGAAGTCTATCAACAATTATCTCTAGGTGAAGTTCACCCATTCCCGCAATTATTGTTTGACCTGTTTCTTCATCAGTATAAGTCTTAAATGTTGGGTCCTCCTCAGCTAATTTTGCTAAGGCAGTAGCCATCTTATCTTGAGATGCTTTTGTTTTCGGTTCTATAGCTACGTGAATAACTGGTTCTGGGAATTCCATAGTTTCTAAAACTATCGGATGTGCATCATCGGATAAAGTATCTCCCGTAGAAGTATCTTTTAACCCTACAGCTGCTGCTATATCTCCCGCAAATACTTCATCAACTTCTTCTCTTTTATTAGCATGCATAAGTAATATTCTACCTATTCTTTCTCTCTTGCCTTTACTAGTGTTTTGTACATAACTACCTGATTTAAGGCTACCCGAATATACTCTAAAATATGCAAGTTTTCCTATGAAAGGATCTGATACTATTTTAAATGCTAATGCAGAAAATGGTTCGTTATCTGATGCTATTCTTTCTTCTTCTTCATCTGAATTTAATCCCATACCTTTTACTGCAGGTATGTCTAATGGAGAAGGTAAATAATCAATTATAGCATCTAATAGCGGTTGTACTCCCCTATTTCTATAAGAAGAACCACATAAAACAGGTGTTATTGCTACTTTGTTAGCTGCTGTTCTAATACCTTTCATCAGTTCTTCTGTAGTTATTTCTTCACCTTCTAAATACTTCATCATTAATTCTTCATCGTGTTCAGCTATATTCTCAAGTAAATTTTCTCTATATTCTTTGGCTAAATCTAACATATCAGATGGTATTTCAGTTATTTCATACTTTTCACCTAAATCATCATGATAAATTCTAGCATTCATATTAACTAAGTCAACTACTCCTAGAAAGCTATCTTCTTTTCCAATTGGTAATTGTATAGGTACTGGATTGGCTTTAAGTCTATCTTTAATCATTCCTACTGCCCTAAAGAAGTCTGCTCCAAAAATATCCATCTTGTTAACAAATGCTAATCTAGGTACATGATATTTATCTGCTTGCCTCCATACAGTTTCAGATTGAGGTTCTACTCCACCTTTAGCACAGAATAATGCTACGGCTCCATCAAGGATACGTAATGATCTTTCTACTTCTACAGTGAAATCCACGTGTCCTGGTGTATCAATAACGTTAATTCTATGTTCTCTCCACATACATGTAGTTGCAGCGGAAGTAATTGTTATACCTCTTTCTTGCTCTTGCTCCATCCAATCCATTTGGGCACCGCCTCATGGGTCTCTCCTACTTTGTGTATCTTACCAGTGTAAAACAAAATTCTCTCTGTGGTGGTTGTTTTTCCTGCATCAATATGAGCCATTATGCCGATATTTCTAGTTTTTTCCAATGAAATTTGTCTTGGCACAATTTTTCCTCCTTCTTCTTGATTCTTGGTCCCCCTCCACACATTAAAAACGATATACTACCATCTGTAGTGTGCGAAAGCTTTATTAGCTTCAGCCATCTTGTGAGTATCTTCTCTTTTCTTAACGCTTGCTCCCATACCATTTGAAGCGTCTAAGATTTCTTTTGCTAATTTTTCAACCATAGTTTTTTCTCCTCTTTTTCTTGAATAGTCTACCAACCATCTAAGACCAAGAGTTTCTCTTCTATCTGTTCTTACTTCTATTGGTACTTGGTAAGTTGCTCCACCAATACGTCTTGCCTTTACTTCAAGTACAGGCATGATATTATTCATAGCTTTATAGAATACTTCTAATGGATCTTCATTTGTTTTTTCTCCAATGTAGCTAAAAGCTCCATAAACTATATTTTGAGCAATTCCTTTTTTACCATCTAACATAATTCCATTAATTAATTTAGTTACAACCAAATCATTGTAAATAGGATCTGGCATAACTTCTCTTTTTGGCACATGTCCTTTTCTTGGCACTTTACTTCCCTCCTTAACTATATAGAGTTGATTCATTGGTACTCGACAAATATATTGCCGTACCGCGCCAAAATGCATATATATAAAGGGATTATCAATCCTGCATTTTAAGCACTATTATTTCTTTGCCTTTGGCTTCTTAGCTCCATATTTAGATCTACTTTGCATTCTTTTGTCAACGCCAGAAGCATCCAAGGTACCTCTAACAATATGGTATCTAACACCTGGAAGGTCTTTAACTCTTCCACCTCTTATTAGAACAACACTGTGTTCTTGTAGGTTGTGTCCAATCCCTGGAATATACGCTGCAACTTCTTCACCATTAGTAAGTCTTACCCTTGCAACCTTTCTCAAAGCTGAGTTAGGTTTCTTAGGTGTAACTGTTCTAACAGCAACACATACTCCTCTTTTTTGAGGTGAATTAACTTCAGTTTCCTTCTTTTTTAAAGTATTTAAATTCACTCCTAGAGCAGGCGATTTTGATTTGTAAACAACTTTATCTCTGCCCTTTCTAATTAATTGGTTAATGGTTGGCATCAAGGCACCTCCTTCTATTTTTTATATATTATTTTAATAATGCAGCAGTTGCCGCATTAACATCAATGCCACATGCATCACCTAGCTTTTTCATGTTATCTACATAAATAACTTGAATCTGCTTGCTAATGCAAATTTCCTTAATCTCATTTATAACTTTATTATCTGCATCATTAGCAATAAAAACTGCTTCAACTTCTTGTGAATTTAAAGCTCGTTTTACTTGCTTAGCGCCAACAATTTTGTTGGTTCCATTGAGTTTTGACAGCATAAAATCTTCTCCTCCTTTAAACACTTTAAAGATTATGTGGAACTAAATTCCACATAATCTTTATGTCATCCAGAGTACTTTCTAAGTTTACACACTAATACATTTTATCATCAGTTATTTTCACTGTCAACATTTAATTCTTCTAAAATTTGAATATTTTCATCTCCAGAAATTTCTATATTTCTATATCTCTTCATTCCAGTTCCCGCTGGGATAAGTTTTCCAATAATAACATTCTCCTTAAGTCCTAGAAGAAAATCTTCTTTACCTTCAATTGCAGCTTGTGTCAATACTCTTGTTGTCTCCTGGAATGAAGCTGCCGATAAGAATGAATCAGTAGCTAATGAAGCCTTCGTAATACCCAATAAAGTTTTTCTTCCTACTGCTGGTTCTAATCCTTGTTGGGTAGCTATTCTATTATTTTCTTCAAATTCATAAGAGTTCACTAAAGAACCAGGTAACATATGGGTATCTCCTGCCTCTTCTACTTTTACCTTAGCTAGCATTTGTTTAACAATTACTTCAATATGTTTATCGTTAATATCTACACCTTGCAACCTATAAACTCTCTGAACCTCTTTAACTAGATAATTTTGGACTCCTTGTATTCCTTTAATCTTAAGGATATCATGAGGATTTACTGAACCATCAGTTAGTTCATCTCCTGCTTCAACAATATCTCCAGCCCTTACTTTTAATCTAGATCCATAGACTATATTGTAGTTCATAGATTCCCCATTGGATGAAGTAATAATTACTTCTTTTTTCCTTTTACTTTCCTCTATACTAACTACCCCGGAATTTTCTGCAATTACAGCAAGCCCCTTTGGCTTTCTTGCCTCGAATAACTCTTCAACTCTAGGCAAACCTTGAGTAATATCTGCTCCTGCGACTCCTCCTGTATGGAATGTACGCATTGTAAGCTGTGTACCCGGCTCCCCAATTGACTGAGCTGCAATAATTCCAACAGCCTCTCCGATATTTACTTCATCTCCTGTTGCTAAATTTCTGCCATAACAATGAGCACATACTCCATATTTAGCATTACATCCCAATACGGATCGAACCTTAACTTCTGTTATCCCAACTTTTTCAATTAATTCTGCTTGGATACCTGAAATCATTTCATTTTCTTTTACTATGATTTCTCCTGTTTCGGGGTTAACTATATCTTCAAAAGCATATCTGCCATCAATTCTATCATGTAACTCTTCAATTACTTCTCTTCCATCTTTAAAAGGTCTAACTAACAGATATTCATCAGTTTTACAATCAACCTCTCTTACTATAACATCTTACTTACGTCAACTAATCTTCTAGTTAAATATCCTGAGTCTGCAGTTCTAAGGCTGTATCTGCTAACCCTTTTCTAGAACCATGGGTTGAAACGAAGAATTCCAATACACTAAGTCCTTCTCTAAAGTTAGCCTTAATAGGTATCTCAATGGTTCTACCTGATGCAGATGCCATAAGTCCCCTCATGCCTGCAAGCTGCCTAATTTGGTTTACACTACCTCTAGCACCTGATAGAGACATGATATAAATATTATTCATCGGATCTAGTCCATCCATCAATCTATCAGTTAGATCGTCAGTAGTTCTGTTCCAAATTTCTATAACTTTTTCATATCTTTCTTCATCTGATATAAGACCTCTACGATAAGATCTTTCAAATTTATCTACTTCTTCTTGAGCTTTTGCTAGAAGTTCAGGTTTTGATTCAGGAACAAATATATCTCCCATGGAAATAGATATCGCTCCTATTGTTGAATAGTGGAAGCCTGTTTCTTTAATATGATCAAGTACAGTTGCAGTAACTGCATTCCCATGCTTTCTAAAGCATTTTTCTATAATATTTCCTAATGCTTTTTTATTTACAAGCATATCAACTTCTAGTGAATACTTATCTACAGTTCTATCTACAAATCCCAAATCCTGTGGCAGATGTTCGTTTAATATAAATCTACCTACTGTAGATTCAACTAATTTTCCTGTGTCAGATTCATCTAGTCTCATTCTTACCTTTACCCTAGCATGTAATCCTACGGATCCATTATAATAAGCATGTAGCATTTCATCAAAATCTTTAAATATCATACCCTCTCCAGGTTCATCAGGAGATTCTACGGATAGATAATAGGCTCCTAAAACCATATCCTGTGTTGGAGTGGTAATTGGTTTACCATCTTTTGGCGCAAGAATATTATTTGTAGATAGCATTAAAAGTCTTGCTTCTGCCTGTGCCTCCGTAGATAAAGGTACGTGTACTGCCATTTGGTCACCATCAAAGTCAGCATTATATGCTGTACATACTAAAGGATGTAATTTAATGGCCTTTCCCTCAACTAAAACAGGTTCAAATGCCTGAATTCCTAATCTATGAAGAGTTGGAGCTCTGTTTAAAAGTACTGGATGGTCTTTTATTACAGAGTCTAGCACATCCCATACTTGTGGTTTTACCCTTTCAACCATTCTTTTAGCAGATTTTATATTATGAGCATGACCTTCTTCTACTAGCTTTTTCATTACAAATGGTTTAAATAACTCAAGAGCCATTTTCTTTGGTATTCCACATTGATAGAATTTTAGCTCTGGACCAACTACGATTACTGAACGTCCTGAATAATCTACCCTCTTACCAAGTAAGTTCTGTCTAAATCTTCCTTGCTTACCCTTAAGCATATCTGACAAAGATTTTAAAGGTCTATTCCCTGGTCCCGTTACAGGTCTTCCACGTCTTCCATTGTCTATAAGAGCATCTACTGCTTCTTGAAGCATTCTCTTCTCATTTCTAACAATAATATCTGGCGCTCCCAAATCTAACAGTCTTTTAAGTCTATTATTTCTATTTATTACCCTTCTATATAAATCATTTAAATCAGATGTAGCAAACCTTCCTCCGTCTAACTGTACCATCGGTCTAAGATCTGGAGGAATTACTGGGATAACATCTAATATCATCCATTCAGGTCTATTTCCAGACTTTCTAAAAGCCTCTACAACTTCTAGTCTTCTGGTTATTCTTATTTTCTTTTGACCCGATGAATCTTTTAACTGTTGTCTTAGTTCCTTAGACTCTTTATCTAAATCTATTTTCTCTAACAATGCCTTTATGGCTTCTGCACCCATCATCGCTTTAAATTTATTGTGATATTTTTCATAGGCTTCTCTATATTCTGTTTCGGTTAAAAGTTGTTTTTCATATAAAGAAGTATCTCCTCCATCTATAACTACATATGATGCAAAATACAAAACTTTTTCTAATGATCTCGGAGACATATCCATTAGAAGTCCCATCCTACTTGGAATGCCTTTGAAATACCATATATGTGACACAGGAGCTGCTAATTCTATATGTCCCAATCGTTCTCTACGAACTTTGGATTTTGTAACTTCTACCCCACATCTATCACATACTACACCTTTATACCTTACTCTCTTATATTTCCCACAATGGCACTCCCAGTCCTTCGTAGGTCCAAATATCTTTTCACAAAAAAGTCCTTCCTTCTCAGGTTTCAATGTTCTATAATTTATTGTCTCAGGTTTTTTTACTTCTCCTTTAGACCATTGTCTGATTTTTTCTGGTGAAGCCAGCCCAATTTTAATTGAATCAAATGTATTGAATTCAAACAAGGAGCGTTCTCTCCTTTCTATAATAAAATTAAAGAATTTTTGTTTCTAATTCCTCGGGCATAAAGCCCAAGGTTTTAAAAATCTTCATAATCTTCTTCTTCTTCATAATCATCTTCATCAAAGTCAATATTAATATCTATATCATCAGTATCTTCTTCTAAAATAAACCCTGTAGGTATATCATCTTCTCTTATTCTATCTATATCTTCACTTTCTTCTTGTTCATCATCTTCATCATCAGAAAATACTTTTTCTCCTGTCAATTCTTCACCCATAACTTCTAAATCTGACAATTCATCATCAACTGATTCTTGAAGTTCTATTTCAGTTTTATCTTCTGATATAATTTTTATATCTAATGATAAACTTTGAAGTTCTTTTATTAATACTTTAAAGGATTCTGGAATACCAGGTTCAGGTATATTTTCCCCCTTTACTACTGCCTCGTAAGTTTTAACTCTACCTACAATATCATCAGATTTAACTGTTAGTATTTCCTGTAGTGTATGGGCTGCTCCATATGCTTCAAGTGCCCAAACCTCCATCTCTCCAAATCTTTGTCCACCAAACTGAGCTTTACCCCCTAATGGCTGTTGAGTAACCAAAGAGTATGGTCCAGTTGATCTAGCATGGATTTTATCATCAACAAGATGGTGTAATTTCAGCATATACATATAACCTACAGTTACTGGATTATTAAATTCTTCTCCAGTTCTTCCATCTCTAAGGTAGATCTTACCATTCTCTGGATACCCAGCATCTTTCAATGCTTGAATAATATCTTCCTCGTTAGCCCCATCAAATACTGGTGTGGCAACATGCCATCCCAATTTTTTAGCAGCAAGTCCTAGATGAACCTCTAACACCTGCCCCAAGTTCATACGAGAAGGTACTCCAAGAGGATTTAAAACAATTTGCACAGGCGTACCATCTGGTAAATAAGGCATATCTTCCTCAGGCATTATCCTAGAAACTACACCCTTATTTCCATGGCGTCCACACATTTTATCTCCAACATTTATCTTCCTCTTAGTAGCTATATACACTCTTATCATCTGGTTAACGCCTGGTGGTAATTCGTCTCCATTTTCTCTAGAGAAAATTTTAACATCCACTATAATACCCGCTTCACCATGAGGAACTCTAAGAGATGTGTCTCTAACCTCTCTAGCTTTTTCACCAAATATAGCTCGAAGCAATCTTTCCTCAGCAGTTAGCTCAGTTTCTCCCTTAGGTGTCACCTTTCCAACTAATATATCCCCTGATTTTACTTCTGCACCTATTCTAATAATTCCTCTTTCATCTAGGTCCTTTAACATATCATCCCCAACGTTTGGAATGTCTCTAGTTATTTCTTCGGGGCCTAATTTAGTATCTCTTGCTTCTGATTCATATTCTTCTATATGAACTGAAGTCAGAACATCTTCCATTACTAACTTTTCATTAATTAAAATAGCATCCTCATAGTTATAGCCTTCCCATGTCATGAAAGCTATTAATATATTTTTACCTAATGCAATCTCTCCTAGATTTGTACTTGGACCGTCTGCTATTACTTGACCTTTTTCGATTCTTTCACCTTTCGATACGATAGGTCTTTGATTTATAGTAGTTCCTTGATTAGAACGTTTAAACTTCAACAATTTATATCTTTCTAATTTATTGTCTTCATCTTTTCTTATGACTATTTCTGCTGAACTAACCTTTTCTACAACTCCAGAATGATTGGATAAAACTACAGTTCCAGAGTCTTTGGCAGCCTTATATTCAATCCCTGTTCCAATAATTGGAGATTCTGTTTTTAAAAGAGGTACCGCCTGCCTCTGCATGTTTGCACCCATCAGCGCTCTATTAGCATCATCATTTTCTAGGAATGGAATCATAGCCGTACCAACAGATACAAGTTGCTTAGGTGAAACATCCATATAGTCAACTTCTTCTGTCGGGAATATATCTATAACTCCAGATTTACCTCTTCCTATAACCCTTTTACCTATTATTTCTCCTTCAGGACTTAGTTTCTCATTAGACTGGGCTATTATAAATTCATCTTCTACATCAGCAGTTAAATAATGAATTTCTCCAGTAATTTTACCAGTTCCCTTTTTTACTTTTCTATATGGTGATTCAATAAAACCATATTCATTGATTCTTGCATAGGTTGTCAGTGAGGTTATAAGCCCTATATTAGGTCCTTCTGGCGTTTCAATAGGACACATTCTACCATAATGGGAATTGTGAACGTCTCTTACCTCAAATCCCGCTCTATCACGGCTAAGACCTCCAGGCCCTAATGCAGACATTCTTCTCTTATGTGTTAATTCAGCTAACGGATTTGTCTGATCCATGAATTGAGACAACTGGCTGCTCCCAAAAAACTCTTTAATTGAAGCAACAACAGGTCTTATATTTATTAGATCTTGAGGTGTAGCAACATCAATATCTTGAATAGTCATTCTTTCTCTAACTACTCTTTCCATACGAGCTAGACCTATTCTAAATTGGTTCTGTAGTAGCTCTCCGACAGATCTAAGTCTTCTATTTCCTAAATGATCAATATCATCGGTATTTCCAATTCCATCAAATAAGTTTAACTCATAGTTTACAGATGCAACGATATCATCTATAGTAATATTCTTTGGCGATAATTCTTTTAGCCTCTCACCTATAGCCTCTTTTAATTCCTCTGGATTATCATAAGTATCTACTAATTCTTTCATCAAAGGATAATATACTTTTTCCTTTAATCCAAATTCATCTAATGCAAATGGTAGATTAAACACTTTAGAATCAACAAAGTTGTTCCCTAAAACTCTTACTTTTCTCCCATCCTCTAACAATACATCTACCATATTTATACCACTATTTTCAATTTCTATAGCCTGATCCCTAGTTATTTTTTCACCTTGGGATACTAATATTTCTCCAGTTTCCAGATTGTGAATATCATTAGCAGCTCTTTTTCCATATACTCTATTATATAGAGCTAACTTTTTGTTAAATTTATATCTGCCTACTCTAGCTAAATCGTATCTCTTAGGGTCAAAAAATAAATTAGTAATAAGAGATCTAGCACTATCCACTGTAGGTGGTTCTCCAGGTCTTAATCTCTTATATATCTCGATTAATGCTTCTTCTTCATTGGTAGTGTTGTCCTTTTCCAATGTATTTAATACTTGCTCTGTCTCACCAAGTACTTCTATAATCTCTGAATTACTTTGAAGCTTTAGAGCTCTCAACAATGTGGTAATAGGAACCTTTCTTGTTCTATCTACTCTAACATAAACAATATCATTAGAATCTGATTCGTATTCTAGCCAAGCTCCTCTGTTTGGGATCAATGTAGAAGAATATAGTCTTTTACCTGTTTTATCTATCTCTTCCACAAAATAAACACCTGGTGACCTAACTAATTGGCTGACAACTACTCTCTCGGCACCATTAATAATAAATGTACCCTTATCAGTCATTAAAGGTAAATCACCCATAAAAACCTCTTGCTCTTTTACTTCACCAGTTTCTTTGTTAATGAGTCTTACCTTTACCTTTAACGGTGCAGAATAATTAGCATCTCTTTCTCTTGCTTCATCCTCGCCATACTTAATGTTTTCCCCAATATGGTAATCAACAAATTCTAATATCAGATTACCAGTATAGTCTTGGATAGGAGAAATGTCTTCAAAAACCTCTCTGAGACCCTCCTTCAAAAACCATTCATAAGAAGACTTTTGCACCTCAATTAAGTCAGGCAAATCTAGTACTTCATCAATGCGTGAATAACTCATCCTAACACGCTTTCCGTAGGTTACAGGATGTACCATCAAAAATTCACCCCTTATTAAACTAAAATATCCAAAAGCATCAAATACTTTTGGTAAAACTTTTCCAAAACAAATATATTATAATATTGTCATTTAATTGAAAAATTATACAATAGACAATATTTTTCCCTATTATGCATTTAATTATGTTACCATAATGCAATTCTTATGTCAAGTTATTTCTTATGTATTTTTAGCATAATAAAAGGCTTCCATTAAAATATTAATATACAAGGAAACCTTTTGTGAAACCCATTTATGATAACTCCTATAGGTTATAAAAAAGGCTTTCAATATAATAGAAAGCCTTTTTAACTTAACCATAATTATTTTACTTCTACTTGTGCTCCAGCTTCTTCTAATTTAGCTTTAATATCATCAGCTTCTTCTTTTGAAGCTCCTTCTTTAATTGGCTTTGGAGCGTTGTCTACTAATTCTTTAGCTTCTTTTAATCCTAAGCCAGTTAATTCTCTAACAACTTTAATAACTTTGATTTTTTCGTTTCCAGCTGATGCTAATATAACATCAAAGTCTGATTTTTCTTCTGCTGCTGGAGCTGCTGCTACTGCCATTGGTGCAGCTGCACTTACTCCAAATTCTTCTTCTAATGCTTTAACTAATTCTGATAATTCTAATACAGTTAAATTTTTAACCTCTTCAATTAAATTTAATACTTTTTCACTTGCCATTTAATATATCCCTCCACAATAATTTTGTTTTTAAGCTCCTTGTTTTTCAGCAATAGCATTAAGTACTATTGCAAAGCTTCTAATTGTACCTTGAAGTACATTTGCAAATCCTTGAATTGGTGCATTGAATCCACCAAGTACTTGAGCAATAAGTACTTCTCTTGGCGGTAAGTTTGCTAAATCTTTTACACCATTTACATCAATAACTTTACCATCTACAATACCAGCTTTTATCTCTAGCTTATCGTTTTCTTTAGCAAAATCAGATGTAATCTTAGCCGCTTGAACTGGATCATCATATCCAAATGCAATAGCAGATGGTCCCTTTAGGAATTCATTGAATTCTTCTAATCCAGAATCTTTAAAAGCAAATCTCATCATAGTATTTTTATAAACTTTATATTCAACGCCAGCTTTTCTATATCTGCTTCTTAACTCAGTTAATTGTTCAACATTAAGTCCTCTATAATCAACTACTACAACTGATTGAGCTTTGCTAATTTTTTCTTTTATTTCTTCTACATTTTGACTCTTAGCTTGAAGGGTTTGTTCCCTCACTGACTTCACCTCCCATAGGACGAATAAATAAAGGTCCCTCCGTAGACACAGAGAGACCCTAATTTCTATTTTATGAATTAGATTAATCTCAACCTCGGTAGGAAATTAAACCCTTAGGTACCTACTGTCTACGGCAGCCTATTTAATTAATAACAAAATTGTATCAGCAATAATAAACTTTGTCAATAGATTAGTCCATTAATTTTTGTCCATTAATTTTAATTCCAGGACCCATTGTACTGGATATAGCAACAGATCTTAAGTATTTTCCCTTTGCTGCAGCTGGTTTTGCTTTAATTATAGCATCCATAACCGCTTCAAAATTTTCTTTTAATTTTTCTGTTCCAAAGGATACTTTTCCAATAGGTACGTTTACAATACTTGCTTTATCAACTCTATATTCAACCTTACCAGCTTTAATTTCATTAATTGCTTTTCCTACTTCAAAAGTTACAGTTCCAGATTTTGGATTTGGCATTAAGCCTTTTGGTCCCAGGATTCTACCTATTCTACCTACAACACCCATCATATCTGGTGTTGCAACTACTACATCAAAATCTAACCATCCTTCATTTTGAATCTTAGCAACTAATTCGTCTCCACCTACATATTCTGCACCAGCTTCTTCAGCTTCTTTAACTTTATCACCTTTAGCAATTACAAGTACAGTTTTTGATTTACCTGTACCATGTGGTAGCACTACTGCTCCCCTAACTTGTTGGTCAGCATGTCTTGGATCTACTCCAAGTCTTACTGATAAATCTATAGTCTCATCAAATTTAGCTTTTGCTGTTTTTTGAACCAATTCAATAGCTTCTGCTACATCATAAAGCGTAGTTCTATCTACTAACTTTAAGCTGTCTTGATAATTTTTACCTCTCTTTGGCATAACTTTACCTCCTTGTGGTTATAACGGAATTTCCTCCCACTACTTTCCTAAAATTATTATTCTTCTACTGTAATTCCCATACTTCTTGCAGTTCCTGCAACCATACTCATAGCAGCTTCTATTGAAGCAGCATTTAAATCTGGCATCTTTATCTCAGCAATTTCTCTAACTTTAGCTTGAGAAATCTTAGCAACTTTTTTCTTGTTAGGTTCAGCTGAACCTGACTCAACTCCTACAGCCTTTTTAATCAATACTGCAGCTGGCGGTGTTTTTGTAATGAAAGAAAAAGATCTATCTTGGTAAACTGTAAGAACAACTGGTATTATCATTCCTGCTTGATCTGCAGTTTTAGCATTGAACTCTTTTGTAAATTGCATAATATTTACTCCATGAGGTCCTAATGCAGTTCCTACAGGTGGTGCTGGTGTAGCCTTTCCAGCAGGTATTTGTAACTTAACTAAAGCCATGACTTTTTTTGCCATAAAACTTCCACCTCCTTGTATCCTTTGTGGTCTGGCGGGATAAACCCTCCCACTTAATTATATATATTTAAAAAGCAATTTGCTTTTAAAAACTACAACTTTTCTACTTGGTCAAAATCCAATTCCACAAGGGTTTCTCTTCCAAACATAGAAACAAAAACCTTTACTTTTCTCTTTTCCATATTTAAATTATCTACAGTACCCATAAAGTTTTCAAATGGTCCTGAACATACTTTTACTACATCTTTTACCTTTAAATCTATATCCGGTAAAATAGTTTCTTGTACACCCAGTGCTTTAACTTCTGCGTCTGTCAATGGAACTGGCTTAGATCCTGGTCCTACAAATCCTGTAACTCCTCTTGTGTTTCTCACTAGATACCATGATTCATCATTGATAATCATTTTCACAAGAACATATCCAGGGAAAAGTTTTCTTTCTTTAAGCTTCTTTTTCCCGCCCTTACTATCCATATATCTTCAGTAGGCACTGCTACCTCGAATATATCATCTCGCATTCCCCTATTCTCCACCATTTTTTCAAGATTAGCTTTAACCTTGTTTCATGACCCGAATAAGTATGGACTACATACCATTTTGCATCTATAGCCCTTTGTTCTCTACTTTTCTCCGTCATACAATTGGGAACCTATGGTTCCTCCCTCCCTCTTGTACTAAATTATAAATCGTAAACCACCATGTATCACTAGATCTAATACCCAGACAATAATAGCTACAAGTGCACTAATCATTATAACTACTCCAGTATAGTTTATTAGTTCTTTTCTGCTAGGCCAAATTACCTTTTTCATTTCAGCCTTAACACCCCTGAAATATGCGGACATCTTTGCCTTTTTTGTACCTGTTGGTGCTGTCATAACACTCACATCCTTACTTGTTTTAATATTATTTCGTTTCCTTATGAGTAGTATGAGTTTTGCAGAATTTACAATATTTCTTTAGTTCGATTCTTTCTGTATTGTTCTTTTTATTCTTGGATGAATTGTAATTTCTTTGTTTACACTCTGTGCAAGCTAATGTGATTCTATCTCTCACTTAAAACACCTCCCACAAACACCATATATATGTTAAGCTATCGCTTTCGGGTACATTTCCCCACTTTTAACAACGTTACTAATATAAACTATCATAAATTAAAAATTATGTCAATAAAAAAGTCTTTCTTTCTACCACAATTTTTTCTTCAATTTATACAATTATTCCTCATTAATCTAATGTTTATTCCAATTCCATCCAGAAAAAAGACTAGGTTAAAGACCTAGTCTTTCATCAC
>NZ_NPMN01000054.1 GCF_002266425.1 Tissierella sp. P1
TTTCTTATATAACAAATATTTTTTATGTTTTCATTAGGGTAAATACTGTTTGGGTTTGGGCCAAATTTATTCATATATCTCATCTCCTCTATATTTTTTAATTTATTTACCATTTAGCTTATTTTGCTTATATCTACATTATCTGTAGGTTCATCTACAAATAATAATTAATATCTTTTAGATAAAGTCTCTTTTATTTTTAATATTATTTTTTTCACCACTTTTAATACCTTCTACGTCTTTACCCATTTAATCTCTATAAATGTAGAGTATCTAGCCCCTCCAATAACATAGGCATTCCTCCTTACATAAAAAATAAATCCCCATAGATGAAAACAATATCATCCACGAGGATTTTATTTACATAAATATCTTTTATTATATTCAAATCAAATTTAATACCGCAATATATACTTAGCATATATATTCTTATATATTCATTTGTAGCTATTCTATTTTTATGTAAAAGAGTTTTATATATGATATTGTTCTTAAAATGCATAATTAAACAAAGTTCTATCATAGAACTTCTAAAGCATTTCTAACTATTTAATTTTAATAGTTTAGTTAAGAACAATTATAATCATCTGATTAAATCTCCTTTCTATATAATTAGAATTTTAGTTAAATATATAATATAATCTAATCTTCTTATTGTCAACAGATATTTATTTAAAGCCATATTGAGTATTTCATTAATTCTAATCCTAAGTCATCAACTTCATGTTATCTGCATCCAATTTGAGTATACTATATACAACCCAAACAAGAGAAGACTAGCAAACTAGCATAACTTGGTAATTCTTCAAATATATTAAATTGATGCTTAATCTGACATATAAGATTACAGGAACTTAACAAATACGATTCCAATAACCATCAATACTAAAGTAGCAATTCTTCTACTATCAATCTTTCTTTTCTGTAAATTAAACATTCCAAACTGATCGATTGTTAATGCCATAATCATTTGTCCCAATAGAAAAATCATGGTAGTTAGAACCGATCCAAGTACAGGTAACAAGACAATGTTTCCTGTTAGAATAAATATGCCAAATATCCCACCCATATACACCCAAATAGGAATACGATTTTTTTGAGTGTCATACATAGGAAACTCTAGGTGACGTTGAGTAATCAATATCAAAGTAATCAAAATAATCGTGCCAACAAAAAAAGAAATAAAGGTAGCCCCTAAAAGAGAGCCCGTTGCAACACGAAGTTCTCCATTAATAGCCGTTTGCAATGGTGGTAAAAATCCTGCTAAAATACCTAAAGTTATCCAAGTGATTTTACTATCCTTCTTTTTTCCTTTTGACATTATAGCTGAGTCTTTTTTCTTTTTAGTTTGAGCCAAAGAAATGGCAAAAATCATAATAACGACCCCGAGTGCTGTAGTAATGCTAATAGAATTAGCTGGTACACCAAACCATCCAAAGTGATCGATTAGAATTCCTACAATCATTTGCCCAGTTACAGTTACTAGCGTCGTAACTGAAGCACCAAGTTTTGAAAAAAGAATTATATTAGCCAGATTAAAACCGACACCAGTTATTGCTCCACCGACAAAAACATACAATGGGTAGGAAAAATCAATCCCAATAGTAATTCCTGCAGGATCTACTATTAAATTTATAATCAGTAGTATCACTGTTCCTAAAGAAAATGCAATAAGTGAAGCTGTTAAAGGTGTTTTCGAATAAGAGCTTAAACGAGCACTTATAGATGCCTGAATAGGGAAAAACATTCCGATAATTATTCCCATAATTAAATAAAGTATAATTTGCACAAATTTTCCTCCTTTTATTTTAAATTTGCAATGAAAGACTTAAGAGACTCTTTATATCTACAATTTGTTAAAAAATAAGAGTGGATTATAAATCCACAGATATTTACTTAACAAGATCTGATATTTTTTGATTCCTTAACTCTTCCTCCATTTTTTCTTCTGCCGAAAGCATTACTTTTTTTATAACACATTCTGAATGAGATTCTAAACAGCAATCAAATAAAGATGATTTACCTTCAATAGCATGTATTATATCTAAGAATGAAATATCTTCCCAATTTTGACTAAGAGAATAACCTCCGTTGACACCTGAAGAAGAATTAATCATTCCCTCCTTAACTAACTTGGTCAATATTTTGGACAAATAAGTTGGAGAAACTTTTTGTTTTTCTGCTAACTCCTGTACACCAACAAGTTTATTTGGCGTATCCATTGCAAGAAAAAGCATGGTGTGAAGGGCATAATTTGTAGCTTTTGAATACTTCATAACGTATAAATCACCTCCAATAAGAGACTTTATATATCTATGATAACCTTAATAATGTAACCTTGTCAATAGTTTTTTTATTTACTTTATTATAATTACTGTACCCCCTTATAAAATTTTAGATACATGAGAAAATAATTCAACTTTCTATTTTTGGTCTGGTGATAATTTTAGAAGCTATTGCAGCAACAATTTCTTTATCTGGAATACAGCAAATAAGACTTCCCCCAGAACCAAGAGCGACAGACTATCTTTAGAAATAAAAACCATAAGTATAAACCTGCGGTTAAAGTACGATGTTTTTAAATCATTTACGAGTAAAGCTTATCCTGCATATTAAATGTGCTCTAAGTCTAAATTTAATACAAAGTTGTATCTTCAAGATTTTACTAGAATGTAAAAAATTATAAAGAGCAATCTAATGCTTAGATTGCTCTGTTGACTTAAGCCCTAAAATTTATATAAAAAAGATAAGTTTTGCTTAATTCAAATAACCTAGTTTATTTATTTTCTTATAATAAAATAAGTATAGTAATTACTTTGCAGCCCATATTTCTATTTCGATTTTTAATTCAGGCAATCCTAATTCGTTTATATATGCAATAGTCATAGACGGTGAATTATCACCGAAAAGTTCATCCCACTTAGAGTCAAAGAAATCCCAATCTATTTGTTCAGTAGCCCAAATATTTACCTTTATAACATTATCTGGATTTAGATCTTGACTAGATAATAAGCTGGATATATTAGAGAAAGTATTGATTACTTGCTCATTAAGATTTGAAGAAACATTTCCTTCAAAATCTACTCCTACTTGACCTGAAAAAACATAAATTTCAGAATCTCTTGGTATTTTGGTAATATGACTATACCTACCAACTGGCTCTGGAACTCCCACCGGATTTATTCTTTCTATTCTATTATTATCTTTAGATTTATTATTTTTCATTAAATTACCTTCTTTCGATATAAATTAACTACTATTTTAATTAGCTTGAGAAAATTTTAGGTAACTTATCTCTTTCTCAAGCCAATTCAGAAAAAAATAGCAGTAGAATATCCAATTCCGAAAGATAAAAATCTTAGGATTCTCTTTTTCATCTCTACCTACTCCTTATATTTAGTATATCAGTTCCTTACATTATAAACTAAGCCGATTATAAATTCAATTAATTTATAACTCCTCCTCAAATGTATTTAAAGAGAAGTTGAGTGACGTACTTAATCATACAATATATTGGTTAAACCAAATAGTAAAATAATCGATATACTCTAATATCTCTGTATGTATCAACTTTTTTTCACCCCTAAGTATCAACATAATTTTTTTAAAAGATTCTTCTTTTGGAAAATAATGATTGAGTATAACTAAATTTTCTTGAATATTTATCGACCAGCTTTCATCTTCCGCTGATACAAGACAATATGCAGCTCTGATAATACGCTTTAGAACTGTTATCAATATACCATCATCAAAATCTCCTTCAACTATTTGCTTCCTATAACTTTTAAGCGTATCAACAATATCTTGATTTAAAGATTTACATATATTAGTATTAGGTTTCATTCTAGAAAAATGGACAGATAAATCCTCTCCATAAATACAAGTACATATGTGTTTTATCCAAAACCCCCAATAATATAGATTATCTTTTTTTAATACCTCGTCCAATATTCCAATATCAAAATCTACTTTTGGTACAATATGATAATTAGCATTTATAAATTTTATTTTTTCCTTATTTAGTATTTCTATTTCAGTAGATGTAAGTGGTGATGTTAATATTATAGATAAATCAATATCTGATTTACCTGGAACTTCTTCTCCCCTTCCTACACTACCATATACATATATACTATGTAGCTTATCATCTATACACTGTTTTAATATCTCAGTTAGCTGATTTAATAAAAGGAGATAAGTAGAATTTATTTTATTTTTAGATGTTTGATTTAGTATATATCCGTCTGAATCTACACCAATTTTAGTTGGAAAATTCACGAATATCATTCCCTTCTTATTTGTATTTTATTAAGTATATCATACACCACTCTTAGAAAGCGTGTATAAGATAATATCTTCCATCAGGATTTTTCTTTTCCTAATTAAACTTTTTGAGTAATCCAAACGTGCATATTTTTCGTCACATCCCAATTAATCACTTTAACTATTTTCTTAAACTTTTTCTTATAACTTTTAACTATATAACCATCCCTAACTTTATTTTAACTTATATATAAACCTAGGGAAACCTTATAAACAGTAAATGTTATATAGGATTTCCTTAGGTTTATGATGTTGCACATAGTAGGTGGTATTCATAATACAAAGAACAAAAGCACCAAGATCTTATTATCCCAGTGCCTTTGGATTTTTTGTTTAACTCTACTTGCAGTACAATAAAGGATATGCTCATAATAATAATTACGCAATTCCAGTCCAATCAAATAGATATTAAATTATTTCGACTAGGAATCAATGCCTTTTATAACACAGGACTGTAACTCCATTATCAATATAATATTCTTCAAGCTTTAATTTTACAGTAGGATTATTTCCCAAAAACAATGGTCTGCCTTTTCCTAAAACAGTTGGGATAATACCTACAATAAATTCATCAATTATGTCTGCTTTGATAAAGCTATCTATAAGAATTCCACCGCCAAATAAGAAAATATCTTTGCCCTCTTTTTTCTTTTCATCAAGAATAACTTTGCAAATATCACCATTAATAAAATTAATATTTTCATAATCATCCAGAGATTTAGAAGTAGCGACAAATACGGTTTTTTCTTTAAACTCCTCGTAAAATTTTTGGTCATAGCAGTTTTTCCCCATAACAACAGTATCAATTCTATCTAAGAATTTATTATAATCCCATTGCTTTTCAGTATTAAGTCCGTTATTTCCATCACCAACGATCCAATCAAAACCACCATTTTCATCAGCAATAAAGCCGTCAATACTCATTGCCAAATTCATTATAATTTTTCTATTCATCATAGTTCCTCCTTTTAGTTGACTAATACTATATTAATATAATTACTATTACTTGATATTAAATACATTATAATTTATAATAGTTGACATCCTATGTCATATTGGAAAGGAGATATTATGAGAGCAGATAGACTAATTTCTATATTAATGTTATTGCAAATGTATAAAAAACTAACAGCTAATGAATTGGCTCAAAAGTTAGAGGTTTCTATCAGAACTATTTATAGAGATATCGAAGCTTTAAGCAGTGCTGGGGTACCTATATTCGCTGATAGAGGAACAAATGGAGGGATAAAATTATTAGGAAATTACAAAACTTCTTTAAGTGGAATAAATAATGACGAAATTTACTCTTTATTTATTCCAACTGGTGACAAGGTTTTAGAGGACTTAGGTTTTGAAAAACTCAAATACTCTACAATACTTAAACTTTTAGGAGGTTCTGCTCCAAATCAAATTAAAGAAGTTGAGAACATTCAAAACTATATCTATATAGATATGCATACTTGGAATGAGAATCCTGCGATTATAGATAAAGATATTCTTTCTTTATTACAAAATGCTATTTGGAATAGCAATATAATCAAGATAGTATATCGAAAAACAGACGAAACAAAAGAAGTAATCCTAAATCCACTGGGATTGGTATGTAAAAGAGGCATCTGGTATTTGATTTCAATAGATGCTGAAATAATTAAAATATATAAGGTAAGCTCCATAGAAAGTGCTCTTTTGACAAACGAACACTTCGATAGACCAATGGATTTTAACTTAGAAGTTTATTGGAAATCATCTACTAGCAATTATAAATCTCGAATTCCTAAATATACATTTACTTTTATGGTTAACCCCTCAATTATAAATCATATAAAGGAAAGAAAATTTATCACTATAAGCAAAGAATTTGTAAGGGACAATAAAATTTACTTAGATATAGTTTTTGAGGATATTTGGCAAGGCATTGAATTTGCTTTTACGTATGGAAAAAATATAAGAATCATACAGCCTGTTGAAGCAGTTAATGAAATTAAAGCAAAAGCTGCTGAAATTATTCAGCTATATAAATAATTAAAATCAACGCTTAACATCCTGTGTCAGACCAACAGAAAATTTTGTAAGCCCCAATTTATCACAATAAAATTTTAACTCTTCCACGCAGAGTAACTGCGGATTAAAAAGCTGAATGACCAGTCACCATCTGGCACATTCAGCTCTAGATATAGTTTTAAGTTAATTAATCTACTATACACATTAAACCAATTATATTTTCTTAAAATCCTATCTATTAAAATAATTTAAAGCTATTATCCATATTCTACAAAATTATATTAATGCTGCTTAAATATATCTATTATGAAATACTCCCTCGAACAGCATCAATTAGTTTTTTACTTTGACTTCTAAAAAATCCAAGATCGTTCATAATAGTTACTAACTTAAAGCCTTGTTTAATACGCATCGAGGCCTCTTCTACAGATCCCGTAACAATTCCTGCAATAATATTATGTTTTTGGCAGCTTTTTAATACTTTATCTATAGCATTTATAAATTCAGGATTTTTCATATCTCCAAGACATCCCATATCTTGTGATAAATCAGCTGTTCCAATAAAAATGCAATCAAGACCTGGTGTTTTGCATATTTCTTCAATATTTTCAACTCCCTTTCTTGTCTCGCATTGCATTATTGTATAAGTATTATCATTGCATTCTCCCCTGTTATAATCCTCATACCATCCCCAACGTGGACCACGTCCCACTCCTATGCCTCTCTTGCCAAGAGGAGCAATTTTAACATTATCTATAATATATTTTGCATGCTCAGGAGTTTCCACCATAGGAATCATCAGTCCATGTACCCCTACATCTAGCATTCGTGCCATCATTGGACCGTCAACAGGATTGTAAACACGAACAAATGGTGCCATTCCATATAACTCAGAGGCTCTGACCATGTCAACGATTGTCTCCATATTGGTCTGTGCATGCTCCATATCAATCAGAATAAAATCAAGATTATTAATGCCCAAAATCTCAGCATTAGTTGGTGAACCTGACGCAACAAATGCTCCTAGTACATATCCATTCTTTTCAAGTTTTTCTTTCACTAAATTACGCATTTTCATAGTATATCTCCTATCAAATAAAACATTACGTTTATTATTTACATATATACAAAGACTACGTTTAACAATTTGCTGAACTAATTTTATAGTTATCCTAGCAACATTAAGACTGTTATTTGTTTTCTTCTTCTAAAAATTTACTATATGATTCATTATATTCTGGTCTTAATGGATAGAAAATATCTATTTGCATACATGGTACAGGACTATCATAAACATGAATATAGTGTTCTACACCTTTAGGTACAGTTACCCATGACCTAGGTGTCAGTCTATATGGAGTTCCATCGACATAATAGTCACATTCACCTTCTATAACTAATGCAATTTGTTCATTATCTGGATGTGCATGTGGTCTTACTTCATTTCCATTATCAACTTTATTAATAGTGCAATTAATATTATCTGCACCCATTCCAAAAACTACTCTAGTTATTCCTTCTCTTACTTCTTGCCACGGTAAATTATTCCAATTGCCAGATTCTATTCTTGCCATTTCTCTACCTCCATTAATTTTATTGTATTTATTAATATATTATTATTTAAATTATTTTGCCTTGCTGCTTTTTATATATTTTATGTTGTTTAATATCCACTAATTGATACTCATATCCTCATATAATAATGGGGGAATAGCTCTATAAAAATTATTAAAGTTTAAATAATTCTATAGGGTTTTTCTTAGCCATAATATTAATCTGTTCTTCTGTAATGCCAAATTCTCTTTCCAATAAATTAATATAATTAAACATTCCTTCTATAGGTGAGCCATTATTAGCCTGTCCTAAATCTGTATCAAGTATAATGCGTTCAACCCCTACTGTATCTATTATTTTTTTAGCTACTATATCATCAACATTCCCTATCTTTGAGCCGCCTTTAAAAACACATACATTTAATTCAATATATGCCCCTAGATCTGCCCATCTTTTCATATCCTCATATGAAGCGCCTACATTATAATGTGGATGATTTACTAATATCCTTTTAACGCCTAACTCTACAGCTTTTTTAACTAAACAGTCAACTTCCCATAATGTTCCGTGACCTGTTCCAAGTACCATATCATATTCTGCCATATACTTTAAACACTCAATAGCTGCAGAATCCATATTGCCTTCTTCATCAACATATGAAACTGGCTTCTCAGGAACTGTTGTTTTTCCGCCACCTACAAATGAACTATTTTTGTGATCATCAATATGTTTTTGAGTTGATACTGTTGGAAAATATATGATCTTCGCATCCATTTGCCTTGCCGTATCCAATGCTTTTAGATTAAAAAGGCCAACTGAATTATTTAAACACATGCTTCCATAGACCTTGCAAGTGCCATTTCCAAAATGCTTTTCAACCATTTTAGTTCCCAGCATACTTGGAAAATAATGATCTTTTACTAAAAATCCAGCATATCCTGCTGCCTCTGCTTCCTTTAACATTTCTGCAGCGTCTAGCTGTCTATTAGCTACTGATGGGCCGCAATGTACATGCATATCAATTATTCCTTTCAAAATTTCCCTATCCATAATTAATTCCTCCAATTATAATTTTCCAATAAATCCTTTAAAAAGCATTTTGTTTTGATTCCATATATTAAAGTAAATCATATGCCAAATTATAATTTTTATAAATAATTTTAACAACAATTATTTGTTAGCAGTAATAAAACCAATCTCTTTTTTGTTAATTTACATATTGGTAAAAACTTTGTATATTCCAGCGTTTGCAAGTAATGCAGCTATAATAGAGATAATAACAGCAGTAGAGAATAATGTCCTAAATACCCGGTTTTTCTCTTCTACATCTGGTTTAAAAAGCTGATCATAAGTTGCCATAATCATAGCTCCTCCCATAGACAAAGGACTTATAGTAGCAGTATATCCACCATTCACAATTGAACTAATTAGTTCAATTGGCTGAAATACATTACCTATACCTTCATTTACCTGTGCAACTGTAGAAATCAGTGTAGGTATAGGTCCAGCAATGGCCAAAGAGAAAAAAGACATTACTGAAGAAGTAAATCCTAGAATCGGAGCTACAGTCCATCGGCTAGACATAGAAGAAAACAAATCAGTCATTAATGTTAAACCTCCTAATATTTGAGATACATTCAATAGACATCCAATTCCAACACATAGAAAGATTGTTTCCCAAGGTGTTCCTGCGAATGCTTCTTTTTCATCTGCACAATTGGCTAGCAATAGTATTACACTAAATACAAGAGCTGTAAGCCCAGCATGAGTTTTTAATAGCATAATGCACAAAATCATAAAAACTAACATTATCAAAGTAAATTTTTGATTGTTATTAAAGGGCATAATATCTTCAAATATACTTTCTATCGAAGCCGTTCTACCTTCATTGCTCTTAATTCTCCATCCCCTATACAGTATATAAACTAAAATGCAGCCAACTGTGTGCATTATGATACCATTTAAAAATACTGAGATTGAGTTGTCTGAATATCCCGCATTAGTAATTATAAGATTAGCTGTGTTCCCAAATAATCCTACCGGCGTCATAATGCCAGCGTTTGCAGCATATATGGTGATAATACCAATCATAATGGGGTTATATCCCATGTGAGCTCCAATACTCATCGTAATCAGAGTCATGCATGTATATACAGTTAATCCCCCTGGATCGATAATGGTGATACCGACACATACCAGATATACCATGATGGGATAGAGCTTTGTTGCCCCCGAAATTTTTTTTAAACACTTTTTTAGAAAGTAGTTCTAATGCACCGTTAGCCTGTGCAATAGAGAAAAAGAAGAACATTCCAGTCATGTTAAGAAATAAATTAGTAGAAAATCCGGCGATGATATCATTACTTGAGACACCACCAGCAAAACCTAGTATCATTGCTGTCGCAAGAGAAATAATACCAATGTTTTTGCCAAAAGCCACACCTAAGGCGATGGCGGCAACTAAGGCTAATAACGAAATAACTGCCATAAGAAAATCACTCCTCATAATTTGTACCTAAGTTTCAACTCTTCTCGAATAAATACTAAATACTGGATTTTTATTTGCACCCGGTGCTAAAAGTCGGTCAAGCATAAAAGAACTACTATCATTTCTTTTAGTCCTTTTAATCTTCACGAACCTCTTAGTTATTTGATGTAATAAAGTAACTTTATGGCTCAATTATAGTGAATATCAAAAATGATGTCTATATCAAATGATACACAGTATATAAAAATGTTATTTGACGAAAAAACCTTCTGGTGATATCATATTTTTCATAAGCTGGAGTGTTTTAGATACCTATCTATTTAAATCCTATATTTTCAAGCTTGTATCGCTAGAAAAATAAAATCTGAAGAGGAGGTTTCAAAGATGAGATTTTCGTCCTATTATTTCGAAAACCATTTCGGTGACTTTGAATCATTATTACGTTGCAAGGGAGAAGAGTGTATTTTGAAAAAAGGGTATGAGATCACAGCAGATAATTCAGATTTATATCTCTATTACATTATTAATGGGATTTTTAAGCTGTCACTTACTCATCAGGAAGGTGCTATAAAGACGATTTGCTTCCATGGGAAGGATTCTATTTTTCCATATTCATTATGTAGACCAACTGACAATGAGTATAAAATTGAATCGGATATTTTAGTTTTAACTGCTATCACAGACGTGCTAGCTATTCGGATAATCCCAGAAGTATTTCATAAAACCATGTTGGAAAATCCTGATTTTCATATGGCTATGACTGACTATTGTATTCGCCATTCTAACCTTTTTATGTTTGAATCAATCAACTTATGCTACAATACAGCCTTTATTAAAACTTGTAATTTCATTTACATTTATACTCAGTATTTGCATGGAAAAGGGATCAAACTTAATCAAGCAGAAGTAGGTGAAATCATTGGTGAAAGTCGATTGGAAGTAGCTCGTGCTTTGAAAAAATTACGTACTCTAGGTATTGTAAGTACATCTCGAAATGGTATTACTATTTTAAATATGGATGATTTGATTAATCTTTGCTCTTACAGACACAATTGATCTATTCATGCAGCTGCTAAAACTGCATCATTAAATATCTCATTCACAATTAAAATAATTTTTAATGACTACTATACAACTTCTTCTCTACGGAAAATTAGGTGCCAGCATCATTAGCTGTTCTATCCCTCCCAGTAATGTCCCATACATAAAACATTTTGACATTGTTCTCATTTTTCTCGATTTAATTTTGAAATAAAAAAAGACGAAGCCTATGGATCATAAGTTGATCGTGATATGCTCCCCTTATGGTAGACAGATTTAAAAAATAAAAATCTGATACTAAGAGGGGAGCATTTTTATGTCTAAAAGATCAAAATATACTAAAGAAGAAAAGTATACTATTTTAAAGGAAATTGAATCATCTGAAATATCTATAGAAGATACATGTAGAAAATTTAAGATTAGTTATAATACTTATGATAACTGGAAGTTTACAATGGTTAACTGATGTAACAGAACTTAAATACAGCATTGGTCAAAAGGCATACTTAAGTGCAATTTTAGACCTTTATGATAATAGTATCATAGCTTATAAAATAGGACACAGCAATAATAATTCCTTAGTATTTAAAACCTTTGATAAAGCTATCAAATCTAATCCCAATGCAAGACCACTCCTTCATAGTGATAGGGGCTACCAATATACATCCCATGGGTTTAAAAAGCGATTGGAAATCTATGGTATGGAACAAAGTATGTC
>NZ_NPMN01000055.1 GCF_002266425.1 Tissierella sp. P1
GGATTAGGATCTGGTGTAGTTGAAGTTACATTTGCAGTATTAGTTATAATTCCTGTAGCTGATGGTGATACGGTTCCTCTTATTAAAATAGTTCTTGTTTCACCATTCAATAAAGTTCCTATATTGTAGCTTCCTGTCCATGGATTAAAAGTTACTCCTCCATCTGTTGAAAATTCTGCTCCTGTAATTTCAGCTGGAATAGCATCTGTTAAAACAACATTTTCAGCATTGGATGGTCCTAAGTTTGATACTTCTATAGGATAAATCACCGTTCCTCCTGGGATTATAGGATTTGTTTCTACTGATTTAAATATTCCAACATCTGCTACTGGAGTAGTTTGGTTAACTTCAATAACTGCTGTTGATGTGTTGTTGCTTGGATTAGGGTCTGGTGTAGTTGAAGTTACATTTGCAGTATTAGTTATAAATCCTGGAGCCATTGGTGCTACAGTTCCTCTTATTAAAATAGTTCTTGTTTCACCATTCAATAAAGTTCCTATATTGTAGCTTCCTGTCCATGGGCTAAAAGTTACTCCTCCATCTGTTGAGAATTCTGCTCCTGTAATCTCAGCTGGAATAGCATCTGTTAAAACAACATTTTCAGCATCTGATGGACCGAAATTTGATACATCAATTGTATAAGTTAAGGTTTCCCCTGACATAACAGGATTTGGAGTTCCTGTTTTTACAACTCCAATATCTGCTAATGCATTAACTTCGGTAGTTGTTGTTGACGTGTTGTTATCTGGATTAGGATCTGGTGTAGTTGAAGTTACATTTGCAGTATTAGTTATAGTTCCTGTAGCTGTTGGACTTACTGTCCCTCTTATTAAAATAGTTCTTGTTTCACCATTTAGTAGTGTACCTATATCATAGCTTCCTGTCCATGGACTAAAAGTTGCTCCTCCATCTGTTGAAAATTCTGCTCCTGTAATCTCAGGTGGAATAATGTCATGCAAAACAACATTTTCTGCCGCTGATGGTCCTGCATTTGATACTATGATTGTATATTGAAGCACTTGTCCTGATATCACTGGATCTGGGCTTGACGTTTTTTCAACTGAAACATCTGCTGAAGCAGCTATATCAAGTGGAACGACATTAGAATTTACAGTATAATTATTTTCTATTCCTCCTTCTACAGGTGTATAAAAATAACTCATCATTGCTGTATTAAGGGTTGGGTTAGGAGTTGGAACATTATCAACCAAAGCATCAAAAGTTATAGTAGCAGTAGAACCTCCTGGAATATCTGGTACATTAAATCCAACATTAGGATTCAAAGTTATATCTTGGGATCCGTTGACTGTCACACTGCCTGGTACGAAAGATAATCCATTTGGTACAATATCTTGGAAAAATACATTTGTTAAAGGACTTGTGCAAGTATTGGTTAATGTTACTGTATATGTTACGATATCTCCTATATTTGCGGTAGGAGTACTAACAGTCTTTACGGGTGTAAATTCTGGAATTTGTATTTCTCTTAGTGATATATCATCTATAGCATAATCATTTCCAATAGCAGCTGGTCCTTCACTTAAGAATTCTACCGTTAAGCTTGTGTTATTTCGTGAATTAATTACAGTACCTATCTCTTTCCATTCTGGAGTGTTTGTATTAACAGGAATTTGAGCCCCTAATGTTGCACTGTATATTGGATTGCCGTTTTGATCTAATATTCTTACACCCAGCTCGGGATTCGGATACCCTGTTACTTTAAATAGATTTAAAATCCAAGAACTAAATAAATAGTTTGTATTAGGCTGTACCGAAACTACATCTCTAAAAAAAACAGCCCCTGGATCAAAACCATTTACTACCATCATTCTTCCTGTTTCATTACCTGTAGTATGGTCTGCAATACGCCACCAAGCACCTATTGTATTACTTAATGCGTTAGTCATAATATTTTGTACTGTATACTCACCATCAAAAGGTGTATAGTCAGTTGGATCCGGCAATACATAAGTGAAATCTGGTGTTACCCCTGGGTAAGGCTCAACAGGAGCTCCAGTATTAGCGGGAGTGCCCGCTGGAAATGAACCAAAAGTTCCGTTATCAGCAACATTAATAAGATTTATATCTGAAACTGATACACATGGATCAAGTATATTTTCTATAGGTGTATATATAACGGGACCATCTAGGAAATTTTGATTTGTTAAATCAAACCCAGATACAGTTACTAAAAGCGTATCTGGAGTTAAAGAATCTAGATTTGTTGACCCTGAAGGCGGATTAGGTGCAAAACTTATTGGTGGGTCTTCTCCAACTGGAATAGGACCAACTACTGCTGTATTGAAATCTCCCGGTGTTGCAACACCTCCAGGTGTTCCATATGATTCTACAATTCTATAACTACCATTTGGTACATTTATAAATGAATAGTTTCCATTATTGTCTGTAAGAACTACAAGCCTCATATCAGTCATTGTATTCTGTAATACAACAGGTACATTAGCTAGACCTGAATCACCAGCATTAATTGTAGCACTTCTATCTCTATCAAATACAACACGACCTGATATTGTTGCCATATAATCACCTCTTTTATTTAATGTTTGTATATAATTATAAAATTACCTATAATATAATATGCATTATAAGTCTTTTGCTTACATTTTTATCCAATTTTTTCTTAGGAAGACTTATAGTGTTTTTTATAATATTGTATTTTTGAGTGAGGGACCAAAATATTGTACTACCGTAGTGTTATTACAATATTTTTAGTGGTATATATTACTTATAAAATTGAAGGCATAAAAGAAGAAGTAAAACGTGTGACAGAGGCATTTTTAAAAATGAAAACCTTAGGATTTTATGTTAATATCCTAAGGTTTTCTATCAACGTATATATCTCCTTGAAGCCATAACTTGATCTAATTCTATGGTATAAATGGATTCCTTTTCTATAAAGGTGAGTAAATCCTCGGCATTGGCATAAATTAACACGCCGTAGGATTTCACACCATGTTCTTCTACATAGTCTAATGCAGATTGATAATATTGAGTTTTAAGATGGTTATAGTCAAGAACATTTACGGCATCTTTTCTATCTATCATATATCTTAATAAACTCTTATAATGTAATTCATAACCCTCTGGCCAAATAGATTGACTTCGTGATCTAGTGTGGTCCCTTAGCCAATCCAATAATTGAAATGCAGGGTATTTATTTTTATCGGGTCTGTCATCAGCGGCTGATACTGCATTGGAAGGAGGCCTAAATCCTGTCAGATATTGAATAGCCTCATCTTTAGGTGCTGTTCTGATACCAATCCAAGTAATTTCAATATCATCGTATTCCACCAACATATTGTAGATTTCCTCCATAGCTAAATCTTCGTCAAAGGTAAGATAAGTGGATACATAGGATACAGGATTTAGTTTTTTTATGTGATTTATAACCCGACTTTTATTTTCTTTAAAATACTGGTATTCACTAATCTCAGGATTTGTGATTATTTGAAAACCTAGACTTATATACTCTTCATCAAAGACATTTTCAAAGTTTTTTAAATGAGTATCTCGTTTTATTTTGGAAGAGATGTTTTTTGATTCTTTAGTGAAAAGATTATGACGACTATAATAAATATTATAATTGCCAAATCCCAGTCTTTCAGCTGTGACAAGGCCTAGAGAATATCCTGGCAGATTTAGTTCTGTAAAGGCTGTCAGATCAAAATATATGTCCTGATTATATTGACCAACTGAAATCTTCGTTGGATTGTAATAGAAACTATCTATGATAGGTGATAAAATAAAAAATATTGCTAAAATAATGAGTATAACAATAGATACTGAAGTTATAACTACTCTTCTAAGACGGCTGTTCACACTTTTCTTTAGTTTAACAGTCTCATCCTTCTGGGCATCATAATTTTCCACTTTCATAAAATCTATATCTATGTTTTCTGATAGATATTCTTCTATAGCCTCATATTTTTCTATTTCCTGTTTTATTAGTAGTTCTTCCTCCTCAGAGGTAATACCATTTTTATATTTATCCATCAATTCCTTAAAATTCATATTGACCCTCCAACATATCTTTTAATTTTTTTCTAGCTCTAAAAAGCAGGGTTTTAGCAGTTCCATATTTTAGCCCAGTTGTTTTAGCTATTTCTTTTATAGTAAAGTCACAATAATAATATAGTATAATGATTTCTCTGTAGGAATGAGGTAGATTCATAATTAGGTAATAGAGCTGTTTTTTTTCTTCATTGTCAATGACTTTGTTTAGCGGAGTTTCCTCTGTAGCAAGAAGATCTTCTAAACTATTCATAGTATTATATTCTTTATTAGTTCTAGAAGTATCTAGGAACAAATTCTTACACACTTTAAAGAGCCAATATTTAATATATGGAGTATCTTCGTCTAGAGACAATAAGGCCTTGAAGAAGGTTTCGCTAACCAAGTCCTGAGCCTGATGATGATTCCTGCATAACGAAAGAGCATAGAAGTAAACTTCCCTATGATATTTGATATATAAATTTTCTAATTGGCTGTTTATCATAGGAAAATCCCCTTTCACTTAATAAACGGAATAGAAGGATAAAGGTTACACTTTTTTAGAAGAATTTTTAAAAAGGTCATTCTATGTCGATTATATCGAAAGAATGAAGAAAAGACTACTTGTTCCAATATAGATATAGGAGTAAGCCAGTTGAGGATTATTTTTATCATAACAGATAAATTAAGAAAAGAAGAAAGCATCTATTTAGAAAATATATTGATATGGTATAATAGATAACAGATTAAAAGATAAGGTGATAATCGTGGATGAAAAAACATATGAAAAAATGATAAAAATATTAGGCAGTCATCCATATGCCTTAGTAATGATTAAAGGAATAAATAAGTTAACTACTACATTGGTGTATTGTATATATCCAATTTTTCTTCTTATGTTGGCATTTAATGGTGATTTAAGGTTTTGGAGAGTTTTTCTTACACCAGGAATCTCTTTCATGTTGGTTAGTTCATTCTGAAATCATACTGATTTTCCTCGTCCTTATGAAGCTTTGGATATTATCCCAATCATCAATAAAAGTACTAAGGGAAGATCGTTTCCAAGTCGTCATGTATTTTCTGCCTTTGTAATCGCCATGACTTTATATTACATTTCAGTTCCAGTGGGAGTCATTTTAATGTTTGCAGGCATTATATTAGCAATAGTACGAGTACTAGGTGGTGTACATTTTCCTAGGGATGTAGTTGCTGGTGCTATGATTGGTATCTTATTTGGTATGATAGGTTTCTGTTTATAATGCTATAGAATATCCCTTTAAACTTCTGATAGTGTTTTGTTTTAAGGGAAACCAAGAAGCTCATGGCAGATATTGTATGATTATAGTAACAGCACTTGGTTCAATATTACGTTTTACGTGCTGGTATTACACTAGCTTTGCAGGTCAATAGTTTATGGTAATATATAAATAGTATATTTATAAGATAATTGAGTAGGAGGAGCTTATTATGGCTACATTTGATGATTTTATGAAATTAGATATTAGAGTAGGAGAAATTATTAGAGCAGAGATTTTTGAAAAGGCAAGAAAGCCCGCTTATAAACTATTGGTTGACTTTGGAGATGAAATTGGTATAAAAAAATCCAGTGCTCAAATTACCGAATGTTACAAGTTAGAGGAACTTGTAGGGAAACAGGTACTAGGAGTAGTAAATTTTCCAGAAAGGCAAATTGCAGATTTTATGTCAGAGGTATTGGTGTTAGGAGTTTATTCTGAACAAGGGGTGGTATTGATTCAGCCGGAACAGCCTGTGAAAAAAGGAGATAAATTAGGTTAAAGGTTGATAGCTTATCTAATCTCATTTTTGAATGAGTATCCAGATAAATATTAGATGAAAAATGATATTAATTTGGTGCGATAATAGAAAGCTCCATATCAATCTACTAAACATTCATCGAAGCAATTATAAAGTAACTAACAAAATCTCAATAGCAAGAGAATCTAAAATACGTTATATTGTCAATTGAATTGCTTGATGTTTTTTGAAGGATGAGCTCATGAATTAAGGAACTGGTGAGTTGTAAATTTATGAGTAGTGATTGCATAGCGTAATCTTTTAATATATCAGAATTATTTTCCATCAAGGATTTCAGATATTAGGAATATAATATCTTAAGCAAGCCTAAAATGTAATATTCCTTCAATCTATGCTATCGACTGATCATCTTTCAATATCAATGAAGCCTTCTATTATCACACCAAATTATTCTATACTATTTATATTGATTTATGATATCTTCACATCTATCTAGATAACTAAATTTTGCACTAAAATCTACAGACTGAAGATTCATTGCCATGTCAATTTTTTCAGATATTCTATCTGCCAGATAATTATTAGATTTAATCTTTTCAGATAATTGCTTTGTATCATATATTATTGTAGTAATTACTTCAGCCTCATATATATATGGTGTTTGATTTCCTTCCACATTGAATGCGTAGCCAGTTCTATTTTCCTTTGTTTTCTTGTCCTTTCTATTTGCTAGAGGTCTTAGATATGATTCCGAAAATCTTCTAAGTAACTTTGCATATTCCAATGCTGCATCCAAATTCATGCTCTTATTATCATCAATTTTTACTATTAAGTCCTTCTTGGCTTCTGCTATACTTTCTGCTAACATAGATTTTTCAAGAAAAAGGTCTTCTAATAGTATTGTTAGATTGGGAACATCTATTTCTGCATCATCTTCAAATTCTACTTCTACAGTTTCATCAACTGCATCTTTGTATGAAGCTGACTTCTTATGATTTTCTGTTATAGAATATATCCTAGAATCCATAGCATAGTTTGATAAATATATTAATTCGTCGATGGTTCTATCAAGGAAGTTAGCATATCTTCCTGCTTCTTTCATGGTCATCTTTTCCATAATTATCACTCCCATCTTAATTTCATATAGAGTAACATACTACTGTAATTAGAATACCATAATTTTACATCAATACAATTACAAAGAGGTTACATCATCATTACAATTCCATGACACACTAGGAGGAGTTGGATATGAATTGTCTATACATTTATTCCTCCATATAGTAAAATAATCTAAATGATAACATAGTATCGGTAAAATTAGGAGGAAAATTGAATGTGGTTTATTTTTGCACTAATATCTGTTGTATCTTGGGGCATTGCAGACTTGTTTTACAAAATGGGGACAGACCCTAAGGATAAATATAGTCATCTAAAAATTGTTATTATGGTAGGATTAGTAATGGGAATACATGGTTTTGGATATATGATTTTCAATAAAATATCCTATAATCCTATAAATATTATAAGATATATCCCAGTAACTTCTATGTATATTCTATCTATGACTATAGGCTATATGGGACTTAGGTACATTGAATTATCCATTTCCTCTCCATTGGGAAATTCTTCAGGAGCAGTAGCAGCATTATTGACATTTGTTTTTTTAGGGGAAACCATGAATACACTACAGTTCTCTGCGGTAGCTATTATTTCAGTAGGGATGATTATTTTAGGCTTTCTAGAAAGAAAAGAAAATATAATTCAAAATAGGTCAGAGAATAGGTCTGTAGATAATAAATATACAATAAGCACTATGGCAATAGTATTTCCAATTTTATATTGCATAATAGATGGAATAGGGACATTTGCAGATGCATTCTATTTGGATAGAGTATTAACTGAAGCTGAAGCAAATTTATCCTATGAATTCACTTTTATGATAGTAGGAATAATAGCATTTATATATTTAGCTTTTGTCAAAAAAGAATTCTTAAGTTTTGGAAGGGAAAAAATAAAGCTATATGCAGCTATATTTGAAACCCTTGGTCAATTCTTCTATGTTTTTGCCATGGCTCAAAATTCAATTGTTACGGCACCTCTAGTAGCATCTTATAGTATAGTATCAGTAATACTGTCTAGAGTCTTTTTAAAAGAAAAATTGAATAAACTTCAATATGCTGTAATAGTTGCAATAATGATATCTATTGGTATTTTAGGTATGGAGTAGTATAATTAATAAGTTAGGAAGTGATAAATAAAATGGAACAAGTTAAACTTACAAACAGACAAGCTCGACATTTTATTTTATTGAAACAAGGATTAGTAGGTAATTATAAATTTATTAAAGAACAAGGTGTTTGTGATTATATCAAGCAAGCAGGCTGTATTCAATTTGATCCTATAGATGTTTGTGGTAAAAATGCTGAATTAGTCTTGCAATCAAGGGTAGATGGATTTTCTAAGGAGATGTTGCATAAACTTTTGTACATAGATAGAAAATTTATAGATTATTTTGATAAGAATATGTCCATATTCAGTATAGAAGATTGGAAATATTTTTCACGTCAAAGAGCAAAGTATGAGAAAAATGTTAGAAGTAGAGAACAAGTAGATAACGTAATGGACAAGATAAAAGAAATTATCAAAGAGAAAGGTTTTGTTTCTTCAAAAGATTTAAGTTTTAAGGAGCAGGTTGATTGGTATTGGAGCCCTGCCACGTTATCTCGTGCAGCATTGGAAACATTATATTTTCAAGGTGATTTGATTCTTAATCATAAAAAAGGAACGATTAAATATTACTCTCTTGCTCATGAATATATTCCAGAAGAGATTATTAATGCAAAAGATCCTAACTTAACTGATGAGGAACACTGGAAGTGGAGGATTTTAAGACGTATTGGTGCTGTTGGATTGCTTTGGAATAAGTCATCAGATGCATGGCTAGGAATTGATAACTTAAAATCATCTAATCGTAATGATATATTCCAGAAGTTACTTGCAGAGAAAAAAATTATCGAAGTTATTATTGAAAATATATCTGATGCTTTTTATTGTCTATCAGAGGATAAAGATCTAATTGATTTGGTTTTAGATACTGATGAGTTCCAAAAGAGGGTAGAGTTCATTGCTCCACTAGATAATATGATTTGGGATAGAAGATTGATCAAGGAGATTTTTAACTTTGAATACAAATGGGAAATATATACGCCTATTGCTGAGAGAAAGTATGGTTATTATATTTTGCCTGTTCTATATGGAGATACCTTCATTGGAAGAATAGAAGTAATAAATGATAAAAAGTTGAAGCAACTTGTGGTAAAGAATTTCTGGCTTGAAGATAATATTATTAAAGATGATATATTAGAAGATAAAATTCAAGATTGTCTCAATAAATTTGCTAATTTTAATAATTGCGAAAGTATAAGAATAGACTGTGAAATATAATCTAGTTCCCATAGGTCTTAGTATAGATAGTAGTGAAAATAGAAGATAATTTAAATGCACAAACAAGGCATCCTTAATTAAGGATGCCTTAAAAATTTTATTTATTTTAGCATAGAATTTACAAACCATATGTTTTTGCTGTAGTATGCAACGTAATCTTCAAATATAGCAACAGTTTCAAAATCTCCTTCTTCGTCAGCTATATTTCTGATATCAGTTGCTAATTCTTTCATTAATTCCATATCTTTTTTAACTATTTCTAGAGATTCTTTTATTGAAAAGTCTTTCGCTTTAATCTCTTCAATATTAGATTTTTCTAGATATTCAGCCATTGTAGATAATGGAGTTTCATTTTTCATTTTTAATAATTCTGCTACTTCATCTAGATTCTCAAATAGCTTATCATAGATTTCTTCTGTAAAATTGTGGACTTGCATAAATTGACTACCTACTACGTTCCAGTGAATATTATGGAACTTTACATTTAGTACAGCCAAGTTTGATAAATATTTTTGTAATAATTCGATATGTTTCATAAAATACCTCCTTAAAATTTTTAAATTTATATAATTATTAATTATTATCTTCTATTAACTATATTATATGATAAAATATAAGTAACAAAAAGGCACAAATATGTTCGTAGAGGTGAAATTATGAAAAACAAAATATCTAATGGTTTTCAAATTGTACAGGATCTAATTAAACTTAGATGGGTGCCAGAAATATTAAAATCT
>NZ_NPMN01000056.1 GCF_002266425.1 Tissierella sp. P1
AAATAAGAATTTACTACAGTTATCTATAAAAATTTAGTATAATAACTAAATAGAGACATTTAAGAAAGGAGGATAGTTTTTTAAATAAATTATAAGGAGGAGTATTATGTCTAGTGAAAGAGCTTCAAATGTTGGATTTTTTGAAAAACGATTTAAGCTAAAGGAACACAACACAGATGTAAAAACAGAAATTATGGCTGGTATTACAACTTTTATGACTATGGCCTATATCTTGGCAGTAAATCCAGGAATACTTTCAGAATCAGGTATGGATGCTGGTGGGGTATTTACAGCAACTGCACTTTCAGCATTCATTGCTTGTGTGATGATGGCATTCTTAGCTAATTATCCTTTTGCACTTGCACCAGGTATGGGACTTAATGCATTCTTTACTTATACAGTAGTATTTGGAATGGGAAAATCATGGCAATTTGCTCTTACGGCGGTATTCATCGAAGGGATTATATTTATATTATTATCATTCTTCCAAGTAAGAGAAGCAATTTTTAATTCAATCCCTATGAATCTTAAGAAAGCTGTATCTGTAGGTATAGGGCTATTTATAGCTTTAATTGGACTAATAAATGCTGGAATAGTAGATACGGGAAAAATGTTCATGGAAAATGGAGTTAATGTATTAAATGAAGGTGGATTGGTAATTACACTTGGAAACCTAAAATCACCATCGGCATTATTAGCATTAATAGGTATTGTTATAACTGGAGTCCTTTTGGCTAAAAAAGTTAAAGGCGCATTATTCTTTGGTATTATTATTACTACACTTATCGGTTTGCCAATGGGAGTTAGTTATACGCCTAATGGAACCTTACTGGGTATATTTTCAGCACCACCATCTCTTAGAGAGGTAGCATTTAAATTTGAGTGGGCTAATATATTTACTTGGGATATGCTTATAGTAGTATTTACATTCCTATTTGTTGACGTATTTGATACTGTAGGAACTTTAATAGGAGTATCATCAAAGGCAGGTATGTTAGACAAAGATGGTTCATTACCTAAAGTAAAAGAAGCATTATTAGCAGATGCTGTAGGTACTACTGTTGGTGCTTGCTTAGGTACATCTACAGTAACAACATTCGTAGAATCAGCAGCAGGTGTAGCTGAAGGCGGTAGAACAGGGCTTACTTCTCTAACAACGGGAGTTATGTTTGGATTGGCATTAATACTTGCTCCATTATTTGGCATGATTCCAGGGGCTGCAACAGCACCAGCACTAATCTTAGTTGGATTATTCATGATGAGTCCAATTAAAGAAATTGATTTAGATGATTTTACAGAGGCTATACCAGCATTTCTAACAATAGCTATGATGCCTTTTGCATATAGTATAGCTGAAGGTATAGTATTTGGTATGGTTTCATATGTAGTACTAAAAGTACTAGCTGGAAAACACAAAGATGTATCACCAATTATGTATGTACTAGCAATATTGTTTGTATTGAAAACAATATTTATGTAAAGACATCAGCCGCCTTCTATTTGGAGGCGGCTTTTTAAAACTAAGAATCCTATGAGGGGTGTAAATATGACCTTAAATCAAGTGTATAATGTAGATAATATTAATGAAGTGATAGAAATACTTGGCAATTTTGGTAAAGATGCAAAGATAATAGCTGGAGGTACTGATATTGTAATTGCCTTGAAAAATGAGAAAATATCACCGAAGGTGTTAATAGATATTACTAAAATTGAAGACTTGAAAAAGATAGAGGATGATGGAGAATATATTACTTTAGGTGCAGGAGTTACATTTACCAATATAGTTGAAAACCATTTGTTTCGTGGGAATCTATGGGGATTATATAAGGCTTGTAGAATGGTAGGTTCCCCGCAAATAAGAAATAAAGGCACCATAGGAGGAAATATTGCAAATGGATCTGCGGCAGCTGATTCAATACCTCCTTTAATTGCTTTAGGAAGTATAGTAAGGCTTGTTAGTATAGAAGGGGTACGAGAAATATCTTTAGAGGGCTACTATACTGACCCTATAAAAGAAAATGAACTTATAACAGAAATTAAATTTATAAAACCTAAAGAAAATCAAGTCCTTACTTTCGCCAAGCTTGGTCTTAGAAAGGCGTTGGCCATATCAAGATTGACCTCAGCTTCTTTAGTTGAATTTGATAATGAAGGGTTTATTAAGTCCATTAGAGTTGCTAGTGGGGCATTGGGAAAATATCCTATGAGAGAATATGAAGTTGAAAATTATTTAATAGGGAAAAAAATTAGGGAAGAAACTGTAGAAGGTGCTGTAGAGAGACTGCAGAACTCTATGGATGAACGGTTAAAAGGTAGGTCTACTTTACCATATAAGAGGGTTGCCATATCTGGTATATTAAAGGAAACCCTTGAATCAGCAATGACAATAGGGAGAGAGGTGGCAGCATGGTAAATATAAGCCTTAAAGTGAATGGAGAATTTTTCGAAATTTCTGTAGATGAAAATTTGCGATTAATAGATTTATTGAGAGATGAATTAGGTTTTGTAGGTACCAAAGAGGGATGTGGAGAAGGTGAATGTGGTGCTTGCACTGTCATAATGGATGGAGAAACTGTTAACTCATGTCTTGTAATGGCATTTCAAGCCAATGGAAGTAGTATTGTAACTATAGAAGGACTTGAAAGAGATGGAAAACTTCATCCAGTACAACAGGCATATATAGATGTAGGTGCAGTACAATGCGGATTTTGTATACCAGGGATGGTTTTATCAACTAAGGCATTGCTAGATAAAAATCCTAATCCCACAAGAGGCGAGATTAGAGAAGGAATATCGGGTAATTTATGTAGGTGTACAGGCTACAATAAAATGATTGATGCAACGGAAAGAGCTATAAAATATATGGAGGAGGAAAAGTAATGGAACTAAATGTAGTAGGAAAAAATATTATTAGAGTCGATGCATATAGTAAAGTTACTGGTACAGCAGTTTATCCTCAAGATATATATTTGGATAATATGGCTTATGGTAAAACCTTAAGATCAGATAAACCTCATGCCAAAATTAAAATAGATGTTGCAGAAGCAGAAAAAGTAGAAGGAGTATTAAAGGTATTCACATATAAAGATGTACCAAAAGAAAATATCCATGGAGTAGTATTAAAGGACCATGAAGTATTTGCAAGTGAAAAGGTTATAAGAATAGGAGAACCAATAGCATTTATAGTAGGAGAAACTCAGAGAGCTTGTGATGAAGGATATAAAAAAATTAAAGTTGATTATGAAGAATTACCAGCAGTATTTGATCCAATAGAAGCTATGAAAGAGGATTCACCTAAGGTACATGGAGATTCTAATATTGTATTTCATTATAAATTGAGACATGGAGATATAGAAGAGGGAAAGAAAAGGTGTAAATATATAGTAGAAAATATATATAAATCACCTATGGTAGAACACGCATTTTTACAACCAGAGGCAGGAATTAGTTATCTCGAAGAAGATGGCACGGTGGTAGTAGCTTTAGCTACCCAATACCCACATTATGACAGAGAAGAAGTAGCTAAAAACTTAAGTCTACCAGAGGAAAAGGTTAAAATAATTAATACAGCTGTAGGAGGTGCATTTGGAGCTAGGGAAGATATATCACCTCAAATACATTTAGCATTAGCAGCTATGGTATTAAAGAGACCAATAAAAGTCATATATTCTAGAGAGGAATCCTTTTTAACACATTCTAAACGTCACCCTATGATTATGAAATATAAAACTGGAGCAGATGAAAATGGAATACTTCAATATATGGAAGCAGAAATAATTGGAGATTCTGGTGCGCATTGTTCTTGGGCAATAAATGTACTAAGAAAAGCTGGAGTCCATGCTACAGGACCTTATGTTATACCGAATGTAAAGGTTGATACCTATGCAGTATATACAAATAATCCATTTACTGGAGCTATGAGAGGATTCGGAGCAACTCAAGTACCTATAGCTCATGAACAACAAATGGATATGCTGGCTGAAAAATTAGATATGGACCCTATTGAATTTAGGATGAAAAATATATTTAGAAAAGGCTCAATGACTGCTACCGGACAAATATTGACAGATAGTGTACCTTTAGATAAATGTATAGAAGAAGTAGATAAGGGTTTTAGGTTCTCTGAACAATTAAAGGAGGGAGCTCTATGAAGAAAAGAGGTGTAGGTATAGGAATTTCATTTTATGGAACCGGCTATGGCAACGGATTTCCGGATATATCAAGGGCAATCATTAGACTTCTTCCAAAAGGAAAGATTGGAATATATTGTGGTGTAACAGAGGTGGGTCAGGGAGCCAAGACTTCAATGAGACAAATAGGAGCAGAAGTTCTTGGACTAACAGTAGAAAATATTGAATTAGTACACGAAAATACATCTTTAATGCCTGATTCAGGAACAGCAGCAGCAACTAGACAGACATATAACACTGGAAATGCAATAAAGGTTGCTTGTGAAAATATGAGAGCTGAATTATTTGAAAAAGCAAGAATTCAGCTAGGACTAAACTCTACAGTAGGATTAATATTAGAAAAAGGAGAAGTAGTATTAAGCTTTTTCCCGCAGAAGAGAATATCCTATGAGAAGCTATCTGAAATATATAATGGTGATGATACTATAGAGGCTAAGGGAGAATTTATAGCTCAAACAACCCAGATGGACCCGGAGGATGGGCAAGGAGCTCCATATTGGCCATATACATTTAATGCTTGTGCGGTAGAAGTAGAAGTAGATACAAAAACAGGTATAGTAAATCTCTTAAGATCAACCTTTGCCCAAGATGTAGGGCGTGCAGTAAATCCGAGATTACTTGAGGGACAAATGGATGGTGGATTTGCTATGGCACTTGGATATGCATTATTAGAGGATTTAAACTTGGAAAATGGTAAAATTAAAAATGATAAGTTCTCAAAATATCTAATACCTACTGCTATGGATATGATAGACATAAATAATATTATAGTAGAAGATCCAGAATCTACAGCTCCCTATGGTGCAAAAGGAATTGGAGAACCTGTAATGATACCAATAGCTCCTGCTATATTAAATGCAATTTACGATGCTATAGGTGTCAGAATTACAGAATTGCCTGTAACACCAGAAAGACTTATAAAAGCTCTAGGGGAGGCTGAAGAGAAAAAAATAGGATAATAGCATAAGGAGGAAAAATGTTGAAGAGAGGAACTAGAGATTTTTTAAAGATATTTATATTTTCGATTATTTTTATGGGAGTTAATTATTTTACAACAGTATATTTTAAAAACACAATTATACAAATATGTTTAACTCTCTTACTCTCAATAGGTTTGTCTCTAGGATTATTGAAGGTTCAAAGTAATAGGGGGATAAAAGAGATAATAAAATATTTATCTAATATCAATGATTTAGACTTTTCTTTATCAAAAAGTATAGATATACCTGAGGAAGCAAGGGAAAAGATTTATAGTGTTTATAAACAGATAAGAGGGAACTTGAAGACTCAGGTAGAAATATCAACTGAAATATTTAATATATGTGAAAACTTAAGTCTGTTAGCTACTGAATCTTTAACTAGTTCAGAACTTATAGCGTCTTCAGTAGAGGAAGCAGATGCTAATGCGGTGGAACAAAGTCAAATGCTTAATCAGACCAATCACTTAGCTAGAAAAATTTACCTATCTATGGAAAATATAGATAAGAATATAGTTGATAAAATTCAATTTATATCAAATTCTATTACCTCAGCTCAGAAAGGGATTGAAGAAATAGATTATATAGAAGACAGAATAATAAACTCTAAAAACATGGTAGCGGAAAGTTCTAAGAAAATAATAGAACTAAGAAATTATTCAGATGAAGTAGTATCGCTCGTGGATCTTATAAATACCATATCAAATCAAACAAAAATGCTTTCGTTAAATGCCTCAATAGAAGCAGCTAGAGCTGGAGAGCATGGTAAAGGTTTTTCTATAGTAGCTATGGAAGTAGGGAAATTAGCTAACGAGACAGAGAACGTATCTAAAAAAATAGAAGAGGTAATACATGGATTAAAAGATGAGATTGTATTAATTTCAGAATCCATGGCAAATGAGATGAAATATATGGACGAAAACTGTGAAGTTATTGAATCTACTAACAAAGAATTCAATTCCATAATAGAAACACTAAACTTAGGCAAAGAAAGTTTGGAGGAAATAAAAAAAGTAACTGGTGAAAATAATTCCATGATAGAGGAAATAACTACAAATATAACTAGAATAGCAGAATTTTCAGAGGAAACAACAGCTCAAATAGAACAAACTACTGAACAGACATTAGAGCAACACAGTCGATCAAGGAATTTAAATGATGTGGTAGAAAAGATTAAAGGATATGTTTATGATATGCAGCAATTTGTAGTAGGTAAAGTAATGGAAGAAAAGATGCTAAGGCAGGCTTATATAGTTAAAGATTATTTTATGAACAATGAAAAGGTTAGTGACACTATGATAAAAGAATTAATTAGAGAGGTAGGAGTAGATGCGATATATATTACAGATGTGTCGGGAGTTGTAGAATTTACCAATGAAAAATCCGCCATAGGCTAAATCTATATGAGGCAGATCCATCTTTCCAAGATTTTAAGAAAAGGAAAAAAGAATATATAGTAACACCAGTAAAAAAGAGAGTTGAAGATGGTAAATTATTTAAATTTTTAACAGTCACAGATGAAAGAGGAAGACTATATGAAATAGGGCTTGCCTTGGATTCTCTTGTTAAAAATATATAAATATGAGGATTAAGAATGATTATATATAAAGCATTAGGTCTAGATATAGATAAAGCAGAAATGCTCTCTTTTGTAGGAGGGGGAGGAAAAACTACTACCATCTTTGAATTAGCAAAAGAATTTATTTTCTTAAATAAAAAAATCCTTATATCTACTACTACTAAAGTATTCACCCCTTTAAAAGAGGAATATAATTACCTTTTTTTAAAAGATATAGACAAAGACTTTAATCCATTAAATGCTACAATTACAATATTTGGTGAAGAGATAAAAAATGGTAAACTAGAGGGAATTTCTTCAGAAAAATTAGAAGAAATTTTTGCAAGAAATATATTTGATATTATTCTCATAGAGGCGGATGGTTCTAAGAGAAAGCCTATAAAGGCTCCAGGGAATCATGAACCAGTAATTCCAACGACTAGCACTAAGACAATTGGAGTTATAGGTTAGATTCCTTGGGAAAAGCAATAGACGAGGATACAGTTCATAGACCAGAGTTGTTATGTCAGATGGTTGGAAAAAACTTCATAATTGATGAAGAAGTCATTGTAAAACTTGTTTTAGATAAGAATGGTTTATTTAAAAATGCATCAAGAGATAAAATCCTACTGTTAAATAAAGCTAATGATGAAATTAAAATTTGTAAAGCAAAAAGAATTAGAAGGATACTAAAGGATAAACATTTTAATAATGTGGCTATAGCGGATATTAAAGAGAAAAAATTTTATTAGGTGAATAGTTATGATAACAGGAATTATTTTAGCATCAGGTTTTTCAAGAAGGATGAAAGCAGACAAACTATTAATAGATATAGAAGGAAGTGCATTAATAGAAAGAGTTATTAAGGCCTGTGTAGACTCAAAGCTAGATGATATAATTTTAATTTATAGAAGTGAAGAAGTAAAGAAAATAGGAGAAAAGTATAATATAAAAACTATTTATAATGAAAATGCTCATCTAGGACAATCAGAAGGATTGAAACTAGGAGTGAGGAGGGCTATAGAAGCTAAATCCTATATGTTTTTAGTAGGTGATCAGCCTTTTTTAACATCAGAACTTATAGATAAATTAATTGAAGAATACAATATATCAGACCTACCTATTTTAGTGCCTTATTATAATAATCATAGAGGAATGCCTATGCTTATTTCTTCTATTTTTAAAGAAGAATTATTACAAATTACAGGAGATAAGGGCGGTAGAGATATAGTAGAAAGGAATATTTCTAAAACGAAGAAGGTTTATATAGAAGAAGAAAGATTAGGTATGGATATAGATAATCAAGAGGATTTAAAGATATTACAAATCACCAAATGACAATTCTAAGTAGGTGGTAAAATATGGAACTAATAATTATTCGTGGTGGAGGAGATATAGCCACAGGTATAGGACATAGGTTATTTATGGCAGGATTTAAGGTAATAATCTTAGATATAGAGAAACCATTGGCCATTAGGAGAAGAGTATCTTTTTGTGAAGCTGTATATAATGGAGAAATTATAGTAGAAGGGGTTAAGGCAATATTAACTAGAAATCTAGAGGAAATATATGAAGCTATTAATAATGGAATTATTCCTGTTTATATTGATGGAAAAGGTGAGATAATAAACAGTATAAAACCTATAGCCATAATAGACAGTATACTTGCTAAGAAAAATCTTGGAACTACAAAGGATATGGCTCCGATGACAATAGGTATAGGTCCTGGATTTGAAGCGGGAGTAGATGTAGATTTAGTAGTAGAAACTAAGAGAGGTCATTTTTTAGGAAAAGTGATACATAAAGGTAAAGCGGAAGATGACACTGGAATCCCCGGAGATATTCTAGGCTATAAAGAAGAAAGGATAATTAGAGCTGAAGCCAATGGAATATTTAAAAGTTACTATAATATAGGAGATAAAGTAGAAGTTGGAGATATAATATGCGAGACGTCAGGACAAAAAGTAAGAGCAAGAATATCGGGTATATTGAGAGGTATTATAAAGGAAGGTCTTTACGTAGAAAAAGGACTAAAAATAGGAGATATAGACCCTCGGGGAATAGAGGAATATGTATATACAATATCAGATAAAGCTCGGGCAGTAGGTGGTGGAGCTTTAGAAGGAATAATGTATCTAAGGAAAGGAAGGAGAATTTAAATGGGTGATCTGTCAGTAATGAGAAAAGCTTTGGAAGATATAAACAATGGAAAAGAATTAGCCATTGCAACTATTACAAAATCAGAAGGTTCAACTCCTAGAGGTATAGGTACTATGATGGCAGTTTTAGAAGATGGCTCAATCCATGGAACTATTGGAGGAGGAGCATTAGAAAAGCATGTTATAGAATTATGTATCAAAGCTATAGAAGAAGGACAAAGCAAAGTTATAGATTTACCGCTGGATACTGAAGGGGTGGGAATGATTTGCGGTGGAAGGGTGGAAGTATTTATAGATGTATATAAAATTAATCCTAAGCTTCTAATAATTGGCGGAGGACATGTTGGATATGCAATATATAATATTGCTTCCTTGCTTAATTTTGATATAGTAATATTTGAGGATCGAGAGGAGTTTTTAATCGGTGACAGGTTTCCTTTGGCAAAAGAACTAGTACTAGGACCTATAAACGAAATGCTAAGAAATTATAAGATAGATAATAATACATATATAGTTATAGCATCTAGAGGTCATAAATATGATGAAGAATCTTTGACAGAAGTAGTAAATTCAGATGCAAAATATATAGGTGCTATGGGAAGTAAACGTAAAGTAATTACTATGATGGACAATTTAAGGAATAAAGGTATACCAGAGGAGAGCATAAATAAAATATATGCACCAATAGGATTAGAAATATCTGCGGGAAGCCCTGAGGAAATAGCAATGAGTATTATGTCAGAAATACTATTAATTAAAAATAATGGGAAACTTAAACATATGAAGTGATGATTTTACATTTTAAAACCGTACTCTTTTATAGAAAGTATACAAAGAAAAAGCATTGTAGGTATGTTAACATAATGAATAAGTGCAGAATATAAGGGGGTATAAAATA
>NZ_NPMN01000057.1 GCF_002266425.1 Tissierella sp. P1
AAGAATAGAGTATCTCCAGCCATTATCGTATATTGGAAACTTCCAGGAGGGCATACCTGTTCTATCTGATAATTATCATTCATAATAATCACTTTTCCTTTCATATATTTATAGTCATTATATATTATGCTGGAAAAGGAACAAATGCCAAAGATATTATAAGAAATGGACAAAATATTAGATTTTCATGTATTAATGAATATTTCAAGTCTTTTATTTCATTAACCAGCAAACTTCTTAAACATTGCAGGGATATATATTTATGATATAATCAATATATTATGGATACATCATTCTAGAAATGGGAGGATAAAAGTGAAATTGTTGAAAATTATATCTATTATTGTAACTTTAATAGTATTTGTATATATCTATAATTACGATCAGATAAGTAAATTTAGAGTCAGAGATATAAGAATAGATTCCAAAAAGGTAAGAAATAATTTAAAAATAACTCAAATATCTGATTTTCATTCTAATGACTTAATCGATCTAGAAAAAATGGAGGATAAGATAAAAAAATTTGATCCAGATATTATAGTGTTAACAGGTGATATTATAGATTCTAATGATATAGAATTAGATGCTGTAATTAAACTATTTGAAACATTATCGAGATTAGATAAGAATATTTATTTTGTGCAAGGTAATCATGAAGCTAGGCAGGAATTATATAAAGATTTAAAAGATGAGATGAAAAGATTAGAAATAATTATCTTGGAAGATAATTCTGCTACAATAACAGTAAATAACGAGAAAATAAATATTACTGGTCTTAAATTTCACTCAAAATCTAGAGAATATAATGAAGTTATATATTATCAAGAAGCGATTAAAGATCTAAATTTAGACTACTATAATGTTTTACTTAGACATTCTCCTAATAATGTGGAAAATATTTTAAGTGGAAAAGAAGACCTAATATTATCAGGACATACGCATGGCGGACAAATTAGGCTACCATTAATAGGAGCAGTGGTAGCTCCCGGGCAAGGATTTTTTCCAGAATATGATAAAGGCATTTTTAGAACAAATGATACCATTTTATATATTGATAGTGGCTTAGGAAATAGCGCTGCACCAATAAGGGCATTTAATCCTGTTCAAATTTCGAATATTATAATTGAGCCAGAGAAGTGATAAAATTATGGAAATACAAAATTTAAAGCAAAAAATGGAATTGAATATTATTCATGTAGATATGGATGCCTTTTATGCATCGGTGGAGGAGCAGGATAATCCTAAAATTAAGGGGTTGCCTGTAATAGTAGGTGGTTTGAGCAATCATGGAATTGTAACTACTGCTAATTATGAAGCTAGAAAATATGGAATTCATTCTGCTATGCCTATATTTATGGCAAAGAAAAAATGTCCAAAAGGTTGTTATGTATTTCCTAGGATGAAAAGATATCAAGAAGTGTCTAAGGAAGTTTTCAGTATTTTATATGAATTTACAGATTTAATAGAGCAAGTATCAATAGATGAAGCCTATTTAGATATTTCTAATATAAGTATGGAACCTTTGGAATTAGTCATGAAAATTAAAGAGAAGGTAATGATAGATACAGGCTTAACCATGTCAGTAGGGGTTTCATATAATAAATTTTTAGCTAAGCTTGCATCAGACTGGAATAAGCCAGATGGCATAAAAATAATAACTGAGGATATGGTTCCTAATATATTATTGCCGCTGCCAGTTAGAAAAGTACATGGTATAGGTCCGAAATCTACTAAAAAACTAAATGGTATAGGAGTATATACTATTGAAGACTTGCTAGGGCTTTCAGAAGATTTCCTTATAGAGCTCTTTGGAAAAGCTGGTATGGAAATATATAGTAGAATTCGTGGCATAGATTATAGGAAAGTCAATACTACCCGTGAGAGAAAGTCCTTAGGTGTAGAACGGACCTTTGAAGAAGCTACAAGTGATAAGAAAGTACTTATAAAATACTTAGAGAGATTCTCAGAGGAATTATCATATGATTTAAAGAATAGAGGTATACATGGACGTACGATTACTTTAAAGATAAAAGATGAAAATTTTGCTGTTCAAACAAGAAGTAAGACTCTAAATGAGTATATTAACGATTTGCCTCAGATATTTGATATATCTCTGGAGCTTTTAGAGGAGGTAGAGATACATAATAAAATTAGATTAATTGGTATAACAGCATCAAATCTTATGACTTCAGAATTAGAGCAGCTTTCTTTATTTGATTAAAAGCTACACTTATGTAATATTATATTGCATAAATGTAGCTTGTTATTTAATGATTAATTATTATATTGTTTTTCAGCAGCCTCAAGTACTTTCATAAATTCTTCACCTGTAATAGTTTCATGTTCTAACAAGAACTCAGAGAGTTCATGAAGCTTACTAATATTTTCAGTAAGAATATCTTTTGCTTTTTGGTGTGCTTTTTTAATAATGTGAAGAACTTCTTCATCTATTTTAGATGACATCTCAGCTGAACAAGCGAGAGAAGCATCTCCTCCTAGATATTGGTTTGATACTGTCTCTAGTGCCATCATATCGAAGGTATCACTCATACCGTAGCGAGTCACCATAGCTCTTGCTATTTTAGTAGCTTGTTCAATATCGTTAGATGCACCAGTAGTAATTGAATTGAAGATAATTTCCTCAGCTGCACGACCACCAGTTAAAGTGATTATTTTATTAAACATTTCTTCCTTGGACATTAAAAATCGTTCGCTCTCTTCTACCTGCATAGTATAGCCTAATGCACCAGAAGTCCTTGGAATAATAGTAATTTTATGAACAGGAGCAGAGTTCTTTTGCTTTGCTGCAACTAATGCATGTCCTATTTCATGATAAGAGATTATTAGTTTTTCTTTAGTAGATATTACAGCTCCCTTTCGTTGATAGCCTGCTATAACTGTTTCAACTGATTCTTCAAAGTCAGATTGATTTACCTTAGTACGTTTACATTTTACTGCACGTAGCGCCGCTTCATTTGCAATATTTGCAAGTTCTGCACCTGATGCACCAGAAGTAGCTCTAGCAACTGCATTGTAGTCGATATTATTTTCTACTTTAATTTTTTTAGTGTGAACCTTAAGAATATCTTCACGGCCCTTTAAATCAGGAAGCTCTACTGGAATACGCCTATCAAATCTTCCAGGTCGTAGAAGGGCTTTATCTAAAGTCTCTGGTCTATTGGTTGCTGCGAGAATGACAACACCTTTACTACCATCAAATCCATCCATTTCAGTAAGCAATTGATTAAGGGTTTGTTCACGTTCATCATTACCACCCATACCAGAATTATCACGTTTTTTACCAATAGCATCAATTTCATCAATGAATACTATACAAGGAGCTTTCTCCTGTGCTTGTTTAAATAAATCACGTACACGTGCAGCACCCATTCCTACAAACATTTCAACAAATTCAGAACCAGATATGGAGAAAAACGGAACATGCGCTTCTCCAGCAACAGCTTGAGCAAGTAAGGTTTTACCAGTTCCGGGCGGTCCTACAAGTAAAGCACCCTTTGGAAGTTGTGCACCGATTTCCTTATACTTATCTGGATTGTGAAGAAAATCAACGATTTCTGTAAGTGCTTCTTTCGCTTCATTTTGACCTGCAACGTCGGCAAAGGTTTTTCCAGTTTGAGCCTTTACATATACTTTAGCGTTACTTTTACCAAAGGTCATAGAATTACCACCAAATTTGCCTTGTAAATTACGGGAAAATAGTTGACCGATTCCTACAAGAAGTAGTATTGGAATAATCCATGTTAATAAGAAACTAGTAAGAGGTGACCTTTCTTTTGGAATTATCTCTGAAAATTTAATTTCTTTATGCTCATAAAGCTCGTACAAACGATTTACTAAATCAGGATCATACATTTTACCCGTTATAAATAAACTATCTTTTCCATCTTTATCTAAAGCAATAAAGGCAATTTGATTTTCTTGAATTTCAACTTCTTTAATATTTCCTGATTCTATCTGCTTTAAAAATGTTCCATAATCAACTTCGGTTATTTGTTGCTTTAATAGCGATGGAAATACAAAAGTATTCAGAAGCATCAATACTATCATTGTAATTGTATAATAGTAAATCAAAGGTTTTTTAGGATTTTTTTTTCTGTTCATAAACATTCCAACCTTTCTAATTAGGGTTTCTTAGACTTGATTCATTCTTATTAACAAGTCTTTTAAATTCTGTAGACCAAATATGATAGCACGAAGATTATCAGGGTCTTCACTTGAAAATATGGAGGAATATCTTTCTTTTAAAGTATTGTCAATTTCATCAATAGTAGATAAGCCTTTATCAGTAAGTGCTATCTTTACAACTCTTTCATCTGATTTATCTCTATGTCTTTGCAGATATCCTTTTTTCTCTAATTGTTTACACATAGATGAAGTATTTCCACTTTGTATACTCATCATCTTTGCTAAACTACCAATACTATGATCTTTATTGTCCTTTATTTCTCTAAGGATTTGAGTTTGTATAATAGTTAAATCATATTTATTAATTATAGGAATGAAAGTAGTACCCATGTTTACAGATACATCTCTCATTAAATCCATCAATTGATTTTTAAATTCTACGGCATCCATTTTTAGGCCTCCTTTTAAATTCACTAATATTCAAATAACTATATAAGTATATTATATATAATAGATATATAATATACCTTATATAGAGGATTGTCAATATAATTTATTTTATAAATCATGCTTATTATATATTTTCGTTATAATGTATACTTAAAAATAGGGGATTAAAGGGGTTATTCTTATAGAATATAAAATTATTTTAGAATATCTGTAATATTTCTGTAAAAAATGTGACTAATTATAGGGAGGGAGGATTTTGATGAAGGAAATAGAAAAGCTATATAAACTTTATAAAGATGATATTTATAGATATTTACTTTCTTTGACTCATAATCCTGACCTTGCAGAGGATTTGCTGTCAGAAACTTTCATAAATGCAATTAAGACAATCCCAAATTTCAAAGGACATTCTTCAATAAAAACATGGTTATTCTCCATAGCTAGAAATTTATGGTTACAAAATATTAGAAAAGAAAAATCCACATCTGAATATAATGACTTTCTACAATTATATGTAGTAGATACTATGGATGAAAAATTAATTACAAAGGAGATAGCAAAAAGAATAAGCAATTTATTATTAGAAAAAGATGAGCGTACGCAAAAAATAGTAAATATGAGATTAGAGGGCTATAGCTTTATAGAAATTGCCGCTAGTGTAGGTATATCAGAGAATTCAGCAAGAGTTATTGACTTTAGAACTAGAAAATGGATTAAATCTATTTTAGAAAAGGAGGGATTATATTGAAGAATATTTCTTGTGATATAATATTAGATTTAATACCACTAGTAAAGGATGGTGTAGCAAGTGAAGATAGCCAGAAAATAGTAAATGATCATATTAAAAGCTGTAGCAATTGTAAAGTAGAATTTGAATCCTTTGAAGACATTTATTCAGAACAAAAATCTATAAATGATAAAAAAATAATTTATAATATCAAAAAAAATATTTTCATAACACAAATTCTTATTCTGGCAATTGGAGCTATTACCGGAATAGCATTAACGAATTCTATGGCCATGTTTTATAACTTTATTATAATGCCTGTAATAGGAGGGATTTCTTTTATAGTGTTAAAGAGAAGATGGTATATAACTCCAATATCAGTTTTTATTTTGAGCTATTTATGGCAGACAATAGCGTGGACAATAGAAAGTGGATTCGATTGGACAATTTTGTATGGCAGTCTATTTTATAGCATCATATATACGAGCTTAATAGCACTGGGAGTAATCATTGCAAAGCTTCTAAAATTTGCATTTGGGAAAGGTGAATAATATGAAAAATATAAAAAATAAGATACTTAAAATACTTGCAGGACTAATAGCCATAATATTAATCGGTGGAATACTTTTTATTACAAATGCTTTCGTAGGAAATCCAATATCAGCAAGAATTGCAGATGAAACTATTAAACAGTATATTAAAGATAATTATTCTTATCTTGATCTTGAACTGGAAAAGCCAATATATAATTTTAAAGATGGATCATATGTGATGAATGTTAGATCCAAATCCAGTATAGATACTAAATTTGGTATACATTATAGAAATGGAAGTATAAGCTATGACAGTTATGAAATGCGAGTGCTAGGTATGTTTAATACATTAGATAGACTTTCAGATGAATATAGTGCTGTTGCAAAAAAAAATTATTGACAAAGAACTTGAATATGAAATAAAGAATACGAGAGTGATATATGATAAGAGTATTTATGAAAACGGCAATAATGCTTTAGAACTTGATATGAAATTTGATAAATCATTACCTATAGCTGCAGAAATTAATATTCGTACTAATATATTGGATACATCTATGGAAGATATAGCAAAGTTTTTAACTGATGCACATAAAGCTTTTATAAATAATGGTTGTTATTTTAAAAAATATGAATTATCTGCTGATAATGATGGGATTCTTGTAATGGTTGATGGAGTTACTCCAGAGGATATTGAAAGTGGCGATTTAGTGAACTTACTTCAAAAGGCTAAAGATTATGAAGATGATATTGTAGCTGAAAAAGAAAGTGAGAAAAAGGACTATAAAGAGAGAATCACCGTATTTATAAAAGATAACAATTCTAAAGGTGAGTAGTGAATAAGCGATTGCTCATTTTATAGCATATTTTTTATTGATTGTGCTTTTCGCTTTTTATAAGTTCTCATAATAGCTATTGTTATATTGCTTAAATCAATAATATTTTTATAATTTTCATCTTATCTAAGTCATTTGTGGTAGCAATATATTATATTCAGAAACGCGATTATACAAAAGTCAGTTCCAGAGGTAGAAAAGTAAAAAAATATAATCTAATGAAATTACTGAAGATATTGTGTATAATTAGGAAGAGGTGATTCAATGATTAAAGATAAATTTATGATAAGAATACAGAAACAAAATGGAAATATTAAGAAGTATAGCAGTATATCTAATTCGATTAGCATTGCGAGATTTATGGTATTTATAGGAATTATACTTCTTACTTATATAATTATTAAAATTAACCATAAATCAATCTATGTAATTATAGATTTTATTTTAGCTATAATATTTATTTGTTTAATAATATATCACAATATAATTAAGGATAAATTAAATTTTTCAAAAGAAATCATAAATATAAATAATAGATATTTAGCTAGAGTTGATGGGAATTGGATTGATTTTAATGATATAGGAGAAGAGTTTATAGATAAGGAACATAAGTATTCTTTTGACTTAGATATAGTAGGTAAAAAATCTTTATTCCAGTTTATAAATATAGCTAATACATGGAACGGAAGAAAAACATTAGCAAGAGATTTATTGGAAACTAGTTATAACAAGACTGAGATATATTTAAGACAAGAAGCAATAAAAGAACTTAGTAGTAAACTAGACTTTTGTCAAGAGCTGGAATATTTAGGAGGTAAACACAAAAAGGAATTATTAGATCCAGAAAATTTAATAAAATATGCAGAAAGTAAAGAAATTATGATAAAGTCACAAAGAGCAAGAGAATTAATCCATTTTCTTCCGATAATTGTAATACCATTATCTGTAGCAATCATAATATTTAAAATGAAGAGGATATATGTATTAATTCCACTATTAATATTGCTTCAATTCTTATTATGGATGATAAGGTTTTCGACGATGAATAATATCCTAAAACCAGTAGGTACTTTTAAACGTAACTTAGAAACTTATATGGATATATTAAAATTATTAGAAAAAGAAAATTTTCAGTCTAAAAAACTAAATAGTATAAAGGAAATATTATTTAGCGGAGAATATTCATCTATATTGGCGATAAAAGAGCTTGATAAGATTACGGAAAGAATTAACTTAAGACATAATAATGCTTTAATATATCTAGTATTTAATGGACTATTTTTATGGGATTATGAATGTGTTTTTCTATTAGAAAATTGGAAAAATACATATGGTTTGGAAGTTAAGAAGTGGATTGAGGCTATAGGAGAAGTTGAATCTTTAATTAGTTTAAGTGTCTTGATGCAAATAGATGAAGGAGTATCATTTCCAACTATAGATAATTCCAACTTAAGGGTAAGTGGAGAATCCTTAGGCCATCCTCTTATAAGCAATAACGAGAGAGTGTTAAATAATATAAAGATAGATGATAGTATTTTGATTATTACTGGTTCAAATATGTCTGGGAAAACAACATTTTTAAGAACTATAGGTATAAATTTGGTGTTAGCGTATAGCGGAGGACCTGTATATGCTAGTAAGATGTCATGTCCAATATTGGAGATATTTACGTCCATGAGAGTAACTGATGATTTGAAGAATGGAATATCAACCTTTTATGCAGAACTTCTTAGAATTAAGGAAATAATTAATTATGCAAATAAAAATAATAATATCATTTTTCTAATTGATGAAATCTTTAGGGGAACAAACTCCGAAGATAGGATATTAGGTGCTAAAAATGTTCTTGGAAATCTTAATAAATTAGGGGTAGTTGGGGCAATAACAACTCATGATTTAGAATTATGTATATTGGCTAAGTATAATAGGATAGAAAATTACCATTTCTCTGAGCAGTATAAAAATAATAAAATACATTTTGATTATAAAATCAAACCAGGAAAATCGACATCAACTAATGCAAAATATTTAATGGAATCAGTTGGGATTGAAATATTAGATGATTAGAACAAAGCAACAAG
>NZ_NPMN01000058.1 GCF_002266425.1 Tissierella sp. P1
AGTCTCAGCTTTTAACGAATTTACTGATGATATTACAGTAGATAAGCTTGGAAACATTGTAGCACTGAAAAAAGGATCATCTGATGAAAATAATGTAAAAATAATGATTGCAGCTCATATGGATGAAATTGGTCTTATGGTAAAAGATGTTGAAGAAAACGGATTCATTAGGTTTACTAATATAGGTGGATTTGATCCTAGGACTATATTAGGTCAAGAAGTTATTGTACATGGTAAGGAAGACATTTTTGGTGTTATAGGCTCTAAACCACCTCATTTACAGGAAGTATCTGAACATGATAAGGCTATAAAAATGGAAGATATGATTATAGACATTGGATATTCAAAAGAAAAAGTGAATGAACTTGTAAGTGTAGGGGATTCCATAACCATTAGAAGAACAATGGCTAATTTACAAGGGACAAGAATAGCAGCAAAAGCTTTAGATGATAGGGCAGGAATAGCGGCTATTTATGAGTGTGTTAAAGAGTTGAGCAAGATGAAACATGAAGCTGATGTATATTTTGTTTCTACAGTTCAAGAAGAAGTTAGTATGGCAGGAGCATTAGTTAGTTCTTATAAGATTAATCCAGATATAGGTATTGCTGTAGATGTTGGATTTGGGACAACTCCTGAACTTTCTAAGTCTGATTCAATAGAGCTAGGAAAAGGACCTGGCATTACATTAGGAGGGAATATTCATCCTACATTAAGAAAGAGACTTACTGAAATAGCTGGAGAATATAATATTCCATTTCAAATGGAAATATCTCCAGGGCCAACTGGTACTGATGCAAGAGCTATGCAAATAACTAAAGAAGGGATTCCTTCCTTAGTTTTATCTATACCACTAAGATATATGCATACATCTGTTGAGGTGATAGATATGGTAGATATAAAGCATACTGCTAAATTATTGGCATTTTTTATCGCTTCTATTTCAAATGAGAATTTGGAGGGATTATTATGCTACTAAAACAACTAACAGAATTACCAGGAGTATCTGGTAATGAAAAAGAAGTTAGGGATTTTATAATCTCTGAGATAAAAGATTATGTTGACAGTTTTAAGATAGATAGAATAGGGAATATTATTGCATATAAAAAAGGTAAGGATACTAATAAAACATTAATGGTTACTGCACACATGGATGAAGTTGGATTACTTGTTAAAGAGATTGATAATATGGGTCTACTTAAATTTACTACAGTAGGTGGAATAGATAAGAGAATTTTAGTATCAAAGCCTGTTTTAGTTGGAAAAGATAAAATTATGGGTGTAATCGGTGCAAAGCCAATTCACTTGCAAAAAAGGGAAGAGTGGATGAGAGCTTTATCTATAGATGAACTATATATAGATATAGGTGCTAAATCTAAAGAAGAAGCTGAAAAATTAGTTAGTATAGGTGATTATGTATCCTTTGCGTCTGATTATGTAGAGTTTGGTGAAAGTCTAGTTAAGGCAAAAGCACTTGACAATAGGGTTGGATGTTCAATGTTAGTTAATTTAATTAAAGAGGTAAAAGATGTTAGTTTCTATGCAGTTTTTACAGTAATGGAGGAAGTAGGACTAGTTGGGGCTGGACCAGCTGCTTATGAAGTTAATCCAGATATTTCAATAGTTTTAGAAGGAACACTATGTTATGATATGCCAAAGCTTGATACACATTTAGTTCCTACTTATCTTAACAAGGGACCTGCAATATCTTTAATAGATAGAACAACAGTATTTAATCATGAATTTAGAAAAAAAATAGTTAGTATTGCAGAAAAGAATAATATTCCATATCAATATAGAAAAACTTCTATGGGAGGAAATGATTCTGGAAAAATTCATACTACTAAGGAAGGCTCAATAACCACTACTATATCGGTACCTTGTAGGTATATACATTCACCAGCATCTGTAATGAGTAAAAATGACTATGGTAATACTTATTTACTTCTAAAGGCAATTTTATCTGAATTTGAAAGGGAGGAATTATAATGAATATAAACTTTAACTTATTAAAAGAGCTAGCTGGAATCTATGGTCCAGCAAGCAATGAAAAATTAATAAGAGAATACATTATAAATGAGATCAAGGATTTTGTAGATGAGACCTTCGTAGATGCATTAGGTAATTTAATTGCTAGAAAAAAAGGTAACGGGAAAAAAATCATGATTTCTGCTCACATGGACCAAATCGGACTTATGGTAATTGATATAGACGAGAAAGGGTTTTTAAGATTTACAAATATAGGTGGAATTTCTCCTACTGTTTCCATAAGCCAACAGGTTATATTTGAGAATGGAACTATTGGAGTTATTTATGCTGAACCTGTAGATGATATATCCAAATTAAAACTAGAAAATATGTATATAGATATTGGTGCTTTTAGTAAAGAAGAAGCAGAAGAAAAGATAAGTATAGGTGATATTTGTATATATAAATCAGAATATGTGGAAAATGAGAATGTTGTATTTACTCCTTATTTAGATGATAGAGTAGGATGTTTCATTGCTATTGAAGCTCTAAAATCTATAAACAATCCAGTTAATGATCTATATTTTGTTTTTTCAGTTCAAGAAGAAGTAGGCCTTAGAGGAGCTAAGACTGCGGCATATAGAGTTGATCCTGATGTAGGTATAGCTTTGGATGTAACTAGTAATGGCGACACGCCTAAGGCAAGGAGATTTGCAATAGGATTAAATAAAGGAGCAGCTATTAAGGTAAAAGATAATTCTATTATTTGTCATCCAAAAGTAAAAGATTTACTTGTTTCTATATCTAAAAATAATGGAATTCCTTATCAAATGGAAGTATTAGAATTTGGAGGTACAGATTCAGGAGCTATTCATATCAATAAAGGAGGAGTTCCATCAGGAGTAATTTCTGTACCTACTAGATATGTTCACTCTACTGTAGAAATGGCATCTAAGAATGATATAATTAATTGTACAAAACTTTTAGTAGGATTTTTAGAAGATAATTTAAATATATAATATAAAAAATGGCTGATAATTCAGCCATTTTTTATAATGAATAGGAAAGTATTACTTTAACATTTTAGAATTGAGAACCTTCCTTAATCTTTGATTCTGTGCAAGTCGCTTATGCAATGACCAATAAAAGATTTATTAATTATACTTTATTAGAAGATTTTATTATATTATATACAATTATGTTTTTAATTGTTTTATTTTAGGGGAATTTGTATGAAAAAGTTTTTCAAAAATTAGAGGAATTAAAAATTATTTGGAGAATTATATAGTAGTAGATTGGATTTGAGGGGGATTTATTATGTTAGATTTAAATCATGAATATACTATATCAGAAGTATCTGAGATTACCGGATATGCTCCACATGTTTTAAGATATTATGAAAAAGAATTTGAAATTGAGGTTCCTAGAAATAATTCGAACCATAGATATTTTACATATAAAGAGATTGAATTAATACAATATATAAAGACTTTACAGGATAAAGGTTTTACTAATAAACAGATAAAACTTATAATACAGTCTCCAGAAATTATGATGAATAATCAGGAGACGACAGATGTAGTTCCAGTTGATGACAATATATATTTTGATACATATCAATTGGCTAAGGAAATAAGTACGACATTGGAGGAAGAATTTTTTGATAAATTGTTTAATCATATTAATGAAGGTTCAGAGAAGAATATTAAAGTAATAGAGGAATTAAAAAATGAAGTTGCAATGCTTAGAAATGAATTGAACTCTAAGGAACGTGATGTGCTTATATGTGAAAACGCTAAGCTTAAAATGAAGGTTAAAGAAAAAACTCTTGAAAATATAGAATTAAGAGAAAAGTTAAAGAAAACAGAAGAAAAACAAGTAGGATTATTTAGCAAGATATTTAAAGCTAAATAATAAAATGGCATAGATATTATTTTTATCCCTATCTAAATTTATAGAATACTTAAGCTTAACCCTCATAGGAATTCTATTATATTTCTGCTTAAGAATAAAAAAAAGTTAACTGAAATCAAAGTTCTATCAAAGCAAAGGATCCAAATGAAGATAAATATTCATGCATAAGAAAAGTCTGCTAATTTTAGCAGACTTTTCTATTTTGCACTATCTTTGTGCCTCATATTGTCTTAAAAGTTTAACGAAAAGTTTAGGAATTTTATCCATGTTTTCAGGTGATTCAACAAAGGAAATTCTAAATTGAGTTTTTCCTGGATTCTCTTCATCATTCTTAACATCATAGAAACCTTTCATTGGTGCTACAAGAAGAGTTGTTTCAACTCCATCCATTTCAACGGAGCCTTGTCCTGCACAATATAGAACGAACTCAATTGAATCAAATCCTGGCTTTACAACGTTTCTTACATCGATTACTGAATAAATTGATGCATCTGGACTTGAAACAATAAGACCTGGTTCTTGTTCTTTAAGACCATTGTAAACTTTTACTATTTGATCTTTATAATAATCTCTTTGTTGTTTACACCATCCAAGGATACTTTCTTTACTTTCATGTGCTAATGCTCCGAAAATATATTGGCCAATTACATTAGCACAAAGATTAGCTGTATATTCTGCAACAGAACGATTGTTAAATTCTGGATTATCCGTAATTACTGCACCTATTCTTAAACCGCATGCATTCCATACTTTTGATGCTGTTTCAATACTAATTCTTCTTCCTTCAATTCCTGGAACATCTGCATCTGTTAGTCCCCAAATACTTACAAGTTTTTCCTCTTCATTATAATATAATTCACGATAAGCTTCATCGCTTACCATCCACATATTATACTTAACACATAGTTTAGCAAGATCTTTTAAAATATCATATGTGTAATATTGTCCTGTTGGATTATCATAAGGAATCACTAAAAGTGCCCCTGGATTATTTGCTTTTATCATTTCTTCAACTTCATTCATATTTGGTAAATTGAATTTTCCATCTTCACCCATATGACGTTTTATAGTTGCAGTTTTACGGCCAATTCTCTCTGCAAATGAAATATAGTTTGTATAAGCAGGATCAATCATCATAAGAGGTCTTTCATCAGTTCCAGCTGGTCCACAAACCCCTAGAAGTAATAATTCCATACCTGATGAACCACCATCTGTTATTTGAACATAAAGATTGCTTGTGTCAAATCCTTCACTCTTTAAGATATTCTTAAAAGCATTCTGTGCTTCAACAGTACCTGCTGTTCCTGAATATCTAATAACTCCATTTGCAAATGGACTTTCAGATGAATTAAGCTCAAACATTCTTTTTTGCATAGCTGGATTTGTCGGTAAAGATACGTTTCCTATTCCAACGTTTATTACTGCTTCAGGTTTTACTTGACGTTCGTCATATTTCATTTGAGCTAAACGAACATCTGATGGTTTTCTTGATTCAAAATGTGCTGATAATATTGGTTTATTCATTATACTTTCCCCCTCTTATAGATTTATATAAAATTCTGCTAATAAATTTAATTAGTGCACTTACATATATTATACACTAATTAAAATTTATTTCATCTTATTCTTAATTTTTTATTTAAATTATTTACTCTTGTCCATCTATAGTTTTATACTAGATAATACATTTAATATAAATAAAAGTATTTGTTTAGGAATAATAAAGGATAGCTAAAATAATTAGGCAGAAAGAAAATTTAAAAAGAAAAATCGGGGACAAGAAGCCCCGATTAGTGAGATGGCTTAGCATCTTCCTCTACCAAAAAAGCCACCAAAGAAATCATTATCGCAGAAGCAGAAAATGATTATTAATATTATAAAGAAGAATAGTAGAAAATTATTATTATCGCACTCTCTTCTGCAGCCTAGTGATTCACCCATAAAAACACCTCCTATTTAAGTGAGAGTAATAACCTCATAATAGCATATGAGTAATAGATGTAAAGTGTTAATTATTATTCTCGAGTATATGGCTAAGATTTTTAGATATAAGGTTTGAAATTATTTTAATGATTTTATGAAAAATATTAAAAATAAAATGTATAATATTTTGGATTCTTCACATAATAATTATGTAAGGTTCGTAAATAGAATTCAACTTTCAGTTTTCACTGTAAGAAAAATATGTTCTCCTTTCATAAGGTCCTAATGGATTTTTATGAATATAGACATATTGTTTGAATCCATTACGACCTTACTTTTAATTTTTTTGTTATATAGTTATGAAAAGTACATCCCCTTTAAATTCTAATTGGGAAAGTAAAGGGTGCAATAATCGAATATGAGAGATAGTTAGAAAATATTAATTACTATTTTTTAGAAATGATATTGTAAAAATGAAGAGCCAGAGTTTTAATCTTGAAAATTCAAAGTATTTATTATATGTTATGTAAGGTTAACTTGACATAAGAATGTAATAATAATATACTAGTAATGTAAGGTTAACATTACAGGAGGATAATTAATGAAGAATAGATTAAAAGAGTTTCGTGAAATTTTCAAATTAACGCAAGAACAATTAGGAGAACTCGTAGGTGTATCAAGACAAGCAATTAACTCTATAGAAACAGAAAAATTTGAACCATCTATATGGTTAGCCTATGATATTTCTAAAGTATTTAATTGCTCTATAGAGGATATTTTTCTTTTTGAAGATAGCGAAAGAAAATCAAGATCACGACAAAGCAGAGGTGTAATTTAAATGGCATTAAGGCAGATTAGATTTTTTGATGATGAAATATTGAGAAAGAAGAGTAAAGTAGTTGAGGTAATAGATGATAAAATAAGACAAATACTAAATGATATGGCAGATACGCTGTATAGTATAGAAAATGGCGGAGGATTAGCTGCACCACAAGTCGGGATATTAAAGCGGTTAGTTGTAATAGATATGGGACAAGGACTTATAAAATTAGTAAATCCAAAGATAATTGATCAAGAAGGAGCTCAAGAAGTCATAGAAGGATGTTTGAGTATCCCAGATAGATTAGGAAAATTAGTGAGGCCTGCGAAAGTAGTAGTACAAGCATTAGATGAAAATGGTGATGAAATTATATTGACTGGTACAGGAGATTTAGCGAAATGCTTTTGTCATGAAATAGATCATTTGGAAGGTATTCTTTTTACAGATCTAGTAACTGAGTATCTATAGTAATAATATTAATATTACTATATTGTGAATATTTTATTTCGATACCGCATTATTTTAAAGATAAATATTGTGGTATTTTTATGTTATGTTTCAAATGATTAAATTTATTTATTTAGCATAAATATTTTAAATTAATATATAAATATTAGAACTTGAAAATTGAATAATGCAGCATAGAGTAATAGTATTCAAAGTATACGGAAATTATCTATTATAAAAAGAAAAAAATCTAGCAATTGATGTAGAACATGATGTTTTAGATTTAGTAATAGGTATTCAAGCCCTAATGATCTCTATAGAAAATAGTCTTATAGAGCATATAGCAGAAGAGAATTTTATAAAGAGTACTTTGAATTATTAATTTACTTAGTAGGCTAAAATAATGAGTAAATTTCATAAAGATAATAAATATAAAAAGAATCGGGTACAAGCCCCGACTCAATTATTTTAATTTAGAAGAAATCACAGTTACAGAAAATAATCACTAGAATTAGAAAGAAGAATAATAGAGAGTCGTCCATACCACATTCTCTCTCGCATCCTCTTCTGCCGAATAAGCCACCCATAAAGACACCTCCTATTAGATTGAGATTTATTATCCTTACAATAGGATATGAATGATAGTGGTAAAGTGTTAATATTATTTATTAGAGATGTTGAATTATAGATTGAATGGAGGATGATTCAAATAATAATTAGTGTTATCTAAATAAATATACTCATAAATGATAATTAACTAAATGCAAAATGACGAAATAAATTCTAAAACATATTTAGACACTAGAAAGTATATAACTTAGATTTATATAGAAAAATTACAAAAGCAAAAGCTTATAAATTAGAATAAATAAAAGTCTAGAAACAAACTAGAAACAAAGAGGTATTAAGATAATATCTTTTTTCATGTAAATTTATAAAAAATTCAAATAAGTGCAACAGGTTAAATGTATTTAATTAATAACTATTTTAAATCATGATATTGAGACAAGAGTTTGTCTAACAACTGACTTAATTTGATTACCTCTGAATCAAGAAGGTCGTATTTCTTATCCAATATTAAGTTATGAAGTTTAATTCTAGTTTCTTCAATTTCCTTAACAAGTTTTTCAATAGTATCTTTATCATGCAAGTCGCATACCCCTTTTCTGTAGCGGATTTATTTAACCTGTTACACTGATACAAGTTTACAAAAAAAATAAAGTGAGTAGTGACATTATTAAAAAAAAATGGAAGATTTAGCAAAAATAAATGAGAGTAGAAGAAAAAATTAATGGTTATACATAAATGGATAAGAAGTGGAATTACAGATGAGTAAACAATCAAGAATATTGATATTAATTTAAATTTTGTTATCATTATCACTGAATTGCTGAGGAAAACATTAATATTTACTAAGGTAGGATAAGATAGAGAAGTATTCTAAATATAATACTAATTACTATATATAATATAAGATTCAGTAGTTAGTAAATTTAATGGTAAAAAATAAAGCAATAATAGAT
>NZ_NPMN01000067.1 GCF_002266425.1 Tissierella sp. P1
GATTTCCAAAGGCTTGTCCATTTTTCTTGCGAAATATAAATTTCTGATTTATTAAAATAACTCTTATTTACCATTAAAATTATATGAAAATGCGGATGATAAGTATCATAGCTTTTCGATAATTCATCAATATTATGAGTTACTTCTAATGCTCTAAACCAACCTTTAACTGATTGTTTAACTACTTTTCTTTTCGTCAATAAATTAAAAGCATAAAATAGCTTATCTATAGTTTTTAATAATTCTTTACCTCTTACATTTTCACAAGTTAAGGTCAAGAACAAAAATCTATACTCTTTATCTTCAAGAGCTTTATCCATAACTTTTGATACTTGACCGTAGATTTTTAGGCTTCTTCTCCAGTTACACATTGGACATAACCTCACTTGACATGACATCATACTATTTAATTTCTTTTCTCCTGTTTCATTATCAACTTTAAAAGACAATTGACAACTACAACATTTAACTCTAAAAGCCTTATTATCCAACCCAATTTCTTTATAAATTCCAGCTAATTCCAATGTTTTCAATTTCTTTTCTCTCCAAGGTCTTTCTTTTCCATCAGATTTTACATCTTTTAGTACTTTATTTTTTTTACTATCTATGCTATGATTATTGTACAATTTAAAAAACTCCTTTCTGTAACCACAGAAGGGAAAAAACTAAAAATGAATATAAAATATCCCCTTGTGGTTTTTAATTTTGTTGTGGTGACTAAATTATAACACAGGGGTATTTTTCTGTCTATCAGTACCCTAAAAAACGACCTTTTTTTTCTCCACAACAATTGATTTTGCTTGGTTTGAAAGGTGTCAACCTAGATTCCTAGTGTTCACATAGTATCAAGATAAGAAGAAACTCGTTTTTGGGCACAAAAAAAACACCAAAAAAGAGGTGCTTTTTTTATAATTCTAACTCAAAAGATTTATCTTCAATTTCAAGACTTTTTTCAAAGTCTTTTTCTAAATTATTATCTTTAATAAAATCTTCTAATTCTTTTATGCGATTTTCTTTTTTAGATAATTTATAAAGCAACATAGATTTTTCTCTAGCAAAACTTGAAATATCAGAAAGACTTTCTTTCTTTTCAAGTTCTCTTTTTATATTCTCATATTCTTTTTTATATTTATAAGTCAATTCTTTATATGGTAATATAACTTTTTCTTTATCTATTACAGCCCACTTTGCTATATTTATAAGATTAGCATAATCTTCAAGACTAATAGTTACTTTATTTTTGTTTAAAAGGGTTTTATGCGCCTCTATTTGATTTATTTTATCCAAATCAACCTTATGCATGTCCAATATCTTTAAATCCTCTCTAAGAGCCTTTAAATCCTTTTGAAGTATATTTTTTTCTTTAGCCTTATTTTCTATATCTTGTTTTAAAGTCTGCTTTTTAAATTCTTGTGTACTAAGTCCTTTTTTATCAGAAGATACTCCTCTTTCTAAATCAAAGCCTTTTTCATTTATAAATTTATGATAATCTGTCTGTAAATCTCTTAATTCTTGTCTATTAAAGATCTCTTTAGCTGATAATCTACCATCGTCAGTTATTGGAACTAAACCAAAATGCATATGTGGAGTAGTTTCATCTAAATGAACAGTTGAATAAACTATATTCTCTTTTTTATATCTATTACATAAAAAATTATAACTATCTTCAAAAAATTTTTTATTTCTCTATCAGTCAGTCTATCAAAAAACTTTGGATCTGAAGTTACTACAATATCGCATAGTCTAACAGCATCTTTTCTAATCTTTTTATCACCTATAACATTTTCTTTTATAATTTCATCAACCTTTTTATTAAAATCAATCTCACTTTGGTTGTTCAAATCATAATTCAATTTAGATTTTTCATAATCAATATCAGGATTGGTTTTACTTTCTCTTTCTCTTTGATGATGAAATTGCATTCCCTTAATTCCAACTGCCTTTACTTTTTGCATTCTAAGAATAGCATAACTCAAAAGAATCACCCTCCTTTTTATTTTTCAATATCCCTTCCAGGTCATTGAAAAATAAAAAATACTTTACAAACTTAATCTAATTTCTAAGAATTACCTTAGTTGTAAAGTATATCACACTATACTTCATAAATGAAGTGTGTGTCCTGCGGAGCCAAAAACATTAAATAAAAAGTGCAAAACTGACCTCAAAGTTTCCGTTCGTTTTTATTAAATCAAGGTAGTATTTTTTAGGAAAATCACCTAAAAAATCTCCACCTTGATTTAATAAATTTCACATGCTTTTTTCTAGTTAGGCGAAGGCGACAAAGATATAGATTAAAAAGTACCTTTTTCCTTCGCCATAAAAATTATAGCATGTGAAACTACTCTCTAGTTTTATTGGTAATAAAAAAGAGCCTATAGCTCAGGCTCTAAAGATATACCCTATAAAAAAATAATAAATTGGGGCCTAAAAAAGGCCCCAATTTATTATTTTTTTATCTAAAATCAGCGTACGTATTATAATATCCTCTATGCAGGTCAAATTGAAATCCAGCATCTAGAATTTCAGTATTATATTTTATAAGACCCTCAATTAGAAAATAATAATCAACGTCAGTTGTACCATCAACAGTTAATATTCCTCTGGATGCACTAGCACTGCTTCTTGAATTGCTTAAACTTACATCAGGAGAAAATCCTTTCATATTCCAACCATGATTTATTACTCTCTCAATCCCGGTAAATGAACCCTGTGAATAAAATTCATAAGTAGCTGACAAGTGAATTCTAGTGCCTAAAGGCAAATATCTAAAATCAATTTCTAAACCAGCTACGTCTCTATATAGATTATTTAATCCTAAAAGATCATCTGCAAACCCAGTATCTACCTGAATATTCTTTTTCTCATCTTCCCTTTTTTTCATAATATCATTTAATTCTTCAACTGAATTTACTTCTAGTGGAACAACACCCTCAGGCAAATCTTCAATGTCAATATCTTTTAACCCATACTCATCGCATAATAATAATAACTCTTCCTTGTTATTATCATCTGCATAAGACCTCAAACTAAACCCACAAACAATTAACAACATTGATAAAAAAATACTTAATACTTTAAACTTTTTCATATTAATACCCCCTGTAGTTAATATTTAATAGAGGGTAACAGAATTTTCAAATTTTGTCAAATATTTATAATATTTCGTTGTTATAATTTTAAAATCTTCTCAAAAGTATAATAATAAAGTATTATAAATATAAAGGAGTGATAACCATGATTAAAACAATTATAGCAAAACCTAATCTTCTACCAATGATTATCAATTTTATTGGTGGATTAATAATTTTTATATTTATACTCTATTTCTCAATTAAATTATTTAAAAAACTACAAAGTACTAAATAAATCTATATTTAACTAAACAATAGAAAACTATAAAAAACTTTAGGGAGAGTAATATTAGAATCAATCATATTGCTCTCCCTAAAGTTCAGCATTTGTTTGTATTTTCTTCTTTCTTTAAACAAAAAATATCATTATAAATATCTTCTACAATATAATATATTTATTCAATCTCTTTTTATATATTGATTATATCCTACACTCCAATCATAAACCTCAATATAGTATTTAATATCCTCTCTTAATGCTTCATCTTCATTATCAGTATTTATTAAATCTCCATCTACTGCATCATCAAGATTTAATTCTCTATGTATATTTCTAAGTTCTCCTCCAAAAGCAACAAGTCGTCTATTTGCTAATGCATTATCTAAAATAAAAACAGTTTCTTTAGACAGCTGCTTATTATATGGAATTAAATAATCTTCATCTTTTACTGTATATTTTGCTGCTTCAGCTACTGATTTAGAAATTTGTTTCTTAGTTCCAGCCTTAAATGCAGTTATATGTACTATTGGAGTATAATCAACTTTCAAACAT
>NZ_NPMN01000059.1 GCF_002266425.1 Tissierella sp. P1
GGATGGAGCAGATATTGGAGACTCATTTAATGAAGTAGAAAATTGTAGGGCGGTTATATAACCGCCCTTTTTAGAACTTATTTTTAATTAATTTCTATCCTAATTCATATTGATTTAACTTGTTATAAAGATGTCTCTCACTCATACCTAACATCTGAGCAGTTTTTCTTTTATTGTTATCACAATATTCTAGAGTAGCGAGGATAAGCTTTTTTTCTGCAGACTCTATAGTATCTCCAACATATACAGGAACACTTTCACTTAATAAAACTCTATGAGTATTAGGAATGATTTCACTTGGTAGATCTTGTATTTGAATGGTGTTTTTGTCAGCAAGTGCTACTGCCCGTTCAATAATATTTTGAAGTTCTCTGACATTACCTGGGTAATCATGGTTTTCTAAGACATCTATAGCAGCTCTGCTTATTCCAGTAACCTCTTTATTAAAAGATTTACTGTATTTATTTATAAAATGTTTTGTAAGTGCAGGAATATCCTCTTTTCGATTTCTCAAAGGGGGAGCTTCTATATTAACAACATTTAAACGAAAAAATAGATCTTCTCTAAAATTTCCTTTTTTAACTTCAGCACTGAGATTTAAATTTGTGGCTGCTATTAATCTAAAGTCAACAGGTATTGATTTCTCACTTCCAAGGGGGGTAATAGTTTTTTCTTGTATGACTCTCAGAAGTTTTGCTTGTAATTGGATATCCATGTCACCAATTTCATCTAAGAATAAAGTACCCTTATCAGCCAGCTCGAATTTTCCCTTGTACTTATTATTTGCACCAGTAAAGGCACCTTTTTCATATCCAAACAGCTCAGATTCCAAAAGATTATGAGGAATTGCTGCACAATTTATTATTTCCATATTGTGATCTTTTCGTCTACTCGTTTCATGTATTGCTCTGGCAATGAGCTCTTTTCCTGTACCTGATTCGCCGGATATAAGGACTGTAATGTCTACATCCTTTACTCTATCAATCATTTTAAATACTTCATTCATGGCACTACTGGAAGAAACCATTTTTAAACTAAATTTGTTTGCGTTAACTTGCTTCGTTAGATCTTCCAATTGATCTGATAGTGATTGATAATCAAGGGCCTTGTTTATTAAAGATATCAATCCATTTATATCCAAGGGTTTAGTGATATAATAATAAGCACCTCTCTGGATTGCTTCAATAGAGTCTTCAATAGAGCCGTAGGCAGTCATTGCAATTACAATTACCCTTGGATTTTCTGATTTTATGGTATTTAATACTTCAAGACCTCTGTAATCCCCTAGATATTGATCAAGTAAAACTAAATCTATACTTTTACTACTAATCATATCTAAGCCTTCTAAAACATCGGCTGTTGTATATACATTGAAATGGCCTTCAAGGGCAAATTTTAATGCAGTAAGAATTGAGATTTCATCATCTATAACTAAAACATTGTGCATATCATTTCTCCTTTCTCTCAGGTAACCCAGTAGGCATATAAATCGTAACTATTGTACCTTCCCCAGCTTCACTATCTAACTTTATTTCTCCTTTGTTTTCCTTTATCAATCTATCAGTCATTGAAAGCCCAATTCCATAACCAGTTTTTTTAGAAGTATAAAATGGATCAAACAATTTACTTAACATCTCTTGGGGTACCCCAGAGCCATTATCTTTTATTCTTATAGAAGCTTTCGTGTTGATGATATTACCTTCTATTTCTATTTGTCCATCCTTGTCGATGGCATCAATGCTATTAAGTAAGATATTGATTAATATCTGCTTTATTTGGGACTTGTCAGCATAAAGATAAATGTCTGTATTTCTCGTTATTACCTTAATCTTCTTCTCTTTAAACTTTTGTTTCAAGAGAGTTAAAACATCGGATAAGACTTCAGATAATATAATATTTTCAGGTTTTGGATTCTTTGGTTTTGAATAATCTAGTAGGGAGCCAACTAAATCATTTAATCTTTTTATTTCATTTGGAACAATTTTCATTAATTCTTTTCTAAAATTCTCATCATCTATTTTTAAAGGAATTAAATCAATGAAAGCATTAATAGATGTCAATGGATTTCTAAGTTCATGAGCTATTCCTGATGATAATTTACCTAATGCTTGCATCTTATCGCTATACATTGCAATATTATTTAGCTCAATGATTTCTCTTGTTCTGACCTCAACTTCTTCTTTTAGCCTTTTATTCCAATAGTTTACTATATAGATAAATATTACAGAGATTAAAAGTGCAACTGATAACATCGAAAGAATGTCAATCCATTTTTGATTAATATCTAAAATAGTTTCTCCAAACCATTTCTTATAAATCTTATCATAAGTTCCATTGTTTTTTATTGATTCTAAGCCTGAATTTAAAAGAGCTAATAATTCATTATCTCCTTTTTTAACAGCTATAGCATACTTAGTGGAATAAAGAGGTTCTCCAACAATCTTTACAGATTCTGTTAAATCAAAGGCTTGCACATAATAAATTCCAGTTAGTCTATTACCAACGTAGCATCAACATCGCCAGATAATAAGGATTGAAGGGCTTCCAGCTGATTTATTTTCTGTATGACAGTAGCATTTGATATCCTTCCTGTAATCTCCTTAGAAACATCTTCAGCTTGAATAGATATTCTTTTTCCAGACAAATCATTTATATCGTGAATAAGGGTAGAATTTTTTAATACAAATATATTTTGAGAATTTATTACTATTTCTTGAGTAAAGTCATATATCCTAGCACGTTCTGTTGTCACGGTCATGCCTTGGACAGCGTCAATTTCTCCATCCTTCAAAAGCTCCATAGTGTCTTCCCAGCTATTAGGAATTAATTCAATTTCTAATCCTAATTCTATGGCAATGGCCCTTATAATGTCTACATTAAATCCCCTGAAGTTCCCATTATCATCTACAAATTCATATGGCGGATAATTATTATCCCCACCGATTTTAAGAGGTTCTTCAGTAATATCCTGTGGTGTAATAGCGGTACTAGGTGAAGAGAAATATAAACAGATTATTACAAATAAGCAAATTGATAAAATCATTCTTCGAATCATCTTGCACCTCGAGTTCTAAATTTTTATTCTATATCATTATACCACGTGTATGAAAAAATTTCATAGTATGAATTAATTGCATAGATATTATTTATTATATTTTAGCAATTTATACAATTATAGATGGTAGGCAGTAGCTTATTAATCATTAGAGATATAAAAAAATTATGGCACACTACTTGCAATAATAATTGGCATCAAAATAAAATTTCCAAAAATAAAGGAGGATCTTTAATGAAAAGGAAGGCTTTTTTAGCAGTTTTATTAGTTTTAAGTATAGTTTCACTTACTGCATGTAGCGGTGGTGGAGGAAATTCTAACTCTTCGGAATTATATATAGCCTCAGCTAATCCTATGACAGGCGACTCAGCTCAATTTGGAGATATGAAAGTTAAAGCTATAGAACTAGCACTAGATGAAGTAAATAAAGAGGGCGGTATTGAAGGTAAACAAGTGAAATTAATTGTTGGTGATGATACTGGAAACCCTAAAGAAGCGCCAAACGTAGCTCAAAAATTTGCAGGAGATAATAAAGTCTTAGCAGTAATTGGTCACTGGAACAGTTCTTGTACATTAGCGGCAAGAGGAATCTATGAAGCAGCAGGTATACCAGTTATTACAGACTCAGTTAATAAACAAATAACTGATGGATCTACTCCTCATTTATATCGTATTTCATTAACTGATACTACTCAAGCAAAAAACTTAGCACAATATGCTTATAATGTATTAGGAAAAAGAAAAGCAGCTATTTTATTTACAGCTAATGACTTTGGTACAGGTCTTAAAAATGACTTTACAGAGGAATTTGAAAGTCTAGGTGGAAAAGTTGTAGCATCAGAAACATATTTTGAAGGACAATCAAAAGACTTTAGCCCTCAACTTACAAAGATTAAGGGTCAAAATCCAGATATAATGTTTGTTGCAGGTTATTATGTAGAAACAGCTTTAATTGCACAGCAAGCAGGACCAGCAGGGTTAAATGTTCCAATGATAGGAACAGAGGGAATCAGTTCTGATGAATTAATAAAATTAGGTGGACAATCTGTTGAGGGAATAAGATTCGCTGCATTCTTCCATCCAGATGTTGAATTCCCTGGAACAAAAGAATTTGTAGAAGCATTTAGAGAAAAATATAATAAAGAACCTGATAATTATGCAGCATTAGCATATGACTCAGCAAAACTTATTCTTGAAGGCATGAAGAAAAACGGAGCAACAAGAGATGGTATAACGAAATATTTACAAGAAGTTAAGGACTTCCCAGGAGTAGCTGGACCTATCTCTTTTGAAAACAATGATGTAACAAGAAGCATTTTAATATTAGAAGTTAAAGATGGTAAAATCGTTTTAGCAGGAGATCAATTAAACTAAAGATATTGGGGGGCTCTAAGGGGCTCCCTAATAGACACAAAGGAGAGTGAAAGATATGTTTATGGAGCAATTAAGTAACGGTATAGCTCTCGGGAGTATTTATGCTCTAACGGCGATAGGCTTTACAATGGTCTATGGAATCATTAGACTGATAAACTTTGCCCATGGAGACGTATATATGATCGGTGCTTTCTTAACATATACAGCATTGACGCTATTTAATATGCCAATAATGCTGGCGTTTTTATTTGGGATGGCTGGGGCATCAATCTTCGGAATACTCATAGCAAAGTTTGCTTATAGCCCTGTGTTTAAGGCACCTAAAATAAATTTGTTCTTATCTGCAGTTGGAGTTGGTATATTTTTAGAGAATTTTGCAATGCTTATATGGGGTCCTGAGACTCAATCATTTCCAAATGTAATAAATAATAAAGTATTTAGTTTTATGGGAATTAGAGTTAATACTATTCAGCTAATAATTTTAGGCACAACAATTGTTTTAGTTGCATTATTAACTTATATAGTTCAATATACAAAGATTGGTAGAGCAATGAGATGCGTATCTCAAGATATGGATGTTTCAAGACTTATGGGAATTAATACAAATAAGGTAGTATATTTTACATTTGGACTTGGTTCTGCTCTAGGAGCTGCTGCAGGTACTTTGGTTGCAATATATTATAAAGCAGCATATCCTATGATGGGTTATGTACCAGGACTAAAGGCATTTATTGCAGCAGTAATAGGTGGTATAGGCAGTATTCCAGGTGCAATGCTTGGAGGGCTTATTATGGGAGTATCAGAAAGTCTAGGTGCAGCATATATTTCTTCTGGGTACAGAGATGCTATAGCCTTTATAATTTTAATAATCATACTTATCCTAAAACCTGATGGATTGTTAGGTAAGGGTATTAAAGAAAAGGTATAGGAGGTGGATAAAGATGACTAATATTTCAAAGGTTTTATTCAATCTAATATTATATTCGGGTATATTGTATTTAGGAATTATTGTACTTTCAAAAATATTTGATATAGGTACAAAGAGATTTATGAATTTAGATAATAAAAAGAGAAAAGCTACAACTTTTATATTTTTAATATTAGGAGCATTATTACCTCTAATTTTAGCCAACAACACTTATGCACTTAGGACAAGCGTACTAGTGTTGATATATATAGTATTGGCATTAAGTTTGAACTTTGTTCTGGGATTTGCAGGACAACTTTCCATGGGACACTCTGCATTTTATGCTGTAGGAGCATATACTACTGCTATTCTTACAGTGACTTATCATGTACCTTTCTGGATTGCATTGATTTGTAGTGCAATTGTCTCTGCAATTTTTGGATTACTTTTAGGTATTCCTACTCTAAGATTAAAAGGAGACTATTTAGCTATTACAACAATAGGTTTCAGTGAAATACTAAGGTTAGTTTTAATAAATTGGGCATCCTTTACAAGGGGACCAGCTGGTATACCAGGTATTCCATCACCTAAGATATTTGGTTATACAATAAGCAGTAATACTGGATATTATTATATTCTATATATTCTTGCACTTCTAACCATATTTATATCCTATAGACTATTAAACTCTAGATTAGGAAGAGGACTAGTAGCTGTAAAGGATGATGAAGTAGCAGCAGAAGCAATGGGAATAAACCCAACTTTCCTAAAAATACTTGCCTTTGTTTTAGGTGCTGCTATAGCAGGATTAGCTGGAGGTATATTCGCTTCATTTATTCACTATGTAAATCCAGATAACTTCACATATATGGAATCAGTAGTAATGTTAACAATGGTAGTATTAGGCGGTGTAGGAAGTATACCAGGTATTATTGTAGGTGCAACAGTATTAACTATATTACCTGAAGCACTAAGAGGTATATCCACATATAGATATGCAATATACGGTATATTATTAGTAATGATGATGATAGTAAGACCTCAAGGAATGATCAGCATGTCTAGTCTAAAGGGAGGTGCGAAAAATGAGAATTCTCGAAGCTAAAGGAATAACAATGCGTTTTGGTGGGTTGACAGCTGTAAACAATGTAGATTTTCATATAGATAAAGATGAAATTGTAAGTTTAATAGGACCTAATGGAGCGGGAAAAACTACTTTTTTTAATGCTATTACTGGGATATATGAACCAACAGCAGGAGATGTTACATTCTTAGGAGAAAAGGTTAAAAAATCTAAACCCTATGAAATAACAAAAATGGGAATCGGTAGAACCTTCCAGAATATAAGGTTATTCAGCACCATGACGGTACTTGAAAATGTAATGGTTGGACAATATTGCAGAACATCATCAAACTTATTGGCTACCATATTAAAATCTCCTAAGCTTGTAAAAGAAGAAAAGGAAGTTGAAACTAAGGTAATGGAGATTTTGGATTTCCTTGAGTTAACTCATTTAAAGGATGAAATAGCTACTAGCTTACCCTATGGTTATCAAAGAAGAGTAGAGGTTGCTCGAGCATTGGCTACAGAACCTAAATTACTTTTACTTGATGAGCCAGCAGCAGGTATGAACTCAGGTGAAAAAGTTGAGATGACTCATCTTATAAAGAAAATTAGAGATAGAGGAAATACCATTTTAGTTATTGAACATGATATGAAGCTTGTAATGGGTATATCTGATAGAATTTCGGTACTAGAATATGGAAATAAAATAGCAGAAGGATTGCCACAAGAGATTCAGCAAAATCAAAGGGTAATTGAAGCTTATTTAGGTAAAGGGGGTACTAAGTAATGTTAAAAGTTGAAGACTTAAATGTATATTATGGAGGTATCCACGCATTACAAGGATTATCTTTTGAAATAAAAGAGGGAGAGATAATCACTTTAATTGGAAGTAATGGAGCAGGAAAGACTAGTACCTTAAGAGCCATATCCAATCTAATAAAATCTAAAGGAAGTATTAAATATAAAGACGAAGAAATAAATGACTTAAGTGCGGAAAAAATAGTAGCCAAAAGACTTATACATGTTCCAGAGGGAAGAAGAATATTTACTGCATTGACTGTAGAAGAAAATCTTCTAATGGGAGCTTATTTGAGAAAGGATAAAGAAAAAATAAAAGAAGACCTTGAATTTGTATATAAGCTATTCCCTAGATTAAAGGAGAGAACTAAACAGTATGGAGGAACCCTAAGTGGTGGAGAACAACAAATGCTAGCTATTGGTAGAGCTCTTTTATCAGATCCAGAGCTACTAATGCTAGATGAACCATCCATGGGATTAGCACCAATAGTTATTGAAGAGATATTTGAATCTATTAAGGAAATAAACAAAAAAACGGGACTTACATTTTTATTTGTTGAGCAAAATGCTAATATTGCACTGCAGACGGCAGATAGAGGCTATGTAATAGAAACTGGAAAAATCTTATTCTCAGGTGATGCTAAGGATTTATTACATGATGATAGAGTAAGAAAGGCTTATTTAGGAGAAGAATAAAGGGAGGAATTAAAA
>NZ_NPMN01000060.1 GCF_002266425.1 Tissierella sp. P1
AAAAAAACAAAGAGATTATGGAAAAAAAGGAAGAGATAAAGAAAATAGTTTCCGACAATTCATCTAATGAAATTCCGACTGAGCTAAAACTATGGGATGGAGAAGTTGTAAATGTAGTAGGACCATTAGAAAAGAATACATCCTTATTAGAAGTTCTGTATCCTGTAACATTTACCTTATCAATTGTAATAGCAGGTATATTAGTCTTTATAATGGTACTTCGTCGCTCAACGGATGCAGCGATTTTACGGATATTAGGTGTAAAGGAAAAAGAAGTGAGATGGAATTTATTTAGGGAGAACCTTATATTGGTACTAATTGGTATTTCTTTAGCATGTATAACAGTATTTGCTATATCCATAAAATCCTATCCGATAGATTTAGTGAAATATATAATGGTAACAGGAGGATATATGCTAGGTACTATTGCAGGACTGATATTTGGCATAGGAAAGGTAACCAATAAAAAGCCACTGGAAATGCTTCAGGTAAAAGAGTAAACATGAAATCAATAATAGATAGAAGGAAAGTTAATTAATTCACTGATTATTTTAATTTATTGAGTTGTATGCCCCTCTCTATATATAAAGCCAAATTTTTTAAAAAATATGTACAAAAGTTAGCTGACAATAAAATTATTATGAAATACACTTTAATTAAAATAGTAAAGGGGGTACAAGCATGAGCATAGTATTAGCAAAGATAAATAAAATTGAAGATGAAATAATTGATAAAATTTTAATTATGAGTATGAATGAACAGCTACTACATGTTCTTGCTGATGCTTCATATAACAGAGGCTAATTTTTGCTAAGGCTAAGGCATACAGGTTTAGTAAGTCTAGGTAGCTTGACTGCCTAGACTTACTATTAATTAAAGCCAGTTTGATAATTGTTTTCAATTATAGGATAATAACGCAATCATATATTATTTTGCTTAATATAGTAAAGTATAAGGAGAGTGATATCCATGAAAAATCCAATAAACAAATCCAACCTAAGAAGACCTCTGAAAGGGATACTTCTTCTAAGTATACTTCTAATAGCATCAAATCTCTTTATATCTAGTATTAGTCAGTTCTTCATAGTCAATAGAGAGATAGATAATATTGGAAAATATTATAGGAGCATTGGGACAATACGACCATTAGATGAGAATAACTATGATGTAAAAGAAGCTCAGGAGATAATCACTGGTGACCCAATGATAGCTTTTGAGGATAATAGAAGATTTACTATAGGATTGATAGATGGATTATATAGAAATAAACGAAATGATAGTGCGTATAGTGAGATGATAGGTTCAAATGTAAATGATACAATATTTATTGGAGAGCTGAAGGAGGTAGATAAATATACCTTGCTGAGAATATCTATGAAGGGACAATACTAAGGGCTAAGGTAACAGATATATTGGCTGGAATCCCAAACTATATAGAATCAGAATTTTACTATAAGGAGTACCAGGAGCATCGTTTTCTATTCCTGCCTTATTCTATAATGACAGGGGAAAAGTATGAATATATCAACAATGACGTTATTGACCAATTATTTCAGTTGGAACAGGGAAAAAAATACTTATTCAGAACAGAAGTCTATGTGCAGAGTAACGCAGGTTCTGCTGCCAAGCCCCTATATGATGGTGGACCCCTATATATAGAACTAGATGATAATGGATATATAGATTGGGATAATCCACAGTTTAAAATCATCAAGGAGGAAATGGACTTTATCAATGAGAATATTATCTCATATGATCTTATAGGTACTAAGGATATGACAGCAATGCAGGAGGTACAAGAGAATGCAAAGGATTATTACTTGGTGGATGGACGATGGATAGATAAGGAGGACTATGACAATCAGAACCATGTAGTCATCATACATGAGACTATTGCCAAAAACCATAATATAAGTATTGGAGATAAGCTTGATATTAAGATGAGAGATTCTGAATATGGTGTTCTGTTATCTACAGAAAAGGATAAAATAGAATGGAGGAACTATTATACATCTGAACCTAAATCCTTTGAAGTAGTTGGTATATTTAAAAACAATCGTGCTGCTCAATATGAATGTATGTATATTCCTGAAAGTACTATGCCTATGGAGCTTGGCAGATATACTGGAGGATTAGATGAACCAATACCTGTGAGAGTTCATTCATATAGCTTTGTTTTAAAAAATGCAGAGGATGAAACTACATTTATAGAAAAATATAGAGAGCTGCTAAAGGAATTGGGATATGAATTATCCTTTTTAATGAATAGTATAGACAGCTTTAAAGAAGCTTCAGACCCGATTAAAAGGTCTACAGCAATAAGCGCTATGGTATTTTCCATGCTTTTAATACTGATACAAGGTTTTGTAATATATGTATATATAGATGGACATAAACTGAACTATGCAATAGAAAGAGCATTGGGAATCCCTGCAAAAATAAGCGGAAAGCATCTGGTATTGCCACTAGTCATATTTGGCATTATAGCATCGGTACTAGGAGGATATACAGGCTATCAAAAGGCAATAGAAGAATCAACGGAAATATTGAGCAGTATACCTTCTAATGTACAGAGGACTGTTGATTTTGGTCTGGATATAAAATACTTTATATTATTTATCATCCTATCCATGCTTCCATTTGTCATAATGCTGTTCCTTAGAATAAAACAGCTTAAAAATTCATCAGTAATAGATTTAATCAATAACAATAAAAAGAAGAAAATTTTACAAGAAGAAAGTAAAGAAGAAAGTGAATATATAGATATGGTTAAAGCTACTACCGTATCACAGTCAACAGAAGCTGCAGTATATGTAAAAGAAGAAGAGGAAGGAAAAGAGCAGTACATAGAGGACCATAGAAAAGATAGTAAAAAAGCATTGAGAAGATTTTCAATAAATTATACTTTACGTTCAAAGGTAACATCTATATTCCTAATAATATTGGCAGGAATATTTACCTTTGCATTGCTATGGATGAACTACCTAACTATCAAGAACAATGAACTAATAGAAAAGGCATATAAAGACAGTATTATAACGGGAGATATAGTGGCAAAGGGAAGCAGAACTACAAGTCATGGAACAGGTCCAATCCATAGGAGACATATAGATAGATTGATGGAGACGGGGTTAGTAGAGGATTATAAATCCATAGCATGGATGAATTATGAAGAACTATATATAGATAGAGATGGAGCAATAAAGAAATATGAAATAGGAGAAAAGGATAAGGTTCATGTTTTTATAAAGCACCCAATATTTGTAGTATATGCAAGCAATAAAAGCTATAATAGCTCAGATGGAATTATAAATCTAACTGATTTAAATATTATAGATAATTATTCATTGGAGGATTTTGACAAGGAATATACCAGAGGATATTCTAAGAATGGTGAGCTAACGATATTAGATGAAAATGGAGAAGAGGGTTTTCCAATTTTAGTGGCTGAGAAGGCAATGGATCATTACGACCTAAAATTGGGAGATAAGATACTTTTAGAGCCTGCTTCACGGCATCGACAGCTATCCGTAAGGACCTATGGAACCATAGTAGGAACCTATAAAGGAATTTCCACTGGAAAAAATTATTATGGAAAAAACATAGTAAATGAAGACATGGAAGTATTTATTTATCCAATGGAGGTATTGAATAATGTTGAGATGCAAATATTCTATAGCAAGATAGAATTTGAGTTTAAGCAAGAAAAGAATAAGGAGCTTATATCGCGTAAAGCAGAGATAAAGGGAATAGTGTCTAATAATAGCTTCAATGAATTTGCAACGGAGCTGAAGCTGTGGGATGAGGAGCTAACAAATGTAATGGAGCCATTAGAAAAGAATATATCCTTATTAGAAGTTCTGTACCCTGTAACATTTACCTTATCCATTGTAATAGCTGGTATATTAGTCTTTATAATGGTACTACGACGCACAACAGATGTAGCGATTTTACGAATATTAGGTGTAAAGGAAAAAGAAGTAAGATGGAATATATTTAAAGAAAATCTTATATTGGTATTAATAGGAACAGCCATAGCATGTATAGCCGTATTTGCTATATCCATAAAATCCTATCCAATAGACATGACGAAATATATAATAGTATCAGGTGGATATCTGTTAGGATCTACAGCAGGGCTAATACTAGGTATAGGAAAGGTAACCAATAAAAAGCCACTAGAAATGCTTCAGGTAAAAGAATAGATAGAAGGGGGAAATCAATATGGCAAAGCTAGAACTGGAAAATATTTTTTACAGATATAAAGGTGCAGATAAAGATGTGCTAAAGGATATAAATTGTACTTTTGAGGGAGGAAAATTAAATGCAATAGTAGGACCTTCAGGTAGTGGAAAAACCACTTTGCTTTCCATAATGGCAGGACTTGATGAGCCTACCCAAGGGAAAATCTCTATAAATGGTGAGGATTTAAAGGATATGGATTTAGATGAATATAGGAGAGATAACGTTTCAATGATATTCCAAGCATTTCAACTATTCCCTCTACTAACTGCATTAGAAAATGTAAGTTTTCCTATGGAATATAAGGGAGTACCTAAAGAAGAGGCAAGAGAAAAAGGAAAAACGGTGTTGGATTCCTTGGGTATAGATGGAGATAAGTTATCTCGCTACCCTTCCAATCTATCAGGAGGAGAACAGCAAAGAGTAGCCATAGGAAGGACATTAGCCACAGGAGCAAAGGTAATACTTGCTGATGAACCTACGGGAAATTTAGATGATGAAAACAGTGAACGAATCATAGATATATTGAAACAACTAGCTCATCAACAGGATTTTTGTGTAATCATAGTAACTCATGATATGGAAATCGCAGAAGAATCGGATCATGTATGGAGAATTAAGGATGGAACTATTGAGAATATGAAGTAAGATATAGGAGAGTGAAATCCATGAAAAATCCAATCAACAAATCTAACCTAAGAAGACCTTTGAAGGGGATACTTCTCTTAAGCATACTTCTAATAGCATCAAATCTATTTATATCCAGTATCAGTCAATTTTTCATAGTTAATAGGGAGATTGACAATATTGGTAAATATTATAGAAGTATCGGAAGAATACTACCCTTAGATGAGAATAACTATGATGTAAAAGAAGCTCAGGAACTCATTACTGGTGACACGATGATAGGTTTTGAAGATAATAAAAGATATACTATTGGAATAATAGACGGACTATATAGAAATAAAAGAAATGATCGTTCTCTTATAGGACACATAGGTTCAAATGAATTTGATCATATATTTATTGGAGAGATACAGGAAGTGCATAAATATCAACATGCTGAGAACATTTATGAAGGTTCAGCATTAGATGTTAAGGTTATAGATATATTGGCTGGAATTCCAGATTTTATAGAAGGAGATTTTCGCTACAAAAATGATCAGAAACATCGTTTTCTTTTTTTGTCCCATTCCATAGTAACAGGAGAAAAACTTGAATATATCAATGATGATGTAATAGACGAGCTATTCCAAATGAAACCTGGAAAAAGGTACTTATTCAGAACATTTCTTGATGCATCCGGTGACATTGGCTTCTTTGCAAAACCACTTTATGATGATGGACCTCTATATATAGAGCTAGATGATAATGGATATATAGATTGGGAGGCTCCACAGTTTAAAATCATCAAAGAGGAAATGGACCTTATAAATGAAAACATCATTTCATATTCTCTTATAGGCATTAAGGATATGACAGCAATGCCGGAAGTACAAGATAGTGCAAAGGATTATTATCTTGTGGAAGGACGTTGGTTTAACAAGGAGGATGATGAAAACCAAAACCATGTAGTTATAATACATGAGAATATTGCCAAAAACTATAAAATAAATATTGGAGATAAGCTTAATATTAAGATGAGAGATTCTGAATATGGTATTTCGTTATCTACAGAAAAGGACCATAAAGAATGGAAAACATATTATGTCAGTGAACCTAAACCCTTTGAAGTAGTAGGTATATTTAATTCCAATGTTTACCCTCATATGCACATTCAAATGTATGTTCCGAATAGTACCATACCTGTAGAACTTGGCAGATATACTAAAGGATTAGATGAGTCAATACCTATTGATTCTTACTCATATACTTTTGTTTTAAAAAACGCAAGTGATGAATCAGCTTTTATAGAAAAGTATAAAGAGCCATTAAAAGAGCTGGGATATGAATTATCCTTTTTAATAAATAATATAGAGAGTTTTAAAGAGTCTTCTGCTCCTATTAAAAGATCTACAGCAATAAGCTTTGTGCTTTTTAGTGTACTTTTAATATTGATACAAGGGTTTGTGATATATGTATATATAGAAGGGCACAAGCTTAATTATGCAATAGAAAGAGCTTTAGGAATTCCATCAAAGATTAGTGGAAGACATCTGGTATTGCCACTAATTATATATGGTATTATAGCATCGGGAATTGGAGGCTATATAGGTTTTAATAATGCTATGGAGAAGTCGATGGAATTGTTAGGAAATGTTCCTGCTACTGCACAGACTACTGTTAATTCAGGATTAGATATAAAATACTTTATACTGTTTATCCTATTATCTATGCTTCCCTTTATGATAATGTTGATGTTTAGGATAAATAAGCTTAAAAATTCTTCTATTATAGATTTAATTAACAACAATAAAAAGAGAAAAATGATTCAAGGGAAAACTGAAAGCTTGGAAGTGGCTAAAGCTACTAATGCAATGACAATAGAAAGTAAAGTGATTACGAAACAATTAGAAGATGATAAAGAGAAAGATATAAAAGATGATAAATTGATAGAGAAAAAAGAACAGCAAAAAAGCACTAAGAAGATTTTCATTAAAGCATACCTTGCGTTCCAAAGCTACATCTATTCTTCTAATAGTATTAGCAGGGGTATTTACTTTTTCATTATTATGGATGAATTACGTAACCATTAAAAATAATGAACTTATAGAAAAGGCATATAAAGACTATATAATAACAGCAGATATAATAGCACAAGGAAGTCTAACTTTAGATACAAGAACAGGTCCAATTAGTGGAAGACATATAAATAACTTAATGGAAACAGAATTAGTTGAAGATTATTATGCCACAGCATTAATGATTTATGATGAACTATATATAGATAGGGACGGGGTTATAGAAATGTATGAAGTTGGAGAAAAGGATAAAG
>NZ_NPMN01000061.1 GCF_002266425.1 Tissierella sp. P1
ATTAATTATTAATATAGATTTAATATAGTATTTTTATTATAATTAATATTGGGGCTCTGCTTTTGAAATTATATTCAGAAGCTTGATTCAATGAGTTTTAAGTATATTAACGAAAGCTTTGATTTCATGCAAGTTGCTTATGCAGTAACTAAGGAAAGTTTTTTAATTATGCTTTCATAGAAGTTTTTACTATAATCCATAGAAATGTTTAACGCTATCATTTTGCTAATAAGAGTTTAATCTATATAGTTTCCAAGAAAGGATAGCTTATGATGATTAGATATAGGTCTTTTTTATTTAAAGGGGACAGTTTACACTTAAGGACTAGTGATATATAATATAATATAATTAATTCAGGAGGTGTCAGTTTTGAAAGAATTTAGATTAAGATTTGCCCCAAGTCCAACGGGTTTCATACATATAGGATCTATTAGGACTGCTTTATACAATTATCTATTTGCTAGAAATAATAATGGTAAGTTTATCTTGAGGATAGAAGATACTGATCAAACTAGATTTGTAGAAGGAGCTATAGAAAATTTAATAGAGTCCTTACATTGGGCAGGAATAGAATATGATGAAGGTGTATTTGTAGAAGATGGTAAGGTTGTGCAAAAAGGCAATCACGGTCCATATATTCAGTCAGAGAGATTAGACATATATAAAAAATATGTAGATGAGCTTATAGAGAAAGGCCATGCTTACTATTGTTTCTGCTCTAAGGAAAGACTTGAGCAGGTACGTGAGGAACAAAAAATTAAAGGATTAGTTCCAAAATATGATGGATTCTGTAGGAATATATCTATAGAAGAGGCGAAGAAAAGAATTGCTAATGGAGAAGAATATGTGGTTAGATTAAAATTACCTCAGAATTATGATGTGAAATTTCATGATTTAGTTAGGGGAGATATTGTAATAAACACTGATGATATTGATGATCAAGTATTATTAAAGTCTGATGGATATCCAACCTATCATATGGCAGTAGTAGTAGATGATCATTTAATGGAAATAACCCATATAGTTAGAGGAGAAGAATGGTTACCATCCACACCAAAACATATCTATCTATATGAAGTGTTTGGATGGGAAAAACCTGTATATGTTCATCTTCCAACTGTATTAAATAAAGATAGAAAAAAACTAAGTAAGCGTCAAGGAGATGTTTCTGTAGAAGATTTTAAAGATAAAGGATATCTGCCAGAGGGATTAGTCAACTATTTAGCATTGGTAGGATGGAGTCCAGAAGATAATCAGGAGATTCTTTCTATGGAAGAGTTAATTCAAAAGTTTTCCTTTGAAAGAGTTTCAAAAACTGGTGGAATATTTGATAAAGATAAACTAGATTGGGTAAATGGTCATTATATAAGATCCTCATCTGTTGAAAGGATCACAGATATGGCTATTCCATATTTGATTAAAGCAGATTTTATAGATAGAGAATTTGTCCAAGATAGATATGAATGGTTAAAGCTATTAGTTCATACAGTTCAAGAAAGCTTAAATACAGTATCAGAAGTAGTAAATAAAGTAGAATTTATTTTTAAAGATTATGTAGATATTCTAGAGGAAGATGCATTAGAGATAATAAAGGCTGAACAGGTAGGAATTGTTCTCACAGCAATTAAGGAAGAATTAAACAATATAGAAGAAATAGATGAAGAGTATGCTAAAGGATTTATGAAGATAATTCAAAAGGCTACAGGGGTTAAAGGTAAAAACCTATTTATGCCAGCTAGAGTTGCACTAACAGGTATGGCACATGGTCCAGAGTTTGTGAATATATTGGTTTTACTAGGTAAAGAAAATATACTCAAAAGAATTGATTATGTAGAGAAAAATTATATATAGTGAAAAGTAAAAAACAGTGAATAACTAAAAGTGAAGAGTGAATAGTTTTAAGTAAAGATTTGGGGTTTTCTTATCTATTAGTTATTAACTATTCACTATTAACTATTCACTTCAATAAAGGAGGTTAGATATGAAGATTTATAATACTTTAACTCGAAAAAAAGAAGAATTCATACCCGTTGTTGAAGGTCAGGTTAGCATGTATATCTGTGGTCCAACGGTATATAACTATATACATGTTGGAAATGCTAGACCAATGGTAATATTCGATACTTTAAGAAGATTTTTTATGTATAGAGGGTATAATGTTAAGTATATTTCAAATTTTACAGATATTGACGATAGAATAATAAATAGAGCTAATGAAGAAAATACTGCATTTAATGATATATCCGAGAGATATATTAAAGCTCTTATGGAGGATGCAAAAGGTTTAAATATTTATGAAGAGAAAACCATCCATCCAAAAGCTACAGAATTTATTCAGCCAATGATTGAATTTATAGAGGCTTTAATAGAGAAGGGTGCCGCCTATAATGTAGATGGTAATGTTTATTTTAACATAGATAGTGCAAAAGACTATGGGAAATTGTCTAAGAAAAATATTGAAGATTTAATGAGTGGAGCCAGAATAGAAGTTAGTGAAGAGAAAAATAATCCTATGGATTTTGCATTATGGAAGAAAGCTAAAGAAGGTGAACCTTATTGGGAAAGTCCTTGGGGTAATGGAAGACCTGGGTGGCATATCGAATGCTCTGTTATGTCGAGAACGCTATTAGGAGATACTATAGATATACATGCAGGTGGCGAAGACCTTCAATTTCCACATCATGAAAATGAAATTGCACAGTCTGAAACTTTAACGGAGAAGCCCTTTGCAAATTATTGGATGCATAATGGTATGTTAAATGTAGAAAATCAAAAGATGTCAAAATCTCTAGGAAACTTTTTTACTGTAAAAGAAATTGCAGAGGAATTTGATTTGGAAATCCTTAGATTTTTCTTGCTATCCGCACATTATAGATCTCCTATGAACTTTACTAGAGAAATAATGAATCAAATGGAAAATGCCTTAGAAAGATTATATAATGGGAAGAAAAACTTAGAATATCTACTTGAAAACGCGGAAGATAGAGAATTAAACAAAGAAGAAAATGATCTACTAGATACTATTGAAAAGTTTAAAAAAGAATTTATTGAAAGCATGGAAGACGATTTAAACACAGCAGATGCTATAGCTTCATTATTTGATCTTGTTAAATTTTCTAATTCAAATCTAAATGAAAAATCTTCCAAGAAATTAATTCAAATATCTTATGATTTGTTATTAGAATTATCCAATGTTCTTGGAATACTAAACAAAAAAGATGAAATTTTAGAGGTTGAAATTTTAGATCTTATAGAGAAAAGAACGATAGCAAGAAAAAATAAAGACTTTAAGTTAGCTGATGAAATTAGAGATATGTTAAAGGAAAAAGGAATAGTCTTAGAAGATACCCAAGAAGGGGTGAAGTGGAAACGTATATAGCCTATGGAAGAAAACAACTTGTTTAGAAAGATGAATACAGAATTAAGTGCAGAGGATATAGCTATGTTATCTCCTCTGCAGCTTGCATATATAGGAGATGCAGTATATGAATTGTTAGTACGGACATATCTACTTGAGAAGAAGTTACCTGTTAAAGAATTGCATAAATTGACTATTAAATATGTAAAAGCCAAGGCCCAAGCAGATATAGTTCATATGTTAGAAGATATACTTAATGAAGATGAACGAGCAGTAGTTAAAAAAGGTAGAAATGCAAAGACTAATACAATGCCTAAAAATGCTGATATGATAGATTATAAATATGCTACAGGTTTTGAAGCGTTGATGGGCTATCTTTACTTAATGGGTAAGGATTACAGAATAGCAGAATTATTTAAAGTGGTATCACATATAGACATTAACTAATGAAGAAAAGGGGGATTAGGATGGATAAGGTAGAACTTTTGAGGTATACGCCTGATGGCGAAAAACTAGTTGCAGCTGCAGCAAGGCTTTGCTATTCATCATCAGGTGTCAGTGAGATAGAAGAAAAGCTAACTGAAGATAAGGTTGAATCATTCTTATCTCTTTTAATGGACTTAAACCATGAAAGTCCTATTGAACATGTCACATTTACTTTTGGGATTGAAGGAATATCTCGTACATTAACTCATCAACTAGTGAGACATAGGATTGCAAGTTTTTCTCAGCAATCACAAAGATATGTGAAACTTGAACAGTTTGAATATATAATTCCGCCGGCTATTGCAAATAATAAAAAGGCTAGAGAAATATTTGAAAAGGCTATGAGAGAAGATCAGAAATATTATGATGAAATATCAAATTTATTATTTGATGAACATTATAATAAATATATTGAAGAAAAGTTCGACGAGAAGGAAGCAAGAAATAGAGCAGAAAAAGAGTCAATTGAAGATGCAAGATATATTTTCCCCAATGCCTGTGAGACTAAGATAGTATTTACTATGAATGCAAGGTCTTTGATGAATTTTTTTAGACTTAGATGCTGTAATAGGGCACAATGGGAAATAAGAGAGATTGCAACTTTGATGCTTAAAGAAGTGAAAAAAGTCTATCCTATATTATTCAAAAATGCTGGACCAGGTTGTATAAATGGGCCATGTCCAGAGGGGAAAATGACCTGCGGAAAGATGGTTGAAGTTAGGGAGCGATTTAAGTAAATGCACAATTCACAATGCATGATTCACAATTAAAACAACAACCGAAGGTCACCTATAAAGACCTCAAAGCTCGACCTCAACAATTGTGAACTGTGAACTGTGAACTGTGAATTGTGAATTAAAGAAAGGTGTGATAAGAATGGATTTTCAATATGTGGTTGGAAGAAATCCTGTTTTAGAAGTACTTAAAACGGATAGAGAAATAGAAAAATTATATGTTCTAAAAGGAGAGCTTCAAGGATCTATAAATAAGATAATTGGAATGGCAAAAGACAGAAATATTATAATACAACAGGTAGATAAAAATAAACTTGATTCTTTATCGGAAGGGAATGCACATCAAGGAGTAGTTGCGTTAGTTACATCATATAATTATGTTGATATAGATGATATCCTCAATAGAGCTAAAGAAAGAAATCAACCTCCATTTATTGTAATTTTAGATGGATTGGAAGATCCACATAACTTAGGTTCTATAATTAGGAGTGCTGAATGTGCAGGAGTACATGGCGTAATAATTCCTAAAAGGAGATCTGCTCAAGTAAATCAAACGGTATATAAGAGTTCTGCCGGTGCAGTAGAGCATATGCTTGTAGCAAAAGTAAGCAATATTGTAAATGCAATTGAAGAACTAAAAGATAAAGGGCTATGGATTTATGGTGCAGATATGGACGGGACTGACTATCATTATAAGACATCTTTACAAGGAGCTATTGCTTTGGTAATAGGAAATGAGGGAAAAGGATTATCTAGGCTAGTGAAAGAAAAATGCGATGTCTTAGTTAAAATTCCAATGCTAGGCCAAATATCTTCCTTAAATGCCTCTAATGCGGCATCTATATTGATATATGAGGTAGTAAGACAGAATCATGGCTAAGAAGAATAAAAAGATTAAAGAATATCTTTTTGTTGATGGGTATAATATCATTAATTCTTGGGAGCGGTTTAGTCAACTTAAAAAGGAACATTTAGAGGAGGCTCGAAATGAGCTTATAGAGATCATGACAGAATATAAATATTATTCGGGAATTGAAGTCATAATTGTATTTGATGCACATTTAGTAAAGGGCAACTATGGAGCAGAAGAAAATTATAATGATTTAAAAGTTGTATATACGAAAGAAAACGAGACTGCAGATCAATATATAGAGAAAAAACTAGATGAGATTGGAAGGATAAAGAGAGTAAGAGTAGCAACATCTGACTGGATGGAACAACAAATTGTTTTTGGTCGAGGTGGAACTAGGATTTCAGCTAGGGAGTTAGAAATGGAAATATTTAATGAAAAAAAGCTTATTAAACGTAAAAGTACTACAGAGAATAAAAAAAATGATCTTCTGCTAGGAAGACTGGATGAAGAAACGATAAAAAAACTAAATAATTTAATAAGTAAGAATGAATAACCTTGACTAAAATATAGGTATTAAATATAATTAATAGTAATCAAAATTAACAGAGTTATACTGGGGGGGATGCTTAGTGCAATTGGAAGTGCATAATGATATGGAATTAACTACATATATGACTATGCAGGATGAAGAAATTGTAGAAGCTGCAAAAAATGATGACGCTATTGCACTGGAATACCTGATTTATAAATATAAAAACATTGTAAAATGCAAAGCTAGATCATATTATTTGATAGGGGCAGATAAGGAAGATATCGTTCAGGAGGGCATGATAGGACTATATAAGGCTATTCGTGACTATGATAAGGACAAGCTTACATCATTTAGAGCATTTGCAGAAATCTGTATCACGAGACAGATAATTACAGCAATTAAGACAGCTACTAGACAAAAGCATATTCCTTTAAATTCTTATGTTTCACTTAATAAACCTATATATGATGAAGAATCTGATAGGACTCTATTGGATATAATTTCGGGCTTTAAAATTTCAGATCCAGAAGAATTAATGATTAGCAGAGAAGATTTGAATTTAATGGAAAGAAGAATAGGAGAGATTTTATCTGAATTAGAGTTAGAGGTCCTAATGTCTTATGTGGATGGTATGAGCTATCAGGAAATTGCAGAGGATTTAGACAGGCATGTGAAAAGTATAGATAATGCCTTACAAAGAGTTAAAAGAAAGTTAGAGAAGCTACTAGAGGACAAAGTATAAACTTAAGCTTGACAATTTTATATGTAAATAGTAAAATAACTAGCAGTGAGTAAAAAATGCCCACGTAGCTCAGGAGGTAGAGCACTTGCATGGTAAGCAAGAGGTCACCGGTTCGAGTCCGGTCGTGGGCTCCATGCTTTTTAAAGATAGGAAACACCAGGGTGAGTTTTCTTGTGATGCATAGGAAATTCTAAATCTCCTTAATTTTAAATTTCCGATAAATGCATTTTAAGAAAGTTTATATTAATGCTTTAACTTAAGACTTTCTTTATCATCTACTAGAGAAAACTCAAGTGTATTAAATTATTAAA
>NZ_NPMN01000062.1 GCF_002266425.1 Tissierella sp. P1
AATAACAGGAGGCAGAATCTTAAAATTATTCACATCTATCAGTCCCTTGTCAGTTATCTTCCACGCTGGACTTGTAGATAGTGCTAAGAAGGATAGATGCATTAGTGGTGCATGGATTTTGCATCCTAATTCTCTCGTTATTATCCTTTCTAGTTCTGCTATTTTTTCTGATACTTCATGTCCGTCTAGTTCGTCTGTTATAAGGCCTCCTACTGGAAGTCTCATTTCTGAAAGGATTCTTCCTTTGTTTGATATTGCTATTCCTCCACCCATTTCTATAACAGCATTTACTGCTACTGTCATGTCTTTTATGTTTGTTCCTGTGACTAGTATGTTATGGGTGTCATGGGCTACTGATTCTGCAAAGGCTCCTTCTTTTAGTCCAAAGCCTTTCACGAAGGCTCTTCCTATGTTTCCTGTTCTGTTGTATCTTTCTATACAGGCTATATATAGTGTGTCTTTTGCTGGGTCTGCTTCTACTACTCCTCGATTTACTCTTAGGGTTTCTTCTGTTTTTCCTGTTAGGTTCTGATCTGGTATTACTTCTATGCATCTTACGACTGCGTTATTTCCTTCTCCTTGTATTTCTAGGTCTTTTTCTGTGATTGGTCCTATTTTTACTGATTGTTTTACTTCTTCTGGATATGTGTATTTTGGCAGGTCTATTAGTAGTTCTCTTTTTGATGCTACTAGTTTTCCTTTTAGGAATACTCCTGCTATTGTCATTTCATATATGTCTTCTATTATGGCTATGTCTGCTTGTTTTCCTGGGGATAGTACTCCTACATGGTCTAGTCCAAAGTAGGTTGCTGGGTTTATGGTTACCATTTGGATTGCTTCTTCTGGTCTTATTCCTTGTTTTATTGTTCTTCTTACTATTTCGTTCATGTGTCCTAGTGTTTCTAGGTCGGCTGCTACCATGTCGTCTGTTGCCAGTATACATCTTCTTGAGTCCATTTTTTCTTCTGTTACGGCTCTTATGCATTCTGCCATGTTCTTTTGGGTGGAACCTTCTCTCATGAATAGGTATACTCCTTGGCGTAGTTTTTCTACTGCTTCTTCTTTTGTGGTGGTTTCGTGACAGGAGCATTTTCCTGCTGCTGCTATTATGTGTGCTGCTAGTTCTTTTCCGAATAGTTCTGGTGCGTTTCCGTCTACTACCATGTTCTTTGATTTTGCGTATATTGTTGAGGCTAGTAGGTCTGTTATTATTTCTGGTGTGTTTCTGTATACGTGTTTTGCGTTACTAAATCCTTGTAGTTCTCCTATTCCTATTATGTTTTTGTAGTTTAGTAAGTCTTCCATGTCTTTTGAACTTGTGTCGTATCCTGCTGTTTCTAGGTCTGGACAGTCTGGTGTTAGGGATGGTACTACTAGGTATACGTTTGATGGTACGTTGTCTATTTCGTCTGCCATTGCTTTCATTCCTACTGGGCCTAGTGCGTTCCCTATTTCATGGGGGTCTGCTACTAGTGTGGTGGTTCCTGATGGTATGGATAGTCTTGAGAATTCTGTTATTGTCAGCATACTGGATTCGAAGTGCATGTGTGAGTCTATGAATCCTGGGGATAGGTATTTTCCTGTTACGTCTATTACTGTTGTCTCTGGTCCTATTAGGTCTTTACAGTCTCCTACTAGGAGTATATATTTATGTTTTATTGCTATGTCTGCTTTGTATATTTCTCTTGTGATTACGTTTACTACTTGACCTCCTTTGAGGACTGTGTCTGCAAATTCTTTGTTTCCCATTAGTGCGTCTATTGCATTTCTATATTCCATTGCCATTTTTAGGTATTTGGCATCTTTCAACTTTGTTACCTCCTCTCTATTCTCTGTTTAATAGAGTTTTGTTTATGTCTATTTCGTCTATTATTCCTACTATTGCTGCATCTATTGGTGCATCCATTTTTCTTGCTGCTATTCTACTTGCTGTTCCTGTTGTATATACTATTAGTTCTCCTATTCCTGCTCCTACTGTATCTACTGCTATTAATGGTTCTCCTTTTGGTGTAAGGTCTAAGTCGAGAGGCTGGGTTATCATTAGTTTTGTGCCTACTAGTTTTTCGTCTTTTCTTGTTGCTACTACTGTTCCTATTACTCTTCCTATATGCATTTTTAGCCTCCCTTTTATTTTATTTCTATTTTTATATTCTTTTCTCTTGCTTTGTCTTTGGCTAGTGGTGTGATTATTGTTCCTTTTGGTAGGATTAACTTATTGTTTGAAGACATACTTATTATGTCTTTTTCTGTTATTACTGTTTTTGCTTGTGGTATTTCTTCTTCTTTTGTTTGTGGTACTTTGTTTAGATTTGTTTGGGATTCTATTTGTAAGTCTCTATAATCCTTTATTATATTTTCTAGGATATTTTTATCGTCTATTTCTATGGCTCCCATTTTCTTTATTGTATCTATATATCTGTTGGTTATGTTTAATATCTCTTTGTTCTTTGTTTCTTCTCCTAGGTAGTTCTTGACTTGATTAAAGTCTAGGTATACTTTTTTACCTTGATATAGAAAGGTCCATATTAGGTTTGGAATAAATGTATCTATCATTCCTAAGGATATTTTTGATAGTGTGTTTGTTGTTATGTTTGGTCCTATTATTATTGAGTATTCTTTTGAGATATCTTTTAATTTTATTATGTCTTCTTCTTTGTATATTTCTAGTGGTTGTAATGTGTTTATTATTCTTTGTGTATCTAATAGCCTTTCTGCCATGAAGGAGAAGGCTAGTGATACTTTTATTCCTCTGTTTTTTAGTTTTTTTATGTTTTCTATTTTTTCACTTAAGTCTATATTTGATCCATTTAATACTATTAGTGCTTTTAATGTTTTATCTTCTTTTTCTTTTTCTATTATGCTTTCCCCCTGAAGCCTCTTAGATATATCCTCCAACACCTTTGAAGTTATCTTTGTTTTCATCTAAAACACTCCATTTTTATTATTCGTATTGTTTTAAGATAACTCTTTCTACTTCTGAGTGTGGTCTTGGGATTACATGTACTGAATGAAGTTCTCCTACATTTCTTGCTGCTTCTGCTCCTGCGTCTACTGCTGCTTTTACTGCTCCTACGTCTCCTCTTACCATTACTGTTACTAGACCGAATCCTATCTTTTCGTATCCTACTAATGTTACGTTTGCTGCTTTTACCATTGCATCTGCTGCTTCTATACTTCCTACTAATCCTTTTGTTTCTACTAATCCTAATGCTTGACTCATTTTTATTCCTCCTTATGGGTTTTCTCATTTTTTTGATTTCTTTATTTACTTTTCAATCTTACTTCTTATTTATTTTTTGTTTCTTCTTTTACTTCTTTTTTAGTTTCTTTTTTCTTCTCTTCTTTCTTTTCTTCTTCTTTCTTATTTAAGTTTTTAGCAAACTTAGCTATCAAAGCGTCCACTTCATCATGGGGTCTTGGTATTACATGGGATGCAAATACTGTCCCTACTCTGTTTCCTGCTTCTACTCCTGCCTCTACTGCTGCTTTTACTGCTGCTACTTCTCCTGCTATTTGTATGTTTACTCCTACTGCTTTTCCTACTCCTATTATTTTTTCTACTCCTACTAAGGTTATGTCTGCAGCTTTGCTGGCTGCGTCTAGTGCTGTTACTGCTGTTGTCAGTCCTAATGCTTCTATAAGGCCTAATGCTTTATTCATTTTACACCTCCGTCTTTATTTAACGGTTATTTTTCATTCTGTTTGCTGCTTCTTCTAGTGTTATTGCTGTGTTTTTATTACTTCCTTCTATTACTTCTTTTTCTCCTTTTATTATATCTGATATTATTTTTATTTCTTTATCGTCTAGGTTGTTTCCTTCTGTTGTTACTCTTTGATTTACTGCTCTAGAGTTTATTACTTTCTCTGTTTTTAGATTTTTCTCCATTATTACTCTTGCTAATGGATTTACCATTTTTATTCACCACCATCAAAGTCAAAGATTTTGTCTACTTCATCATGAGGTCTTGGGATTACGTTTGCTGATACTACTTCTGCTACTTCTGCACCTCTACTTTTTCCTGCGTCTACTGCCGCCATTACTGCTGCTACGTCTCCTGTTACTGTTACTGATACTAATCCTGAGCCTACTATTTGAAAGTCTGCTATTTTTACGCTTGCTGCTTTTACCATTGCATCTGCTGCTTCCATGGCTGCTACTAATGATCTGGTTTCTACCATTCCTATGGCTTCTTTCACTTTACCTCACCAACTTTCTATTTGTTTGGAAAGTATTTACTTGCTGCAATTCACAATTCACAGTTCACAGTTCACAATTGTTAGGGTCTAGCTTTTAGGTCTTTTTACGACCTGCACTCATTGTTAATTGTAACAAATATATTTAAATATTTGGAAAATATTTACTGATATCTATTTTATCATATCCCGGTATTATGGCTCTGCTAAACTTCTCTTTTTCATCATTTAATGGTTTTGTTGCGTCTATTCCTACTTTGTCTGTTACTCCTCTTAGGTCATGGGATGGTTCTAATGATGAACCTAATGCTCCTTGTACTATTACATAGTCAAGGGATGCTTGGCTTCTTGTTGTTATTGCCCATTCTATATCCTGTGGATTAAATATGTCTACATCTTCGTCTACTATTACTACTTGTTTTAGGTCTTTGTTTAGTCCTAGTGATGCTAGTATTGCTGTTTTTGCATCTCCCTCTTTTTGTTTTCTTATGGATATTATTGCGTTAAATCTATATCCTCCGCCTTCTGTTACGTATACATCTACTACGTCTAGTTGGTTTTTTAGGTGGTAATATAGTTCTATTTCTCTTATCATTCCGTTTGATACATGTTCTTCTCTGCATGGAAATGCTGTTTGATATATTGGGTTATCTCTATGCATAACTGCATCTATTTCTATTATTGGATGGGGTGCTACATGTCCATAGTATCCCATTAGTTCTCCAAAGGGCCCTTCTGTTTCTCTTTTTCCTGGAACAATTCTTCCTTCTAGTACTATTTCTGCATTGGCTGGTACTAGTAGGTCTACTGTTTCACATTTTACTAGTTCCAGTGGTTCTCCTCTTAGCCTAGAGTCTATTTCATATTTATCTACTCCATAGGTTGCAGAGCTTATTTGACTAGCCATTAGAAATTCTGCATCATATCCAAATACTATGGCTACTTCTAATGGTTTTCCTTGTTTTTCTAGTTTTAGGAAATCATTTGTTAGTTTTGGTGATGCTATTAATGCTGATAGTTTGTTTCCTCCATTTACTTGAAGTCTTCTAATGGATGTAAAGTATTTTCCTGTAGCTGGGTCTTTTACTACCATTACTCCTGCTGTTATGAAGCTTGAGGAGTCTTTTTCTTGGAATTTATTTATTGGCAGAAGTTTTTCTAAATCTATATTTCTTTTTATTATGTTTTCTTTTATTGGTCCATTGTTAAGTATTTTATATGGTTCAGGATTAACTATTGCATCCATAAATCTCTCTATTCTATTTTCATGAGTTATGTTTAGTAAGTCATATATTATTTCTCTATCTCCATAAAGACCCCCTATGGATGATATTTGACTGTTTCTTATTTTATTGAATAGCATTGGTCTTTTATTATTAAAGTGTTTAAGTACTGCACCCATTTCAAATTCTTTATCTACTTCTTTATTACATTCTAAAAGCAGATTCTTTTCTTTTAGTCTTTCTAATACGAATCTAAGCATTTGCCTTTCCATAAGTAGCCCCCTTTCTACTCACCAGTCCATCTTTTTACTAAGTTATTATCTATTTCTAACATGTCAAGTATTCTTCCTGTCATATTAAATACAATATCCTCTATGGTTTCTGGATGGTTGTAAAAACCTGGGCTTAGGGGAAATATTGTAACATTCATTCTAGCCAGTTTTAACATGTTTTCTAGATGTATTGGACTTAGTGGTGTTTCTCTAGGTACTAATATTAATTTACGTCCTTCTTTTATTGTTACATCACAAGCTCTTGAAATCAAGGAATCGGAAAACCCATGGGCAACAGATGATAGTGTTTTCATGGAGCAAGGTAATACTATCATCTTGTCTACTTTAAAAGAGCCACTGGCTATTGGAGCTGCAAAGTTCTTGTTGTCATGATAATGTGTTGCTAGAGATTTTAGTTCTTTTAAGCTAATTCCACATTCATGTTCTGTTACATATTCTCCCATAGTGGATACTACAAGATGAGTTTCTATGTTTAATTCTTTTAGTGCTTTTAGAAGTGATACTGCATATATTGATCCGCTTCCTCCTGATATTCCTACCACTATCTTCAATATTATCTCTCCTTATA
>NZ_NPMN01000063.1 GCF_002266425.1 Tissierella sp. P1
GTTGGGGGCTGCGTGTGTGGTTCTTGGTGGTGGCTGTGTTTGGGATGTTTTCTTGTCGGGTTTGACGGCGGGGGAGGGTTCCGGTATGGTTTTCCGGGCTGCTGCTTTGGTGGTGGTGTGGTTGGCTGGTTCTGCTGGCTGGTTCTGGGATCGTGGTTTTGTGGTTTCGGGGTTGGTGTGGTAGGGTTGGTCGGGTCGCCTTGTGATGGTTTCTGCATGGTTTGTGTGGGGATTGTTGTGGTGGGTGTGATGTTTGAGAACTCAACAGTGTGTCTTTGATAGTCAATAGTTTTTGATGCATCTGTTTGTTGTGGATGTGTCGGATTTGTTTATGATTCCTTTGTGATTCTGGACATGTGACTGAATATTTTTTGGTTAGTGTTTGGGGTTAGTGTATTGGATTCTTCGTGGTGTCACTGTTGCCTGTGTGCGTGCTGTGTGTGCGTGTGTGGTGGGTGATATTTTTTCATTGGAGAGTTTGATCCTGGCTCAGGACGAACGCTGGCGGCGTGCTTAACACATGCAAGTCGAACGGAAAGGCCCTGCTTTTGTGGGGTGCTCGAGTGGCGAACGGGTGAGTAACACGTGAGTAACCTGCCCTTGACTTTGGGATAACTTCAGGAAACTGGGGCTAATACCGGATAGGAGCTCCTGCTGCATGGTGGGGGTTGGAAAGTTTCGGCGGTTGGGGATGGACTCGCGGCTTATCAGCTTGTTGGTGGGGTAGTGGCTTACCAAGGCTTTGACGGGTAGCCGGCCTGAGAGGGTGACCGGCCACATTGGGACTGAGATACGGCCCAGACTCCTACGGGAGGCAGCAGTGGGGAATATTGCACAATGGGCGGAAGCCTGATGCAGCAACGCCGCGTGCGGGATGACGGCCTCGGGTTGTAAACCGCTTTCGCCTGTGACGAAGCGTGAGTGACGGTAATGGGTAAAGAAGCACCGGCTAACTACGTGCCAGCAGCCGCGGTGATACGTAGGGTGCGAGCGTTGTCCGGATTTATTGGGCGTAAAGGGCTCGTAGGTGGTTGATCGCGTCGGAAGTGTAATCTTGGGGCTTAACCCTGAGCGTGCTTTCGATACGGGTTGACTTGAGGAAGGTAGGGGAGAATGGAATTCCTGGTGGAGCGGTGGAATGCGCAGATATCAGGAGGAACACCAGTGGCGAAGGCGGTTCTCTGGGCCTTTCCTGACGCTGAGGAGCGAAAGCGTGGGGAGCGAACAGGCTTAGATACCCTGGTAGTCCACGCTGTAAACGGTGGGTACTAGGTGTGGGGTCCATTCCACGGGTTCCGTGCCGTAGCTAACGCTTTAAGTACCCGCCTGGGGAGTACGGCCGCAAGGCTAAAACTCAAAGGAATTGACGGGGCCCCGCACAAGCGGCGGAGCATGCGGATTAATTCGATGCAACGCGTAGAACCTTACCTGGGTTTGACATGGATCGGGAGTGCTCAGAGATGGGTGTGCCTCTTTTGGGGTCGGTTCACAGGTGGTGCATGGCTGTCGTCAGCTCGTGTCGTGAGATGTTGGGTTAAGTCCCGCAACGAGCGCAACCCTTGTTCACTGTTGCCAGCACGTTATGGTGGGGACTCAGTGGAGACCGCCGGGGTCAACTCGGAGGAAGGTGGGGATGACGTCAAGTCATCATGCCCCTTATGTCCAGGGCTTCACGCATGCTACAATGGCTGGTACAGAGAGTGGCGAGCCTGTGAGGGTGAGCGAATCTCGGAAAGCCGGTCTCAGTTCGGATTGGGGTCTGCAACTCGACCTCATGAAGTCGGAGTCGCTAGTAATCGCAGATCAGCAACGCTGCGGTGAATACGTTCCCGGGGCTTGTACACACCGCCCGTCAAGTCATGAAAGTTGGTAACACCCGAAGCCGGTGGCCTAACCGTTGTGGGGGAGCCGTCGAAGGTGGGACTGGTGATTAGGACTAAGTCGTAACAAGGTAGCCGTACCGGAAGGTGCGGCTGGATCACCTCCTTTCTAAGGAGTTTTTGTGAGTGGAATGTTGGCGTCCTGCCTGTGATGGGTGGGGTTGAGGGCATGCTGTTGGGTTGTGGGGTATCACATGTGTGGTGGCCTGTGCGCTGCTGTGTTGCGTGCGTGTGTGCGTGGTGTGGTGTTCGTGTGGTGGTTGAGAACTGTATAGTGGATGCGAGTATCTTTATTGTTGTATGTGTTTGTGCGACGTGGTGTTGTGCAAAGTTGTGTAGTGCGATCGGTGGATGCCTTGGCACCAAGAGCCGATGAAGGACGTTGTGACCTGCGATAAGCCCTGGGGAGTTGGTGAGCGAGCTGTGATCCGGGGGTGTCCGAATGGGGAAACCTGGAATGTCCGGAGTAGTGTCCGGTGGCCCTGCCTGAATGTATAGGGGTGTGGGTGGTAACGCGGGGAAGTGAAACATCTTAGTACCCGTAGGAAGAGAAAACAAGTGTGATTCCGTGAGTAGTGGCGAGCGAAAGCGGAGGAGGCTAAACCGTGTGTGTGTTCAAGCCGGCAGGTGTTGCATGTGCGGGGTTGTGGGGGCCTTGTGGTTCTGCTGCCGCAGGATTGGCCAGTGAGAAATGTTGCGTGAAGGTGAAGCGTCTGGGAAGGCGTACCGGAGTGGGTGAGAGTCCTGTAACTGTAAGCGTGGCACTGGTGTGGGGTTGCCCCGAGTAGCGTGGGACTCGTGGAATTTCGCGTGAATCTGGCGGGACCACCCGTCAAGCCTAAATACTCCTTGGTGACCGATAGTGGATGAGTACCGTGAGGGAAGGGTGAAAAGTACCCCGGGAGGGGAGTGAAAGAGTTCCTGAAACCGGTCGCATGCAAGCCGTCAGAGCCTGTGTGGTGATGGCGTGCCTTTTGAAGAATGAGCCTGCGAGTTAGTGATGCGTGGCGAGGTTAACCCGTGGTGGGGGAGTCGTAGCGAAAGCGAGTCCGATAAGGGCGTGAGTCGCGTGTTCTAGACCCGAAGCGGTGTGATCTATCCATGGCCAGGATGAAGCGTCGGTAAGACGTCGTGGAGGTCCGAACCCACTTCAGTTGAAAATGGAGGGGATGAGTTGTGGATAGGGGTGAAAGGCCAATCAAACACCGTGATAGCTGGTTCTCCCCGAAATGCATTTAGGTGCAGCGTTGCGTGGTTCTTGTTGGAGGTAGAGCACTGGATGGTCTAGGGGGCTTATCGGCTTACCGAAATCAGCCAAACTCCGAATGCTGGCAAGTGTAGCGTGGCAGTGAGACGGCGGGGGATAAGCTTCGTCGTCGAGAGGGAAACAGCCCAGATCATCAGCTAAGGCCCCTAAGTGGTGACTCAGTGGGAAAGGATGTGGAGTTGCGTAGACAACCAGGAGGTTGGCTTGGAAGCAGCCATCCTTGAAAGAGTGCGTAATAGCTCACTGGTCAAGTGATTCCGCGCCGATAATGTAGCGGGGCTTAAGTTATCCGCCGAAGCTGTGGCAACCTGTGTGGTTGGGTAGGGGAGCGTCGTGTCAGTGGTGAAGCTGCCGGGTGACTGTGTGTGGAGTTGATGCGAGTGAGAATGCAGGCATGAGTAGCGTGTGACGGGTGGGAATCCCGTCCGCCGATTATCCAAGGTTCCAGGGTCAAGTTTGTCTGCCCTGGGTGAGTCGGGTCCTAAGGCGAGGCCGACAGGCGTAGTCGATGGGTAACCAGTTGATATTCTGGTACCGGCTTGTCACCGTCCGTGTCGAGGTGTGTGATGCTAAGCATGTGAGCTTGTCTTGGGAGTGTTTTTGATGCTTCTGGGGTGGGTGAGTGTGTGAACCGATCATGTAGTAGGCAAGCTGCGGAGGGACGCAGTGAGGTAGCTCATCCCCGGTGATGGTTGTCCGGGGCTAAGTGTGTGGACTGTCTGGTAGGTAAATCCGCTGGGCGTGAAGGTTGAGGCATGATGGGGAGCCCATGGTTGTGGGTGAGTGAGTGATCCTGTACTGTCGAGAAAAGCTTCGTGAGCGAGGTGGCGGGTCCGCCCGTACCCTAAACCGACACTGGTGGATAGGTAGAGTATACCGAGGCGATCGAGTGAATCGTGGTGAAGGAACTCGGCAAAATGCCCCCGTAACTTTGGGATAAGGGGGACCTGAGCTGTCGTGCACCCGTGCGGTGTGGTGGCGGTGAGGGGCGCAGAGTCCAGGGGGAAACGACTGTTTACCAAAAACACAGGTCCGTGCGAAGTCGTAAGACGATGTATACGGACTGACTCCTGCCCGGTGCTGGAAGGTTAAGGGGAACTGTGAGTGTATGCGTAGCGGTGAACTTAAGCCCCAGTAAACGGCGGTGGTAACTATAACCATCCTAAGGTAGCGAAATTCCTTGTCGGGTAAGTTCCGACCTGCACGAATGGAGTAACGATTTCCCTACTGTCTCCACCATGAACTCGGTGAAATTGCATTACGAGTAAAGATGCTCGTTACGCGCAGCAGGACGGAAAGACCCCGGGACCTTTACTATAGTTTGGTATTGGTGATTGGGACGGTTTGTGTAGGATAGGTGGGAGACGTTGATGCGGCCACGCTAGTGGTGGTGGAGTCGTTGGTGAAATACCACTCTGATTGTTCTGGTTATCTCACTGTGGACCGTGATCCGGTTCAAGGACAGTGCCTGATGGGTAGTTTGACTGGGGCGGTCGCCTCCTAAAGGGTAACGGAGGCGCCCAAAGGTTCCCTCAGCCTGGTTGGTAATCAGGTGGTGAGTGTAAGTGCACAAGGGGGCTTGACTGTGAGACTGACAGGTCGAGCAGGGACGAAAGTCGGGACTAGTGATCTGACGGTGGCTTGTGGATGCGCCGTCACTCAACGGATAAAAGGTACCCCGGGGATAACAGGCTGATCTTGCCCGAGCGCTCATAGCGACGGCATGGTTTGGCACCTCGATGTCGGCTCGTCGCATCCTGGGGCTGGAGTCGGTCCCAAGGGTTGGGCTGTTCGCCCATTAAAGCGGCACGCGAGCTGGGTTCAGAACGTCGTGAGACAGTTCGGTCCCTATCCGCTGCGCGCGGAGGAATCTTGAGAAGGGCTGTCTTTAGTACGAGAGGACCGAGACGGACTGACCTCTGGTGTGCCAGTTGTTCTGCCAAGAGCATGGCTGGTTGGCTACGTCGGGTTGTGATAACCGCTGAAAGCATCTAAGCGGGAAGCACGCTTCAAGATAAGGGTTCCCACAGGAGTGTTCCTGGTAAGGTCCCCGAGAGATGATCGGTTGATAGGCCAGACGTGGACGCATCGTAAGGTGTGGAGCTGACTGGTACTAATAGACCGAGGACTTTCATTAACACCATACGCGTGTGTGCGCGTGACTCGTATCCACTATACGGCTCCCAGCCCCTTCACGGGTTGCGCCGTTTAATGTATGTGTTCTACTGTATGGTTTTCAGGTTTTCCGGTGGCCATAGTGGAAGGGAAACACCCGGTCCCATTCCGAACCCGGTCGTTAAGCCTTCCAACGCTGATGGTACTGCACGAGGGATCGTGTGGGAGAGTAAGACGCTGCCGGAATACTTATACTGTTCCTTCCCCCCAGGGGGGAAGGAGTATGCGTGTGTGGGTGTATCACCTCACCCAGACTGCCTAGGAGG
>NZ_NPMN01000064.1 GCF_002266425.1 Tissierella sp. P1
TTTAGTGTTAATTCCCATATATTAATAAACTTATATCATTCCAAGACTTCTGTCATATACCAAAGCTCTTTGAATTCTAATATTATTATAAATAGTTTTTATTTTTAGTTAATATATAACTACATTATACACTTTTTTTATATAAAAAACAAAATATAGACATAATATGACTATATATGGAAACCACTTCAACTCCAAAATCCAGTGAAATTTACGAATACGATAATATGAGTAAAATCAACACTTTCTATTAATATTGTTAAAAACTATTGAATTGTACGTACATTTGTATTATTATAGATGTACGTACAACCATAGGAGGAGGGAATATTATGAAAAAAATTGCCATTCTAGGCAGTAGCGGAGGAAATCTTTATAACTTGGGAGGAAAAGAACCTCTCAAACTACTTGGCGAAATTGAAACACAATGTAAATCAGCAGGTATTGAAGTAGAAGAAATTCAATTTATTGGAGCTAAGGCTTCAATGGATAATGTAAGCAAGGACACCCCTACTAGGCTATATACTTGGGATTCTATCCAAAATAAAATAGCTTTCTCTGAGGAAAAATCTCTTTCAGAGATTAATACTATGTCTGAAGAAAAAGATATAGCTATAGCTGAAAAGATTAATGACGGGAAAATAGATGGTTTAATTTTAATGAGTTCTGATCCAAAGAATACAAATAAACATTCTATTAAAGCGGCAACAGATAAAAATATCCCTATAGTAGGTACTGGTGGTACATCTATGGCCACTATACAATCCTTAGGCGGAAATGTAATTGCAACTTCTGGCACTACTGGTACAACCAATAGAACTAGAGCTGTAGCTTCTGTACAAGCATTGAGTAAATATTGGGGGATTAAGTATAAACCAACTATAGGAAGCTCATCAGGCGGTGGTGATAGTTCTACAGATGATAATATACTCCAAAGGATTAGCTTTAGGGGAATAATGATGTCCGCACTACCTGGATTTATTGCAATGGCATTAGTTCTTGCGTTAAGTAAGGTTCCAGCATTCAGCAGCCTAGAAGATGTATTTAATATTTTAATTCAAGGATTACCTGTCATAGTAGCAGCTATTGCAGCAAAACAAGTATCCGGACTTGATGAAGTTGGAATAGTTGCTGGGGTAGTCGCTGGTATGCTCTCCTCAAAGGGCGGACTAATCGGAGGTCTGATAGGTGGTATCTTAGCTGGTATTCTTGCTATTTATTTAATTAGACTTGCTCTAGGCTGGAATTTCCCTGGAACAACAGCTAATATAGTTTCTGGAGGATTATCTGGTCTAATTGCTGGATTAATAGTTTATTTCTTAATATCCCCAATTACTTTAATGTTGGGTGATGGAATAAGATCAGTAATTGAAACTGCAGTAAACTTTAGCCCAATTTTAGCTGGTGGATTAGCTGGGTTACTAATTTGGCCTGCAATAATAGGAGGAGTATATCATGCAGCAATATTACCAATAGTTTTATTAGAAATGGAAACAACTGGAGCAAGCTTTTTAGGAGCTGTTGATATGACAGGTTTAGTAATGGTTTCAGCAGGTATTACTTTAGCAAATATTTTATTTCCGAAACAAAAATCCGAAGCGGCTATTGCAGCACCTGGTTTTTTTATTAATGTGGCATTCGGTACATTTGTTGAAGCCGCATATCCTTTTATGTTTTCAGATAAACTAGTATTTGTAGGTGCGATGATATCGGCAGCATTATCAGGTATATTCGTAGGTATATTTAATGTTCATGGTACAGCTTATGTACCCTCAATTACTGCACCTGCATTATCAGATAATCCATTTGGATTCTTAGTTAGTATGTTAGTAGGATTAGTTTCAGCTTTTATAATAACAGTAATAGCTAATAAGGTTAATAAGTCAAAAATCAATAGGGAGGCATAATAATGTTTACATCAGATATGGAAAGTAAAAGAAGAAGAGCTCTAAATAAGGTCTTAGATGCAATAAAATTGCATGGAGGAACTACAATATTAAGCACAGGAATAACCGGAGATGATGCAAGACTTGCAAAAGCAGTAGTCGATGCAGGAGTAAAATTAATAGAACCAAATCATCCGGCAGTAGCTCTGGCAAGAGGCTTTAAAGGTGTTACAAACATGCATGATGCAGAACAGATCCGTCATGAGTTACCAATTATTGAAATGATTAAAGTTACTGAAGGTATAAGAAATGTAGTAGGTCAAGATATATTTATAACTGTGGGGATACCGGGTGGATTCCATGAATTAGTGCCAGTAGAAATATCAGACGAGATTTTCATAAACTTGTCTAAAGTAGGAGCAGACGGACTTCATATTCACAAATCTAGTTTGAAGGATTTAGAAGAGGTAGTAAATAAAGCTCATAAATATGGTCTGCTCGTGGATGCTTATATTGCACACCCTGATGATCTTCATACTTTTGGATTACCTGCCAGAACTCCTGAAGAAGTGGCTAAAGTTGCTAAGGATATGGAAAATATAGGAGTTGACCTCATAGGTCTTATGACTGGTATGAGTTATGAAGGTGCAGATGCAGGTGAAATTCATCCAGTTGTCAAAGAAAGACTTCATGCTTTAATAGAATCAGTGAAGGTTCCTACACTTGCAGAGGGTGGGATAAATCTAAATAATTTCAAAGCATTTTCAGATACAGGTGTTAATATTTTAGTAGTGGGTACTGCAATTGACGATGCAGCAAGAAGAGCAACCCAAGACGTGGTTAAAAAGTTTATTAAATAATAAGTAATCAAAATAGATAGTATAAATTTATACTATCTATTTTGATTTCCCATGAAAAAGTACTATTCTATCTTAATAGGAACTTGTCCTTAAATAAACTTCATGAAACACTATTCTATGATGCTTTGATAAAATCTCCTTTTATATTCTCGGCATACTTGCAAAAAACATATATCTTGTTCCTATATAATAGCTCTCAACAAAATATAAAGGTTTCTTATTATCAGTATATACAACACATTTCATTTTCAATATCGGAGAACCTTTATTTATCTTTAAGTGGTGGCTATATTCTTTGGGACATCCTTCAGCTTCCAAGTACATATTTCCATAATCCAATTTCAAATTATAATGTTCTTCATATATTTTATATAAAGATGTATCACTATTAACTAACTTATCTAAATCTGGACATAATCTCTCAGATACATAAGCTATCTCATAACACATTGGCTCATTATTAGCCAATCTTAATCGTTCTATTCTATAAACCTTTTCATCATCTAATATTTCAAGGTAATCCTTAACTCTATTATTAGGCATCTCAAGACTAAGATTTAATATCTCGCTAGATGGAATTAAACCCATATATCTCATCTGTTCTGAAAAGCTCTCCAGAGAAGTAAGTTTATATCTGGATTTATGGCTATTTACAAAGGTTCCTTTTCCTGCTTGCCTATAAACATAGCCTTCTTGGGCTAATCTTTGCAATGACTTTCTAATAGTATCTCTGCTTACCTTGTAATCTTCCATAAGCTGGTATTCTGGTGGTAACTGCATACCTTCTTCCCATATATTATTATCAATGTTTTCCTTAAATTTATTATATAGCTGTATGTATAGGAAATCTTTTTTCGTTATCAATATTCACACCCACCTTATCCGTTAATAAAATAATCCACTCAGTATTTTAAACATACCAGCGGACTATACAATATCATTATAGCACAGTTTGTCAATAATTGTACTCATCTGTCAACATTATAGTACACCTTTCCTCCTTATCAAATTATTAATTTGAATAATATCACATATTATACACTCTCAAAGAGTATCTCCTTCTATACTTATTTTTTACTTTAAAGTTAAATATTACAATAGAACATGGGAATATCATATTTTTAAAATTATAAATATAAGAAAAACAGAAAATACTATGATATAATACTTATATGAAAGTGTAATAAGATTTGTTTAAAAAGGAGAAAGCTATGGCAAAAAAAGTAATATTAGGTATGAGCGGAGGAGTTGATTCATCTGTTTCTGCATTACTCTTAAAAGAAGCAGGATATGATGTAATTGGACTTTTTATGAAAAATTGGAATGAAAAAGATGAATATGGTGTATGTACAGCAACTGCAGATGCCGATGATGCTAGAGCAGTGGCTGATCAATTAGATATTCCCTTCTATACTATAAACTTTGAAAAAGAGTATTGGGATAGGGTATTTATTTATTTCTTAGATGAATATAAAAAAGGAAGAACCCCCAACCCAGATGTTATGTGTAACCAAGAGATAAAATTTAATGCCTTTTTAGATTATGCTTTGAACTTAGAAGGAGATTATATAGCTATGGGACATTATGCCCAAGTAGAAGAAAGAAATGATGGCTATTACCTCATCAGAGGAAAAGATAATAATAAAGACCAAACTTATTTTTTATCAAGAATAGGACAAAAAGCTCTTTCTAAGACATTATTCCCTATAGGTCATTTGGAAAAAAAGGAAGTTAGGGAATTAGCAGAAAAACATAATCTATATACTGCTAAAAAGAAAGATTCTACTGGTATTTGTTTTATAGGCGAAAGAGATTTTGATGAATTCTTAGATAAATATCTCTTAGCAAAAGAAGGAGATATTATAGATATAAAAGGAAATAAAGTGGGTAGACACAGTGGACTTATTCATTATACGCTAGGACAACGAAAAGGAATAGGAATTGGTGGAGTAGGTACAGGAGAACCTTGGTTTGTAGCTGGAAAAAATATAAAAGAAAATATACTATATGTAGCTCAAGGAGAAAATAATCCAGCACTTTATTCTACTTCATTAATTGGAGAATTGCCTTCTTGGATACTAGAAAAGTCCCCAAGCATGCCATTAAGATGTACAGCTAAGTTTAGATATAGACAATCTGATATACCTGTAACCGTAGATGTACTTGAAAATGGAAAACTCCATATAAAATATGATAATCCTGTAAAAGCAGTAACACCAGGTCAAGCAGCAGTATTATATCAGGATGAAGTATGTCTTGGATCTTGTATCATAGAATCTATCGAACCATTGGATAAAAAATACTTGTATTTAAATAAAACTATTGAAGAGGACTTATAGCTCTCTTAATTTAACTATATAATAGTGTCCATATTTTTTATGCTTTTCAGTTAAAAATATAGACACTATTTTTCTTCTGCATTCTTCTAAAAAAACATCTTATATAATCTCTATTTTATCTCCCTCTTTTATGATTCCACCTTTTAGAACCTTAGTAAATATTCCTTCCTTTGGCATTACACATTTGCCAACCTTCTGAGATATTGCACATCCCGTATGACATTCCTTACCTATTTGGGTTACTTCTTGGA
>NZ_NPMN01000065.1 GCF_002266425.1 Tissierella sp. P1
CCAAAGATTTAATTTTTAAATCTTTTTATGAGACTGAAATAGCTAATATATTTAATATAAATATTATTCAAGGGATACTAGATTATTATCAAGATGCATATTACGGTAAGGTCAAGATTAATATAGACAATGTGTACTATTATCTTGAAGTAAATTATATTAAGCTCTTAGATAAAAAGAACGAGTTAATGGGTGTATTGATTAACTTTAAGGATATTACAGAAAAGACAAAACTAGAAGAATTTCTTATAAGAAAAGATAAAATGGAATCACTAGGATTTCTTTTATTAAATGTAGCTCACGAATTGAGAAATCCTTTAACTAGCATTAAAAATTTTACTGAATTGATGCCAGAACATATTGATGAAGAAGAGTTTAGGGAATCATTACTTTACCATGTACCAAAACAAGTAGATTATATAAATAAATTAGTTTCTAATCTACTGGAATATTCAAAGCCAAAAGAAGCAGAATTGACAACGATTAATGTTAAGCAATTTTTTGATAATGAGCTTTTGAGCTTATTCTATAAATTGATAAAAGCTGAGAAGAATATTACATTTTGTATAGATATAGCAGAAGAATTTTCAATTATTGCGGACCCTAACCAACTTAAGCAGGTATTAATAAATTTAATTCAGAATGCAAGTGACTCTATAAAAGAAAGTGGGATAATTAAAATATATTCATTTGAGAACAAAGACACTAAAGTAATAGTAATTGAAGATGATGGAGAGCCTATAGCTGAATCAGATTTATCAAAGGTATTTGATCCATTTTTTACTACAAAGCCAAGTGGTACGGGACTAGGTTTATTTATATGCTATCAATTAATAAAGGAAAATAACGGTAATATTGAAATAACCAATATACAAAATGGTACGAAAGTTTCTTTGATATTTAACAATAAAGGAGAAATGTAATAATGGATAATATATTAATTGTAGATGATGATGTATCAATTGTTGAAACCTTTAAATTTGCTTTAAAGAAAAAATATAATTTGTTTTTAGCATATAATTCCAAAGATGCTTTGTATTATTTTATTAACAATGATATATCTGTGACCATATTAGATTTAAAGCTTGGAAATGAAAATGGTATGGATTTATATTATGAGATTAAAGAAATTAATCCAAATGCTGTGGTAATAATAATAACAGCATTTGGTACAATCAAATCTTCTATAGAAGCTATTAAAAGTGGAATATTCAATTATCTAACAAAACCAATTAACTTAAAGGAATTAGAATTCATAATTGCAAAGGGAGTAGAGGTAAATAATCTATATAAACAGTTAGATACTTTAGAGGAAGAAACAAGGGGAAAATATTATGAATATGGCATAATATCTAAATCTGAAAGTATGAAAAATGTATTAAATACTGTGGAGAAAATAAAAAATGTTGATTCTAATATATTATTAACTGGTGAGAGTGGGACTGGTAAAGGTTTATTAGCAAGGACAATTCATGAAATGGGAAATAGAAGGGCAGAACGAATGAATACAGTTAATTGTGCGGCCATCCCAAGTGAGTTATTGGAAAGTGAATTATTCGGTTATAAAAAAGGTGCTTTTACTGGTGCAATGAAAGATAAAAAAGGATATTTTGAATTATCAAATAAAGGAACACTTTTTTTAGATGAAATAGGTGATTTAGATATTTCACTACAAGGCAAGCTTCTACATGCAATTCAAGAGAAGAAGATAACACCCCTTGGAGCAGAGGAAGAAATTGACGTGGACGTTAGAATTATAGCAGCTACAAACAAAGACCTATTTAGCTTAGTTAATGAAGGAAGGTTCAGAGAAGATTTATATTATAGATTAAACGTTATAAATATTAATTTACCACCCTTACGTGAACGTAAAGAAGATATTCCATTTTTAGTCAATCACTTTATTTATAAATATAGTAGAATTTTAAACAAGAACATTGATAAGGTGGAATATGATTTTATTGAAGCACTGGAGAATTATGAGTTTAACGGAAACATTAGAGAGTTAGAAAATTTAATCGAGAGAGCAATAGCGCTTTCAGAAGGGGGAGTATTAACTAAAAAGGATATTTTAGCGCATTTAAATCCAGATGGAAAATCCAATAAAATAGTAGGTAAGAAATTGATACCAGTATTCATAGGAGATACTTTGGAAAATATTGAAAAAAAGGTTATTTTATCAACCTTTGAATTATGTAACCATAATCAGAAACAAACAGCTGAAGTGCTGGGCATAACAGATAGAACTATAAGAAATAAGTTTAAAAAATATATGGAAGAAAAAGATACAAAGAATAATTAAATTCATAATAGAAATTAAGAAAATATTTCCCCTCGCCAATAAAGAGGAAAATTTTTCTGTAATTTAAAACTCATATAAATGTTGAAAATTCAAACAATTTGTAGAAAAAAGTCGAATAAGCGATATCTAAGGAAAAAAGTTCCGCAGATATCGTTTTCATTTTCTCAATCTATTTTATGAATGGCTAAATTTGCAGGGTTAGAATTAGTAAAGTTTTGGTATAGTATTTGCAATATATATTAAGTAGATTATAAAGAATAAATATTACAAGTTAAGGAGGAGTGATCAATACTTAGTGACTGAGTAAATAAGATGATATGCTTCCAAGGAGGGGTTAGATGAGATAACTAGGATACTATATATTAAATTTGTTGGATAAGTAAGTAGGATAATACCTATATTAACCAAAATTATTATACTTACTATGGAAGTATTATGTATTAAGAATTATTGGTGATATTGTAATATGATATTTATTACTATTAAAGGAGTGGTCGTAAATGACTTTTCAAGATTTCCTAGCAGCCATAGCTGTAGTAATTAATGGGTTACCACAAGGGTTACTTGCACTAAATTTTGGATTTGGAGCATTTCCCACAGCATTAGGTTTTCTTGCAGGTACTGTAGGAATGTTGTTATTTGGTCAAGTTGCACCAATATCATTTCAAGCTGAAGCAATCGTATTAGCTGGAACCTTGGGTAAAGATAGAAATGAAAGATTAAATATTGTATTTTTTACTGGTATTTTGATGGCTATAATTGGTGGGATAGGACTATTACAGCCAACAATTGATTTTATAGGACCGTCTATTCTCAATGGAATGATGGCAGGAGTAGGTTTTTTACTAGCTAAAGTAGGAATAGATATGGTTAAGGCAGATAAGACAGCAGGTGGAGTTTCTATGTTAACAGCTATTTTTACTTACTTTCTAACTAGCAATTTAGTATATACCATAGTAATAAGTGTTTTTGCTAGTTCGCTATTATGGCTATATTTAAATAAAAAAAATAAAGTATCTAGTAATGAAGAAGTGAATCTAGAATATGAAAGATTCATACCGCTAAAATTTAATTTTAGTAAAAATGTTATTCGTAGTACTTTGGCTGTAGTAACACTTCAAATTGGTGGAAATATTGCTTACTCAAGTATAACAGGCAGTATAGCAAACAAACCAGTTAATGTAGACGCTGTAACATTATATTCAGGTATTGCTGATGCTGTAAGTGCATTCTTTGGGGGTGGGCCTGTTGAGGCTATAATAAGTGGTACAGCAGTAGCGCCTAACCCAGTCATAAGTGGAGTTATAATGATGCTTATCATAGCAGCAATTTTGTTTACTAAGCTATTGCCGAAAATCGCTAAATATGTGCCTAGTGAATCAATAGCAGGCTTTTTATTTGTACTAGGAGCTATAGTCGTATTTCCCTCCCATATGGGTCTAGGGTTAGAAGGTACACCAATTGTAGGAGGTGTAACAGCTATAGTAACAGCTGTCACTGATCCATTTATAGGGATGATCGCTGGTATAGCTACTAGGTTTTTAATGAATATATTTTAAAATATTAATTTGAGGAGGATATTTATGTCTATTAACAACTTATGGAAGATAAAAAAAGAGAACTGTGCATTAATTATTGTTGATATGCAACATGATTTTATTTCTGAGGGAGCACCAATAGAATGTCCTGGCGGAAGAGAAATAATTCCAAATATAAGAAGAATAAAAGAGTGGGCAAAAAATAATAATATTCCTGTATTTTACACTAAGGAAAGTCATAGAACACAAAAAGTAGATTTTGGACTAGAATTGGAAAGAAGCGAACCAGAACATTGTCTGGAAGGAACACCAGGAATCGAGATATTAGATGAACTTGAACCAGATGATGATGATTATGTAATTATTAAAAGGAGATATAGTGGATTTTATCTTACTGATCTAGAAATATTGATGAAAGGCCTTAAAAAGAATTGCCTAATAATTACAGGAGCAGCAACGAATGTTTGTGTATATGCTACTGCATTAGATACGCAGCAAAGAGATATGAATGCAATAGTTCTTTCTGATTGCGTAGCAGGTACAAGCATAGAGCTACATGAAGCATTCTTAAAAAACATTGATTATGTCATTGGAGATGTAGTTACATCGCAAGAATTAATGGACACTTTATAATAGATTTTACAACACTAGGGCGCTTTTCTGTGCCCTAGTATTGTAAAGATTATAGAGAATATTAAAAGATGAGGATATTAAATATATTAAGGGTATAGTTGTAAAAGAAGTTATAAATATATTATACGAGGAGGAATAGCCTTGGGATATAAACTTATTGATTTGTCACAAGAAATATATCAAGGTATGTCAGTATTTCCTATGCATCAAAAGACATTTATAATGACCAATATGACACATGAAGAGAATATGGAGGCTACTGGAAGTAAAACTTTAGGATTTTCAGCAAGAAACCTTCTGATCAGTGAGCATGGAGGCACCCATAGTGATGGGGTGTGGGAATATAACCCTAATGGACCTACTATAGATGAAATGCCCTTAGAATACTTTTGGGGAAGTGCCATATGCTTAGATTTAAGTCATATTAGATATCCTAATTACATTGAACCTAGGGATTTAGAAAATGCTTTGGAAATATCAGGGCAATCAATTCGAAAGGGAGATATAGTACTACTATATACAGGTCATCATAATAGGAATTTTGGCACAGAAAAATTTCAGACAGATTATTCTGGGTTAAGCTATGATGCAGCTAAATGGTTAGCTGAAAATGGCGTAGTAAACATTGGTGTAGATGCACCGGCCATAGATTTAACTCCAGATGATACTGACTTCTCTGCCCATTTAGTATGTGGCGAGTACAATATTACAAATACAGAAAATTTATGTAACTTAGATTTGGTGGCAAACAAAAGATTTTTATATATTGGGTTGCCATTAAAAATTCGAGAAGGTACGGGATCACCTATTAGAGCTGTTGCTCTTGTGGAGGAGTGATTTATAGTTTTATGAAAGGAAAAG
>NZ_NPMN01000066.1 GCF_002266425.1 Tissierella sp. P1
CTAGACTTACCAGTATTAGACATAGGAGCTTTTGGTAAAGATGCTCATAAATTCACGGAAAGAATAGAGAAAAAATATTCTTTTGAAGTAGCACCTGTACTAGTATATAAAACTATTATGAATCTATTAAAAAATAATTAGATAAAGATAAATTGTAGCTGAAAAAGTGAAACCTCACTTAAGGTTGAGGGAAATGGAGAAGGACACTATTAACACAGTGTCCTTCTAGCTGTTTAGGATTTATAATAGAAAAGTTCCATCTGACATGTAAACAAGAAGTTATAAAGATTGCTGTGAATTATAGTAAATTGTAAATACTTACCTATATGAAAATTATAGTAATAGAAGACGATGAAGTAACTTTTGGGAATAGAAATATGGTATAATAATAAGTATAATAACTTTATGAAATAAGCAAGTATTAAAAGTAAGATAAGAAAAGCTTTTGAAAGAATTGAAACATAAATTAAAGCTCATATGAAAACTTCAAAAAGATATAAGTTTTATATCTAACAAGAATATTGAGGAAGAATCAGTAAAATAATTTCTTATTTTTAGAATTAAAAATAAATCATCTTAAATCGTATAGATATTGCTGAATCATTATATCCTAACTTTTACAAATTGACTAATTCAGTTAACTGCTATAGTATAATATTATATATAACTAAAATTAATTAGGTGATAATATGGATTTATTTACTTTAAGTATGGAAGAAAAATTGAAGAGAAATGCACCTTTAGCTGATAGAATGAGACCTGAGAAAATAGATGAATTTGTAGGACAAGAGCATATCTTAGGAGAGGGTAAATTTTTAAATAGAGCAATAAAGGCAGATAGAATTACTTCGATGATATTTTTCGGACCTCCTGGAACTGGTAAAACTACTCTAGCTATGATAATAGCTAATAGTACAAATATGATATTTGAAAAATTATCTGCTGTAACATCGGGAGTAAAGGATATTAGAGAAGTAATGGATAGAGCAGAAGAAAATTTAAAGCTATATAATAAAAGGACTATTCTTTTTGTAGATGAGATACATAGATTTAACAAATCTCAGCAAGATGCATTACTTCCCTTTGTAGAAAGAGGAATAATTATTTTAATAGGGGCTACTACAGAAAATCCTTATTTTGAGGTAAATAAAGCTTTATTATCTAGAGTTATGATTTTAAAGTTAGAATCATTGACTAGAGATAACCTAAAGAAACTTATAAATAATGCTTTATTTAATAATGACAAAGGGTTAGGAGAATATAAAATAAATATAACGGAGGAAGCAATAGATTATTTAATTACCATAGCAGATGGAGATGGTAGAACTATACTTAACTCTCTTGAAATAGGAGTACTTTCAACACCTAGAGACGAGAGTGGAGTTATCAAAATAGATTTGGATACAATAAAAGAGTCTATTCAAATAAAGACAGCTAGATACGATAAAAATGGGGACGAGCATTATGATACTATTTCCGCATTTATTAAAAGTATGAGAGGCTCAAATCCAGATGCAACTCTGTACTGGCTAGCAAAGATGATTAATGCAGGAGAAGATCCTAAATTTATCGCAAGGCGTATAATCATATGTGCTTCAGAAGATGTAGGAAACGCTGATCCAAATGCATTGACTATTGCAGTATCAGCCTTCAATGCTATAAATGTAATAGGTATGCCAGAAGGAAGAATACCATTAGCTCAAGCTGCAGTGTATATAGCTACAGCTCCAAAAAGCAATGCAGCCTATGTTGGTATAGATAAAGCTTTAGAAGATATAAGAGCTAAAGAAATAGGTAAAGTTCCAATTCATTTAAGAGATGGTTCTTATCCAGGAGCTAAAAATTTAGGAAATGGTATAGGTTATAAATACCCTCATGATTATGAAGGAGCATTTATTTCACAAGAATATTTACCTAAAGAACTTCTAGGTAAGAAATATTATGAGCCTACAGAAAATGGATATGAAAAAGAAATAAAGAACAGATTATTAGCTTATGGTAAAGAATTATAATAAATAGAATTATCAGTTATTTTTAAATTTATAAAAAATATTAGTGGGTGATAGTATGTTTGAACAATATGATTCTAAGAATGTAGTTATCGTAAATAACAAAGGCGAAATTATTTATTTTACTATGAATAATTTACCTGTTTATGATTTGATGTTGGAGAATACTATGGGAAGAAAGCTCACCTCTCTTTACAAGAATTTAGATAATAACAATAGTTCCATGATTGCTGCCATAAAAACTGGAAAATCCTTTATTAATTTGAAACAAGGATTAAAAACTCAAAGAAATAATTTAGTATATCAGGTTGGGTCCACATATCCACTTATAGAGGATGGTAGGATAATAGGAGCAATTGAATTTGCAGATATTGTAAATGAGGATAATGCTAGTATATGCAATAGACTTTATAAGCATGAAATATGCTATAAAGAAAATGGTACATGCTATACAATTGATGATATAATAACCCAAAACCCTAGAATGCTTGAAATTAAAGAAAAGATTCGTAGGGTATCAAAAACAGAGTCTACTGTTTTGATTCAAGGTAATACTGGTACAGGAAAGGAATTAGTAGCACACTCTATTCATAACTGTAGTAATAGAAGATATGGTCCTTTTATCTCTCAGAATTGTGGTGCTATACCAGAAAATTTACTTGAGGGCATTTTATTTGGTACAGCAAAAGGAAGCTTTACATCTGCTGAAGATAAAGAAGGGCTTTTTGAGCTAGCTAAAGGGGGAACCTTATTTTTAGATGAAATAAATTCATTAAGTCCCGTATCACAAGTGAAGCTTTTAAAGGCGATTGAAGAGAAAAGAATTAGGAGAATAGGAGGAACACAAGAAATACCTTTAGATATAAGAATTGTTGTAGCATTAAATGAAAGCCCAGAAAAACTTGTAAAAGAAGGCAGGATGAGAAATGACTTATATTATAGGCTCTCAGTGGTTCAAATTATTTTACCTGATTTGATTGCTAGAAAAGATGATATTGAACTTTTATCTAATTATTATATAGAAAGATATAATCAAGAATTAGACTATAATGTAAAACCAATTTCAGAAGAGTTACTTTCTGCATTTGAAGAATATCATTGGCCTGGAAATATTAGAGAACTTCGAAATATAATAGAGGGTAGTTTTAATACTATTATAAGAAATGAGATTACAATAAAAGATGTACCAAGAAGAATTTTTGAAAGTAAAAATATTTCTGCTATAAAAGTTTTAGAGAGTTCTGGTTATGATTTAAAATCATATTTAGAAAATCACGAAAAAGATATTATTTTAGAAGCGTATAAAACTCATCAGAATAATTTAAGCTTAACAGCTAAATCCCTAAAAATTTCAAAGCAATTATTAAAATACAAGATAGATAAATATATAAAATGATATAATATGTTAGTATATGTGAATAATTCATATATAAAACGTAAAAGATATTTTACGGTAAAAGAAATTTTACCATAAAATATCTTTTTTATTTGATAAAAAAGTATCAAAATATACTGAAAATTATTCATATTCATAATTGACTTTATTGATATAAATTTTGCTCTAATAATAGATGTAGGAATTAAAATTATTTTAATGAGGAAACAAAAAAGGAAATCTTCCCATAAAAAACCTTTTTTGTTTGATAAAAAAGTATCAAAATATACTGAAAATTAACTATATTCATAATTGACTTTATTGGCATGAAATTTGCTATAATATATGGGTATAGAAATTAAATTTATTTTAAGGAGGAAGCAAAGAATGGATTCATTTGTAAACTTTATTGTCAACATCTCTAATTGGATTTGGGGAACGCCAATGCTTGTTATTTTATTTGGTGGCGGATTAATTCTTAGTTTTTCTTTAGGTTTTTTCCAATTTAAGTATTTTGGCTACATTTGTAAAGAAACATTCGGTAAGATGCTTAAAAAGCCTGAAAAAGGCGAAGGTACTGTATCACCTTTCCAAGCTGCTACTGCTGCTTTAGCTTCTACAATAGGTGCATCTAATATTGTTGGTGTACCTGTTGCCATAGCTTTTGGCGGACCCGGTGCAGTTTTTTGGATGTGGATTACTGCTTTAATAGGTAGTGCCTCAAAATTTAGTGAGATTGTCTTAGGTATTAAGTATAGACAGAAAAATGAACTTGGAGAGTTTGTTGGTGGACCTCAATATTATTTAGATAAGGGGTTAAATATGCCATGGTTAGGTAAATTTTTTGCATTTTTCTTAATGCTTGAAATTATTCCATCTGTAGCTACTCAAACTGTTTCAGTAGTACAAACAGCTGCAACTCTTAATATTCCAAACTGGGTTTCAGGAGCAGCAGTTGCTATTTTAGTAGGTATTGTTGTTTATGGTGGAATTCAAAGAATAGTTCAAGTTTCAGAAAAATTGGTTCCTTTTATGGCAGGACTTTATTTATTAGGTGCACTAGTGATTACTATTGTAAATATTGGTGAATTACCTTCTATTCTTGTTTTGATATTTAAACATGCATTTACTCCTATGGCTGCTATTGGTGGATTCGGTGGTGCTGCTATATCACAAGCTATTAGCCGTGGAGTTGCAAGAGGTACTTATTCTAACGAAGCTGGTATGGGTACTGCTCCTATAGCTCATGCTGCTGCAGTAACTGATCATCCAGTTCGTCAAGCATTCTGGGGTATATTTGAAATAATAGTTGATACTTTAATGGTTTGTTCTATGACAGCTATGGTTGTTTTAACAACTGGATTATGGAAGACTGTTCCTGCGTCAGAAGCGGCTAGTATGCCTGCAAGAGCATTCCAATCATTGCTGGGATATAATCTTGGTGGTGGAATTGTAACTTTAAGTATTACATTATTTGTAATTTCAACGATTATAGTTATTGTATTCTACGGTGAAAAACAAGCTGAATATTTATTTGGAACAAAATTTGCCCAAGTAATGAAATTTGTTTACTTAGTAGCTATTTTCTTAGGTGCATATGGTGGTATTGAGTTCCTATATAGTTTCTTAGATATACTGCTAGCATCTATTATCATTCCTAATATGATAGGATTAGTATTGATGAGAAATCAAGTTAAGGAATTGAAGGATGATTTCTTTAACAATCCTGCTTTTTATCCAAAAGCTAGAGCAAAATAGATAGATTACAAGGATTGAATTATCTTCATGATTTTTAGTAAAATATTTTAGGAGGCACATATGAATAGTCAG
>NZ_NPMN01000068.1 GCF_002266425.1 Tissierella sp. P1
GCTTATTTATCTGATTTTTTCTGCCTATTTTGAGTAATATTCTTTCAGCACCTTGGCCAGAATTGACAAAAATAAAAATAAGTACTAATGCTACAATAAAAGCATATAGTTTTACTACTGAATCACCAAGTTTCTTCTTAATGATTGACTGTATTACATTCGGTCTTAATTACAAATACAGAATATATTCATTTCACTAGTCTTTGAATAATGAACTGTATACCAGCCACCAATAGCCCCGCAACCACTGAAACAAGAGTTTTGAAAACTATCATATGCTTTATACTTTCAACGAAGTATTCCAATTTTGAATTACCTATATAGACTGAACGATACGGTATTAAAGTAAATATTCTGTTATGTAATTATTACATTTTATATAAAACATTCACATATAAACTAAGATTTATTTTTTGACTTTGAACGTAACACCAGCGATACTATAAAGCATAGAATACTTGGTACCAAAAATATTATCCCATGAATTATATTATAAACAGATAATGGTGTAGAAGCATACGAAGTAATTGTATTAGTATAATAATCATAACGTATATATGCTAAACCTCCGAAAAAACATATCAGCAATACAATACCAATACCAAATAGGATTTTTTCTAAAGTATATTTCATTATTTCATATCCTTTCATAAATTTCTTAATTCTATATTATATTTTTTATTTAGTTTCATATATCCAGTAAGAAAACTATACCATATTTCCTATATTGCCGTAATAGAATCTTGATTTTTGATACCCTGTTATTCAGTTTTTAAGGTTCAAATTACAAAACCTCCATTTGGACTAATTATCTGCCCGGTTACAAAATCAGAGTATGAAGACGCTAAATAAAGTGCACATCCGGCTATATCATTAGGACTTCCTAATCTCATTAATGGTGTATTTTCTTTAAGAACACATAATTCATCCTCATTATATGGCGAAAGCATATCTGTCTGAATGACTCCAGGTGCAATACAATTCACTTGAATATTCGATGGTCCCAGTTCCTTAGCCAATGCTTTGGTTAATCCAATTATAGCAGCCTTTGAGGCAGAATAATGAGCTTCACAAGAAGCTCCAACAATTCCCCATATAGAAGAAATATTAACAATTTTTCCCCTCTTATTAGGAAGCATATATTTTAATGCACTCTGAGAACAGTAAAATACACTTTTAAAATTAACATTCAAAATCTCATCTAAATCTTCCTCTGTAATATCTGTAAATATCTTTTCTTGACTTATTCCTGCATTATTTATGAGTACGTCAAGTCCTCCAAACTTTTCAACACAAAACTTCATCATCAATTCTACCTCATTCCTCTTAGAAACATCTGCCTTAAATATCTTTACAGATAATCCTTTATTTCTAAGTTTATTATATAAATATAAAGCATTTTTTTCAGAGTGGTTAAAATTAATTAATACATTATATCCTTTATTGGCAAATAATTCTGCCATTGATTGTCCAATACCTCTCGAAGCACCAGTTATAATAACGGTTTTTAAATGCGACATATATTAAAGTCTCCTTCTATATTTAATTATATATTACCTACTAGCTTTTGTGACATAAATATATATTTGATTCAATTTATAAAGTTCCATTATTGCAGATTATTCATATAGACATTATAACATATATCATTAATTTATTCGGATTGTAGAATAAACATTTTTATTTTTAATAACCTATTACTTAAAACATAAAATACCATATAATTTTTTTGTAAATAATACAGTATTTTACAGGTTATTCGTTTTTTCATAACTTAGATAAATTTATAATATGGTTTTTCTTCTCCAAATATCCAATACCTTATATAGTCGTAAAGGATTATAGTTGGTAAAGAAAGAAAAAACCATAGAATGCTATATTTTAAACATATCTGCCCCATAAAGTTAAATTTTAAATTACTATAATCCCAAATATCTAATCCCATCCCTAAATTTAAAATTAACCCAAATACTAATTCTAATACTGTGATAATTAAACAAGATATAACTTGCTGCAGCAATAAAGACTTATTAAATGTGAAATAATGTTCACCTATTAAACCCACTAATATAAAACATAATCCACCTAGAATAAGCATTGTCATATGAGAGTATCCTCTCCACAATATCTCAATAAAAAAATAGGATATTCCTCCAATTATGAATAAGATTAAATATTTAATTAACTGCTTCATTTTCCTCATCCTTTATACTATTTAGAATAATACTTTTTACCTTATATAGTGTAAAAGATTTTTCTTTAAATATTCAGTTGAAGGTATTAAAGAAGATTATAAGATGCAGAATTAATCACTTTTATTATAATACTTTTTAATTCTTCTTAAATAATCATTATACATACCATATCTGTAAATATTAATGAAGCTTTAAGGCATGTTTTGAAAACATCGAACTCACAGTTAAAGAAAGAAATTCAACGTAGTTTTAGTTTTAACCTTATTAAGATAGTAACAATTCTATAAAAGCTTTTAAAATTTTTCTTTTTCGGATAATCCATCTTTAAGAAGAATATATTTTAATAAAATGTTAGGAGTGATAGTATGGATATAAAAAATGATCCTATTTACCAAGAGGAAACGATTAAAGAAAAAGCTAGGTTGGATGAAATTGAAAGAAGAAAGAAACTTGATGAGGAAAAGAAAAAAAGTGAACAGAATAAAAATCTTATTAAATATTTAATAATAGGAATAAGTTTTCTGATATTTCTATATATCACGGTATACATACCTTTTAGTAATATGTTCAAATAATGTAAAAAACGATAGAATTAAATCTTATCTGAAGTTCTGTCATACTGACATAAATTCCCCTGTTTTAACTTCTTATTATTTATATTCTATATGAAACTTGATTTTACTTTTTATTTTATAAGGAAACTTATACAAATCAGTCATATGTCACAAAAAAAGACTAGGATATCTAATCCTAGTTATTACTCTTGCTGAACTCAATAAGTAATATAAATACTGCTTTTCTGACTACTCTAATTATATAATCTCTTTCAGCCTGTGAAAACTTTGAAGACTCTGATTGAGCTAATAAATTTTTAGTTATAAATAACAGGTCCTCTACCATTATTTATCACCCTTTATATAAGATTTACTTATATAATTCTATATACGATTGAAGAAATCCTTCTTTTTTGAAGAAATTAAAATATAAAAATAAATGTTACTTTAATATTGACTATTATATTTTTCTTTATCTTTATATCACCTAATTTAATTAAGTCAATATAATATTATTAGGCATTAGAACATGTCTTATCAACAGTTTATCTGTTTATAAACAAAAACGCCCCCATATATAAAGAGACCTTTTATAGGGTCTCTTTGATATTTCAATTTAGTTAAGCTAACAATATTTTCTTAAATATAATCAATTACTTCTCATCTATTTCTATCTGTTATTATTATTCAATTTAGTAATTTTACTATATATCAACTTTATTAATAAAATAAGAATATTTATGTAAACCATCTCATAGAATAATATTGAGACATATATTGGCTATTTATTTCTTATATCCCTATGCAGTTTAATCTCATCTCTATGAAATATTTAACTCATTTGAGTTTATATATAGGAGGTGATGTAAATGCTATTTTGGGAAAAACTCTTAACAATTTTAACAGCTCTACTTAATTTAATAATCAGCATAATTACTCTTAATTCTACTAAAAAAAATACAAAGAACTCAGCTACAAATGAAGAGTTCTCTGCACAAAAAGATGTTTAGTTTCATAGGGGAGCTGGCACCTCCCCTATAAATCTTCTTCCTTTCTATTATATCAATA
>NZ_NPMN01000069.1 GCF_002266425.1 Tissierella sp. P1
TCCACCAAAGACATTCATAGTTTAAATTAATTATGAATTGTTTAAACTGAACATTGAAAACTACAAATATACAATAAACATGAAATAGGTCAAGTTATTAAGGGCGTAGGGCGAATGCCTTGGCACCAAGAGCCGATGAAGGACGGGATAAGCACCGATATGCTTCGGGGAGTCGCAAATAGACATTGATCCGGAGATTTCCGAATGGGGAAACCTACTTGAATAGACTTCAAGTATCATGCACTGAATAAATAGGTGTATGAAGGAATACCAGGGGAACTGAAACATCTAAGTACCCTGAGGAGAAGAAAGAAACATCGATTTTCTAAGTAGCGGCGAGCGAACGGGAAAGAGCCCAAACCAGTACTTGTACTGGGGTTAAGGACCAGCAAAACGGAAGAGGTATCCTAGTTGAAGAGGATTGGAAAATCCCACCATAGACGGTGATAGTCCGGTAGACGAAAGGAGAAGACTCCAGCTGGTATCCAGAGTACCACGGGACACGTGAAATCCTGTGGGAAGTAGGGAGGACCACCTCCCAAGGCTAAATACTCCTTGGTGACCGATAGAGAATAGTACCGTGAGGGAAAGGTGAAAAGAACCCCGGGAGGGGAGTGAAATAGAACCTGAAACCCTACGCCTACAAGCAGTGGAAGCACATTATTAGTGTGACCACGTACTTTTTGTAGAACGGGCCAGCGAGTTATGGTATGCAGCAAGGTTAATGACTTAAGGTCAGGAGCCGTAGGGAAACCAAGTCTTAATAGGGCGAAAAGTTGTATGCCATAGACCCGAAACCGGGTGACCTATCCATGGGCAGAGTGAAGTTGAAGTAAAATTCAATGGAGGCTCGAACTCGTTAGCGTTTAAAAGCTATGGGATGACCTGTGGATAGGGGTGAAAAGCCAATCGAACTCGGAGATAGCTGGTTCTCCTCGAAATAGCTTTAGGGCTAGCCTCAAGTAAAGTGAAATGGAGGTAGAGCACTGAATGGTCTAGGGGCGCATAGCGTTACCAAAACCTATCAAACTCCGAATGCCATAATCATAGACTTGGGAGTCAGACTATGTGGGATAAGCTTCATAGTCGAAAGGGAAAGAGCCCAGACCACCAGCTAAGGTCCCTAAATTCTGATTAAGTGATAAAGGATGTGAGGTTTCACAGACAACCAGGATGTTGGCTTAGAAGCAGCCATACATTTAAAGAGTGCGTAATAGCTCACTGGTCGAGAGACCTTGCGCCGAAGATTTCCGGGACTCAAATCAGATACCGAAGCTGTGGGATTCGTAAGAATCGGTAGAGGAGCATTGTGTATGGGTAGAAGCTATACCGAAAGGAGTGGTGGACTGTACACAAGAGAGAATGCTGGCATAAGTAGCGAAAGGTGAGTGAGAATCTCACCCGTCGAAAGCCCAAGGTTTCCTGAGGAAGGCTCGTCCACTCAGGGTAAGTCGGGACCTAAGCTCAGGCTGAAAAGCGTAGGCGATGGACAACAGGTTGAAATTCCTGTACTAGTTACAAGCGTTTGAGAGATGGAGTGACGCAGGAGGATAGGCTGAGCGTGCCGTTGGTTGAGCACGTCTAAGCAGGTAGGAAGTGAGAAAAGGCAAATCCGTTCTCATAATTCTGAGAAGTGATGGGGATCGAAAAACAAGTAGAGAAGCAGCTGACTCCACACTGCCAAGAAAAGCTTCTATCGAGCAAGTAACTACCCGTACCGCAAACCGACACAGGTAGGCGAGGAGAGAATCCTAAGACGAGCGGAAGAACCATTGTTAAGGAACTCGGCAAAATAGCCCCGTAACTTAGGGAGAAGGGGTGCCAGTTGAAGTATAGATTTTACATTGAAAGCTTTGATTGGCCGCAGTGAATAGGCCCAAGCGACTGTTTACCAAAAACACAAGTCTCTGCTAAGTCGAAAGACGAAGTATAGGGGCTGACACCTGCCCGGTGCTGGAAGGTTAAGGGGAAGGGTTAGCGTAAGCGAAGCTCTGAACTTAAGCCCCAGTAAACGGCGGCCGTAACTATAACGGTCCTAAGGTAGCGAAATTCCTTGTCGGGTAAGTTCCGACCCGCACGAAAGGTGTAACGATTTGGGCACTGTCTCAACAATGGATCCGGTGAAATTGTAGTACTCGTGAAGATGCGAGTTACCCGCGACAGGACGGAAAGACCCCGTGGAGCTTTACTGCAGGCTGACATTGGATTTTGGCATTGCATGTACAGGATAGGTGGGAGACTGAGAAACCAGGGCGCCAGTTTTGGTGGAGTCAACCTTGGGATACCACTCTTGTAATGCTGAAATTCTAACCTGGTACCATGAAACTGGTATAGGGACACTGTCAGTTGGGCAGTTTGACTGGGGCGGTCGCCTCCTAAAAAGTAACGGAGGCGCTCAAAGGTTCCCTCAGCACGGTCGGAAATCGTGCGAAGAGTGTAAAGGCAAAAGGGAGCTTAACTGCGACACCAACAAGTGGAGCAGAAACGAAAGTTGGACTTAGTGATCCGGTGGTTCCGAGTGGAAGGGCCATCGCTCAACGGATAAAAGCTACCCCGGGGATAACAGGCTTATCTCCCCCAAGAGTCCACATCGACGGGAGGTTTGGCACCTCGATGTCGGCTCGTCTCATCCTGGGGCTGGAGTAGGTCCCAAGGGTTGGGCTGTTCGCCCATTAAAGAGGCACGCGAGCTGGGTTCAGAACGTCGTGAGACAGTTCGGTCCCTATCCGTCGTGGGCGTAGGAAATTTGAGAGGAGCTGTCCTTAGTACGAGAGGACCGGGATGGACAGACCGCTGGTGTATCAGTTGTCATGCCAATGGCACGGCTGAGTAGCTATGTCTGGAAGGGATAAGTGCTGAAGGCATCTAAGCACGAAGCCCCCCTCAAGATGAGATTTCCCACTTTTTAAAGGTAAGACTCCAAGAAGACCACTTGGTAGATAGGTCTCAGGTGTAAGAGTAGTAATACTTTGAGCTAAGAGATACTAATAAGTCGAGGACTTGACCTAAAAACATGAAAATTGTATAGAAGTAGTTTTCGTCTGGTGACGATAGCAAGATGGACACACCTGTACCCATACCGAACACAGAAGTTAAGCATCTTAACGCCGATGGTACTTGGTTGGAAACGACCTGGGAGAGTAGGAAGTTGCCAGGCTTT
>NZ_NPMN01000070.1 GCF_002266425.1 Tissierella sp. P1
AATATTATGGGGTGCAGGTCTTACTTATCAAGCTGAGCCAGCACATTATCTAAAAGATATTCCACTAGATAAAATGGAAGGACATGACAGAGTTAGAAAAAATCCACTATCTTATGGCCCATTTATGGTATCTAATATAGTACCTGGAGAATCAGTAGAATACGTTCCAAATCCACATTGGTTTGGAGAGAAGCCAAAGGTAGATAAGATTGTAGCAAAGAGAACAAGTTCAGATACTATTGTAGAAGCATTAAAGGCTGGAACATTTGATATTGTTAATAAGATCAATGTTAATAGTTATCCAGAGTATAAGGATTTAAGCAATATCACTTTAACATCAGCTGTAAGTAGATCTTTAGGATATCTAGGATTTAAACAAGGAAAGTGGGATGTAGAAACTAAAAAAGTTGTGCCAGATCCAAATGCAAAATTAGCTGATGTGAGATTAAGACAAGCAATAGCTTATGCTATGAATAATGAAGAAGTAGCAGAATTGTTCTATAACGATTTGAGAATACCTGCTAATGCATTAATTACGCCATATCATGCTAGTTTCTGGAATGATAAGCAAGAAGGTTATCCATATAACCCAGAAAAAGCAATGCAGATATTAGATGAAGCTGGATATAAAGATGTAGATGGAGATGGACTTAGAGAAGATCCAAAGGGTAACAAGCTACAAATCAACTACCTTTCAATGTCAGGTGGAGATATAGCTGAGCCGTTAGCTCAATTCTATATTCAAAACTTTAGAGATGTTGGATTAGATGTAGTATTACAAAATGGCAGATTAATAGAGATGAATGCATTCTACGATATGGTTGAAGAAGATAATGAAGATATAGATCTATTTGCAGGAGCTTGGCAAGTAGGATCTAACCCAGAGCCATCAGGATTATGGGGAAGACACTCTCTGTTTAACTATGTAAGATTTGCAGCAGATGAAAACGATAAACTAATTAATGCTATTAATTCAAATGATGCATTTGGACCAGATGGAATGGATAATGAGTACATGGTAAAAGCATATCATGATTGGCAAAAATATGCTATGGAGCAAGTAATAGTAGCTCCAACTCACTATAGAATTGAATTGACAGCACTTAATAACAGAGTTAACTACTGGGATGCAGACCCTATGAATTATGACTGGGGATGGGAAAAGATTGGTTTATTAGCTGACACTCCTGAAAAAGCAAAATAAGAAGATTCTAATTAAATAAAGGGGGTGTTGCAAAATTACTTTTAAGTAGTTTGCAGCACTCCTTTTTTGCATAGAAATAAAAAGTCAGCTATGAAAACTGATGTAATTCATATATGTTCTCGTGGGTTTTTTAAAAGTTTTATGCTTAAATCTTAGGCCGTTTTTGTTTCATGAGGAATGGGAACAAGTGGTTTGAAGATTATGTTTACTGGAATTCTTCCAAATATTAGTTGAATCATTATCGTTGAGTTAATTTTAGGATTTGTAGGGAACATAGGGATTGAAACTGGATTATCTTTCTTAGGATTTGGTTTGTCGCCAGCGACACCATCACTTGGAACTTTGGTTTCATATGCAAGAACTCCAAGTGTCATGATAGGCAAACTATGGTTACCTGCATCATTATTGATACTAGTGATGATGCTGTGTATAAATTACGTTGGCCAAGCTGTTAAAATGGCGTCCGACGCAAAACAAAGATTAGGATAAAGAAGGGGGAAATTAAAATGAAAAGAAGTTGGAAAGTTATTATTCCATTACTGCTGATATTAGTACTTGTACTGACATCCTGTGGTAAAAAGGTAGACCAAGAGCCACCAGTAAGTAATGAAGATGTGTCTCAACAGCCAGAAGATAAAGGCGACCAAGGACAAGATGAAGCTGCTGTAGGTGTAGATATTGTACTACCTCATCCAATGACTATTAAAAAAGATGGGGCAACAGTAGGCGGTACACTTAATGTTGCTATAGTAACAGAGACACCTTTTGAAGGTATCTTCTGTACATTCTTATCTTCAAATGCTGTAGATAGTCAATTAGCAGAGCCTCTACAATCAGGATTCATGAGAGCAGGTCAAAATAAAGAAATAGTAGATGGTGGATGGTGTGATGTTGACTTCGATAGAGAAGCTAAAACTGCTACTTACAAGATTCACAAGGATTTAACTTGGTCTGATGGAGTACCTGTAACTTCTGATGATTTAATCTTTGTATATAATAGTATAGGACACAAAGATTATAAGGGAACTAGATTTGACAGTAATTATCACAACGTTGTAGGTATGCTTGACTATAACCAAGGAAAAGCAGATACTATTTCAGGACTTAAGAGAATAGATGATAAAACTCTTGAAGTAAGCTTCTATGAGTTTACACCAGGAATATTATGGGGTGCAGGTATTACTTATCAAGCTGAGCCAGCACATTATCTAAAAGATATTCCAATAGATGAGATGGAAGGACATGATAAAGTTAGAAAAAATCCACTATCTTATGGT
>NZ_NPMN01000071.1 GCF_002266425.1 Tissierella sp. P1
TGTAGAAGTAGTTCATGTAATAGGTACTGTAACCGATAATATTGGTTTAGCAAAATTAGAGATAAATGATAAAGAGATATTAGTAGATGAATCTAATAGTTTCCATGAAAGATTGATGCTAGACCAAGGTGAAAATACTATTACTGTAAAAGCAACTGATGGAGCAGGAAATGTAACTACAGTTGTAAGAACTGTATTAGTAGGGTTAGAATCACCAGCTATTACTAATATTTTACCAGATGAAGACATAAGTCTTAGAGAAGGAGATACTCTTACTGTTAGCTTTGAGGCACCAACAGTGGGAGAAGGATATTTCAGGTTGCTAATGCCATTTGGATTAGATAGCAATGAAATAGGAATACCAATGACAGAAGAAGATGGATTATATACTGGAACTTGGATAGCACCAGCGGGATTAGTGGCTACAGGACTAAAGGTTCAAGTAGTATATATTAGTGAATATGGAGTTAAGGTAACAGAAATGGCAGAAGGAAGAGTAACAGTAATAGGAAATATCAAAGATTTAATATCTAATTCAATGATAATAGGTGATGAAGCATTTGATATGGACTTTTTAGATAATGATGCAAGTGCACAGAGAAAGTTAACCGAATGGTACAATACCGGGGGTGAAGTGTATATCAAGCTTAATGATACTACCATAGTCAATGAGGAAGGGGAGATAATAGCTATAGATGAACTACCAGACTTCATAACATACTTTGATATAAGAGGAAATGTAACATACTACGAGAAATAAGATGATAAAGGGGAGGCCCCTATTTACAGGGGCCTAATCCTGAAAATGATGTTATTTCAAATTTTGCCAAAAACTAAAGGAGGGAATTGTTGAATGTCAAAGAACAAACAAGTAAGAAAAGTATTATCCCTAATAATAAGCCTTATTATGGTAATGGGATATTTTACATCCTTTGTTTATGCAGAGAACAACCAACTTAGTTCAGCAAAAGAAGATTTACGCAAAGAGGCTTCAATGAAGATAGAACCTGAAGTAATGAAAGGGTTAAATAATGAAGACTTAGCAGAGGTATTGGTCTATATGGCAGATCAAGTAGATGCAGAGAGGGTAGCCTACGCAACAGAGTCAGCTTTATCATCAGCTATGACACCATATCAGACTAAACTTCAAGTTAGGAAAGGTGTTATAGAGGCTTTAAAGGATAATGCAGAATTAACTCAAGTAAATATCTTGAATTATCTAGAGAAGGAACTGGAAAATGGAAATGTAGTAGAATTTACACCTTATCATATAGTTAATATGGTATATGTAAAAGCTACAAAGGAAGTAATAGAGAATCTTTCTTATATGTCAGAAGTAGAAAAAATATATGAAAATAAAATCCATACATTAGGGGAGGTAAAACTAGATAGTGAAATAAAACCTTCTGATAATAGTTTAGAATGGAATATAGAAAGAGTAAAAGCTAATGAAGTATGGGCTCTAGGATATGATGGCACAGGGATAGTAGTAGCAAATATAGATTCAGGAGTAGATTGGACTCATCCAGCACTTAAGAATAAATGGAGAGGTTATGATCCAACTACAGGAGCTACAAGTGCTAGTGGAAACTGGTTTGACCCTGTATATAACGCAGCATTACCAGCAGATTCAGATGAACATGGAACTCACGTAATGGGAACAATGGTTGGTCAAGAACCAGATGGATCTAATAAAATAGGCGTGGCACCAGGAGCAAAATGGATATCAGCAAGAGTATTTAATACAGCTGGCTCTACAACAGATGCTATATTATTATCAGCAGCACAATGGATATTAGAGCCAGGTGGAAATCCAGACAATGCTCCAGACGTGGTTAATAACTCATGGGGTGGAGGGGCTGGAATAGATGATTGGTATAGAGAGGCTGTTAGAGCATGGAGAGCAGCAGGAATATTTCCAGTATTTTCAGCAGGAAACCAAAGGGCAGGGGAACCGCTACCTTGGCCAGGCTCCATATCATGCCCAGCTAATTATCCAGAATCCTTTGCAGTAGCTGCAACTGATAGAAATGATATAAGAGCATCTTTCTCAAAACTTGGACCATCACCATATGATGAATCCTTAATTAAACCAAATATATCAGCACCGGGTGCAAGTATACGTTCATCAGTACCAGGAGGAGGATATCAAGGTGGTTGGTCAGGAACTTCCATGTCAGCACCTGCTATTTCGGGAACAGTAGCGCTTCTCTTATCAGCTAATGCCTCTTTATCAATAGAAGATATGGAAGATATTATACAGAATACTGCTAGACCATTAACTGATTCCACATATCCAGCAGCACCAAATATGGGTTATGGATATGGTATGGTAGATGCATTTGAAGCAGTATCATCCATAGCTACAGGAACAGGATATATTTCGGGTAGAGTATTGGTTCCTGGAGAAGATG
>NZ_NPMN01000072.1 GCF_002266425.1 Tissierella sp. P1
AAATTCCTAAGTATAACTTTTATTTCTTTCTATACAACAACTATCGTAACACCATAGATGCCATAACTTATATATAAGTGAGAGGAACTCTTTTTCACTCATTTCATTAATTCATATGATTGAATTAATAAGATTAGTTTTTTAAAGCGTTTGGCTTTTGAATGTTTTTGGTTTACTTTAGATGTAACAATTCCGTTCCTATTTTTAAGGTTAGGGGGGAAAAGAAAATGAAATTAACTAATCTTTTAATTGAATGCAAACAGGGGGATAAAAATGCATTACTAGACATTATATTAGAATTCATGCCACTCATAAATAAATATAATAGAAAATATTTTAAAGAAGATATTAGTTCAGAACTTATAATTTCAATGATTGAAGGGCTCGAAAAAATGGATATAGCAAATAATATTTCAGATGGTCAATTTGTAAACTACATTTCAACAGTTATAAGAAATAAATATATAGATATTGTACGAAAAAATATACGTTTTAATACTGAGATGCTAACAGATAATATCACTCGTTATCAAACTTTGACCACAAACATTGAATCTATCGAGAGTAAATTGAACTTTTATTACTTAATTAAACCATTAACTAAAAATCAAAAATGGGTTCTTGAACAAATTTTTTATTCATCAAAAAACAGAAGTGGAAGTAGCCAAGGATAAAGGTGTAACAAAACAAGCTATTCACAATACAAAAAAACAGGCTTTTAAAAGAATAAAAGAAAACTTGGAAAGGGAAAAAATAAGATGGAATCAGAAGTGTTAAAAATTGCTGCTACTCAAGGAATATGGGCGATGTTAAGTATAAGTTTAATTTTTTATATTTTAAGAAATCAAGAAAAAAGGGATACCGCTCAAGAGTCTAGAGAAATTAAATATCAAGAAATTATATTTGTCTTAACAGACAAGTTAAATGTTATTGATGATATAAAAGACGATATTGTAGAAATTAAGAACAAAATAATTTAAATTCGTAGTTTACTTTAATGAAATCTATTTCGTTTATATATTATGAGAAACATTTAGCTAGTTAAAATTCTCAAAAGTTAAGAAGTAAAATTATGTATTTTATATTCTTTAGCTGCCTGTATTAAAAATAATTTTAGGAGGGAACAAAATGAGTTTAAGAAGAAAAAAAATATTTATCGACCCAGGACATGGTGGAACTAGTGCTGAAGGGAGAAGATTGTGCAATGGCTCTTATAATGTTGGGACAAGTGGTAACTTATCTGGAGATGAAAAAGATTCTGTATTAACAATAGGACTTGAACTTAAAGGATTATTAGAATCTGAAGGTGCAATTGTAGAAATAAGTAGAACTAGAGATATTCCTGTCTGTCTTGGAGAACGTGCTAGATTAGCAAACAGATGGGGAGCAGATGTTTTTATTTCTCTACACCATAATGGAAGTGATAATTCAAGAGCAAATGGAATTTCAGCTCATTGGTATAAAAGAATAGACAAGCCACTAGCCGAAGAAATGGCTAAAAGCATCCCTAAATGGACTGGACTAAATACATGGGGATCTACTGGTGTAAGAGAAGATAATTTTCAGGTATTAAGAGAAACAGAAATGCCTGCTGTATTATTAGAATTAGGATTTATGACAAACCCTGATGATGATGAATTCATTTCCCACTTTGAAGGAAAATTAGACTTTGTAAATGGAATATTTAAAGGTTTAGAGAATTACTTTTATTAAAATTCAAATAAACAAATACAATAATTGAATAAAAATAGTAAATAGAGTTAAAAAGATTTTTAACTCTATTTACTATTTTCAATATATTCAACAACTTCTTGTATTTTTTTATTTGAATTTGTAGCTTCCAACGAATATTCGCTAGGATAATAAATAATTAATATATCATCTTCTATTGTATACTTATAATAATCATTATTAAATACTTCTTGAATTTGTTCTAATCCCTTATTTAAACTTTTTTCATCTTTAAAACAATATATAAGTAAAGTATCATCTAACAATTCATATATATCAGGCTTTAATTCATTTAGATTAAAGGAATCATCAACTAATTTAGACGATTGCGGTTTTAAAAATAATTCAAATTTATCAAAGGCATAAGTGATATTTTTTAATCTATCTATCTTTTCATAGCCAATGTTTTTTTCAACATCTTTAGTGACATGTTGTTTTGAGTTGCCAAAAGAATTAATAAAACTTTCAAAAGTTAAGCGACTTGTTAGCTTTAAACCCAATAAAACTAAAATAATTAACGATACAGTAATAAGCTTTTTTTTCACCCTATTTAACACCTCCTATCTTCTAAAAAATATTACTTATATATTTTTTATTGTGAATTTGTCCATAAGCAGGTTTAGAATTAATAATTTATTTTTTATTTCTTTGCAAACTATAGATTATTAATTGGGGA
>NZ_NPMN01000073.1 GCF_002266425.1 Tissierella sp. P1
CTTAAATAAACCTATACCTGAACAATATAAGGATTGGGTTACTAAGATTATTACAAAAGGAGAATTTGGGCAATCCTATACTTATAAAATGCCTGTTGAAAAACTAATTGGGGCAAGAGCAGTAAATACATTATGGCTGTCATTATTGACTTTAACATTGACATACCTTATAGCAATACCACTTGGAATATATTCTGGAAGATACAATGATTCGGGTTTTGATAAAGGAGTAATTATATATAACTTTATTAGCTATGCAATACCTACGTTTATTTTCGCGCTCATACTTTTAGCAATATTTGGATATAAATTTGGATGGTTTCCAACTACAGGTTCTGTAGAAGTAGGAATTCAAAAAGGAACATTTGCTTATGTTCTTAGTAGACTCCATCATATGATTTTACCTGCAATTACAGCTGCTATCTTAAGGACTACAGGAACGATACAATATCTTAGAAACGAAGTAATAGATGCTAAAACTCAAGACTATGTAAAAACTGCAAGAAGTAAGGGAGTTCCTATAAACAAGGTTTATAGTCATCATATATTTAGAAACTCATTGCTTCCAATAGCTGCGTTCTTTGGATTTACCATTACTGGACTTTTAGGCGGTTCCATTTTTATCGAAACTATATTTTCCTACTCAGGCATGGGGGAACTATTTATATCCTCAATTACCAGTAGAGATTATTCAGTAATGAATGCTTTAGTTCTATTATTTGGTGTATTGACGTTACTTGGAAGTTTATTGTCAGATATAATTATGACAATTGTTGATCCAAGAATAAGGATAGAATAGGGGGTAGCAGGTATGAATAAAGAAAAAAAAGTTGTGAAAGATGTTGCCTCTAAAATAGATGAAGAAACATTAAAATCCGTTAGTGAGGTACCCTCATTTTGGAAGGTAATAAAAAGAGAATTTAGGGCTGATAAGCTGGCAACATTCTGTCTTATTATGTTAGTTATTATTTTCACCACTGTAATAGTAGGTTCTTTTCTAATAGATCAAGAAGAGCTTATGAGGATAAATTTGAGAAATAAGTATAAGGCACCTAGCAAAGAATTTATTTTAGGAACAGATATTGGAGGAAGACCGATTGCAGGACAATTGTTAATAGGTGGGAGAAACTCCATTTTAATAGGCTTTGCTGTTACCATACTGACTTCTGTAACGGGAGTGATCATGGGATTGATTGTAGGTTTCTATGGTGGGAAGATAGATAATATGATAATGAGAGTATGTGATTTTATCTCTATATTGCCTACAACTATGCTTATCATTACCTTCGTAGTTGTAATTCCCAAATATACTATGTGGCATTTCATATTTATTATGAGTATATTTTATTGGGTTGGGATGACTAGATTAGTAAGGAGTAAGGCATTGTCGGAAAATAGAAGGGATTATATAAATGCTTCTAGGATAATGGGTACAAGTGATTTGAAGATTATGTTTACTGGAATTCTTCCAAATATTAGTTCAATCATTATCGTTGACTTGATTTTAGGATTTGCAGGGAACATAGGAATTGAAACTGGATTATCTTTCTTAGGATTTGGTTTGCCGCCAGCGACACCATCACTTGGAACTTTGGTTTCATATGCAAGAACTCCAGGTGCTATGACAGGCAAACTATGGTTATGGTTACCTGCATCATTATTGATACTAGTGATGATGCTGTGTATAAATTACGTTGGGCAAGCTGTTAAAAGGGCGTCCGACGCGAAACAAAGATTAGGATAAAGAAGGGGGAAATTAAAATGAAAAGAAGTTGGAAAGTTATTATTCCACTACTGCTGGTATTAGTACTTGTACTAACATCCTGTGGTAAAAAGGTGGAGCAGGAGCCACCAATAAGCAAAGAGGAAGAAGTATCTCAACAACCAGAAGATAAAGCCGACCAAAAACAAGACGAACCTGCTGTAGGAGTAGGTGAGATTGTACTACCTCATCCAATGACTGTTAAAAAAGATGGAGCAACAGTAGGCGGTACACTTAATGTTGCTATAGTAACAGATACACCTTTTGAAGGTATTTTTAATGAATTCTTATCTTCAAATGCTGTAGATAGTCAATTAGCAGAGCCTCTACAATCAGGATTCATGAGATCAGGTCCAAATAAAGAAATAGCAAATGGCGGATGGTGTGATGTTGATTTCGACAGAGAAGCTAAAACAGCTACTTACAGGATTCACAAGGATTTAACTTGGTCTGATGGAGTACCTGTAACTTCTGATGATTTAATCTTTGTATACAATAGTATAGGG
>NZ_NPMN01000074.1 GCF_002266425.1 Tissierella sp. P1
TTTAAATAAACCTATACCTGAACAATATAAGGATTGGGTTACTAAGATTATTACAAAAGGAGAATTTGGACAATCCTATACTTATAAAATGCCTGTTGAAAAATTAATTGGGGCAAGAGCAGTAAATACATTATGGCTGTCATTATTGACTTTAACATTGACATACCTTATAGCAATACCACTTGGAATATATTCTGGAAGATACAATAATTCGCGTTTTGATAAAGGAGTAATTATATATAATTTTGTAAGCTTTGCAATACCTTCATTTATTTTGGCACTGATACTTTTAGCAATATTTGGATATAAATTTGGATGGTTTCCAACTACGGGTTCTGTAGAAGTAGGAATTCAAAAAGGAACATTTGCTTATGTTCTTAGTAGACTCCATCATATGATTTTACCTGCAATTACAGCTGCTATCTTAAGGACTACAGGAACGATACAATATCTTAGAAACGAAGTAATAGATGCTAAAACTCAAGATTATGTAAAAACTGCAAGAAGTAAGGGAGTTCCTATAAACAAGGTTTATAGTCATCATATATTTAGAAACTCATTGCTTCCAATAGCTGCATTCTTTGGATTTACCATTACTGGACTCTTAGGCGGTTCCATTTTTATCGAAACTATATTTGGCTACTCAGGCATGGGGGAACTATTTATATCCTCAATTACCAGTAGAGATTATTCAGTAATGAATGCTTTGGTTCTATTATTTGGTGTATTGACGTTACTTGGAAGTTTATTGTCAGATATAATTATGACAATTGTTGATCCAAGAATAAGGATAGAATAGGGGGTAGCAGGTATGAATAAAGAAAAAAAAGTTGTGAAAGATGTTGCCTCTAAAATAGATGAAGAAACATTAAAATCCGTTAGTGAGGTGCCCTCCTTTTGGAAGGTAATAAAAAGAGAATTTAGAGCTGATAAGCTGGCAACATTCTGTCTTATTATGTTAGTTATTATTTTCACCACTGTAATAGTAGGTTCTTTTCTAATAGATCAAGAAGAGCTTATGAGGATAAACTTGAGAAATAAATATCACGCACCTAGCAAAGAATTTATTTTGGGGGCGGATATTGGAGGAAGATCGATTGCAGGACAATTGTTAATAGGTGGAAGAAACTCCATTTTAATAGGCTTTGCTGTTACCATACTGACTTCTGTAACGGGATTGATCATGGGATTGATTGTAGGTTTCTATGGTGGGAAGGTAGATAGTATTATAATGAGAGTATGTGATTTTATCTCTATATTGCCTACAACTATGCTTGTCATTACCTTCGTAGTTGTAATTCCCAAATATACTATGTGGCATTTCATATTTATTATGAGTATATTTTATTGGTTGGGATGACTAGATTAGTAAGGAGTAAGGCATTATCAGAAAATAGAAGGGATTATATAAATGCTTCTAGGATAATGGGTACAAGTGATTTGAAGATTATGTTTACTGGAATTCTTCCAAATATTAGTTCAATCATTATCGTTGAGTTAATTTTAGGATTTGCAGGGAACATAGGAATTGAAACTGGATTATCTTTCTTAGGATTTGGTTTGCCGCCAGCTACACCATCACTTGGAACTTTGGTTTCATATGCAAGAACTCCAGGTGCTATGACAGGCAAACTATGGTTATGGTTACCTGCATCATTATTGATACTAGTGATGATGCTGTGTATAAATTACGTTGGGCAAGCTGTTAAAAGGGCGTCCGACGCAAAACAAAGATTAGGATAAATAAGGGGGAAATTAAAATGAAAAGAAGCTGGAAAGTTATTATTCCACTACTGCTGGTATTAGTACTTGTACTAACATCCTGTGGTAAAAAGGTAGACCAAGAGCCACCAGTAAGTAATGAAGATGTGTCTCAACAGCCAGAAGATAAAGGCGACCAAGGACAAGACGAACCTGCTGTAGGTGTAGATATTGTACTACCTCATCCAATGACTATTAAAAAAGATGGAGCAACAGTAGGCGGTACACTTAATGTTGCTATAGTAACAGATACACCTTTTGAAGGTATTTTTAATGAATTCTTATCTTCAAATGCTGTAGACAGTCAATTAGCAGAGCCTCTACAATCAGGATTCATGAGATCAGGTCCAAACAAAGAAATAGTAAATGGCGGATGGTGTGATGTTGATTTCGACAGAGAAGCTAAAACTGCTACTTACAGGATTCACAAGGATTTAACTTGGTCTGATGGAGTACCTGTAACTTCTGATGATTTAATCTTTGTATACAATAGTATAGGA
>NZ_NPMN01000075.1 GCF_002266425.1 Tissierella sp. P1
AAAACCATTTGAAGGAGAAAAACTAGCAGCAACTACATTAGATGGAAACTATCCAAATAATGCTGATAGCTGGATGATTACTCCTCCAATAGATTTAAGAGATGCAAATTTAGAAACTGCCTCACTAAGATTCTATGAGTGGTATAATATGCAAAACAGTTATGATAAAGGTTATGTCCTAATTACGAATGATTATGGTGAAACTTGGACTGAGTCAAGACCAGTTATCACAGGTATTAGAGAAGAGTGGAAAGAGGCACTTGTAAACCTTGATAGTTATATAGGGTCTAAAGATCCAGTATTTGTAGCGTTTAGATTTACATCTAATGCTTCAACACAGGCACCAGATGGTATATAGACAATGTAAGACTAATGGCTCAAGATAATGATGCACCAGCAATACCTGCTAATCTAACTGCAGAAGTGGGTTTAACAGGAATTAAATTAAGCTGGAATCATTCGCCAGATGCTGATCTATCACATTACAATATTTATCGCTCAGAAACATCAGGTGAAGGATATGTTAAGATAGGAGAAACTACTAGCAATAATTATCAAGATACTGAAGGAACTGTTGGAACAACATATTACTATGTATTAAATGCAGTAGATTTTTCTGGTAATATAAGTGGTTATGCACAAGAGGTATCCGCTGTTCCAGTGGAAGCACAGATTCTCTTTGGTACGGATTTTGAAAATGATAATGGTGGATTTGTAACAGGTGTTACAGCTGGAACTGCTAACCATGGGAATGGGGAGTGCCAACATCTGGACCTAATGCAGCATATTCAGGTGAAAAACTATGGGCTACTAACCTTGCAGGAAATTATGATCATAGAACTGATGCTATATAGAAACTCCATCCATAGTGATACCAGAAGATAAAGATGGTATATTAATATTCAATCACTGGGTTGATATGGAAGGAACAACAACCCTATGGGATTATGGCCAAGTACAAATCTCTAAAGATGATGGAGCTACTTGGACCAATATAACTCCTGCAGCAGGTGGGAAATATGGAAGAAGAGTTCAAGAATGGGCTAATGAGGAAATAGTCCTAACAGGATATAGTGGAGAAACCATAAAATTAAGATTCTTCTTCCACTCAGATACTTCAGGAGTATATACTGGGTGGTATATAGATGATGTATACGTCATGGGTATAGACCATGTAGAACCAGAGCCAATTGAAGGTGAAGAATTAATTTATGATGATGGAACAGCAGAAGATGCATTAGTATTAAATGCAGCAGGAAATGGGTTGGCAGTAAGATTTACTCCATCACAATTTGGAAAAGTTCAAGCTGCTAATATTTATCTATGGGGTAATGATTGGCCGACACCTGGAGGAAATAGATTAGGATTTGTTATTTATGATTCAAATGGTAATCAAGTAGGAACACCTATGTATGTGAATAATCTTGTTAGAGGTGGATGGAATCTAATAGACCTTTCTGGTTTTAATTTCTCAACAGGCAGCGATTTCTATATATCAACTATGCAAGATGCAATTGGTGATAATAGTCCGGGAACTGGTCTAGATGATAACTCTACATCAGATTGGACTAGATCTTATCTGAATATTGGAGGACAATTAAGTCCATTAGCAGATGCAGGTGCAGACTATGAAGTAGCTGTAATGATTAGAGCCATTATGGACTACGATAATGCTGAAGCAACAGCTGATAAGCCTTTAATTAGGCCGGTAGCAAGGAAGAAATCAATGGGCAATGTGGATGCTGGTATGATGAGATTAGGGGAATTAGAAGTTGAAAAAGATGAGATTGATAAAGTAGATTATGTAGAACCAACAGCACCTGAGTATAGCTTGAAAGCAAAAGAAATGCTTAGAGCTAATAACTTTGAAACAATAGAAGATATAGAAGTTCAAAATATGCCAATGGTATTTGCAGGAATCCCAATATCTGATGCTGTAGTAACAGTATTGGAAACGGGAAGAAGTGTTAAAGTTGACCCTGTTACAGGTAAATTCTTTATGAGATCTCCAATTGGTGAGTATACTCTAGTAGCAGAAGCTTATGGGTATTATTCTAAGGAAGCCAGAGTAAATGTAGTTGAAG
>NZ_NPMN01000076.1 GCF_002266425.1 Tissierella sp. P1
CTAAAGAAAAGGTGATTATTATGAAAGATTCTTTTGGAAGAGAAATAAATTATCTCAGAATTTCCCTAACAGATAGATGTAATCTAAGATGTAGATACTGTATGCCAGAGAAGGGAATTTCTAAGTTTTCTCATGAAGAAATGCTAACATTAGAAGAAATATATGAAATAACAAAGGCCTTTGTAGATTTAGGTATTAATAAAATAAGATTTACAGGGGGAGAACCCCTTACGAGAAAAGGTATAGTTGATCTAATATCTAAGGTATCAAAGTTAGAAGGAGTCAAGGATTTGGCAATGACTACAAATGGTATACTTTTAAAAGAATATGCCAAAGAGTTAAAGAAAGCAGGACTAAATAGAGTGAATATAAGTCTAGATACATTAGATGAAGATAAATATAATTTAATTACTAGAGGCGGTAAACTTAAATGTGTACTTGAGGGAATAGAAGAAGCAAGGAGTGTAGGATTAACACCAATAAAGATAAATACTGTCCTTATAGGTGGTTTTAATGATGATGAAATAGAATCATTAGTTAAGTTAACGGAAAAGGATGAAATAGATTTAAGGTTTATTGAGTTAATGCCAATAGGTGAAGCAGCTAGTTGGGCTAAAGAAAAATTTATTTCAAACGATATTATATTAGAGAAGGTTAAAGAACTTACATCTATACCAAGAGAAGATATATCATCTCCAGCAGTATATTACAGATTACCTAATGGAAAAGGCAAGGTAGGTATAATAAATCCAATATCCTGTAAGTTTTGTGCCAATTGTAATAGAGTTAGATTAACATCTAGAGGACAGTTGAAATTATGTCTACATTCAAATAATGAAATAGATATAAAAGAAGCTTTAAGAAGTGGACAAGATATCAAAAAACTAATACTTAATTCTATATATAAAAAAGAAGAATCACACCATTTAGAAGATGGTGAATATATAAAGAGAAATATGAATCAAATAGGGGGATAAAGATGGAATTTACACACTTTAATGAACATGGCAGAGCTCATATGGTAGAAGTTGGTGAAAAGGAAGACACCAGAAGAAAAGCCATAGCAAGAGGAAAAATCAGAATGAATAGAGAAACCATAGAAAAAATTAGAGAAGGATTAATAAAAAAAGGTGATGTTCTATCTGTAGCTCAAATAGGTGGAATAATGGGAGCCAAAAAAACAAGTGATATAATTCCAATGTGCCATAATATATTTTTAACAGGAGCAGATATTAGATTTAATATAATGGACAATGCAATAGAGGTAGAATCAGAAGTGAAAACCATAGGAAAAACAGGAGTAGAAATGGAAGCACTAACAGCAGTATCTATTGCATGTTTAACCATATATGATATGTGTAAAGGCAGTTGATAAGGACATGGTAATTGAAGATATACGACTTATAAAAAAGACAGGTGGAAAGACAGGTGATTACATGTATAAAGATATTAGAGGAAAAGTATTATCTATAAATATATCAGATAAAAAAGGAGTAATAAAAGAACCGATAAAAGAAGGTTTATTTATAGAAAACTTTGGATTAGAAAAAGATGCACATTCAGGTAATTGGCATAGACAAGTAAGTTTATTAGGTATAGAAAGTTTTGATAAAATGGAAAATCAAGGTATAGAAGGATTAGTACCAGGAGTATTTGCAGAAAATATAACTACTGAGGGAATAATACTTTATGAGCTTCCTATAGGTACAAAACTAATTATAGGAGAGACGA
>NZ_NPMN01000077.1 GCF_002266425.1 Tissierella sp. P1
AATAAGTAAGTCACCTCGTAAGGGGTGCAAGAACCTAGACAACTAAACAGTGTGAGTAACTTTGAATTATAAAACACACAAGTAACAAATTAGCTTTTTAAAGCTAGCTAAATTTTGAGCTAATCAGACTTTTTTATGAGAGTTTGATCCTGGCTCAGGACGAACGCTGGCGGCGTGCCTAACACATGCAAGTCGAGCGAAGTTTTCAAAGCAGATTTCTTCGGATTGAAGCTTTGATTATCTTAGCGGCGGACGGGTGAGTAACGCGTGAGAAACCTGCCTTTCACAAAGGGATAGCCTCGGGAAACTGGGATTAATACCTTATGATACTAATTCTTCGCATGAAGAATTAGTCAAAGCGTAAAGCGGTGAAAGATGGTCTCGCGTCCCATTAGTTAGTTGGTGAGGTAACGGCTCACCAAGACCGCGATGGGTAGCCGGCCTGAGAGGGTGAACGGCCACACTGGAACTGAGACACGGTCCAGACTCCTACGGGAGGCAGCAGTGGGGAATATTGCACAATGGAGGAAACTCTGATGCAGCGACGCCGCGTGAACGATGAAGGCCTTCGGGTCGTAAAGTTCTGTCCTAGGGGACGATAATGACGGTACCCTAGGAGGAAGCCCCGGCTAACTACGTGCCAGCAGCCGCGGTAATACGTAGGGGGCAAGCGTTGTCCGGATTTATTGGGCGTAAAGGGTGCGTAGGCGGCCTTTTAAGTCAGATGTGAAAGGTCACGGCTCAACCGTGGTAAGCATTTGAAACTGGAAGGCTTGAGTTAAGGAGAGGAAAGTGGAATTCCTAGTGTAGCGGTGAAATGCGTAGATATTAGGAGGAATACCAGTGGCGAAGGCGACTTTCTGGACTTATACTGACGCTGATGCACGAAAGCGTGGGGAGCGAACAGGATTAGATACCCTGGTAGTCCACGCCGTAAACGATGAGTGCTAGGTGTTGGGGGTCAAACCTCGGTGCCGCAGCTAACGCATTAAGCACTCCGCCTGGGGAGTACGTACGCAAGTATGAAACTCAAAGGAATTGACGGGGACCCGCACAAGCAGCGGAGCATGTGGTTTAATTCGAAGCAACGCGAAGAACCTTACCAGGGCTTGACATCCCTCGGACCGGATTAGAGATAATCCTTTCCCTTCGGGGACTGAGGTGACAGGTGGTGCATGGTTGTCGTCAGCTCGTGTCGTGAGATGTTGGGTTAAGTCCCGCAACGAGCGCAACCCTTGCCTTTAGTTGCTAACAGTTCGGCTGAGCACTCTAGAGGGACTGCCGATGATAAATCGGAGGAAGGTGGGGATGACGTCAAATCATCATGCCCTTTATGTCCTGGGCTACACACGTGCTACAATGGTCGGTACAACGAGTAGCTACTTAGCGATAAGTTGCCAATCTCTTAAAGCCGATCCCAGTTCGGATTGCAGGCTGCAACTCGCCTGCATGAAGTCGGAGTTGCTAGTAATCGCGAATCAGAATGTCGCGGTGAATGCGTTCCCGGGTCTTGTACACACCGCCCGTCACACCATGGGAGTTGGCAATACCCGAAGCCAGTGAGCTAACCGCAAGGAGGCAGCTGTCGAAGGTAGGGTCAATGACTGGGGTGAAGTCGTAACAAGGTAGCCGTATCGGAAGGTGCGGCTGGATCACCTCCTTTCTAAGGAGTTCATAAGGACTCACACTGTTTTGTTTATAAATTT
>NZ_NPMN01000078.1 GCF_002266425.1 Tissierella sp. P1
GATGCATATGTAGCAGATATTCAAAAGGTAGTTGGAGAAGTAGGGTCTGCATTTACACATTTATCTATCAATGCTCAAGATATATTAGATTTTGTGGGTGAGAATGTAAGAAAGGACTATGATTTATTAATAGATACTGGAGTCAATTATGAGAAAGATGCAGTATTTGTAAATAACTTATCTCAAGAAACAGCAGCAATGGCTGAAGAGTTAAATGCATCAATTGAAGAGATATCATCAGTAATACAAAATGTAGCGGGTAGTATGAATAGTGCTTCTGCTAATTCTGATGAAGTAATGATGGGAATGAAAGAAACAGTAACAGCATTAGAGCAAATAGCAGCTGCTGCGGATCATCAGGCTGCAACCGCAGAGCAACTAAATGCTTTGATACACTTGTTTAAGATTAAAGAAGACTAGCAAATTCGCTAGTCTTTCTTATTTAGCTAGTTTACTATTTACTTCCTTTTGTCTACTGAACTTCAAGGTTTTACAAGGATTACAGAACAAATACTTAAATCGACACTATTTTCCAAACATTGACAAAAGACCTATTGAAATACAAAACTCATATGAGTATTATATATATGATACATAAATATTAAATTAACAATATAATGGAGGGGTAAAATGAAATGGATAAGAAATAGCTCCATAAGGGTAAAGTTAATTATAGGCTTTACAATTATTAACACATTATTAGTTAGTATAGGGATATTAGGAACTCTAGCTGTGAACTCAATAGGTAATAATGCATTTTTGATGTATACTGATTATTTACAAAGTATTGATGAATTACATCAAATTAGAGCTAATATGCTACATCAAGAAATAGTTCTTCAGCATTTAAAACAAGCAAGAAATAGCAGTGCAATAGAAGATTTATTAAAAAATATAACGGATTTAAGAGATAATAATGAAATAATAATGGATAAATATGAATCTAGAGAAATGTTAGCTGAAGAAGTAGAGATATGGGATAATTATAAGCAAAAAACTGAAAAATATAGAGATGAACTTGACAAATCTTTAGATGTAGTTAAAAGCAGCAGTGGAATGTCTGCAGCAAAAGCAATTGATAATCTAGAGATATATAGTACTTTGGTATTCGATGAAATTAATGCTTTAATAGCATATAATCAGAATTTGGCAGAAGTCCAAGATCAAAGTAATAGCAATATAGCTAATTTCACGAAAATATTTATGATAATCATAGTTACAATAGGATTTACAATAGCTTTTTCATTAGCATTTTTCTTGTGTAGATATATAACATCTTCAACAAGAAAGGGCCTAGGTTTTGCTGAGGCACTAGGTAATGGGGACTTAAGATTTGAGATAGAAGAGCCTAAGTCTAATGATGAACTAGGTAGACTTATCAAAGCTTTAAAATTAGCTCAAGAAAAGATAAAATCTACAATAATAAAAATATCATCAGAATCTCAAGATGTATCAGCTTCTTCTGAAGAACTTTCAGCCACAATTGAGGAAATTAGTTCAACATTTGAAACAATATCAAATAACACTTTAAATATAGTAAATGATATTCAAGAGATAAATGCTGCCACAGAGGAATTGACAGTTACAATACAGGAAGTAAACTCTGGAGTGACCCAGCTTGCATCTAGTTCATCAGATGGAAATGCAGAATCAGCAAAAATTAAGGAAAGAGCGG
>NZ_NPMN01000079.1 GCF_002266425.1 Tissierella sp. P1
GAATCCATTTGAAGGAGAAAAATTAGCAGCAACTACATTAGATGGAAATTATCCAAATAGTGCTGATAGCTGGATGATTACTCCTCCAATAGATTTAAGAGATGGAAATTTAGAAACTGCTTCACTAAGATTCTATGAGTGGTATGAGATGGAAAATAATTATGATAAAGGATATGTTCTAATCACAAATGATTATGGTGAAACTTGGACTGAAGCAAGGGGAATCATAACAGGCAATGCCATGAATTGGAAGGAATCACTTGTGAATCTTGGAAATTATATAGGATCTCAAGAACCAGTATTTGTAGCATTTAGATTTACATCTGATTCATCAGGTCAGAGAGCAGGATGGTATATAGACAATGTAAGACTAATGGCTCAAGATAATGATGCACCAGCAATACCTACTAATCTAACAGCAGAAGCTAATATGAGAGGAATTAAATTAAGCTGGAATCATTCGCCAGATGCTGATTTATCACATTATAATATTTATCGCTCAGAAACATCAGGTGAAGGATATGTTAAGATAGGAGAAATCAATAATAATAGCTTTATAGATTCAGAAACAAATCCTAACACAATGTATTACTATGTAATAAATGCAGAAGATTTATCAGGTAATATCAGTGAAAATACAGAGGAAGTATTTGCTACAGCTTTAGCATTTACTACTATATTTGGTACGGATTTTGAAAATAATGATGGAGGATTTACTACTGGGGGAACTGCTAACCCATGGGCGTGGGGAGTGCCAACATCAGGACCTGATGGAGCTGCTTCAGGAACAAAACTATGGGCAACGAACTTAGGGGGCAACTATCCTATGAGCAGTGACAGCTATATAGTTAGTCCAGTTATAGTACTTCCAGAAGGAAGCAATTCGGTATTGACATTCAATCATTGGGTTGATATGGAAGGAACAACTACTTTATATGATTATGGGCAAGTACAAATCTCTACAGATGATGGAGCTACTTGGACCAATATAACTCCTGCAGAAGGTGGAAAATATGGTAGAAGAGTTCAAGCATGGGCTAATGAAGAGATATCCTTAGCTGCTTACGCTGGGAATACAGTAAAGATTAGATTCTTTTTCCATTCAGATGGCTCAGTTGCATATACGGGCTGGTATATAGATGATGTATTTGTTATGGTAGGTACTACAGAATCAGCATCAAAACCAGGACCAGTACAAGAAACAGAGTTGATAAGAAGAGATTCTAAGAAAGCAGATTATATAGAACCATCAGCACCTAATTATAAATTAAATAGAACAGGAACAAATAATCTTGAAACAATAGAAGATATAGAAGTTCAAAATATGCCAATGGTATTTGCAGGAATCCCAATATCTGATGCTGTAGTAACAGTATTGGAAACGGGAAGAAGTGTTAAAGTTGACCCTGTTACAGGTAAATTCTTTATGAGATCTCCAATTGGTGAGTATACTCTAGTAGCGGAAGCTTATGGGTATTATTCTAAGGAAGCTAGAGTAGATGTAGCTGAGG
>NZ_NPMN01000080.1 GCF_002266425.1 Tissierella sp. P1
TTTTTGCATATCTTCTAATGGTAAATCATATTTAGTTCCAAATCCAGGCATATTATCTTTCAATGCTGCTATGATTTTTGGATCTTTTGGTGCTGCACCATAACTTAAATCTGAGATGTATGGGAAGAATTTCTTATAAACTAATTTATAATCTGATTCAGTTGTACTTACAGCATCTGCTACTGCATCTAGTAATGCTTTTTCTTTTGGTGCACTTCCCTCTACATAAATATGAGGATAGTATGGTGGTGTATAGTATACTATAACAACTGGTTCTCTATCAGACCATAGACTGTGAACTTCTTCTACTAATTTCAATGAAAAATCTCTTTGATCTATGGATTCATCTTTTAACATTTCTTCTGTAAGCTTTGCAATTCTTTCATCAAGTTCATTTCCCATCTCTGATTTCACTTTTGTATATAGTTCTTCATAAGTTAATGTTCTTGCTTGCCATGGCAGTTTTTTATATTCTCTTCCTGCTAATTTACAAAATCTTTCATATTGTATATTTAAATTATCAATAGTTGATTGAAAAGCTTCTATAGCAGCACCTTTCATTTTTACTAGTACTTCATCTGGTGTGCTGCAATGTGTTGCATAGTTGAAGAACAAAGTAGCTGTTTTTGCTATTTGAACTGAATATTCTGGTTTTAAATCTCTTTGTTTTAAAGTAATTGGAGGAAGTGAAACTTCACCTTCTGCCACATCACAAAAATCTGCATTCAGATTGATTCTATTTGTAATAGAAGAAGCTATTTGGTTTGGATCTATTCCCTTAAATGATTCACCAACATGTGTTTCTTTACCTACTACATAGAATGACGGCATTAGTTTTCCTACTGTTCCTATATATACATATTTGTTTTCATCACCTTCAAACTCAGATGTCATATAGTCTGTATCTAAAAGTGCTAGATATTCAAAACCTTCTTGCTCTTGTATTTTTACTAATTCAGGTATTACAGATAACATACCGCCTGAGTTTCCTTCTTCATCGCAAACAGCAGCATATATCAAATTACCTTCAAAGTTTTCTATATCCTTTGATATTTCTTCCATCAATGCCATTATAATAGCATCACCAGTTTTCATATCGAAAAGTCCTCGACCAAATAAATAATCTCCTGATTCAAGATCACGTCTAACTTCCTCTGGTAGCGTAGATGCTATTTCTTTAAATTTCTCTGTTAATTCATATGGTTTGTTTGCATATTCTTTTAAGCTGCCATAATCAGAGATACCAACTGTATCTGTATGACCTATCATCAATACAGTTTTTTTACTATTGCCTTTCTTTCCCTTTAGCATTGCTAAAACAGATTTTCTGCCAAGTTTATCCTTGACCGCATCTACAAATCTTAGATGCTCCGGATTTTCTTTATAATAGTCCATTTCTGAAAAAATATCATAAACTTTTTGTACTGAATCTAATTCTCCTGGTGTTTCAACTACACTAAGTTGATTTGTTAATTCTACTGCTATCTGCTCAATTCTTGCTGCAAT
>NZ_NPMN01000081.1 GCF_002266425.1 Tissierella sp. P1
TGATGTTACCCCCTAAATCCGGACACGGATTCAGGGGGTATTATCATGTCTAAATATTCATTTGAGTTTAAGTTAAAATTAGTTAAAGAATACATGGAGGGAGAAACTGGTGGTTACAAGGCTGTAGCCAAGAAATATGATGTAATAAATTATGGCTTGATTAGATATTGGGTTAATGATTATGAAAAATATGGAGAAGATGGACTAAAAAGAAAATCTACAAAGACCTTTTACTCTGGAGAATTTAAGGTTCGTGTATTACAATATAGGCAATACCATAATTGCTCTTACAGAGAAGCTGCTAACCACTTTGGTATTAGTAATCAAGCTACGATTGCTAATTGGCAAAGGAAGTATTTAGATGAAGGCTTCGAAGGGCTTAATAAGTCGATTGGGAGGCCTAGTACTATGTCTAAAAATAAGAAAGAAAAGGATACTTTAAATCTCACGAAAAGTGAAAAAGAAGAACTGATTGAATTAAGAGAAGAAAATGAATTTTTGAGAGCGAGCTTGGCATATGAAAAAAAGCTAAAAGCCTTAATCCACGAAAGAGAGCAAAAAACAAGGAAAAAACGAAAGTAATAATGGAATTAAGGCAGATGTTTCCTTCAATCCAATTGAAAATCTGGCTTAAGATATCTAACTTACCTAAGAGTTCATTTTATGAATGGGTACAAAAACTAAAAACAGTTAATAAAGAAGAGAAAGAATTGACCTATGTTATAAAAAATATATTTGAAGAGTCTAATGAAACTTATGGATACAGAAGAGTTACCATTGCTTTAAAACAAAAGGGATTTAAAATCAACCACAAAAAAGTATATAGAATTATGAGAGAAAATGATTTGAAGTGTATAAAATTTTTCAGAAGATCTAGAAGCTATAGTTCTTTTAAAGGTGAAGTTGGAATAATAGCGGAGAACAAGTTAAATAGGCAGTTCCAGGTAACAGCACCTAATAAAGTGTGGGTTACAGATGTAACTGAATTTAAAATCCAAGGAAGCAATAAAAAACTCTATCTATCACCTATTATGGATCTTTTTAATAGTGAAATAATTTCTTTTAATCTATCTACAGCTCCTACTGTAAAATTTACCACAGATGCCTTAGATGGTGCTCTTAAAAAGCTTCCTAAGAAACATCATTTAATAATTCACTCTGACCAAGGCTTCCATTATCAGCATGTTCAGTGGGTGAAAAGATTAAGAAATAGAAACATTGAACAAAGTATGTCTAGAAGAGGAAATTGTATAGATAACTCTCCAATGGAAAACTTCTTTGGGTTATTGAAACAAGAAATGTACTATGGAGAAATATTTACATCAATTAAGCAATTGGAGAAAAAGATTACAGAATATATTAACTGGTATAATAACAAAAGAATAAAAGAAAAATTAAACGGCCTGTCACCTATTGAGTATAGGCAACAAGCCGCATAATTAATATTATCCAAAAGTCCGGATTAAAGGGTTCAGATCA
>NZ_NPMN01000082.1 GCF_002266425.1 Tissierella sp. P1
TATAATTAAGGAGGAATATTGAAATGGCAAAAGCAAAATTTGAAAGAACTAAACCCCACGTAAACATAGGGACAATAGGACACGTAGACCATGGTAAAACAACATTAACAGCAGCTATTACAATGGTATTAAACAAAAGATTTGGCTCAGGAGAAGCAATAAGCTATGACAACATAGATAAAGCACCAGAAGAAAGAGAAAGAGGAATAACAATTTCCACATCTCACGTAGAATATGAAACACCAAATCGTCACTATGCACACGTAGACTGCCCAGGCCATGCTGACTATGTAAAGAACATGATTACAGGAGCAGCACAAATGGACGGAGCAATTTTAGTAGTATCAGCAGCAGATGGTCCAATGCCGCAAACAAGAGAGCATATACTATTATCAAGAAACGTAGGAGTACCAAAGATAGTAGTATTCTTAAACAAACAAGACATGGTAGATGATGAAGAACTAATCGAGTTAGTAGAGATGGAAGTAAGAGAATTACTATCCGAATATGACTTCGATGGAGATGGTACACCAATCGTAGTAGGTTCAGCATTAAAAGCAATAGAAGAACCAGACGGACCATGGGGAGACAAAATAGTTAAACTAATGGAAGAAGTAGATGCATACGTTCCACAACCAGAAAGAGATACAGACAAACCATTCTTAATGCCAGTAGAAGACGTATTCTCAATAACAGGAAGAGGAACAGTAGCAACAGGAAGAGTAGAAAGAGGAGTAGTAAAAACAGGAGACAACGTAGAAATCGTTGGATTAGCAGAAGAAGCAAGAACAGTAGTAGTAACAGGAGTAGAAATGTTTAGAAAACTACTAGACGAAGCACAAGCAGGAGATAATATAGGAGCACTTCTAAGAGGAGTTCAAAGAAACGAAATCGAAAGAGGTCAAGTACTAGCAAAACCAAAATCAATAAATCCACATATAAAATTTGAATCAGAAGTATACGTACTATCTAAAGAAGAGGGTGGAAGACATACACCATTCTTTAATGGATATAGACCACAATTCTACTTTAGAACAACAGACGTAACAGGAGATATCAAATTAGAAGAAGGCGTAGAGATGGTAATGCCAGGAGACAACTCAAAGTTTACTATAGAATTAATAACACCAATAGCTATAGAAGAAGGACTAAGATTCTCAATTCGTGAAGGTGGAAGAACAGTAGGATCTGGAGTTGTAACTAAAGTTCTTGAATAA
>NZ_NPMN01000083.1 GCF_002266425.1 Tissierella sp. P1
AACTAAGCATGATCCTGAAGTAATGAATATTATTGAAATGGAATTAAACAGGCAAAAAAAGCATATTGAACTTATAGCTTCAGAAAACTTTGTAACCCCGCAGGTAATGGAAGCAGCAGGCAGTTATTTAACTAATAAATATGCAGAAGGATATCCAGCTAAAAGATATTATGGTGGATGCGAAGTAGTGGATAAGGTTGAAAACTTGGCTCGTGACAGGATGAAACAAATATTTGGAGCTGACCATGCCAATGTACAACCACACTCCGGTTCTAATGCTAATTTAGGAGTTTATTTTGCAGTATTAAAACCTGGTGATAAGGTATTAGGTATGAATTTATCACAAGGTGGTCACTTAACTCATGGTAGTCCAGTTAATATCTCAGGTACCTACTTCAATTTTATAGCTTATGGAGTAAATAAAGAAACAGAGACAATAGATTATGATGAAGTTAGAGAAATTGCTTTGAGAGAAAAGCCAAGAATGATAGTAGCTGGTGCTAGTGCATATCCAAGACAAATTGATTTTGCTAAGTTCAGAGAGATTGCAGATGAAATAGGAGCATATTTAATGGTAGATATGGCTCATATAGCAGGTTTAGTTGCAGCAGGACTTCATCCTAATCCAGTTCCTTATGCTGACTTTGTAACTACTACAACTCATAAAACACTTAGAGGACCACGTGGCGGAGCAATACTTTGTAAAGAAGAGTATGCAAAGGCAATAGATAAAGCAATTTTTCCTGGAATTCAAGGTGGACCATTGATGCATATAATTGCTGCTAAGGCAGTTGCATTTGGAGAAGCTTTACAGGATGATTTTAAAGCTTATCAACAGCAAACAATTAATAATGCAAAAGCTTTAGCTGAAGGATTATTAAAAAATGGTTTTAGACTTGTTTCAGGAGGTACAGATAATCACTTAATATTAATAGATGTTAGGACTAAGGGATTAACAGGAAAAAAAGCAGAAGCTCTTCTAGATGATATTGGTATAGCAACTAACAAAAATACTATTCCTAATGATCCAGAATCACCATTCATAACTAGTGGAATAAGGATTGGTACGCCAGCTATGACAACACGTGGAATGAAAGAAGAAGATATGATGGAAATAGCGGAAATAATTACATTGGCTTTAGATGAGAATAATGATAGAGATGAAATAAGAGTTAGAGTAGCTAAATTATGTGATAAATATCCATTATACTA
>NZ_NPMN01000084.1 GCF_002266425.1 Tissierella sp. P1
ACCAAACTGCAAAATCAAACTTCATATTAGAACCTAAACCACAAGGAACTATTACAGGCAGAGTATTTGACAGATATTATGAAACTCCGGCAGCTTATGCTGTAGTAAGAGTAGTAGAAGATCCAAGAGTAGCACCAGTTACAGCTGATGCAGAGGGATATTTCGTAATTCCTAATGTTCTAGAGGGAACATATACACTTAAGGTAGTAGCAGATGGATTTGAGCCAGGAGAAACTACAGTAGATGTAGCTGGAAATGAAACAGTAGATGTAAATATAGGATTAAAGAGATTTGTAGGTTATGAAGACAATATAATCTATGATGATGGAACAGCTGAAAATGCATTAGTACTAAATGCAGCACCTAATGGATTGGCAGTAAGATTTACACCAGATCAATTTGGTAAAGTAAAAGGTACAAATATTTACTTCTGGGATACTTCATGGCCAAGTCCGGGAGGAAATAGAATAGGATTTACAATATATGGAATAGATGCAAATGGAAAACCATATAAAGTTGGAGAACCAATATTCCAAGATGTAGTTAGAGGGGCATGGAACTATATAGACCTATCAAGCTTTGGATTCTCAACAGATAAAGACTTCTATATCTCAACAATCCAAGACAAAGTAGGTACTCAGTGTCCAGGAACAGGTATAGACCAAAATTCACCATATGCAGATAGATCATATATGAATGTTGACGGAGAATTTAAACTAATAAGCTCTGAAGATATTGAAGGCGGATTGATGATTAGAGCAAGAATGGAATATGCAATGGATGTTCCGGCAATAACTAATTTAGCTCCAGAAAGCTATACAAATCAAGATACAATAAGAGTAGAAGGAAAGGTTACAGCAGATGGTAAGGTAAATGTATATGTAAACGATGTAAAGGCAACCTCAATAGATTCTGAGAATAGAGTATTTGCAGTAGAAGTACCTATACCAGAAGAAAGAAATACAATTAAGGTAACAGCTGAGTTGAATGGAATAGAAACAGAACCATCAGCATCAGTAGTGGTAATAAAAGATAAATTAGCACCAGTTTTAACAGTAGATGAGCCGTTAGATAATGCTAAGATAAAA
>NZ_NPMN01000085.1 GCF_002266425.1 Tissierella sp. P1
TGGAAGGTACAAAGTATATCTTAGCAGTACCAAACTTTAGTGATGGTAGAAGAGAAGATGTAATCGAAGCCATTACTGGAGTATTGAAGAATCGTGAAGGAGTTACATTAGTAAGTGTAGAACCAGAACATGATTTCAATAGAACAGTAGTGACTATATTAGGTGAACCAAAACCATTAAAAGAAGCATTAATTGAAATGGCTGGAAAGTCCTATGAGCTTATTGATATGAGAGAACAAAAGGGCTCTCATCCAAGAATAGGTGGTCAAGATACAATACCTCTATTCCCATTTATGAATATTACCTTAGAAGAAACTAAAGAATTAGCAGAAGAAATAGGAAAAGAATTATTTGATAAATATCAAGTTCCTATATACTTTGCAGGAGCAAATGCTAGAACAGAAGATAAAAAGAGTATTTCCTTATTAGAAAAGGACAATATGAAGGACTGAAAGCATTATTAGATGATGAAAACCATCCAGACCACGAAGCAAGACGTCCAGATTTATCAGTAGATGGTAAATTAAGTCCACAATATGGAGCAACCATAGTATCAGCAGATATGGAAGGACTAACAGCATATAACGTTTTCTTGGGAACAGAAGATGTAAATATAGCCAAACAAATAGCAAAGGCAGTAAGAGGACCAAGTGGCGGATATTCAACAGTTAGAGCCGTAGGAATCAAATTCCCGGAAAGAGACGGAGTAGTAGTATCCATGAATATGTTTGACTGTGCTCAAACACCATTATATAGAACATTTGAACTAGTAAAATTAGAAGCACAAAAATATGGTGTAGCAGTAACAGGATCAGAACTAGTAGGACCAGTTAAATTAGAGTATTTATTAAATAACTTAAATCATTATTTAGGGCTACAAGGCTTGA
>NZ_NPMN01000086.1 GCF_002266425.1 Tissierella sp. P1
TGACCCCAATAAGTTAGACTTTGTAGCGTAGTAGTTTTGTGAACTGCTACGCTATTTTTTATGCAGCCGAAAGGCTAAGTCTGTATTCTACAGGACTCATCCATCCAAGCTTCTCTTTAATCCTTTTCTCGTTGTAATACTTAATATATTTTTCTATCGAATTTTTAAGTTCTTCATAACTGTAGTAAACCATACCATAATACATTTCCTGTTTCATAATTCCAAAGAAGTTTTCCATAGGAGAATTATCAATGCAGTTTCCTTTACGCGACATACTCTGAAATATTTTGTTTGATTCAAGTACACGAATATATGCTTTCATCTGATATGCCCAACCTCTATCAGAATGGAATGTTCTCCTGTATTTACAATCTGAGGTAATCTCTATTGCCTCATTTAAGGCTTGCATTACATTTTGGCCTGATGGTCTTGGAGAAATGCTATGACTTAGGATTTCTCTATTACATAAATCCATAAATGGATCCAGGTAGAGTTTTTTGATAAGCATTCTCCCTTTTTGATCCACCTCATAATATTTGAATTCCGACGTATCAGTTGTAATCTTCTGGTGAGGAATATTTGTATCAAAACGTCTATTAATTCTGTTAGGTGAAATCTTACCAACATTCCCTTTGTATGAGCTGTACTTACGACTTTTGCGAGTGAAAGCAGTCACCTGAAGATTAAGCTTTTGCACAATACGCTGAACCTTCTTCTTGTTGATGAGCAGTCCTTGCTTTCTTAAATCGCCATGAATCCGGCGATAGCCAAAATCCTTATGTTCCTTACGGATATCTAAAATTTTCTGTTCTATCTCCTGATCTGGATTCTCCCTTTCAAAACGCTTTTGCCAATACATATATGTTGATTTTGGGAAACCT
>NZ_NPMN01000087.1 GCF_002266425.1 Tissierella sp. P1
CTATTCAAGTCGATCACCGACTATGCCTTGACACCTCCCAAGCGGAATCAGCCGAGTACTGATGGTCTTATGCTCGCCGCCCTGTCGCATGTGGTGTCTACAGCATACGATCAGAAGGGGATTACGGCTGTCAAGGCGGCGCTTGTCAAACGTCTGGATGCCGATCATCAGGGAGATGCGTGGGGCTCCAAAGGCGCAGGTCCGAGGGTGCGTGCGACGACGCGGGTGGCACCGGGTTTGTATCGGGCCGGTGACGCGAACCACAAAGACCAGGCTGTCAAGGGCCAAGCGTGGCTTGCCAGTCAGCAGAAGGTTGACGGCTCGTTCGCGAACGACTGGGGTCCTTCGTGGAGGGCCTTGGCGACCGCGCAGGCGGTTCCGGTGTTGCGGGGCCTACAATCATTCGACAGCATTGGTGCTAATCCGGCTCGGGCGGTCACGGTTGATGGGTGGGTGCCGCCTCGCCGGTTAGTGAAGATGACTGTGCTGGGAGACTCCTACTCGGCAGGCAACGGAACGCTAAAAGATGATGAATATCCAACGGACCATTCGTATCGCAGTCCTAAGAATTATGGTTCGGTGCTCACGCGCCGGTTGAATCGGGAGTTCGGGGACGATACCACGTTTCAGACTGATGTGCGGGCCTGGAGTGGCGCCCAAATCACTACCGGGGACCACACTATTGTCAGTCAGGCCGACGGAATGGATCCCCACACAAAGGTGGTCCTCATGACCGCCGGAGGCAACGACCTAGACTTCACCA
>NZ_NPMN01000088.1 GCF_002266425.1 Tissierella sp. P1
AATGGACAGCGAGTACATACAAAAAGGCTCAAGAAAAAAATGGGATATCATAAAGAAGTTCAAATGATATTTCAAGATGTTTTATCTAGTTTAGATCCTAAAAAGAGGATTAGAGATATTATCGCTGAGCCAATTCGAAATCATGAAAAATTAACAAAAGAAGAAGAACTAGAAAAAGTTTTAGAGCTATTAAATATAGTTGGAATGCCTGCTGACGCCTTATATAGGTATCCGCATGAATTCTCTGGAGGACAAAGACAAAGAATAGGTGTAGCAAGATCTGTATCTTTAAATCCAAAACTTATTGTTGCAGATGAACCCGTTTCTGCTCTTGACTTATCAGTTCAAGCACAGGTCCTAAACTTCTTAAAAGAGATACAAAAAAAATTTAACTTAAGTTATCTTTTTATATCTCATGACTTAGGTGTAGTAAAACATATGTGTGATTACATATACATCATGCATAGAGGAAGATTTGTGGAAGCAGGGACAAGGGATGACATATATAATAATCCACAGCATATTTATACTAAAAGGCTGATTGCAGCTATTCCAGAAATTAATGCTGAAAATAGAGAAGAAAACTATAAGAATAGAATTAATGTTGAGAATGAATATCGTGAAAAAGAAAGTTTATTCTATGATGAAAAAGGCAAG
>NZ_NPMN01000089.1 GCF_002266425.1 Tissierella sp. P1
GATGGACAACCAGTCAATACAAAAAGGCTAAGAAAAAAAGTAGAATATAACAAAGATGTTCAAATGATATTTCAAGATGTTTTATCTAGTTTAGATCCTAAAAAGAGGATTAGAGATATTATCGCTGAGCCAATTCGAAACTATGAAAAATTGACAAAAGAAGAAGAACTAGAAAAGGTTTTAGAGCTATTAAATATAGTTGGAATGCCTGCTGACGCCTTATATAGGTATCCGCATGAATTCTCTGGAGGACAGAGACAAAGAATAGGTGTAGCAAGATCTGTATCTTTAAATCCAAGATTAATTGTTGCAGATGAACCCGTTTCCGCTCTTGACTTATCAGTCAAGCACAGGTCCTAAACTTCTTAAAAGAGATACAAAAAGATTTTGGTTTAAGTTATCTTTTTATATCTCATGACTTAGGTGTAGTAAAACATATGTGTGATTACATATACATCATGTATAGAGGAAGATTTGTGGAAGCAGGGACAAGGGATGATATATACAATAATCCACAGCATATTTATACTAAAAGGCTGATTGCAGCTATTCCAGAAATTAATGCTGAAAATAGAGAAGAACTTCGCAATAATAGAATCCAAGTAGAACAAGAGTACAAAGACAGAGAGCATCTGTTCTATGATGAAAAAGGAAGA
>NZ_NPMN01000090.1 GCF_002266425.1 Tissierella sp. P1
CCGTCGTCGAGAGGTGTTTTCTTGTCAAGATATGGGCTATGGCTAGTTGCGGTGACGCCGTAAATGCAGCACGGGGGAAAATTAGTGCCACGATGACGAAAACGACGACACTGTTGTCGCATATTCAGCAGCGGCTGGCCGATCCGGCTCACACACGGGTCATCCTGATCGGATACCCCTACCTCATCCAAACAGACCGCGATGTGTTCCGAGATCTGCCGGCGACTCGGGTGCGGGCCGCCGAGGACGAATTCCGCACCAGGCAAGCCGCCACCATCAAGGCATGGAACACGTCCCATGCCCTCAAAGTGACCTACACCCCCACCACCGCTCTCTTCACGAATCATGAACCCGAAACACTGATGTGGGTATCAACAAGTCCAGGCCATCAACAGAATATGTATAGATGGATAAACGGCGTTCTCGAGACTGCTGGGCATCGAAACGAAGACGGATTAACCCAACCATATCCGAGTCAAGACATGAGCAATTATTATCATCCGAATGTGATTGGTCATGGACAGATTGCTGGGTTGGTCCATGATGCGCTCCTGTCGAGAGCAGCCAGGAGTGCGAGCTTGA
>NZ_NPMN01000091.1 GCF_002266425.1 Tissierella sp. P1
TAGACTTAATTTTATCTAAATCTGAACTACAAAGTACTTCAAGATTTTTAAAAATCTTTTCTTCAGACCAATCCCACCATTTTAATTTTAATAGATAATCAATCAACTCATCATCAAATCTCTTTTTTACAATTTTGCATGGATTACCTCCAGCAATATGATATGGAGGAACATTTTTTGTTACCACAGAATTAGCAGCAATGATTGAACCATCTCCAATATGCACACCAGGCATTACTGTAACATTTTGTCCAATCCAAACATCATTACCAACCACAGTATCACCTTTTAGAGGTAACTCTTCAAGAGTAGGTGTGGTTTTTTCCCATCCATTACCCATAATATTAAAAGGATATGTGGTTACGGATTTCATTCTATGGTTTGCACCATTCATGACAAATTCTATTCCCTTTGCTATTGCACAAAACTTTCCTATAATAAGTTTATCACCTATAAATTCATAATGATGAGTAACATGTTCTTCGAACTTTTCTGCTCCATTTATATCATCATAATAAGTATAATCTCCAACCTGAATATTAGGATTTTTAATAACA
>NZ_NPMN01000092.1 GCF_002266425.1 Tissierella sp. P1
CGGTTCTGAGTGCTGCTGCCCGGTCGATGTGGGGGTGACCTTGGTGGGAGGTACTATGTTCGCTGTCGGCCTAATGGGTGGGTTGATGCCTAGGTGGTGTGGAGAAGCTGGTGGGAGTCCGGCACTGTCGCGCAACCGTGACCACCATTTGTGTGGGAGTCGGGGTACCAGATCACGTAGGGGTGGTGTGGGGTTCCGTCGCGGGTTACGGGGTCGGCATCGACGCGTGAACGTCTGTGTTGTCTGTGGAGTCCCCTCGGGACGTTTCCGTGGAGGGACAAGATGATAGAAGCAGCAACAACGAAACGTAGGCGAGTGTTGGGCTCGCTGGTGGTGGCTGCGGTGGTGACTGGCGCGGTGGGGGTGCCTGTCCCGGCTCTAGCAGCGGGTGGGCCGAAGCCCGCCGATTACGCTGCCTAGGCGGGTAAGGCAGTCGACTACATTAACGGGCATAGTGCTGATCTGACGAAGGGTGATTTGGGTCCGGAGTTGGACGGAGCGTTGGCGTTGATTTCTGCCGGCAAGACCGATGCGGAGCTTTTCGGCACGATCAAG
>NZ_NPMN01000093.1 GCF_002266425.1 Tissierella sp. P1
TAAGGCCCCATGGTCAAGCGGTTAAGACATCGCCCTTTCACGGCGGTAACCCGGGTTCGAATCCCGGTGGGGTCACCATTTATGACCTAACCCAATGAGCAATATCGAATTGTAGGTAGGTCAAACGCAACGAGCACCAAATTTATATGACCGATAGGGAATAAATGAATTTGTGTAGCGAGACTGCGAAAAAACATATATGGGCGCATAGCTCAGTTGGGAGAGCACCTGCCTTACAAGCAGGGGGTCACAGGTTCGAGCCCTGTTGTGCCCACCATTTATGACCTAACTTAACGAACGATAGTGAGTTCTAGTAGGTCAAACGCAACGAACACCAAATCTATACGAGCATAGCGAGTAAATAGATTTGAGTTGTGAGACTGCGAAAAATTAATTGGCCTGGTAGTTCAGATGGTTAGAATGCCAGCCTGTCACGCTGGAGGTCGAGGGTTCGAGTCCCTTCCAGGTCGCCAATTAAGCTGGCGTAGCTCAATCGGCAGAGCAACTGACTTGTAATCAGTAGGTTGGGGGTTCAATTCCTCTCGCCAGCTCC
>NZ_NPMN01000094.1 GCF_002266425.1 Tissierella sp. P1
TGAACCGACCCCCAAAAGTTAGACCTAAGAATCTAACTGATGGGAGGTCGGTTTTTAAATGGCAAAATATAGTTATGAATTTAAGATGAAAGTTGTACAAGAATATTTAGCTGGAAAGGGCGGATTCGCTTTTCTATCTGAAAAATATAATATCTCTTCTACGAGGGACTTACAAAAATGGGTTTCTGCATACAATGAATTTGGCTCTGATGGTTTAATGAGAAAACGAAAAAATCAAACTTACTCTTTCGAATTTAAGCTTCATGTGGTAGAGTTGTATCTAACTACAGAGGTTTCTTATCAGGATTTAGCGCTTTCGGTTGGAATTAATAATCCACCATTAATAAGCAAATGGGTTAATGATTATCGTATTGCTGGACCTGATGCCTTGAAACCTAAACAGAAGGGGCGGCGACCAAAAGTGGATAAACCAAAAGATACTAATCTTGATAAGAGTAGAAAAATAAATGTAGAAACGGAGTATCTTAAACAACTTGAAGATGAAAATCTTAAACTACGAA